>CALGLU010000008.1 GCA_937959275.1 uncultured Saprospiraceae bacterium | reverse complement strand
TTAAATGCAGTCAAAAACAAATTAATTCATAGGGTTTTCTCTGTTATAAGCAGACAAACTCCTTATGTTAAATTAATGGCTTATGCATAACAAAATTTAACTATATTTATTTGGTTAGACGTAGAAATTCGGCAGGCAGGCTCAACACTGCGACCGCAGGAAGCAAAAAAAGAGGCCCTCTCAACTTTATGAAAAGGCCAACATTATTTATTGCGTCTTGTAAATCTTAAATTCAGTTTTTGTGATTCTTAATCGCGATTGAGTTTACCTAACAATCGTAAGAATTCGATATATAACCAGACTAATGTAAATAGGAGTCCCATGCTGAAATACCATTCCATATACTTAGGTGCGTTGCCTTTCTCTCCTTTTTCAAAATTATCGAAGTCTAGTAATAAGTTGAGAGCAGCTACTCCAATGATGACAACTGTAATTCCAATTCCTATTAGTCCTCCCTCATGTAAATAAGGTATAGTGAATCCAATAAAATGACCGGCCCAACTAATCAAATAAACGATCATAATGGCACCGACTGCCATTGAAACGCCCATTCTAAACTTCTGCGTCACCTTGATTAAGCCTGTCTGATAGACAATCAACATTGTCAATAAGGTGCCAATAGTTAAACTAACCGCCTGAAAGACAATACCACCGTATTGCGCTGCATAAATCGCAGAGACTGCACCCACTAATAGACCTTTCAAGACTGCATAAACTGGAGCTGTAATTGGAGCTAGTGTTGGCTTAAAGCTCGTTAAAAAATAAACACCAGCACCACCTAATGCCCCTACAGTCATTAACATCTGAGATGGAAATCTAAAACTATATAAGGTAGTTGTCAATAAGATAAGCACTAAGAGAATCGTCTTAGTTACAGCACCTGAGACAGTCATTGTCCCTCCACTAGCTCGTTCAACTGGTCCTCTTTGAGAAGCTTTTCCTGCGTGAGAAGCTTTATTAACAGCACTATCGCTAAGCATTGGATTGTTTGACTTTGTTAAATTGTTCAAGTTCATAGAGTGTTTGCTTATTGATTCTTTATTAAGACGACAATTTACAGGAAAAGAAACGGAATTCGATGGGCTATCATTAAGATTAACACTTTGATATGAGCTGATCTTATTTCAAAGCAATTGAACAGTTGCATCAGACTTCCATGTTGTAACCGATAAAATTAACATATTGGTAAAAGGCCAATAGAATAGCCTCAATTTTAAAAAAATCTGAGCATACATATCTAATAAATTAGTCTTCAACTTGTGATAGCTGCTCGGCAACACCTGTAAAAGGTTCAGCCAAATCTTCTTCATCAATATAGTTATCTAATTTAGGATTGATCTCAAATTGATGATTCACAAACTGGCACCACTGACAATCATCTTCTCCACAGCCTGTTTCAAATTCATGTTTCTTAATTTTATCATATGACTCGATCAGTTGTTGTTCAACGATAGCGACATCCTCAGGACTGACTTCAATTGTTTTTCTCACCAGCTTACTATTATGTGGTTCAATAAAATCCATCGTCCCACTTGTCATTGGTTTAGTAATCACGGGATCTTGGTCCAGCAGCAATTTATAAAAAACAATTTGCCTCCAATAATCACCTCCGTTTTCATTCTCCTCATTTGGTGCTTTTAACTTAATTGCGGCATAGTTGTATTTGCCTGTCTTAAAATCAATCACCTCCATTTTGTCATCATAATAAGCGATACTGTCAATTTTACCATTTATAGGAATCCCTTTGTATTCACTTAACTTCACTGAGTGTTCTGGCTTAAATTCGCGAACGACCGACCAGGAAGACTCATAGTGGTCATAATAATTTGTCAATAATTCAGTGCCATATATTTTAAGGTCATCATATTGTCTTTCTGTAAAATGAGATCGATGTTTATACATCCCTTTTTCAAACAAATCGATCAGGACAGATTTTACTGGCGTCTTGCGCTGAGGATCTGCCTCTAAAGTGCTAAAGAAATTTTCAAATGCATAATGGATCGCACTACCAAAGCCCATGCTAGAGCTCCTTGCCATCGGCACTCGTAAAATATTTTCAAAATAAAAACTTAATGGACAGCGTAGATATTTATTCAGATGCGTGACACTGACAGAATAATCCTGTAATACCCGATCGATATGTTCATGATCAATTAGAATTGGTTTTGATATTGTCTGCTTCATTAATGTCAAACTATACTCTGTCACTTGCTCTTCTGTTAGATTTATTTTTTGTGTTTCGATATCAGAACCAGATAACAACTCAGGTATAAAACTACAAGGCTCTAGCTCAGAGTCATCTTTCGACTTATTAGAATATGAAATCTGAAGATGAGTTTTGCATCGAGTCATAGCGACATAAAACAATCGGCGATCATCCTCAACGTCACTATTATCAGATACTGGTACTAGAGGTGGTGGAAATTTAAATCGGTTGTTTTTATAGTTGGCCTTAATCCAATTTTTTTGGTCTGCTTGAATAATAAATACATACTCAAACTCCAAGCCCTTTGAAGAGTGAGCTGTAATAAAATTAACCCCACTTTCAGAGTGCGTGATTTTCATTAAAGGGAGTGGTACTTCTGCTTCAAACATATTTTCAATAACAGCTAATAAATCGCCCAAACTAAATTTTGGATTTTTAGCGGATTCGTTTTTAATGAGATCAAAGAAGGTATTGATTAATTGAAAGCGCCAGGCTGAATTTCCACTTTGCATAATGTCTGTGAAAATCCCAGATTGTGTCAAGATGCGTTCGAATAATGTCTGCAAGGTCATATTGTGTATGTCAGCAATCCATTGTTCAATGGTTGCCCCAACGCGGATGACATCATCTATATGTTTTACGCCGGCCTTTTTCAAATCATCCTTGTTTTGAAGCACTGTTCTCCATTTATAATCGTCTTCTTTGCTCTCGGTCCTTCGCGAACAATAGATGGCCAGCTTGCCAATATCATATGGTTTTAAATTGAAGAAACTATAGTGCAGCATCTTAAATAAGTAGCCTTCTGCTGAATGGATATCATTTAATTCTGCATGTATATATCTCAGAATTGTAATGAGTCGATCAATTTCAGGATCGTAAAGGACATCAATTTTTCGTTTTAGATTAAGTGCAATGCCTTTATGGCTTAAGTATTTAACTAGGTCTTCTGCATTCTTGTGCTTTTTATAAATAACGGCAATCTCTGACAACTTAACACCTTTCCCAGCTAGGGCAATAATCTGATCTGCAATATCTTTTGATTCGTGAACCTCATTGAAGTACTCGATGACTGAAGGTTTAACTGAGGGATATTGACCGCTTCTAGACTCAATTAAATTTTTAGTGTACTCAGGATACATATGCACTAAGCGTTCTTTATTTTCTTCAATCAATTGTTTTGATCGATCAAGTATAGCTTGCGAAGAGCGATAGTTATTTTCTAGAATAATGACCTCAGGGTTGTAGTCCTGTTTAAATTTTGTAATATTTCCCATGTTGGCCCCCTGAAATCGGAAGATGGATTGATCGTCGTCACCAACAACAAAGATATTCGCTTGATCTCCCCAATAGCTGGCTAGCTGGTTCACGATTTCATTTTGAGAACCATTTGTATCTTGATATTCGTCTACTAAAATGTACTGATATTGTTCTTGATAATCCATGAGAAGGTTTTCGTTAGTTGCCCATTCTTGTATGACCCAAAGAATCATATCAGCATAATCAAAGCGCTCTCGTTGTTCTAGTTTCAGTTTATATTTTTCGAATTCTTCAATAGCTGCAAGCGTTGTCTTGAACTTATTTAACTCTTTCTCAACTTTACCAGGATTCACATCTCCTTTCTGATAAATGGCACCTGTTTTTTTATCAGTTGTTTTCCGTTTGTAAGTATATGCTTCATCATCTTGAACGACTACCTTATAATTTTCGAAGGCTTCTTTTATGATTTCGGGCGTCCAGTTTTCTTTTTTCATCGTTTCAAAAAGTCCTTGCATCCCTCTACGATCAAAATATATTTTTCCTTTAAATCGTTTGAGATAGTGGTCGTTGGGAAATTCGTCAATGATCTCATGTAGGACTTCTACCGCTTCTAAATCAGATAAGGTCTGTAGATTTCTAAAGCCTCCAAATTCAGATAAGTTTTCACGAATAATTTTATTACAGAATGAGTGAAAGGTGTAGATGTTGACATTGTATGCCTCTGGGCCAATAAACTGTAATAATCTCCGACGCATTGCAATAGCACCAGCATCTGTGAAGGTTAGACATAAAATATTACGTGGACTAATATCTGCTGCTGTCTCTAGAATATAACCAACTCGCGCTGCTAGCAACTGGGTCTTGCCTGTCCCAGGTCCAGCGACAACCATCACGGGTCCTTCGGTGTGCTTGACCGCTTTTTGTTGCGCTTCATTGAGCGTTGCCATCGCGGCCTGAAATTGCTTATAATTTTCTTCTCTGATATATTTATTCGAATGAGCCATAGTAAAATTTAAGCGATCAATTTAAAGTGTTTCGTGTAAAGGATGTGCATTGTGATTTGCAGAGTCTAAATATATCGAGAATGGGTTGATAAAAAAAGGCTTGCAGCATAACTTATTTAGTTAGTTAAATCTCTATCAATTGTTCAAAATTATCCAGCGAAATTATTTTAGATTGTCTAACAGGATATGCATCCATAAAGCTTTGAGGAAACTTAACTTTTCGCTTGTTAAGCTTATACTTAAACTCAAACACGTCAATCATGCCTCCAGACTCTTCTATTAAATCGATTTCAGCTTGATCATAGGTTCGCCAGAAGTAATAATTACTTGTTTTTTGATGTATGGATTGTGTTTTCATTCTCTCCACGACACAGAAATTTTCCCATAAGGCTCCCTTATCATGCCGATATTCCAGTGGACTGAAATTAGAAATCAACGCATTACGTATACCTAAGTCATAGAAGTAAAATTTCTTACTCTTCTTCAACTCATTACGCAAGTTTCGACTAAAGCTATCCAATCTGAAAATGACAAAATTCTTTTCTAACAAAACTATATACCGTTCGACTGTCTGAGCAGCGATGCCCATCTCATTAGATAGCTCATTATATGACACTTCTGAACCGACTTGAAAGGCAAGTAATTTTAATAGCTTAAGCAAATCGCCTGAATTCTGCAATCGCTCAAATTGCAGGACATCTTGAAATAAATAATCGCTAGCCAGATTTCTCAGCAATATCTCTTTCTTCTCTATTGGACTATTTACAATCTCGGGGTACTGACCGTAGATAATCAAATCTTCTATATTATCCACAATCCATGAGCCGCCAAAATTATCAATCAGTTCAGCAAGAGAATAGGGATATATGAAGAACTTAATATTCCGCCCAGTCAAAGACTCTGTGACTCGATTTGATAATTCAAAACTACTAGAACCAGTGGCAATAATCTGCGAATCAAAATCTTCAGAGTCATGAATCCATTTTAAAAGACTCCCAATGTTTTCAATTTTTTGTGCTTCATCTAGTGCGACGATTGGTGCATTGTCAAATAATAATTTGATTCTAGACTTATTTTGACTTTCAATCGCATCCTTCACAAATGGATCCTCACATGACAAAATGATCATGTTGGGATGACGATCCTTTAGTATTCTCAGAATAGTCGACTTCCCTACTTGACGAGCGCCATATAAAATGAGCACTTTCTTGTCATTCAACCAGGATTCTATGTGTTCGATATAAGCTCGTCGTTGCACTACTTTTTAAATTTTAGGCCTAAATTAGAGGATAAAATTACTTTTTTATGCCTAAAAAAGCAATTTAACTATAAAAATTAAGCTATAATTTGCTCATTTGTATTAAATTTTAAGCTTAAATTCTAAAATGAATATATAATTTTAGGCTTAATTTTTAAATTACATAATTGTCATGTATCTAAATATTCATCTATTTTTGCTGTGGAATCTCATTAACAAATCACCACATGACTCAACGCAGCAAAGTACTTATTTCTGACAAAGCCCATCCCTTCTTAATGGAGGGATTGAGAGCTGATGGTTTTGAGGTCGTTTCCTTACCCGACATTTCACTGCAAGCCGTGCATGAGCGTATTCATGAGTACACTGGCATTATCATCAATAGTAAAATCAAAACTGACAAAGCCTTGATGGACAAAGCCAAAAAGTTACAGTTCATCGGTCGCCTCGGCTCAGGCTTAGAGATTATCGACTTGGACTATGCCGCCTCCAAAGGTATCGCCGTTTTCAATTCTCCAGAAGGCAATTGTAATGCTGTCGCAGAGCATGCGCTGGGTATGCTTCTTGGCTTGTTCAATAATCTGAGCAGAGCCAATACACAGGTCAAATCCTTTGTGTGGAATCGAGAACAAAATCGTGGTGTGGAGCTCTCTGGCAAAACGGTAGGCATCGTTGGCTTTGGGCATACGGGCAGTTCCTTTGCTAAAAAACTAGCTGGCTTCGATGTGACTGTACTGGCTTATGATAAATATAAAAAAGACTACACCGCTGGCTTTGATTTTGTAAAGGAGTCAAGTCCAGAGGAAATCCAGAGCTTATCAGATGTGATCAGTTTTCATTTACCTCTGACTGATGAGACTCATTTTATGGTCAATCAAGACTACCTTATGAATTGTAAGGATGGTGTCTACATCATTAACACTTGTCGAGGCAAGGTTCTTAAGTTAGAGGATCTCCTATTCGCACTGTCCATTAAAAAAGTGGCAGGTGCTTGCTTAGATGTATTTGAAAATGAAAAATTTGACACCTTACAGCTTGATGAAAAAGTTGTGCTGACTAAACTTCTTCAGTTAGATGAAGTAATTGTTAGTCCACATATAGCGGGATGGACTCATGAATCTTTGAGGAAAATTGCAGAAACTTTACTAATTAAAATACGCTCGTCTTACTAACCAAAGGATTACAAACGGCTCCGATTCAATCTAAATCGACAACCATCAGCTGACCCGCATCATGAACTGCATCACCTTCATTATAGCCTAATCCAAAATAAAATCGACGATCAGAATACTCAAAGGAACGAGCTATATTTTTTGAATCAAATCGTAACACTTCCCTCCAAGAGGCTGCTAGATACGTGGGATTGGAACTACTATAAACAAACACAATAAAACTATCTTGACTTATTTTCTTAGAGGCTAATACATATACTTCATCGTCAACTATTTTTATGTCCTCACCTACGGCATCACCATCTGGCAACTCTAGTCGATATGCTTTTGAATACAAAGAATCCTTTATCATTACCCCCATTGAGTTCCCATATGCGCTTTCGTATAATGGTCGAAACATCGAATAACTGCGAAGTGCATAAAGAACCTTGTTTTCAAATGATACCGACTCATGTATAACTAGGCTTGTTTGTCTTGCCAGTGAATCAAGCAAGAAATCACCGTGGGGCTCATTCGGATAAAAGTGATGATGTTGTAATCTGGACTCTTCAAGCATATCAGCTGACCAACTTACCGAGTCATTATTATTAATAACAAGAAATTGACTATCCTCTATTTTTAACTTATCGTGATAACCAGCTGTAAACATAGCATTGGGGATAATTAGCTTGTCCTCTATTTCAATAAGTCCAAAAAACCAATTCCACCTCCTATTCTCAAATTTGGAAATAGAACCCAATACCCGACTGACAGTCGCATTATCAAACGAACTCTTACTCCTATCAAGAACCAGCACGCCTCCACAATTTGGGTTATGATCTTCAGGGCATCTTGTATTTCCAACTAAATAAAATTGATCATTGTAAAAATGAATATTCCTAACATGTGCCATTCTATGCTTAATCGACTTATGTCCGCAAACTCCATTGACCACAAAACTGAATTTTTTTAAATCACCTCGAGTTGGATCAGCATTCGGGATATATAAGGTGTCTTTGATAATAGTAAATCGTTCTATTGCCTCTGTCGCCATTGAACAATACTCTACTATTGAGTCTTGACTTATGTCATACGCGACCAAATCAATTGGGCCTGAATTATGTACGGTACTGCCATATCCAATAAAAATAGTATTCTCATACAATTGCAAATCCCAGATATTTAGAGCTTTTCCAGTGAGTCCTTTCGCCAGAGGCACATTCTCATGTAATCCCGCTATGTGTAGCTCTCTGCTTTGGTTAATGATTGACCAGCAACTTAATGCTGAAAGAATAAATAGAAGAGGCAAAAATACTTTTAAAACCAGCAGTATATTTTTTAGCGTCAAAATCATGAATATCTTAGTAAATGTATGATTCTAAGTTTACAATCAGATAGTAAAGCAAGACTTGAACAAATAGACTAGAATTGTCAGCTAGCTAAAAATTGGAAACTTAATTTGGAATGTACTGCCCACATTTTCTTTAGAATTCAAGAGTGTAATCTCACCATTTATTTTTTCCATCAGTTTGCTAGCTATACTTAGTCCGAGTCCTGTTCCGGTATAGATACCGCGTGCATTTAATCTAGTGAACATTTTAAATATGTCAGCATGATATTCAGGGGCGATACCAATACCATTATCTGCAATGTCTACTACATGATGATTATCCTTTAATTCGTAATCGACTTGTATAGACACAACGTCTTCTTGATTGTAGGTCACAGCATTATCAATGATAATCGTAAAGATGGATTTAAGTAAATCTTGCGGAGCTCTAAAATTTACATTTTCTGTGCATTGCAATGAAATTATTTTATTTGGGTTTACTTTTTCAATATCCTCAATAATTTCAGCACATAAATCAGCTAGCTTGCATTCAGACAAATCATTGGATATGATGCTCTTTGCTTCACGGTAGGTGCTGACATCCCGTATCAGTTGTTCCAATTGCTGGCCACTGTTAATCACATATTGTAAATACCCCTTAGCCTTTTCTGGTTGGATGATATGTCGATTTGCCATTTGACTAAACCCAACAATACTTCTCAATGGTTCAGTCATATCATGAGCTAAAATTCGATTAAACTCATCAATCTCAACATTTGACTTAGATAACAATTCATTGGATTCTTTCAACTTTTCTGTTCGTTTAATCACTTGTTCTTCTAAGCTTTTACTATATCTCATCCGTTGATACAACGCACCAAAAAGAACTGTCAAAAATAAAAATGACAGTAAGATGAGTCCATATAATGATTGCCGTTCTGAATCACGTTGTTTTATCTTTAAGTGAAGGAGTTCATTTTCTTTTTCTTTTTGTTCTGATTCATACTTGATTTTTAAATAGGCCGTTTTTTGTCTTTTTAGATCTTCATCTTTTTTACTTTTTAACTCACTGTACTTAATTAGATATTTATACGCAGATTCATAATCTCCCATGTCTTGAGACACTTCATGAGCACTAAGATAGAGTTCTAATAAATTGTCAATATTGTTAGAATCTATTTTGGTAAATAACTCTTCATACAAAGTCAATACTTTTGTATAGTTATGTTGAGCTCGATATATTCTAGATAATAGTTTTTGTGTACTAACAAGATTCAATTGATCTTTTGATCCTTCATCTAAAGCAACTATTTTATTATAAAATATTTTCGCCTTATCTATTTCACCAATATCTAAATACACATGTCCTTTCAATGTTAGTATTTCAGATTTTAATACTTTTAATTCAAATTCATCACATTTTTCTTCTGCTGTTTGTAAAGCCTTAAGACCTTCATCATAATTTTGATTATTAATATATGTCTCCGCAAGTTCTATATAGGTAAGCACTACTGTGGATCCTCTAGATTTAGATACACTTAAATATTCTATAGCCTGGTTAAAGCACTTTAACGCTGCTTCAAAATCTCCTTCATCATTAAATAGTTGTCCTAGAGAATATAGATTGCTAATTATTAACGTCGTATCCTTATTCGTCTTACTTAATTCAATCCCTTTATAAAAGGCATTTTGCGCAGCTTCAAGATCTCCAATTGACATGAAGGTAAAGCCTTTTAAATAGTTAAACTTGCCAGCCAATCTACTGGGTATACGGTCACTTTCAAGTAAATAGTCGCCATCAACGATCGCTTGATATGCGTCCAATGGCTTTGCCTTGCTGAAATCAAAATATGCTTTTGAAAGTGTATACCTCAACTGCAAAGAATCCTCTAGAGGTGAGCCAGAATTTATTATATTTTGACATTCAACTAATGCTTGACCTGTGATATCAATATCCCGATAGAGGTATTTATCCATCGAGTCCAAATAAATTGCAAATTTGTCTTCTACACTAGTCTGCTCTGTAAAGCTCTCTTCAAATAGGGTTGTTTGTGCATTGCCAACATAGCAAAATGACAGCAAAAAACAAGTAAATACCTCCTTAAACCCTAACATGAATTCAAAGTAAAAACAATTTAACTTGTAAAACAATCATTGGCAGAATATGAACGCAAAATCTCTACTACAAAAGGTCTACATTTAAAATGAAAACTGATCCTAGCCCAAATCTATTCATGGACAAAAGCTAAATGCCCAACCAATAATTAACCTTTAACACCAAACTTCTGTTTTTGGGGCCAAACTTACCATCTACGATGTAGTTATCTGTATACACCAGAAAAAGATCTGACATAGGAGAATAACGCCACTGGATTCTTGAGTTGACATTAAAGTCTTTGCTCTGCGTATTGTATTGTAAAAAGGTAGTCCAGAATAAACTAGTCGAAAAATTAATTTCCGCACTTGTATTAGCTAAGGTCAAATTAAGACTGCCGTATGGATCTGGAAGTGAGATATTATTTTGCTCTATTCCAACAGAAAATCTGGCCCAAGGTTGTATCCGATAATTGACATCAAGGATATTTGTAAACTTAGTGCCATTATAAAACTGTCCGTAGACTGAAAAGAGTTCAAAATTGAAGAGCTTACGTTGATCGCTAACATACTGAATATTAAATTCAGTCATGTTGTATTCATCTACTGGCAGGGGTGTCTCTGTGAGAGCAAACGGAAAAATCAGATCTACAAAATTGTTATTCAATCGAAATCTCAGTTGACTTGTATTTCGAAAAAATATAAAATGTCTGAGTCGGGTATACCAATCATTCAAGCCTGTTCCTTCATTGATGACGACAAAGTTTTCAAGACCTGACCAATGAAAATTGACCGCTCCACCCTCAGGATAAATATAATAATCTAACATGTTGCCAATTTGTGTGTAGCCTATTCTTTCAATGGAGTTTGTGGCTGGATTAAAATTATTTAATCTGGCATTAAAGCCCATATCGGCATAATAATTTTCACCTAGATTCTGAATAAACAAAAAGGTTCTGAATTGTTGCCCGGTGTAACTGACGCGACCATAGAGATGTTTATTCTTACCGGAAAAGCCATCTTTGAATGAATGCACATAGCCCAGCTGCCCTTGCCAGACACCATCATCAGTACTCAGATTTATTTCCCCACCGGCATTCCGACCATAATCATTACGTATTGATTCTGTACCATCAAACGCCTGTCTGCTTAAGAAAAAAGCCTTTACATTCGATCGCTTACCGATTGCATGCTGCCCACTCAATGCAGAATAATTTTGCGCATTCGTAATCTCATTATCGGCCGTTTGAATTGAAAATGCACCAATCCGCATTTTCTGATTTATATTACCAGTCAATCGTCCACCAAACAGAATGGGGACTGTATTTCCAGAAGGATCAAGCCCAATACGCCGGCTATAAAAAGGACTATTGGCAAACTGGCCAAAGCCATTAAAAATGTCAGCATTCTCAAGAAAGAACTGTCTGCGTTCAGGAAAAAAAATATTAAAACGTGTCAAGTTGGTCACCTGGCGATCTACATCTACTTGGGAGAAATCAGGATTGACTGTTAAATCTAAATTTAATCCTGTCGTAAGCGCAATTTTAGCATCTAGGCCTGCTGTTATATCAAAATCCTGACTTGGCGAATTTAAAGGTTCATTGTCAATTCGAGCACTAACATAGGGAATCACAGCAATATTCTTTCCTGAGGATTGAGGTGGCTCAGTCCAACGTAGCTCTCCAAAATATCCAATGTCAATCCCATCAAACTGCCTTGGCACAGGTGACCATACATGTTGTTGATTAATGCTAGGCTCTTCTCTATAAAAATTAATCCCCCAAACCGTATTATCAGACTTGAACCGCAATGTTTTAAAGGGGATCGCCATCTCGACTGTCCATCGATCAGGATAGGTTTTTGTTTTGACCTTCCATTTATTATCCCACCCATCATCGACATCATCAGGAGACATTAATGCTTCTGTTGGTGCTCCTGCTACATTCACCCCAAA
This sequence comes from uncultured Saprospiraceae bacterium, assembly GCA_937959275.1. Classification (GTDB taxonomy): domain Bacteria; phylum Bacteroidota; class Bacteroidia; order Chitinophagales; family Saprospiraceae; genus CALFUK01. Next base: position 81,531 of record CALGLU010000008.1, on the reverse strand, counting down.
TGCAAAGCCGTTAGCTTTTTGATTTTGTGGGTCAATAACAACAGCAAATTGATCACCTTGTCCAAAATTATCACGTTTTAAGGTATTAATCACATAGTCATCATCGTCGTAAAGTGTTGCTGCGATATATAAATTGTTGTCATCGTAAGCAAGCTGTACTTCAGTTATTTTTTCAGCAAGAACACCATCCAAGGGAGACTGTTGGTAAAAATCGCTATGCTTTATTGATCTTAGCCAAGTCTCTTCAATCAGGTCGCCATCAATTGTTATTGGCTCAATGGTTGACTTAATGGTCAAGGACTTTTTATTGGCAGCGAAGTCAAATGATTCTTGGGCATGAACAGTCTTCCCGCAATACAATAGAACTAAAACCCCAATCATAAGTACTCTCATCACCTCCATTTTTACACAAAGATATAGATTAGAGTAAATTACCGCTGTAATTATTACGAGTGTAAATACTAAATCGGGAGCCACATCCTCAAAAATGGGTGAAACCCAATCGTTTTGGAAACAAATGAATTGTTTTTATTCTGTTTTAACCAGCACAAATTTTTCATTATTCTTTTGAATCACACGATTATAAAATTCTTTTAGGTCAGCATATTCACTATCTAAAAATATCACCTTAGAAATAGTAAAAAAATGTCTGATGAGAATTTTATCCTGTTGCTGATCAACAGAGTACCTAAAAGATGCACTTTTATTTGGTAGCGTTAAAGAGACAGACTCTGGGATCGATTCGAATGTATACCCTTCTGGAATCGCTATCGTTACAATGTTTTTAATCTCTGTTGGATATGTATAAAACACAGGATAGTTTCTTGTCTCTTCCTTAAAAGGATTTTCCTCCCTCCCAAAATCTAAAGACGCATTGATAAAAATATTACTCCCTATTTGATTTATTTCTTCTCGAATGATTTCGGAATACTCTTGTTTGATTCTACTATAGATATCATCAGTGTTTTCAACAGCAGTAACTGTATATTCATTTTTGACCTCTATGGACTCCTCATCATCATCAGTCTCTGAGCTAGAACCATCATCGGCATCTGCGTTATCCTCATTTTGCAAACTTAATCGATAACTCAATGCAGAATAGCCATCTCTAACGCGTTTTGCCTCCCCTACAAGTTCTGTATTTTCTAAATCTATCTTATAGTTAGCCATCGTAGTGATACTGTATTTGTCGGTACTTTCTTGATAAGTAACTTCTCCACGATTGTCATATAAAACGATTCCAGTCGTATTAATGGCACGACTTGGTATTTGTCCAAGAGGAGAAAATCTTGAGGAAGCATCTAATAGCATGTAACTACCATCCTCATTTGGTAGATAAGCCATGAGATAATTTAAATCAGTCATAGTCGGAAAACTTTCATTCAGCAAGCCACTATTCCTAGACTTACTAACAAATGGCTGAACACCTATATCACACTTTTTCAACAGATTTAATAAGAGAAGATTAATGTCACCAATTGACCCTGTTTTTGTCTCGAGTAATTTCTTAAGTCCCTCTCGGCTATAGATTCCATAATCCTCATTCCAGGTATAATTACTTCTCACATAATCATACACATACTTTATCTTCTCCTGCTTTTCCAATGAAGAGGCATGAGAAAAATCGAAGTCAATATTTTTTAATTTATTCTTAATTTGTTTGCCGAAGTCTCTACTTGACATCAATTGCTCTGCTATTTTATTCCAGTCTTTAGAATAATATTCCATAATCTGATTGGGGAATTGTGTTGCATACAACTCGAATTTAATACTGCTCCTATAATCGTTTTTATTAAGTACAAATTCATCTTCTTTTATCGCAGGTAAATTTCTTCCAACATAAGAATATTCAACTTCTCCATGTGCAGACGTCAGTATTTCCTCTTTGTTCGTTTCTAATTTTAAATGCCCTTTTGGTACTGGAGTGTAGACAAAATACTTAGGAGCTCTTATCTTGTAGAGGCTATAATCTACTGGAACATCATTCTGAAAATACCATCTATTCATTTGATAGATGTAAGGTGACCGAATGGTATATTCTACATCTATGATAGACCCTGCCTTTACGTTTGGCATTGCAAATTTAACTTGTTTCCAGTTGTCTGATGATTGCTCTTCATAGACATCCTTTTTTCTATGTAGTTCCGTCTTTTCTATTTTACCATTAGTGTAATTATAGGTTGTCGCTTTAATTTTGCTGATTCTCTCATCCTTATTATTTTGTTCATATAAGGGTATTGTAAAATCTGCATAGGTCAAACCTTTATCATCATAAATCTTAATTCTTTCTTTGATTTTATAAATTAGAAAAATATCTTCAGGCGTAAATAAAAATTCAGCTTCACAGTTATGGAGCAAATATGAAGCATGAGCTGAACTATCTGAATGCTGAACTTCTTGGAGCATTTCTTTATCTATTTTTGGCATTTTTTGCGCAGTTAAATAGAGCGGAAGTGCCAGGATAATACATATTAGTAATTTGTTCATTATTGTTTTTTTATGGAGTACTGTAAATTTTCACTTTTCAGAATAGCATTAAAAAAGGAACGAATGTCTACATATCTTTCAGGAGAATAAATTCCTTCATTAATAACCAAACTTCTTTTTATAACGAGTGAATCATTCTCTAGTTTTAATGTCATAGAATATTCGCCAAAATCACTTATTATATTTTCTTCTAATGGTTTATCTATATATTGGTAAGCTTCAGGTATTGTAATTGTTTGAATACTGCTATTTGAGTATCCTCTCTTAATATGAATATTATATTTTCTTTGTTTTGTTTTCCCAAGCCTTGGAATAGAAAATCGTTTAAATGTCAAAGGCAAGATCATATATTGACCTGCTATAGAGCCATAGTCAGTCGTGCTTAAAGAATACGTCTCGATCATTTGAAAATCACTCTCCATCAATTCTTTTTCCTTTCCGTTTATTTTTAAATTATTTAAATCGTCAAACAAGTAATTTTTAAGTCTATCATCCCAATCCTCATCTGATATTTTTTGGAGAAATAAGCGATCCTTCATTGGGATGCCTGTACTTTTTATTATTGACTCTAATTCAGTCTCACCATTCTGATTGATGGCTAACTTTGTTTCTGTAGTGACATTATTATATTGAGCAGAGTAACTGGGAGTTTTTAAAATCGTTCCTCCATTTTCGGTAACCATCAGTGCTAAACGGTCATCTGTAAAATCACCTAAGAAGTTAAACGGCAATTCATTTGAAGTACAATCTACCCATGCCGTATCTTGGCCCAAGGGAATATTTAATATAATATGATTTCCTTGTGTTGCAGAACAGAATTCTGGGATGTATGATTTTTTAAAATCACCATCGGCATATACTTCTACATAATTAGAATTTACATCATATATATCTAACAGAGATTTCATGTAAAAAGATAAAGCCTTGCAATCTCCATATTTTTTTGTGTGTACATCTTGGCTTTTCATGGGTCGTACCCCTCCTTCATCCAAGGCAATATTAATATATCGAGTTGTCTCCTGCACATAATCATAAATCATACGAGCGATGGCTTCTGGATCTGTCTCGCCATTAATTATCTCGTCCAATTCTTGTCTCACATCAGATGCTATGAGATTATTTCTATCCTGTATAAAATTATCGTATCTCCATTTACCCAATTCTTGCCAATTGCTAAATTGTCCTGTATAGCCTTCATATATAAATGCCCGCGGGCTAAATAAAACATAAGGCACAATATCATACAGATTAGGACTAAGTGGTTCGGAAGTAAATGCGGGAATATTCTTAGCGCTATAAGACCCAGAATGTTTAGTAATGCTTGGATGGTCTATATTTAACTCGAATTGATTATTTAGATCACCGCCATTTCTATAGGTACTTAATTCAACAGACTGCCCATTGCTTACAATTGGTATCCATGGCGGTATGAGTAAGGTGTTCTTTGATTCCAGTGTATACTTCCATTCTACAGAAATTGGAAACGAAGTACTCTCAAACTCAAAGTACTTAATTCTATAATCAGTAATCATCGAGAAGCCATCATAGGCTGCAATATCCTCTATGTCCTTTTTACCGATTTCTCTCAATAGCTTTCCATCTTTATCGTAATAATTAAGTTCTATATCTTTAATCTTATCGCTGCCTTCCTTATAGCTTGCTCTAAATACGAGCAATCGAGACCCTCTTTTATTGAGAGCCGTAATGGCTTTATGCCTACTAACAATAATTTTATTGGCATTAGTTTGGTCTACGACAGTATGATCAAATCGCGTCACTACATTCGCATTCTCGATAAGAGAATCAGCAATTTGTGCTACAGACAGCGCATGGTTTTGACTATACGTCCCTATAGAAATCAAGCAAAATATAATCGATAGTAATTTTGTCCTTACTGCCATTTTAGTTTGTTCTAAGTTAAATAACACAAACATGATGCCCGAAATCCCCATTTCCCTCAACTTTGGCATGAAAAATTGAGCCTTATTAATAGATAGATGCCAAAATTCTTAAATAGTGACGGATACTTGGGAGTTTTCCGACGAGCTAGATATACTATCTCAATTACCAAATTCAGTTTTAGCTTTATAGATATGTCTTCTTTTGGTCGCTTAACAGCTGAAAAACCACATTTTCACCGTTAGTTACGTTATCATTTGGTAACATTGTAGTTGTAGAATTTCATCTGTGTGACAAAGCTATTTTTACATACCATATTATCATGCCTATTGATGCTGGCTTCAGCAGCGATTGGCTATGCTCAAACCTCATTGCAGGGACAGATCGTAGATGATGTTACGAATGAGGCTATCCTATTCGGCACAGTCGCCTTATATAAGAATGAAGTCCTTATCACAGGGACTGAAACTGACTTTGATGGTAATTACTATTTCTCGAATCTAGAGCCAGGCACCTACGAGGTCGAAGCTCGATATGTAGGCTATACATCAGAACGACAAGTGGGAGTGATCGTCAAAGCTGGTAAAACCAATCAGCTAAACTTCAGGTTAACGACTGGTGTGATCATGGATGAAGTCGTTATTAAAGACTACAAAGCTCCTCTAATAGAAATAGATAATACCACATCAGGCGGAACAGTGACCTCTGAAACCATTCGAAATCTGCCCACAAAAAATATCAATCAAATTGCCGCGACCACTGCAGGTCTCTCTTCAATCGACGGCGGCGCTATCAACGTTAGAGGTTCTAGATCAAACGCAACGGATTATTATATAGATGGTATTCGTGTCTCCGGATTGATACCAGAATCTGAAATCGAGCAAATGCAGGTATTGACTGGTGGACTGCCTGCCAGCTACGGAGATGTGACGGGAGGCGTGATTTCCATAACATCCAAAGGGCCTTCTGCTAGGATGTCCGGTGGCTTGGAATTAGAAACGTCTGAATTTTTAGATGCCTTTGGCTATAATCAGGCTCGGGGTAATCTAAGTGGACCCATTTTAAAAAATAGTAAAGGAGAGTCTATCTTAGGTTTCAGGGTATCGGGACAATATTTTAATCGAGAAGACGATTTCCCATCTGCTTTGGGTGTTTATCGGTTCAGTGAAGAACAAATACGATCTCTTGAAGAAGAGCCATTCAGACTGTCAAATGGAACAGCTTTTCCTACTGCTGAATTTTTGAATAGCACTGATATCGGCGCACCTTTAACAACCCGCCCGAATGAAGAACAGATAGACGTAGATTTAACGGGTAAGCTTGATTTTAGATTAAGTCAAAACATTGATATGTCTGTTTCAGGTAGTTATGATGATACCAAAGATCGTTTTACTCCCAATGGTGCATGGGGATTAGTCAATTGGACAAACAACCCATATAATTATAGAAGTGGCTATAGAGGTAATTTCAGATTTCGTCATAAACTAGGAAAACAGGGTTTTAGTTCATCTGATTCAGAAGATAAAAACAAGAAACAATCTGCCTTTAAAAATGCTTCGTATACTGTCCAGGTTGGTTATGAAAAAAGATTTTCGCGATCAGAAGATGTTAGACATGAAGATAAGTTATTTCGATATGGTTATTTAGGTGCTACTGACAGATCTTGGAATCCGACTTCTAGCATTGTTTCCGACACCTCACTTTGGAATGGTCAGGAAATATTTGACATTAATGGTGTGCCTTATGCACACTTAGGCTACACAGAAGTAGAAGAAGGCTTTACACCCGATACAGAAATTAATGGCGTACTATCTTCCTTCAACGAATTAAACGGGACATTAAATTCTCCTTTAAATACACTTTGGTCGAACCTTTATAATAATGTTGGCCAGGTTAATAACACCTTTTTTAAATCTGAGACAGATCGGTATACTCTCAATGTTTCTGGAGGCTTTGATTTTCTTCCAGGCGGATCTGAAAAGGGCAGACACAGCATTGAATTTGGAGGCACCTTGGAAACCAGAACAATCAGATCTTATAATATAAACCCGCGTGGTCTGTGGACTCTTGCTCAACTGAATGCTAATAGGCACATCATTGGTGTCGATACATCTATAGTCATTGGCTCCTTTGTCGACAGACTTCAAGATGGATCCTTTGCTGAGTTTGATCAGTACCAAACATTACTTGCACCCGATAATAATCTATTGTTTTTTCAAGCAGTCCGAGAATTAACCGGACAAAACCTAAATGAATATGTCAATGTTGACGCCTTGCATCCAGATGACCTGAGCCTTGACATGTTTTCTGCTGGAGAATTAAATGACTTTGGAATTGTAGATTATCTCGGCTATGATCACTTAGGCAATAAAATTAGTACTGGGACAACATTTGAAGATTTTTTTACGAGTCGAGATGCAGACGGCAGGAGAACATATACTGTCGCACCCTCTAAACCAGTTTATGGTGCATTTTACATACAAGATAAATTTACATTCAAAGACATCATTTTTAGAGTTGGACTTAGAGTTGATTATTACGATGCAAATACAAAGATTTTAAAAGATCCTTTCTCTTTATATGAGGTCGAGACAGCTGGCGACTTTTATACGCGTACAGGCCAGACACAGCCTTTGGCGGTAGATAACGATTACAGAGTTTATATCGAGGGTCCCGAATCAACAACAGTGGTGGGATTCAGGCAAGGTGACCAATGGTTTTTACCTAACGGTACATCTGTGTCTGATGGTTCTAATTTATTTGGAGGCGGGGTCGTCACGCCCTCCATAGATGGCATTGCAAAAGGCTTAGACCCAAACATTCAAGCCGAAGACTTCGATGTTAATTTTTCATTTGAAGACTATAAGCCACAGATAAACTTCATGCCTCGTTTGGCATTTTCATTCCCGATTTCAGATAATGCAGGATTCTTCGCACACTATGATGTCTTAGTCCAGAGACCTGCAACTAACGCTATAGCAACTGCTTTAGATTATTTCTATTTCTCTGAAGCTAGTCGGACGCCATCAAGTAATCCAGCATTGCGACCTACAAAAACAGTTGACTATGAGGTTGGATTCCAACAAAAGCTAAGTCAGTCCTCAGCTATAAAAGTATCAGCTTATTACAAAGAGCAACGAGACATGGTTCAAAATCGATTTCTGGCGAATACGTTTCCAGTGAGTCAATATGATACCTTTGACAACTTAGATTTTGCAACGATAAAAGGCTTTTCATTTAATTATGATATGCGCCGTACCAACAATTTAGAATTACAAGCTAATTATACATTGCAGTTTGCAGACGGTTCTGGGTCAGATGCCAATTCTTCGCAGGGACTAAATAGTCGTGGCGTTATTCGAACTTTATCCGCTTTATCCTTTGATGAGAGACATACATTAAATGCAATTCTAGATTACCGATTTGGGCAGGGCCGTTCATACAAAGGACCACGAGTGTCTGATAAAGATATCCTATCAAATTTTGGAGTCAATATGCAACTAAAAGCTGTATCTGGAAGACCCTATACCGCAGAAAGAACTGTTGAACCTTTTGGAGGTACAGGATTTAGAGGAGGCATCAACGAAGCTCGATTGCCTTGGACGTTTGCTATAGATCTCCAAGCAGATAAAAGCTTTACTTTCTTCAATAACAGGAAAGGAAAAGCTCTAAGAGCGAATATCTACTTACGTATTCAGAATTTGTTAGATACACGAAATATAATTGGCGTTTATAGTTTTAGTGGTGATGCTAATAATGATGGTTATCTAGCATCATCCTTTGGACTAGATCGTCTACAACAAGTAGAAGAAAATGGACAGAGTGTTGAAAACTTTGTAGATGCTTATAATTGGCGTCTATTACAATCTGGTTTTTATACACAACCACGAAGAATTAATCTCGGACTAAGATTTGATTTTTGATGAATAGCTTACAACGACATATTATTCTTTTACTATTGATCAGTCTTTTCTCAGGTCAGCTGCTTGCTCATATCGGACCGAATAAAGGTAAAGGTAAACCACTCAATGCTCGAACCAACAAAACCGATCGAGCTGAAATCCGAGATGAATGTCGCTCAGCGGAATCTCAGATCGATATGGAGATTAATAATGTGCGCGCCCGACTCTTAACTGGAGGTGATGTCTGGTGGGATTTGGCACAAACAGGTAAATACATTGTCCCCAAAACAGAACCTGGACAGCAAGAGGTTTCCTCGATATTCGCTGGCGCAGTTTGGATTGGTGGCCTTGATCCTGCAGGCAATCTAAAAATAGCAGCTGTTGATTATCGTCAAGACGGTGAAACCGATTTTTTCTCTGGCCCCATAGATCCTGTAACGGGTTCTACAGACTCTGAGATTTGTGAAGCCTGGGATCGATTTTTTAGAGTCCTAGCTTCCAATGTAGAACAACACAATGCAAGATGGGATAGAGCGAATGCCAGAGAAGAAACCATTGACTGTGATTCAATACCAGATGATGTTAAATTTTGGCCAGGCACAGGCAATCCATTTTTTCAATCCAAATTTGATTTTGAACTCCCTAACACGGGCCAGGGCTTAGGCTCCTTTTGGGACCAAGATGACGATGGTAAATACAATCCGTGTAATGGCGATTTTCCCATTATTGACATTAGAGGCTGCAAACCTGCAAACCGCTCTGAAGCAAAAGAAATTGTGCCTGATGAAATGACCTTTTGGATTTACAATGATGCAGGAGGGCCACACACCCTAACCCAAGGAAATCCGATCCTCATGGAAGTGCAAGTACAAGCTTTTGCATTCGCATCCAATGATGAGATTAATGACATGACCTTCCAGAGATATAAGTTGATCAATCGAGCATCATCCGATATTAGAGATTGTTATTTCGCGATGTGGATAGATCCAGATTTAGGCTGTAATTCTGATGACTATATTGGGTGTAATGTCGAACGCAGTCTTGCCTATGTTTATAATGAAGATGTCCTAGATGGTCAAGACGGATGTACTTGCGATGGAGGTATCGGCACCTATTGCGATGAGATTCCAATTTTAGGTATCGATTATTTTAGAGGACCACTGGCTCCTAAAACATTTGATCTCAGTGGAGAGCCAACAATCAATCCACCCATTGGATCGCTAGGAGACACCTTGGTCGAATTAGGGATGTCATCCTTCATTTATTTTAATGCAGACTTTATTGGTAGTCCTGATCCGGCAACCACAGATCCAGAAATCGATACAGAATATTATAATTATCTACGAGGCTTATGGCGTGATGGCTCAGCCATTACCTTTGGGAATGATGGCTTTAATCCGGGCAGCCGTGACACGATTCGCTATGCCTTTCCAGATACACCGAATGATCCAACTGGATGGTCAATGTGTCAAGAGGACTTACCTTTTGGAGACAGACGAATCATTCAGGCCTCAGGACCATTTTTGCTTAAGCCACAAGCTATTAATGAACTTATTATTGGGGTAGCTTGGGTACCAGACTTGGATTATCCATGTCCAGATATCTCTCGATTACTTTTTGCGGATGATCTTGCACAATCCTTATTCGATAATTGCTTCCAAATAAAAGATGGGCCTGATGCGCCAGATGTTGATGTCATCGAGCTAGACAAAGAAATCGTTTTGGTCTTGACAAATGATACCATCACAAGTAATAATCGATTTGAATTATACTCAGAAATAGATCTTAATCCTGTACCAGAAGGTTTAGACTCTAACTACGTATTTGAAGGCTACCAGATCTATCAATTGAGTAACAATAGTGTGTCGACACAAGAATTAGATGATATCTCTAAAGCTCGCTTAATTCGTCAAGTTGATGTCAAAAATAATATTACCAGACTCTTTAATTGGAGACCTGCACTCGTTGATCCGACACCAAATAATTCTGAAATTGTTTGGACCTTCGACGAAAAAGTGGATGGTGAAAATGTAGGTGTCCGACATACCTTTACCATAACAGAAGATGACTTTGCAGAAGGAGATAGACGACTGATCAATCATAAAGAATATTACTTCATGGTATTGGCCTATGCACACAACAACTGGGGTGATTTTGATCCTAGTGAGAGCTTTGGACAACGCTCACCATACTGTGCAGGACGTAGAAATATTAAGATTACAGAAGCTGTGCCTCGCCCGATCGTGTTCAAAGAATTGAATGCAGCTTATGGAGATGGTGCTGCGATCACGCGGCTTTCCGGAGTTGGTGCAGGTGGCGCATTCCTTGACATGACCGAGGACATGTATCAAAAAATATTAGATGGAGAAACAGATGGCAGAGTCACCTATAAAGAAGGTGCAGGTCCACTAAATGTACAAATCTACAATCCAATCGAAGTTCAAAATGGTCGATTTAGACTGGAGCTCATTGGTGATTTTCAAGGTGGATCAACGTGTGCCTTAGCAGCAAATACAGGATGGGTCTTAACCAATGTTGATAATGGTAATGTCGTTGCTACAGGTCCAACAATCGAAGTGATAAATGATCAGATCATAGGTGATTTTGGGTTTACGATTACAATCGGCCAAACAGAAGATGTTGGGCAATTGGGTCCTACAAATGGAGTGATTGGATCTCGGCTAGAATATCAAGATGTATCTGGATCCAATTGGCTAACCATGCTAGCGGATACGGACAATACGGCATTTGATTATCTACAGACGGGTGATGAACAGCGCGATATTGACTTAGATCCAGATCAAAACTTTAATGACATTGGTACTGGAGGTTTTGTTCCGTTTATTTTATCAGATTTCGAACTTGGTAATGGGATTGTGTCACCAGGCTGGAAAGACTTTGGCGGTGGAGAAGATCTTCGAAATAAAACAGAATTAGAAGACTTGAATAATGTTGACATTGTATTCACTAAGGACAAATCGAAGTGGAGTCGATGTGTGATTGTCGAAACATCTAATGAGGAATATGAAGCTTCTGGATATCCTAATGAAGGCAATGTCGATCAATTTGATTTACGTGCAAGTCCATCCGTAGGCAGGGATGATTCAGATGGAGACGGCATACCAGATCCTGACGGAGATGGTGTTGGTATGGGATGGTTTCCAGGTTATGCAGTTGATGTAGAAACTGGTAAGCGTTTAAATATTTTCTTCGGTGAGAATTCTACGTATAATGAGAATCTATTAGAATTTTATGATGCTGAGACGGCGCTAGGCACAGATATGATGTTTAATCCCAATGAGCAAATTTTCACCGAAGGCGTTCCTGGTGTAGGCATCAGCCCGTGGAATTTTATTGCAGGCGGACATCACTTTATCTATGTGACAAGACAAGAATACGATGGCTGTGAATCATTGAGGAGTGGGCTTAGTGCCGATCGTGTGTTTACATTTAAACGAGATCCACTTAAATTAGTGACTTGGGCAGGATTCCCAACGCTGACAGAAGGAACTTCTCTGTTGAGTTATGCAGAAGGTCTTATCCCGAATGATGTCATTATTAAACTGAGAGTTGAGAATCCGTACAATCGTGAAGAAGAATATGACTTGCGATCGGAGTTATTTAATTGCGATGCTGTTGGAGAATTTCCAGCTTACGAATTTGAAATTATTGATAAAGAAGCGAGTGATATTACAGCGAGTGAAGCTGATGAGGCTCTGAAAAACGTTAACGTAGTCCCGAATCCGTACTATGCGTTTTCAGAATACGAATCGAGTCGTCTAGAGAATAAGATTAAGATTACCAATTTACCAGATCGGGCGACGGTTACGATTTATACCCTTGACGGCAAGTTTATTCGACAGTTTAGGCGAGATGAGCGCGGCATATTGCAAGGTCGTAATCGGAGTAATCCAGGCATCAATTCGACACAGCCTAATCCAGATATCGTATGGGACTTGAAGAATAGTAGAGGGATACCTGTGGCGAGCGGCGTGTATTTGATTCATGTGGCGGCGCCGGAGTTAGGAGCAGAGCGAACGATTAAATGGTTTGGGGTGAATCGGAAATTTGATCCGGCGGGGCTATAGGGACAAAGCATGCTTTGTCCGTACATTGAAAGAATTCTTTTGGACGAAGCATGCTTTGTCCATACATTAATTTTAATGAGAAAATGAAGAATTGGATTGTATATAGACTATTGTTTTTGGCTTGTCTTGTGGTGAGTGGGTCTTTGTATGCGGGGAATCCTGATCGGCAAGGAGAAGCTGGGGCGAGCGAGTTGCTATTTAATCCATGGGCGCGGAGTGCGGGTTTGCATTCAATGAGTACATCTTCGGTGATGGGAGTGGAGGCGATGCGGTTGAACATTGCGGGTCTGAGTCGGGTAGCTGGGACAGAATTATTGATTGCGAATACAAGGCTGTATGAGGGGACAGATATTCAATTGAATGCGGTTGGCTTTGCAAAGAAGATAGGCGAGAATAGTTCGTTTGGGATAAGCTTGAACTCAATTAATTTTGGGGATATCCCGATTACAACGACATCGCAACCAGAGGGTACGGGTGGGTTCTTTTCGCCTAATTTTTTCAATATTGGCTTGGGCTACTCTTATATGTATGCGAATAAGATCTCAGTTGGCATTCTTGTGCGTGGCGTGAGCGAGTCATTGACGAATGTATCGGCATTTGGTTTAGCCATTGATGCTGGGGTGCAATATGTTACGGGTGAAGATGATAATTTTAAGTTAGGGATATCCTTGAGAAACATAGGTGCTCCGATGAAATTTGGAGGAGAGGGCTTGTCTTATGAAGTAGATAATCCTTCCAGCTCAGCAGAATATAAAATAACATTTGATGCCCGATCTGAGCAATTTGAATTGCCTTCAGTTTTAAATATTGGCATGTCATATGATTTTCTTCCAACAGAAGACATTATAGTTCGAGCAGTCGGCAATTTCACCGCAAACTCGTTTTCAAGAGATGAATTAGGTGGTGGTTTGGAGTTCTTTTTTAAGGATTTTGTTGTTTTGCGGGCAGCCTATAAAACAGAGATCAATCAATCTACAGCAGCTGAGCGAAATGTCTATACAGGATTTGCTGGAGGATTTTCACTGTATGTGCCAGTTAAAAAATTAGGCAATCAAAAAGTGGGTATAGACTATGCTTATCGAGCAACAGATCCATTCAGAGGAACACATAATTTTAGTATTCGATTGAATTTATAATTACAATTTGAAGGCCTGTGGCTTAGTAAGGACAAAAAAATCGATACATTCATATAATGTAAGTTCTAAGATTCAATTCCCTAAGAGTATTTTTTTCGATCAAAACTCCTTATTTTTACATTGTGAATCGCTTACTCAACAATGACTGGCTAAGACAACACATGAATCCGCCAAGTAAGCAGTAGCCGATCTACTGTATTTAAGTATAACCAAATCGTACCAATATGAAAGTGTCCTACATGACCCAAGAAGTATATGAGAGATTGATGTCAGAGCTTGATGTTATGAAAACAACTGGTCGCAAAGAAATTTCTGAGGCAATTGCGACAGCTCGAGATAAAGGAGATCTCTCCGAAAATGCAGAATACGATGCAGCAAAAGATGCACAAGGGATGCTTGAAGCAAAAATAAATGAGTTAGAAAAGCAATTGGCAAATGTCAAATTTTTGAAAGAAGAAGACATTGATACTAGTCAAGTCGGGATTTTGACTAGTGTAAAGCTCCTTAATCTAAAATTAAACAAAGAGTTCACCTTTAAAATCGTATCGGAATCAGAGGCAAACATTAAAGAAAAAAAGATCTCAGTGTCCTCACCTATTGGCGAAGGTCTGCTTGGAAAAAAAGTTGGTGAAGTCGCTCAAATACAAACTCCTGGTGGAATCATGGAATTGGAAATAAAGGAAATCACCGTATAAATGGCAAGCATTTTTACCAAAATTATCAATGGTGAAATTCCTTGTTATAAAATCGCAGAAGACGAGAACTATTTTGCTTTCTTAGATATCAATCCTTTACAGAAAGGGCACACTTTAGTCGTGCCAAAGCTAGAAGTTGATCGATATTTTGATCTAGAGGAGAACACGCTCGCAGGTCTAACAGTTTTTTCAAAACGAGTCGCTAAGGCCATAAAATTAGCCTTTCCTTGTGATCGCATTGGGATGACAGTGATTGGCTTGGAAGTCCCGCATGCCCATATTCATTTGATACCAATCAATCGATTACTTGATATGGATTTTAGACAGCCCAAACTCGCTTTAACAAAGGTGGAGATGCAAGACATTGCACAAAAAATTCAACTACATTTTGAATAGAATGTGACTTTTTTATTTTTTCAGGTCTATATAACTACACCTCACCTTCTTATCACCTTATACCAACGCCTTTTTGCGACGCCTTTAAGTTATTTGTATTTTTAAGTCATGCGTCAATATGTCTAGTACACTAAACCCCGTTAACTCTGTGATATTCTCAAAGGAATTGACATCTAAAAAACTCAGATTCAATTCCGAACTTGAGAAAGAATATCGCAGCAGCAATCTTGTCTTAAGCTTAGATCTTTTCAGATATCTGGCTGTTTTGGGAATGATCTTCTATGGAGGATTCTATATCGCTGATTGTTTTGTAATCCAAGCTGATCGATTAATCGTACATCAGATTGTCAGGTTAATGATTGTTATTCCCTTATCAGTCGTTGTCTTGGGTCTGAGTTATAAGAAATTTTTCTATACCAATGACTTCTTAATTGAATTTTCGGTTATTGGTAGCTTACTTATTGGTCAAGGGTTTCACATATTTCTTTCACTATCTGAAAGTATTCCAGGGTATTACTACCTGGCAGTGACAATTATGATTGTGTTGTGGGGAAATTCATTTCCCATCCTAAGATTTAGTTTCAAATTAGTATTCACACTTACGAATATGGTCCTGCTACCCATGTTTCTCTATTATTTTATTCATTCAGAATGGAGTGTTATTGTCTTCCAGCTCATTTTTTACATCGCTCTTTCAAAGGTCTCTTTAGGCACAGCCTATCTCTCAGAACAGAGTAAGCGCAATAATTTTTTAAAAGCACAGCGATTGACGGAAAATGCAAGAGCATTCACCAAAGTCGCTAATATGACAGCACACGAATTACAAACGTCAATGCGCATCATCAATGGCTTATCCTACATCGTAAAAAAAGATGAAAAGCATACATTAAGTCAAAAAACTTTGGGAAACTTAGACCTTATCCAGGAACACATCTTATTACTAAATAGCAATTTGAAAGACTTAAAAGACCATGCTGTAGATTCTATAAATTAACCTTCATTTAAGAGTATCAAGAATTGATTTATAGACTTGTCCAGATTGCAAAAAGTGGCCTAGACCATTCGTGATAAGAAGATCTGAGACCTCCCACGACTTTTTAATATGATGAGCTTCTTGTATTGGTGCTACAGTGTCTATGGCATCATGGATGATGAGACCAGGAATCTTACAGTCCTTTATAAAATCGCCAACAGTAAAAAAGTCAATTGTAAACCCAAACTTGTTTGTAAAATAATCCTCCATTGACATTCGGCTCTTACTTGTCAAATCTAGTGTTTCATAAAATAAATCAATGACAATCCTTAATCTGGAAGGTGTCGCCATTAAAATTAATTTGCTGATAGATTGATACTCAAACGTTGAAAAATAATAGGCTAATGACATACCACCAAATGAATGGCCTATGGCATACTGTGGAGAGAAATGGTGAATAGCCAATTCAAGAGATTGTGCGTACATAACACCATTAACTGTGTCACTGCCTGATTGGCCATGTGCTGGTGCATCAATGGCGATAACCGTATATCCATTTCTGACAAGGAATGGCACCAACGCTCTCCATCTTGCTGAATTGGATTCGTAACCATGTGCTAACAACACCTTAGACTCTCCTCCTTTCCAAACATATGTCTTAATCGGTATCTCGCCTAACCGCAGCTCTATTTGCTCAGCTTGATCCAAAAATCGCTGCTCTTTTGCATTTAAGAGGCGTCCTTCTCTTGGCGTGCAAAACATTTGAAAAGCAAGTGCCCCTGCTTTTTCTGGATGAATATGGGCTAGTGCATTGATAGTTTTTCCTGCAAGCTTTGGAGTTGCAATCTGCTCTTTTAATCGCTTTATCACGACGGCAAAGATAATCAGCCACATTCATTTACTGAAATACTAACTGCAGGCAAAACGTCCTCTTACTGCTTTTCTTCTACTATCTCTTTTAGCTCTTCTCCCATCTCTTTTAATTTTCCACCCAATTCTTCAAATGTCTTTTTCAGATCATTCTTAAACTCTTCATCAAACACATCCTCTAGTTTGCGCTTGAAATCATCATCAAACACATCTTTCAAGTCCGATTCAAAGTCTTCTAGAGTCCCTTTCAAATCCTCCCCAAACGCCTCTGTTAGTCCTTCAGCCAAATTAGCACCATTGCCAGATAGTGACTCAATCAAGTCGGTAAAGGCTTCAATACCTTCTAAGCTATTTTCTTTTACACGATGAGATAGATATTCACTATTTGTTATCCAAAATTCCTTTTTCTCGTCCTTTGTCATCTCAGATTCGATTGTCGTATAGCAATCGTTAATCAAAGCATCAAACTCCGCATCTCGTGCCTCCCAATCTTTATCAGTATAGTCTTCTTTGTCTTTTACCGTCTCCTCCACAAAGGTCTTATGCTTTTTAATAAACAGCTCTTTATTTTGGCATGGATCTAAAGCAGAGCAAGACAGAAGACTAAAAGTCAAAATTGTTAGAATAATTGTTTTTTGCATGTTATATGATTTATATAATAAGGTTAACCTCTTTCTGTCAAAGAACATTCAGAATGCCCTATCAATTCGACGAATCTTACCTTCTTATCCACAAAAACACTAGATAATGGACACAGTAGATCGCAGGATTGGCCTAAGCCACATACCATTAACAATAGTAAAAATGACAAAAACCATTGCATATCGACATTCAATATGGCTAAGGAATGGTTAAAAAATAACTTTCCGATTTATGAATGGCCATTTTAAGCCAGTACTACGTTAAAAAGCCTCGTGATAGCTAGGCTATCCCTACGTTTTTTGCCTTGTTCTGACTCAAATTTTACTTGTCAAAAGTCGGAACTTATTAATTATCCATTCCTAAAGAACTACAGTAGACGTACTTTTGATCCTCATTCAACGTACAATAAGTGCCTATTGACAGGTTTTTAGACAGATGAATGATTACTTTTGTGGTTCAAAATAGCAGAGATCATTAAAAATCTACAAGAAAAGATTGATTTAGAAAGATTACCAGAGCACATAGCAGTGATCATGGATGGCAATGGCCGATGGGCAAAACATCAAAACAAACCGAGGGTTTTTGGTCACAGAAATGGCGTTAAAGCAGTAAGAGAGGTAACCGAAGCCTGCGCAGAATTGGGTGTGAAATACCTCACGCTCTATGCATTCTCACAGGAAAACTGGAACAGACCAAAGCTTGAAGTCAGTGCCCTCATGGGGTTACTTGTAGATACGCTCACAAAAGAAATGGCAACGCTAACTAAAAACGACATCAAATTAGAGGCAATAGGTAATATTAGTCAGTTGCCTAGGTCAACATACAATGCTTTATTAAAAGGTATCGAACGAACTAAGTCCAACAGTAGAATGACCTTAGTTTTAGCATTGAATTATTCATCAAGGGTAGAAATTACGAGAGCTGCACAAGCAATTGCAGAAGATGCGAAATTAGGCAACGTGGATATCTCTACTTTATCAGAAGATACATTCTCTAGCTACTTAGAAACTGCAGCTTATCCAGATCCTGAGCTTTTAATTCGGACGAGTGGCGAGCAGCGGATCAGTAATTACTTGCTTTGGCAAATCGCATATGCAGAGCTCTATTTCACTCAAGTCTTCTGGCCAGATTTTGAAAGAGAGCACTTATATGAGGCAATAGTAGACTATCAGAGTAGAGAAAGACGTTTTGGTAAAACTAGTGAACAGCTTGTATAGATGAATGTTGATCTCAAACACCAAAAAAATCGGGGTTAAAGCTTCGTTAAAAAATAGAATAGCCGCAGCGATAAACTTATGTTTGCGTTTTGGAAACGGCTGATCTTTAAAGATTTATCTCATGTACCAATTTGTTAAAATAGTTTGTCTTTGTAGCTTCATAACGGCTATAATCCCGCAATTGAGTGCTCAAGAAGATCTTTTCTTTGATTACAATCAAGAGCCAAAGGTTTATGAAATTGGCGCTGTCGTCGTAGAAGGAGCTGGTAGTAG
Source organism: uncultured Saprospiraceae bacterium (assembly GCA_937959275.1). Classification (GTDB taxonomy): domain Bacteria; phylum Bacteroidota; class Bacteroidia; order Chitinophagales; family Saprospiraceae; genus CALFUK01. The sequence goes on along the minus strand of CALGLU010000008.1, from coordinate 62,953 downwards.
GGATATAAATGCGATTAAATCAATCGCAAAAATGCGAGAAGGCAAAAAAATTACGCTGCCTAGTGAACAAATTAGTCTTGGTCTTAAGGGTCTGTATCGACTCGGATTGTTTAAAAATGTCGAAATCCTACAAGATAGTATAGTTGCTGATGTTGTCTTCTTAAAGATTCGCTTGATTGAGAGTCCAGCCATGTCTAGTTATTCCTTTTCTGGTATTAAGAAAACCAAATTTGAAGATTTAGGTGAAATCGTGGATGGTATTATTACCAAAGGAAGCATTATTACGATCAACAAAAAAGAACTTGCCAAAACAAAAATTGAAGAACATTATATAGAAAAGGGATTCTTAGATGCCGATGTCGTGATTCAAGAAGTAGTTGATGATAAAAAAGCAAATGCTGTAAAGCTCCTGTTTAAAGTCAACAAAAATGATCGAGTTAAAATTGAAGATATTGCCTTTAAAGGGAATACCAATGTGAAGGAAAAGAAGCTTCGCAAACTGATGAAAGGCACTAAGCGGAAAGGAACATTTCTAAAAAAATCAAAGTTCATCGCTGAAGATTTTAAGGAGGATAAGAATAAAATTATAGCACATTATAATAAGCTTGGATTTAGAGATGCTGTTATTGCAAATGATTCGATATGGAGAAATGATGAAGGAAAAGTGATGATGGCTTTGACCTTAGATGAGGGCAATCAATATTACTATCGAAACATCATTTGGAAAGGAAATACCATTTATTCAGACGATCAGTTAGATGCAGTCTTAGGCATTGTAAAAGGTGAGATATATAATGAAGAGCTCTTGCAAAAAAGATTGAGCTTTAGTCAAGACGATGGTAGAGATATTTCTTCTTTATACCTTGACCAAGGATATCTATTTTTTGACGTGAAGCCAGTAGAAACATCTATTTTCAGAGATTCTATTGATATAGAAATGAGAATATCTGAAGGCTCACAAGCATCCATAGACAATGTGATTATCAAAGGGAATGACAGAACAAATGAGCATGTGATTCGAAGAGAATTAAGAACAAAACCAGGAGAAAAATTTAGTCGATCTGATATCATTCGATCACAGCGTCAATTAATCAATCTTGGATACTTTAATCCAGAAAGCCTTGACATACAGACACCTGTTAATCCACAAAGAGGGACAGTTGATATCGTCTATACTGTCGAAGAGACACCGTCTGATCAATTAGAGTTATCTGCTGGTTATGGAGGATTTAGTGGATTGATAGGTACACTTGGTGTTACCTTTAATAATTTTTCTATTCAAAACATTAGAGATCGCAGCACGTGGAATCCTTTACCACAAGGAGATGGCCAGCGAGTATCGGTAAGACTCCAATCAAATAGTCGATTCTTTAGATCATACAACGCTTCGTTTACAGAGCCTTGGTTGGGTGGAGAGCGTCCGCGGAGTTTCACTCTTGGATTTGCTGCCTCGACTTATGATCAATCTACATTCAATGCTGGTAAGTTAGGCATCTCAAGGTTCTTTATCGGCCTCGGCTCACAGATCAAATGGCCGGATGATTTCTTCGTTTCTAATACTGTATTAAATTTAGAGCGGATCAAATTGGATGACTTTGAGGCTGGTATTGGTATCAATCAAGGTAGTTTTAGAAATTTCAACATCAACCAGACCTTTAGTCGTAGAAGTATTGATAATCAATTATATCCGAGAAGAGGGTCAAGCATATCCTTATCCATGCAAGTGACACCACCATATTCCTTATTTAGGTCTGATAATTTTTGGATTTTGTCTGATGCAGAAAGAGCAGAAGCCATTTTTCAAGAGAATCTGGGAAGAGGTGTAAGAAATCAGTTATCAGATGGAGGTCTTGATGATCCGACGAGTGAGGCTTCGTTTATCAAGCAAATTGAAGATTCTAACAAATTCTTATTCCTTGAATACCACAAGTGGAGATTTGATACTGAATGGTATTTCAACTTTACAGATAAGTTGGTCATGGCTGCATCATCCAAAATGGGATTCCTTGGCTCATATAATGACGACATAGGCATTGTGCCCTTTGAGCGATTTGTATATGGAGGAGATGGCTTGTCCAATCAAAATACAGGAATTACAGGTTCGACTATTATAGCTGCCCGAGGATATGAAACAAACGAATTTGATGGAAATGGTTCAGGGTCAAATAATAATGTCAGACTTGATGGAGGTACAATCTTTAATAAGTTTACAGTCGAATTGAGATATCCATTGAGTTTGAATCCGTCATCCACTATTTATGCCTTGGTATTTGCACAAGGAGGTAATGTTTGGGATCGGTTTAATGATTACAACCCTTTTGACCTCCAACGAAGTGTTGGTGGTGGAGTTAGAGTCTTCTTACCTATGTTTGGCCTACTGGGCTTTGATTATGGTTTTGGGATTGACAAGGATCCAAATGCTCCAAATTTTCCAGGCTTTGGCAAGTTTAGCATTGTCTTAGGCTTCGAACCAGATTAAGCACGCCCATTTCGACAACATTTTCTTATAATCAAGGTCCAAATTGTACTAATCTTTCGTTAAAAAGTAAATGATTGGATTCAATAAAGCTACATTTGCGTCTCAATAGTAAATGACAAATAACATGAATTTTAAAAAGAATCTCGGAATATCACTACTACTTAGCTTATTTGCGATCTGTTCAATGTCAGCGCAAAAATTTGGCTATTTGAATTCAGCACAACTCTTAGCAGAATTGACGGAAGTCAAAGCAGCTGATGCAGAAATTGTAACATTTCAAAAACAGATGGTCACCAAAGGTGAGGAGATGGTAAAAACATTTGAGCAGAAATATCAAAAATATGCTCAAGAAGCCCAAAGCGGCGAATTTTCTCCAGTTCAAGTCCAACAGAAAGAATCTGAACTAGCTGCAGAGCAAAAGAAAATTCAAGACTACGAAGTTGAAGTCAGCAATAAGATTGCTCAGAAAAGAGAAGAGTTGTTATCCCCAATTCTAGAAAAAGTCAAAAACATTGTAGATCAAGTAGGTAAGGAAAAAGGCTATACTATGATTTTTGACACGAGCACAGGAGGTCTGTTGTTTGTTGATGAATCAGAAGATCTTATGAATGAAGTAAAAAGTAGGTTAGGCATGTAAGCCACATCCTTTTAAAATAAACGAGGTCTGTATGTTAATTCATGCAGACCTCTTTTTATTATGGTTAGTGCCTCAAGAACTAAATATCTAGCCATATTAAATTGTTATTTTCCGGCCATTTATTTAGTGCTTGAGACACTAGTTTGACTCTCTTATATTTGCACTGTGAATAAATATCTCTTTCTAATTTTCGGCTTTGTTATATGCAGCTTAAGCTGTTCCTCTCCTACCCCAACAGACACTCGATTAAAATTAATCATAGATGCAGACACTGCAAATGAAGTTGATGACTTATATGCGATCGTGAGAGCCATTGCTGAGCCTTCTATCAATCTCATAGGCATTACTTCTGCACAATTCCATACATCCCCTTTGGCCTCAGACACATCAGTTCTTGAAAGTCAAGCCATGAACCGTGATATTATTCGAATGATGGATCGTCCTCATATTCCCTTGCCCATTGGTAGTAATTATGCAATGTCAGCTGCCAATCTACCAGCTCCATCTCAAGCTTCACAATTTATTATTGAACAAGCTCAGCAACTGAATGATGCTGAAACCTTGCATATCGCCATTTTAGGTTCATGCACAAATGTCGCTTCAGCCATTATCCAAGAACCAAGTATCATACCCAGGCTCTCTGTTCACTACATAGGCTTTTGGCATGATGTAGAAACGAACACATATGACAAAAAAGAATTCAATTCAGGCAATGATACGATAGCTGTCGACGTGCTCCTCGATACAGAAGGGCTAGACTTTAATGTAATGACAGCTACGACCTGTCAACATCTGGTATTTGATAAAAATGAGGTAGACCTCTATCTAACCGATAAGAATGATCTCGCTAACTACATGATAAATCGTTGGGAGACTTTCGACCGCTGGTGGACCAATGAGGATCCTCAAAAAGAACAATGGATCATGTGGGATTTAGCAATCATAGAAGCGCTCATCCATCCCCACTTGGCTGTCAAAGAAACATTCACCACGCCTCCAGAAAACACAAAACGGTATATTGAAGCATATACCTCTATTGAGGTGGAAGATATGAAAGCAGATTTCTGGGAAACCATGTCAGAGATACATAATCACCTAAAAAGATAACTTGACATCAGAGCCATAAAACACGTGGGAAGACATCCAATTAAAAAAGGCCACCCAATTTCTTGAATGACCTCTTTAATAATTAACACCTTTAACTGCATAACAAAGATGTATTGATTTAAACTTAGAACTGTTAAAATCAGTCTACAGACAATTGATAGCAACACTACAAAATGTAGACAGTCAACATGCATACTTTCATATCATTCAATAAATCTCCATTTGTCACTGGAACCGATAAGCATTTCTAGGTTTTGCTTACAAAAGCCATGTTGAGTAAACCTGCATGTTCTTAAAATGGTGAATGAAAAAAGGCCATTCAATTTCTTGAATGACCTCATTAATAATTAACACCTTTAACTGCGATGTAAAGATGCATTGATTTTGAATTAGAACTGTTAAATTCAGTCTACAGACAAATGATACCACCACTACAAAAAGGAGACATCCCATATTTAGACTTCCATCTTATTCAAAACTTAGCATCTCTCACAGGGATCTTGAGCATATTTAGGCTTAGGCTTACAAACTATGTTGGGTAAAACTATATGTCTTCAGAATGGGGTATGAAAAAAGGTCACTCAATATCTTGAATGACCTCTTTAATAATTAACACCTTTAAACTGCATATCAAAGATGCGAACATTCTGCATTAGAACTGTTAAAATCACTCTACAGACAATTGATAGTAGCACTACAAATGTAGACAATGGAGATCTATCTCAAAAGTGTTGTTTCAGAAAGCTTACAGAGTTTACTTTTTCAGATAAGCATTTTAAGATTATCAAACCATTCGGATATCCAATGAGATTTAATAGGGTACAATGCCGTTGGTTCGGAGACCAACAGCGGCTTGGGTTCTTTTTGAATTATACAAAAGATGCCCTCGTTGGACTCCGATCCAATGAGTTCTTTTGTAAGTCGATAGTCAATTGTCGATAGTCCATAGAATGATGACAGTGGACAATGCCGTTGGTTCAGAGACCAACAGCGGTTTGGGTTCTTTTTAAATTATAAAAACATGCCCTCGTTGGACTCCGATCCAATGAGTTCTTTTGTAAGTCGATAGTCAATTGTCGATAGTTCATAGAATGATGACAGTGGTCAATGCCGTTGGTTCGGAGACCAACAGCGGCTTGGGTTCTTTTTGAATTATACAAAAAATGCCTCGTTGGACTCTGATCCAATGAGTTCTTTTGTAAGTCGATAGTCAATTGTCGATAGTCCATAGAATGATGACAGTGGTCAATGCCGTTGGTTCAGAGACCAACAGCGGCTTGGGTTTCTTTTTAGAAAAGACACTATCCTATGCTAGTTTTAGCCATCTATTTTCAAATTCTTATATTTATTGTACACAACAAACCTCTTTTCATGAAACGACTGCTGTTCTCTCTATTTGTTTTTACATTTTTAACAACACATTTAAAAGCTCAAATCGATATGGGTTATCAGACTCCTGACAAGGCCATACTCGATTTAGCAGATGCACCACTCCCACCTTTTTTACGTATCAACTCAGAAGGAACCAAAGGTGTTTTAATCTATCGCAAATCTTATAAGTCTATTGAAGAGTTATCTGAACCAGAATTGCGATTAGCTGGATTACGGATTAATCCCAAAACAAATATCTCAAGTAGGCAGCGATATTATTACAAGGCAACATTATTTGATATTGAATCAGGAAAAGAAACTGAGATCGAAGGCTTACCCGCAGAAGCTCGTCTTTCGAATTTTACAATGTCTCCTGATGAACATAAAATGGCATTTACCAATACAGTCGCCGCAGGCGTGGAGTTGTGGATTGTCGACATGTATTCTCATCAATTGCATAAGTTGACAGAGCCGATTTTAAATGCAAACATGGGCAGACCATTTTACTGGTTAACATCAAGCGAGGAGTTACTTTTAAAAACCTTACCAGAGAATCGGTCAGACATTAAAAACTCCAAAGACGCATTACCTTCTGGTCCTACTATCTCATCTAATGATGGGAAAAAAGCTCAAAACAGAACCTACCAGGATCTACTTAAAAATAAAACAGACGAGATCAACTTTGATAATTTGACCACTGCAGAACTACAAAAAGTCAATCTAACTGGAGCCATGACTAAGTGGAAGCAGGCAGCAATCTATTCTGGTGTCTCTATTTCTCCTGATGGCGCACATGTCCTCGTGACAACGGTCAATAAGCCGTATTCTTATCTTGTACCTTATAGACGATTTCCATCTACGAGTACCGTGTATACTATGAATGGCGACCTTGTCAAAGTTATGCTCGAAGTGCCACTTATAGAAGATATTCCTCAAGGATTTATGTCAACGAGGACTGGCCCTCGCAGCCTGAGATGGCGAGCAGATAGATCATCCACGTTGTATTGGGCAGAAGCATTGGATGGTGGAGATGCAAATCAGGAGGCCGAATTCAGAGATGCTGTTTATGAACAAGATGCACCATTCACTGGCGAAAAACGGTTTTTATTAAATACAAAGAATCGGTTTAGAGGTATCAATTGGTGTGATGATGAATTGGCAATTGCTTCTGATTATTGGTGGAATACAAGAAATACAAAATCATATATATTTAATCCAAGCACAGGGACTGAAACACCTCGCCTCATTATAGATCGTAATTATCAAGATCGTTATGCAGACCCAGGCTCATTTGTCACTCATGAAAATGATATGGGTATGGACATCTTACACAGAGATGGCAACAGTTTATACTTGTTAGGCGATGGCTATACGGAAGATGGGATAAAGCCATTTGTAGATGAGTATAATATTAAAACAGGAGACTCGCAAAGATTATATCAAGCGGACGGCATATCCACCTTAGAAGAGTTGGCCTTTGCATTAGACATGAAGTCTGGAAAAGTTCTAACTCGCATTGAATCTAAAACGGACTATCCGAATTACTTCATTCGCAATGTAAAAACGAGCTCGCTCAAACAAATCACACATTTTGAAAATCCATTTAAGGCGATTCAAGATGTACATAAAGAAGTGATTCATTACAAAAGAGATGATGGATTAGACTTATCAGCAACTTTATATTTACCTCCGAACTATGATAAAAGCAAAAAAGAAAAGCTGCCGATGTTTATGTGGGCATATCCTCGAGAATTTAAAGATAAAAGTAGTGCTTCTCAAGTGAGTTCTTCTCCACACGAATTTACATATCCATACTACGGCTCACCAGTGTTTTGGGTGATGCGTGGGTATGCTGTGCTAGATGATGCTGCCTTCCCGATCGTAGGTGAAGGAGAAGAAGAGCCTAACGATAGTTTTCGTGAGCAGCTCGTCGGTAATGCCAAAGCGGCGATTGATGCTGTAGATGAGATGGGCTATATTGATCGGGACCGCGTGGCTGTTGGTGGCCATTCTTATGGCGCTTTTATGACAGCTAATTTGTTGTCACATTCTAATTTATTCGCTGCGGGTATTGCAAGATCAGGTGCCTATAATCGAACCCTTACGCCCTTTGGTTTTCAATCAGAGCAGCGCAATTATTGGGAAGCTCCCGAGATCTATTATGGGATGTCTCCCTTTATGCATGCTGATAAAATGAAGACGCCTTTATTATTAACTCATGGAGAAGCTGACAATAATAGTGGTACTTATCCCATGCAATCTGAGCGCTACTTCAATGCCCTCAAGGGCTTAGGTGCGACTGTGCGTTTAGTGATGTTTCCAAAAGAGAGCCATGGCTATGCTGCCCGAGAGTCTATCCTTCATTTGCTATGGGAGCAGGATCAATGGTTAGAAACTTATGTAAAGAATAAAGGGAAAGAGAGCAAAAGCGAATTGAAGCCTTAATATTCAATGTTAATATAATTACTCAGCACTATGTCCAAGAACTGCACAAGAACAGGACGGTGCGCTGCACCTCAATCCTACATGGTGACAATGATGATGCTTTGCATCATCTATAGACAGGACGGTGCGCTGCACCTTGATAGGAATAAGATCAGATGATTTCTATTTGTGCAAAACAACATCATGGCTATGGGTACCAGACAAGATGATTTCTATTTGCGCAGAACAACATCTGCCAATGGTGCAGAGAACCGTCCTGTCTATATATCCAGAACATCATCATGTCATGGGTACAGAGCACCGACCTGTCTATATATCCAGAACATCATCATGTCATAGGTGCAGAGAACCATCTTCTCTATATATCCAGAACATCATCATGTCATAATTGACAGCACCATCCCATCTATATATCCAGAACATCATTCTGCCAAAGGTACAGTGCACCATCCCGTTTATATATCCAGACATCATCATGTCATAGGTGCAGAGCACCATCTTCTCTATATATCCAGAACATCATCATGTCATAATTGACAGCACCATCCCATCTATATATCCAGAACATCATTCTGCCAAAGGTACAGTGCACCATCCCGTCTATATATCCAGAACATCATCATGCCATAGGTGCAGAGCACCATCCTGTCTATAGGTGCACCGCACCGAAAATCATATAACCTCAATTAAAGAATTCAAAGACATATTCATTTTTGAATTCAATTTGGTGTTTTTTCAACAACTCCAAATACTCATCCCGAAATGACTTTTTAGCATGATGCGCTTCTTGATTCATAACATAATTCGCGACAGTACTAAGCTTAGAATGAGAATGACTAAAGGCGCCATACCCTTTCTGCCATTCAAACTTTCTATTAATAAAACCTTGATTATTAATCCAATGAGTTGAGGATGTTTTGACTTCTTGAACCAAATCAGGAATCAAATGTGTGAGATTATAACCAATGAACAAATGTATATGATCAGGCATGGCATAAATAGCAATTAATTTATGTCCACGGTTTTGAATGATTGCAGTTATGTATTTGTGTAAGTCTTCTCGCCACGAAGAATGAATGAATGCCTGTCTGTGCTTAGGTGCAAAAACCAAATGAAAATAGGCTTGAGAATATGTATTTGCCATTTCGTAAAGAGTTCGTTGTTACTCCAAAAATATAAATTACTATTGGTTTAAAATAGAATCGTAGTAGAATTTTGGGATAGACAGGACGGTGCGCTGCACCTCATTCCATACGGTAACAATGATGATGCTGCGCATCATCTATAGACAGAGCGGTGCGCTGCACCTTGTTTGTAGAAATTAAATAATCTATCATATCAGCCCAAAACGTTGAGTGTTGTCTAATATACAAGCACTATAGTGTGTCGTCTACCCCACAAACTTACAATCCCTACAAGGTGCAAAGCACCGCCCCATATATCACACAAAAAAATACCGACCCTATAAGGCGCAGCACACCGCTCTGTCTTTAGATGCACAGCATCAAAAAATTCCCCTCAAGGTGCAGCGCAACGCTCTGTCTATAGATGCACAGCATCAAAAACAGCATTCCCCACAAGGTGCAGCGCACCGCCCTGTCCATATTAACAAGACACCATTCCCAAAAATAGACCCCAATACTCTACCCGATATTAAACTCAGAGTTAATTCAAAATTTCAGCACTGCACTATTTACTTGACGCAATAATTTGTATATATTTGTTAAAACTATACTCAGAGTTAAATTTTTAATCAAAATACCTTCAGAATGAGTGATTACATGAGCATGGACAACCTTAAATTCTTACTGAATGAGGTCCACGAAATCAATGAGATACTAAATTATGAGCGATATAGCGACTATGATGCTGATGCCGTAGAGATATTATTACAATCCACAAAGGATTTGTGTGACAAGGAATTCTATCCGTATTACAAAGAAATGGATTCAGATCCTGCTCGTTTTGAAGATGGCAAAATATATGTCCACCCTCAAATTGGAAAAATTATTAAGTCTGCTGCCGAGAATGGCTCAATCGGTGCACGCTTTGATTATGAGCATGGCGGGCAGCAAATGCCAGAAATATTATATGGTGCATTAAGTCATATTCAAGCATCTGCAAATAACAATGTAGGCGGTTATTTTGGCTTGACTGCTGGAGCTGCTGAACTCATTATTGAATTTGCAGCTCAAGAATTAATTGACAAGTATGTGCCAAATATGCTTGGTGGGAAATGGGGAGGCACAATGTGCTTGACTGAACCACAAGCAGGAAGTTCACTATCAGATATTACATCATCAGCCACTCCGCAAGAGGATGGGTCATATAAAATCAAAGGTCAAAAAATATATATTTCCGGTGGTGATCATGAATACTGTGAGAATTTTGTTCACCTCTACCTTGCCAGAATAGATGGTGCTCCAGCTGGCACAAAAGGAATCTCTCTATTTATTGTTCCTAAGTTTAGAATTGGCGACAATGGAGATCTGGTTTCAAATGATGTCCAGACTGCTGGAGATTTTCAAAAACTAGGTCAGCGAGGCTATTGTACAACGCACTTGATGGTTGGAGAAAGTGACAACTGTCAAGGATGGTTAGTTGGCGCTCCAAATAAGGGTTTGAGCTACATGTTTAAAATGATGAATGGGGCTCGGATCGATGTTGGAATGACAGCTGCCTCAATAGCGACTGCAGCCTACTACGCTTCATTAACGTATGCAAAAGAAAGACCACAAGGACGCAAGTTGACATCAACTGGCGCTAAAAATGTTCAGGAAGATCAAACACTCATCATCAATCACCCAGATGTCAGACGTATGCTCTTCTTACAGAAAGCTGTATCTGAAGCTTCTGTTAGTATACTCTTAAGATGCTCACGTCTTCTAGATGTTAAGCACAATGAAGAAGGAGAAACGTCTGAGGATGCTCACGATTTATTAGAGTGGTTGACACCAATTGGCAAAACCTACCCATCTGAAATGGGCATTAAATCTGTCAGTACTGGATTGCAGGTATTAGGTGGTGCAGGCTTTTGCAGTGAATTTATCCTTCAACAATACTACAGAGATATCCGCATCATGTCTATATACGAAGGCACGACAGGTATCCAGTCTTTAGATTTACTAGGTAGAAAATCAACTATAAAAAACGGGAGAGCCCTACAGTTAGTTGCAAAAGAGATACAGTCTGCAATCGAAGCAGCGATGACGTATGACGAGTTAAAGCCATACGCAACGACTCTGGGTACTAAGCTTAAAGATCTTCAAGACATCATGGTACACTTGGTGTCGTTTGCGATGAAAGGTGACTATGAGCGATTCTTATCTGATGCGACATTATTCATGGAATATGCAAGCACAGTCGTAGTTGCATGGCATTGGTTGGAAATGGCAACTAAGGCAAAACAGGCATTAGTCACAAGTCAACTAAAACACTCAATGGAATTTTATGAAAGTAAAATTCACACAATGAAATTTTACTTCAAATATGAAGTACCAAAGACGGCTGGCTTAAAAGAAAGCCTTTTAGATAGTGAAGTTCTAACCATTATTAAAGAAAAAGAGCTCATTTGCTAAACACCGATAATCAAACTGCATAGACTTAGTGAGATTCTTCGATAAAGATGAAATCTATTGCAAGACTTTGCTGTTATTGTAGATAAATAAACTTTTAAACATGTTCGAAACAATATTAGAAAAAATCAAAGAGCAGGCAATTAGTGCTGCCCCAATCGGAGACAAAATTAAATTCATGATCGATGAAAAGCCTATTGTCATTGATGGGACTGGAGATGCAAACACAGTGAGTGATGAAGATGCAGAAGCAGCTTGTACAATTACTGCTAGCGGAGAAACATTCGCTGAGTTACAGAGTGGAGATTTAAATCCAATGGCTGCAGTGATGAGTGGTAAAGTAAAGATCGCTGGTGACATGGGCTTAGCTATGAAATTACAATCTCTCTTAGGTTAAAAATTGAAACTACTATTCTGTTGATTCAACCAACAGATCCATTTAAGTCTTTTTCGATACATCATATTCGTATTGAAAAAGACTTTTTTTTGTATGTAGAAAAGGCATTTCATATCCCATCTTTCATACACTTGATTCTAGAAGACAAATAGGCATTATCCGATGTCTCGTACCACATTTTATTCCTCTAAAGAACATCATTACTCCCAGAGACATCTATTTTAGGAACTTATGAAACTGATATTTTTTAATATCCAGCTGCTGTGGATGATCTTCTCAAGTATGTTTGTTACTCATATGTCTGGACAACAGATGCTAGGTCAAGCATCGCAATCTCACGACACACAATGCATAACAGAAGAACAGCACGAATTTTTAATTTCAGAGATTAAAATTGCTTCCCAAGCGCTTCGAAAACAACCGCAAAACAAGACAACAAAATCTATCGTCTTATTTGATTGGCCTTTACGTGCTAAGCCTTCCTTAGACTTCTATAATTATTATTCCACAATCGGCTACGTGGATCATGATCCAGCTGTTGGTAGCGGTGACTTTAATTTGTTCGGAGATACAAATCTTGACTACAATTGCGGAAACAATACTTATGATCGATCAAATGATTATAATCATCAAGGGACAGACATCGTTATTTGGCCCTTTCCATGGTACTTAATGGAGAACGATTTAGTTGAGGTTATAGCAGCTCAAGCTGGTACAATTGTCATAAAAGGCGATGGCAATTTTGATGAAAACTGCGGTTCGATTCCTACTGGATCATTAACATCTAATCGGATCGTCATAGAGCATGCGGATAACTCAAGGTCAATTTATTTACATTTTAAGAATGGATCTATCACGTCAAAACCAATCGGATCGACAGTTGCAAAAGGAGAGTATCTGGGGGTTGTCGGTAGTTCAGGTTATTCTGCACTACCTCACCTTCATTTTGAAATCATTGACCAAAATTTTAATGTGATTGATCCCTATTCCGGTCCATGTAATTCTTCCAACACGACATCATGGTGGGCCAATCAGCCTGCTTATAGTCAACCTCAAATCAATGCGATCATCACACATTCATCTCAGCCAGTCTTAAATGAATGCCCTGCAAGTACCGAGCAACTGAACAGAACGGATTGTTATATTGATGGCGAACAATTGGCCTTAGGCATCTATTGGCGTGACATGGTACTCGACATGAATACAAGCATTGTTGTTAAAGATCCCGCTAATAATACATACCTCACTACAGGTCACAACGGGATCGGTACATACCGATATTATTGGTGGGGATTTGATCTAGGCTTTCTACCCAGTGGCGGGCCTTATGGCAACTGGACGATCGAGGCTACATTTAATGGGCAGTTGTACAGCCACAACTTTCACTATGCAGCTTCTCTTAGTACAAGTCCTTGTGAGAATTGCACAGAGTATATCACCGAGTCAGGTAATTATCCGATTACTCAAAATGTGTCAGCTACAATTAATATTACGACTGATGGCAACATTGCTTCAGGACTTTCGATAGACTACCATGCGGGGCAAAGTTTGGATTTGTTAAGTGGATTTAGCGTTACGCAAGGGGCTGTTTTTCATGGCTATATAGCGCCTTGTTTTTAGTGGTGCACTTTAAGAATAAATTCTTTCGTGTAACCAAAGAGATCCAAATCCTATAACACTCAGTAATAATCCCCAATAAAAAGGAATACCCTTTTGCTCTGTTTGTTTTTTTGTAGCTAAGGTCTTTAATCGGGCGGCCTCTTTTCGATTTGACTCGTGTAGATACGATTGTTTCATAGCTTGCCACGACTTATTAGAATGCACAAAAAACTTATGCGCTTTCTTATGACCATTTATTTGAAATGTATTCCAGCCAGGAGTTGCTGCAAATCTTGCATAATACATGCCTTTCTGGTCAATCGTTTTATTTATAGCTATTTCTTGTTCTGAATTTAATTGGCCTTGCTGTTCTATTTCTTTGCGAGAGAAGATATTGACTTCTGTTTCTTCATTTTCCCAATTCCATGTGCCCGATCTAAACACAACATCTTCAGAAGGTGCTATATAGAGAGATGAAAATACTGTAGCCCACATATTCTGATAAGCCGTACTCTGGTCTGCAAGAATAAAGCGATAGCTGTCATTGATCGCCATCAGGCCAATGTTCCCCAAACCATATTGTCGAGTTGCTGCAGAAGTTGTTTTTTGAAAATAAATCTTTCGATATCCTGTAGGAATACTTATTTGTGAAAGCTTGATACCGCTATTGTCCAAAGAGATTTCTTTTTCATCAGTCACAAAAAGGCTATTAATATTGTCTACTTTATCACCGGTCTTAAATCCGTAGAAAAGCAGTCCAAGTCTTCCATTTGCAACAAAATTTAAAGCTAAGCTTTGTTCTTCCTCCTTCAGAGAATTCCAGGACACGGCATCAATCATTAAAAAATTAAACTTGCTCAATGTCTGCCGATTCAATTTATCCAGATCCATTTTTGGGTTGATTAAAAAGGTCTCTTTAAATCTTGAGTCAGACACCTTTTGTCTGAGGCTAAACCCATTACCTAATTTAACCCAATAATTTTTTAAGTAATTTAATTCAAAGGATGGTGCTGAACTTAAAGCCAATAATTTCCATTTTTCTGAGGGCAAGACTTTGATTGGGACTGTTTCTGTGTACGTCGAGTCTGGATAGTGCGCATTGATTTTATAACTAAAATGGCCCGCATTGTCTGAGCGAAGTCTGAAGGAGAAGGTTCCATTTTCATCTGTGCTTGTTTCTTGTACATCTCCATTGCTCTTTATGACACTTATATTGTGCATTTGCGTTTGATTTATCCTACCCGTCAATGTCCATGTTTGCTTTTCTTTGATTACTGGAATTTGCAATTCAATAAATCCATTTTGCTTTCCACCAGGCTCAAACTTTACATTAAATGAATCTAGAAGTATTAAATCTTCTTTGTTTAATCCGTCTCCTTTGATAATGATGGTGTCAATGTTTTTATTAGAATTTAAAATCTCATGTATATTCTCAAAATAATTATTTTCAACATCAACTTTCTTAGCATTGTTTGTGATGAGAATTGCATTTTCGGACTTTATCTCGGCAGTCCTTGTCGGTTTTAAAAAAAGAATGGTCAAACCACTCAAACCAACGGCCAATAACACTGTTCGCAGAAATAAATAGTCGCGACCAAATATCTTTAGATGGAAATAAATATGAGCAGCAAAGATTAAAACCACAGATACGAGTAAAACAGCGAGTTCAATAGATGTCAGCTGACTCCAATTCATCAAAGCGATTTTTTAAATTCGTTTACTGCTTTCACGTTGATTGGATGTCTAAAATAGTTTGATGCAACAGCCTCCTTTTTATCAGCAGCTAGAATATCTTGACATGCCTGGATAAGACTAGTTAGGTCAGAATCACTAATGTTCTCTTGAGAAGATATGAGTCTTCTTAAGATAGATAAAACAGGAAGATAGGCAGACTTTGCTATCGCGATTTGAGACAATTCATTTCCAGCTTTTTGCAAAGCAATTTTTTCATCTCCAGATAGTAGCCTATTTCTATTTTGCTGAAAATCTAAAATGATAGGCAGAGCAGCTTTAATATTAATAAGATTCCCGCTTATGTTTGCCTTGAGGGTATATCTCGTAGAATAAACTTCCTTTAGATTACCAGTCAATCTCTTTTCTTGTTCTTTTATAACTGGTGGTTCAAAGCCTATTCTTTGTACATAAGCTCTCGAATGAGTTTTAATGTCATCAAGATAGGCCAAACATTTATATTGATAAGGCAGAGACTTTTCTGGGGCAGCCAAGCGCAAGTGTAATTCTGAGTCCCACATTTCGGTTAAGGCGGCTCGCAATTTACCTTTGATGGACATATCAAAAAATGTTGCCTCCTCCGTATTGTCATGATTATGTGACATATCCTTTACCCACTGCGGATTCTTTGCCTGCTCAATTTTTTCTGTCCCCTTAGTCTCAAGAAGTTGGTTTTCTTCTTCCTCATGATCATGATCATGCATAAATTGTTCTATTAAAGACCGCGCCTCATTGAGTGTCTTGTTTTCGTCTTGATGAGTGCTGTGGTCATGATTCGGATCATGCTCTTCATCTCCCATGTCGATGTCTACTTCATTATCAAAGTCTAAACCACTCTCTGCTTCTTCACCTAAAAATTGACCATACTTCAATCTCAATAATTTTTGATCGTAGCCGAGTTCATTACTTCTCTGTTTAAATTCTTGTTCTGGTAAGCTGTCCTTTTCTGCAATCAATTGCTCAGTGTCTATTATTATTTGTCTTTGGCTTCTAAAAAAATCAGGCATCAAATCGAGTTGCATTCCTCCAGCATCAACAAGGACTACTTTTGCGGTATCTTCCAATACCACAAAATGTGTTGTTGATTTACTCCAATGCATTTCAAATGGACAATTGTCTTTGGCAGCAATATAAAAGTATAGCTCATCACCAGGTTCCATTCCTAGTGCTTTTGTTGAAAAACCATACTGACCACTATATTGACTAGATCCTGATTTAAAGTCTTTGAGTTCGATTTGCTTTTCTCTAAACTTGACAGATTCGCCTGACCCCTTAGCCAAAGTCGCCGAAACAAACATGGTGCTGAGACCATAGTCGTCAGTTGATTCAATGCCAAAGTTGATATCATAGTTATCTTTATAATCCAATCGCTGATGTTCTTCTACTCCAGTAATTTTTACTTTTGGTTCTTCATCTTCATTAACCTTAATGGGATAAAACTCTGAAATGATCTCTTGCTTATCCTTTTTAAATCGATAATTATAAAAACTTGATAAGGAGAATTCAGCCGCATAACTATTACTCTGATTTATTCTTTCTATTGACTTGTCTTCAAAAATGATTTCCCTAATCTCTGGGTTTCCAGACAAATCAAAATTCCATCTCACCTCTGACTTTTCCGGAATATTGAGGGTAAGATTTTTAGTGTAGTAGCTTTTTAGATTGGTGTATGCTGGCGGTGTTATATGTACTGATACCGTATTTAATATCAGAGAATCTATGTCAGTTAACTTCTTTACTTCTCGGGTTAGTTCTTGATCTGGTTTTGACAACATCTCAGCTTGGCTACTCTTATTATCTCCAGCAGACAATCCCAAAATCAGTAAGCATAAAGCAGCTAGGCTTGAACCAAAAAATACTGGCTTGCTGTTTATCTGCAATTTGACCTTGTTTGTATTGATGGCAGCTTCAACTTTATTCTTTTGAATTTTATGAAGAACAGATAAATTATGATCAGAATTATCAAGGAGGTGGGCACTATGCTCAACATCTTTTACTTGACCATTGATTACTGATATCAGATCAGACAATTTAGGCATGTAGACATAAAATAATCCAGCTAAACCACACAAGCTTAAACCAATTAGTATCAAAGACTGTACAGATCGAATGTCTATTCTTTCTCTAATTAGAAATCCAACTATAATTGAAATACATAAAATTGCAAAAGCAGTCAGGACGTACTTCATACGCCAATTGAACAACAAGTTCTTTAATTGATTCTCTTTCTTCATTCCTGAATTTTATGAAGTGAGACATATCGTTCTGTCAATATGAGTAGTGCGAGCAACAGCCAGAAATAATTAGTGTAGGATAAAAAATTATCTGGAGCTTCAGCTTTCAAGACTTCACTAGTTGTAGCACCATCTATATGACGAGGATCAAGTACTTTAAACTCTTGTTCATTAGAATGTGTTCGGGATTTAATTAATGCTTGTGTCAGTGCTAGTGGAAAATTAGACTCGAGCATGGCTTTTTTATTCAGGGAGCCGGTCATGCTGTATCCATCAAAATGTTTAGCAAAAGAGAATGGAGGATTTTGAGTTGTCCAATAAATAGTATTTTCAGCACTATCATTTGACGTGGAATCGATGAGAATTTTCCATTCATTGCTTTCCTTATAATTTACTTCAAAAGGAAGATACTCTTGAATAGAAGTCATCACACTTACAAAATCATTTTTATGCCTTAAACTCTTGGATGAACAAACAATGTCGAAGTCTACTGCTTGATCCTCAATCCCCTCAGTTATTGCTGATTCCTTTTTGGGAATAATATTCCATTCAATAGTTTGATGAAGTGTCTCTTTGCTACCAAGAAAATATTTATCCTCACTAAAGGTATAGACAGAAATAGAATCGGTTTTCTGATTCAAATGATTAATCAAAGTATAGGCAGATGGAAAGATATCAACATTATTTTTTTTTACTGTCGCGTCGTAACTGAAATATTTAATTAGTTCTTTCGAATCAATTTGAGGAATGGCAGATGCATAGTCTTGATTGACAACTAAGCCATGCTCAATGTATTTTATTCTTTTCGTTTTGTCATTTGTTTTCACCATTTGCGCTATTGCACAAATTAAACTAGCCAACATCAATAATCGTAGCGCTAATAAACTATAATCACTTAACTGGATTGAACTTGCAGATGTCGTTTCCTCATCTGATAGAAATCTATTCGATCCAAAATAAATAACATGCTTTTGTTTCTTACTCAACAGGTGAATAATCAAAGGGATCAAAAGTGATAATAATCCCCAAAAAGCTATAGGATTTAAAAAACTCATCAGATGAGGCTTTTATTATAACTATCTAGAAATAGCTTAATCGTCTTCTCTACTGGCTGATTAATATAAGCTTTTTGATACTGAACGCCTCGCGAATAAAATAAGTCTTTGCAAGATTTTATGTGTGCTTCAAATTTTGATCGGTATTGACTAAAGTATTCTTTAGGATTCATTTGGATTTTTTTCCGAGATTCCAGATCAATAAATGTGGCGTTGTTTGGAAAATCCAGAGACTCTTCCTTTTCTCCTAAAAGCTGAAAAACGATAAGCTCCGTACTGTTGTGTTTTAATGAGTCCAAGACCTTTCGGATTTCATTAATGTCCTGATACAGATCAGTTAACCAAATATAGACTTTGTTTCTTTCAGCTTTGAGAATAATTTCAGTAGGCTCTGCAGATGCTTGTACATCATGAATCGCCTGTATGCAATTCTGCCAATGTCTCATGCCCAGCCCTGAAGGATTATTCACACCAGATGAAGACCAGGAGAATGCATCGCCTTGTTGGATGGTGATGTAGGAGATGCATGCCGTGATCAATTTTGCATAAAGCAATTTTGACCAGTTCTCTTCCTCATAGTCCATCGACTTAGAATTATCAAGAATAACATGAAGATCATGGTCTTGCTCTACATCAGATTGTTTGATATAATACTTGTCCGTTTTGCCATACATTTTCCAGTCGATCAATCTTAAATCGTCACCCTGTACATAGGGACGATACTGAGAAAATTCATAGCCGTTGGAGAGTCGTTGAGATCGATGCCTACCTTGTAATTTTCCTTTCGCGATTGATTTAGCAATCCATTCTAGCGACTTAGCGCTATCAATTGCTTTTGGATCCAACCATGACATCGAAGAGGAAGCCATTGAGTTTATTTTAATTCCAATTGAGAAATGATGTTATCAACACTGATATTTTCAGAAGACGCTTTGAAGTTTAGGATAAGTCGATGCCTTAATACAGGATATAATACTGATTTAATATCCTCAGGGATGACTGCGTACCGTCCTCTCAGTAGAGCGTGTGCTTTGGCTGCGAGGATAAGGGATTGGCCTGCGCGCGGCCCTGCACCCCAATCAACATATTTTTTGACATATTCAGAACTAGTCGCATCTGGTCTTGTTGCTCTGACCATGCTGCTCACCTTTGAGACAAGATCAGGGGCTATACTTACTTCTCTACATAATTTTTGCAAGTCTAAAATATCTTGTCCAGACAAAACTGGCTTGACATCTTTGCTCTGCGTGCCTGTTGTTACATTGAGTATTTCTTCTTCTTCTGCAGCAGTTGGATAGTTAACTTTTATGAATAAAAGAAATCTATCCACTTGAGCTTCTGGGAGGGGAAAGGTGCCCGATTGCTCGATTGGATTTTGTGTCGCCAATAAAAAGAATGGTTTATCGAGTGGGTATCGTTTACCTGCATAAGTAACCGCATATTCCTGCATCAATTCTAGCAGCGCTGCTTGCGTCTTAGGCGGCGTTCTGTTAATCTCATCTGCTAAAATGATATTTGTAAACACAGGGCCTTTCATGAATTCAAGAAACTTATTGCCACTTTTATCACTTTGTATAATCTCAGTTCCTAAAATATCAGATGGCATCAAGTCTGGCGTAAATTGTATCCTATTAAAATCCAGACTCAATGACTGAGCTAAAGTCTTCACCATAAGTGTCTTCGCCAATCCGGGTACACCTTCTAAAAGCACATGACCCGAAGCAATCAATCCAATGATCAACTGGTCAATGACTTCATCTTGGCCAATGATCTTTGTATGGATCGCCTTCTTTAATTCTGGTATTTTAGATAAGAGATTATCTATACTTTCCTTTGCAACTGTTAGTTCCTGATCCATCAATTAAACTTATACTGTAAGTGCATACATAACAATATTGACTCCAAATCTTGTATTATCATTCTTGTACCATTTCTTGTTTCTAAAATCATAATCCCATTCGCAACCATAATCCTTATTGGAATATAAAACTCCAATTCTGCCATCAATCTCAATCGCCTTCAGATAATCATGAACCAGATCATCGCCCCAGCCATTGAGCTCTTGCGACGTCGTAGGCGGACCATCAAAATCAAAGAAACAGGAATAGATTGAATGATCATTTGGAATTTTTACCAAGGCCTCCATTCCAAAAATATCCTGCATTTGTTGTTCAAAAGATTTGGCAAAGAGACCATCTATATCATGATTACAATCATCTGCAAATATGAACCCACCTCGACGGATGTAAGCTTCAAAATTTTTCTTTTCAGCAGATGTAAACTGTACTAATCTATGGCCAGTGATATAGGCGAATGGGTAATCGAAAATATCATTGCTTCCTAAGCTAACAACATTTTCTAGCGTATCTATAGGCAGGGTAGTATACTCGACTAAGGAATTCAGAAGATTAGAAGGCATCCGTTGGTCTACATCCCAATCTCCTGATTCATATTTTATTCTGGTAAAGACAAAATCTCTTCCTTTAAGTCGATCCATAAAATAAAATTACACAAGAATTAAATTAAATGGCATCTGATAAACTTGAAAATGTGAAATCTCTGATTTTCATGTAGGGTATCAAGTTACCATTGATTCTTGTTTGCTCACCTAATGTTTCTAGGTTGTTAAGCATGATGATCGGACTTTCATTAAATCTAAAGTTTTTGATCGGATGTTTGATCTTCCCATCTTCGATGTAGTATGTCCCATCTCTAGTGAGGCCTGTATAGAGTAATGTCTGTGGATCCACATTTCTGATGTACCACATTCGTGTGACTAGTATACCTCGTTTAGTGCTTCTGATCAGATTTTCTCTACTTTCAGAGCCACCTTCCATGATTATATTTCCAGCGAACGGCACTGGAGCGACACCATTTTTTTCGGCCCAAAACCGGCTATAGGTTAGATTTTTCACAACACCATTCTCCATCCATTGTGTTCTTTTGAGAGGCAAGCCACTTCCCGACCATGTGGATGCAGGTACTTCATCATTGAGTGGATCAGAGTATATATTGACTCGTTCGTCGACTATCTTTTCTCCCAGCTTATTCCCACCGCCATCTTTTGACATAAAACTTCGCCCTTCATCAGCACTTCTGGCATTGAATGAACGTGTCATGTTACGTATCAATCCGATGGAAGCGGCTGGTTCTAAGATCACTGTATACTTTCCTGGCTCAATTGCTTTTGCTTCTCTTGAGCTAACTGCTTTATCGATGGCAATATTGGATGCTTCTTCAGGATTAAATTTTCTGACATCATTAAAATCTCTCGTCACCCATCCCGATCCCAAACCATCATCTGATCTCATCGTGACTGTAAAATCCAATGAAGTCGATTTCTCATAAGCGAATAATCCTCTTTTATTTGCCATCGCTTCAAAGCCGGCGCTATCTTCTAAATAGCCTGCTGCGGTTACCTGTTTAGCTTTTGCAGGCTCGATACTGGAGGCCGCCACGGCTGCTCTAAATTCTGGAGTGATCTTAGCGGTTGCTTCGCTATACATTTTGGAAGCATCATATTCCTGAGGTCCTAAGGGCACCATAAATTCTGGTGATTCTGGAGACAGCTTTGCCAGCTCTTCAGACCGTGCAACCACCTTAGCTAAGGAGGCATCATCAAACTCGTTGATCGTCGCTGTACCTACTTTTTTACCAAAATTTGATTGGACAGCTAACTGAATATTTGAATTAATACCAGCTGTGGAGACGGTATTTCTGGCATACCTGATGTTGCCAATAATATCGCCAGAGATGTTCAATTCACATCCATCTGCTTTTGAATAGCTTAACGCCTTTTCCAGAATCGCTTTTGCTTCTTCTTTAGTATATATAGACATTATATTTTCTTTTTGGTTAGATTGATTAAATATTTCTTCCTGTATTAATGACATTGACTCCATTAAACCGTGTCGTAGAACAACCATGTGAGACGGCGCTTACTTGTGATGGTTGTCCCTTACCATCAAAGAAAGAACCAAATGTTCTATAATCATTGACATCACAAATCTTCGCACAAGAATTCCAAAATTCCTGCGTATTAGATTGGTATGCTGCATCATTTATCAATCCAGTAATTTTACCATTTTTAATCTCGTAAGCTAGTGTTCCACCAAATTGGAAATTATAGCGCTGCTGATCAATTGAGTAAGATCCTCTTCCAACAAAATAGACACCCTTCTCTACATCTTTAATCATTTCATCTATAGAATAAGGATCACTCCCTGGCTCCAATGATACATTAGGCATTCGTTGAAACTGTACATCATTCCAACTCTGAGAATAACAGCAACCATGAGATTCTGTTTGATCAATCATGTGTACCTGATCTCTAATGGCTTGGTAGTTGACAAGGACTCCATTTCTAACTAAATCCCACTGCTTACACTTCACGCCTTCATCATCATAGCCGACTGCACCGAGTGTATGTTTTTGAGTTTTATCAGCAACGAGATTGACCAACTCATTTCCATAATTGAAATTTCCAGTCTTCCATTTGTCTAAAGTCGCAAAGCTTGTCCCTGCGTAGTTTGCCTCATAACCTAGTACTCTATCCAACTCTAATGGGTGACCAACTGACTCGTGTATGGTCAAACCCAAGTGATTCGGTTCGAGGACAAGATCATATTTACCCGCTTCAATAGAAGGAGCAGTTAGCATCTCTTTAGCTTGCTTGGCACCGGCGATCGCATCTTCGATCATGTTGTACCTGTTGCGATAAAGAACAACATCTGCCCCACCTTTAATTTCTTCTGATTTATCTGGTATGACATATTCGTAACCCATCCCTACTGGCGCACCTAGGCCTTGTCTGTTTTTAAATGTATTGGTGCTTTTATCTATTGCTGTAATTCTGAGTGTCGGCCAAATCCTGTGTATATCTTGATCTATATAAGATCCTTCAGTAGAGGCGAAATATTTCTGCTCATTAACCATGAACAAGGCACTTGACACGTAGCTTGCTCCATTCTCCATCGCTCCAGCATTCGCAGACAATAAGAGATCTACTTTTTCTGATACGGGTACTTCTAAAGCATTCTTTATGATTGGTGTTTTCCAGGATACCTCACCATGTCCCTTCACTGGTGAAAGGATAACTTCTTCAGTTTGGATCTTAGCACTTGCATTTGCGACAGCGATGGCAAGTTCTGTAGCTTTCTTAATACCATCAGGTGTCACATCATGTGTGGACGCAAATCCCCAGGTTCCCTTAGAAATAACTCTGATCCCCACACCAAAGGATTCAGTGCTAACAGTATTCTGCACTTTTTCTTCTCTTGTAAATACGTACTGATTAAGGTATCGACCAATCCTAGCATCTGCATAGGTAGCGCCGAGACTCTTGGCTGTATTAAGGGCTACATCTGCGAGCACTTTTTTAGCTGCGACATCCATCCCAGGATTTAGAAGTTGTTGTTCACAGATCGTATTCCCTAAGATCGGAATTGATGTTGCCATCATGCCGGCACCTGCTCCAGCGAGGTGCATAAAATCTCTTCTTTTCAAAGCAGTTAGATTTTAATTAATAATAATTTTTCAAACGCCCTTTAAAGTACTTGAAAATTGACAGTTCTGCGCGAAAAATGGAGGGATTGGAGCAAAAATGGGTGTTATTGAATTGTTAAAGGTGGTGGTATGGATTTTTGAGCTAAGTTATATTATGGAAGACATAGTGGTTTGTCAAGATAAATTTGACTATTGTTTTTGGCGTATTTTGCTCATGCACGTCGTTACAGAACCGGCCTTGATAGCTAAGGCTATCAGACCGAACCTACGCCTAGTTCATGTACAAACTACTCTAAAATTCATCTTGTCATTTCATCATTGACAGACCACTAGTCGAAAATGTCACTAATTTAGGTTTCTTGGCTTTTACTTGGTGAAAGGACTAAAATCAAACTTCATGAAAAATCTATTGATAACAACTTTACTACTTTTTGTGTCCACTTGCATTGGTTAATATATCAATAGTAAGATTAACAAATTGATGCTAAAAACCTAAAAAGGTTTGTTAACTGTTAACTGTGTGGCGTTATAGATTTTGAAGCTTTCATAAAAATCCATCTGAGATAAGAATTGGTTAATGTGCTCATCAATTGCACGGAAAAATAGATATTGTGGTTAATATCATTTACAATGCTCAAAGATGATAAATACATATTCAGAATCACTCATATTGATAACATAAATCATATATTAGAGCACGGAATTACACATAAGGATTCTTCCAATTCAAATCCTGACTTCAAATCGATTGGTGATTCCAGTTTAATAAATAGGAGAGCTACCTTTGAACTTTATAATGGAAAGAATCTTGGTGATTACATTCCGTTTTATTTTGGGCCTAGATCACCAATGCAATTTGTCATTGAAAGAGGTCATAATGATGTGGACATCGTTCGATCAAGCGACATTTTATATTGTATAAGCTCTATTAATAAAGTGATTAAGAAACAAATACCTTTCATTTATTGTGATGGTCATGCTACAGACAGATTAACCTCATTTTATAACACCAATGATGTCGATGACATTAAAAATCAAATTGATTTTATCGCAACAAATGCAAAGAACTGGGCAGATTGGGCACATCCAGAAGATCTTGATTTTAAACGAAGAAAGGAAGCAGAGTTTTTGATCGAATCTGATTTGCCTTTTGAATCCATAAGAGGTTTCGTTGTCAGGAGAGAATTAGTAAAAGATAAATTGATTGCAGATTATGGTCTTAATGAAAGCCAAATACATGTAAATCCAGAATACTATTATGATTAAGTATAAAATAGGTAACATCTTTGAAAGCAATACAGAAGCGATAGTTAATACTGTCAATACTGTAGGCATTATGGGAAAAGGAATCGCGCTAGGGTTTAAAAAAAGATATCCTGAGAACTTTAAAATTTATGCTGAAGCTTGTAAAATCGATGGACTTGATATAGGCATATTATTGGTCACTGAAACTCAAGACTTGACTGGAAAAAAGATAATTATAAATTTTCCTACAAAGAAACATTGGAGAAATCCATCTGAATACGAGTATATTGAGAAAGGAGCCAAGGAGCTAGTTAAGGTTATCAAGGAAAGAGAAATAAAGTCAATCGCCATTCCTCCCCTAGGTGCAGGTAATGGAGGCTTGAACTGGGCTAAAGTTCGTTCTATTCTTGAAACCCACATTCTTCCATTGAGGAATGATTGTGACTTCATTATTTATGAACCAAATAATACTGTAAAAGAAACTCTTAAGAATGAACGGGTCAAATTAACAGATGCAAGAGCCATGTTGTTATACATGCTTTTTAACATAGTTGAAAATGGGGAGTTTATATCAGAATTTTCAAGTGAGAAAGTATGCTATTTTTTACAGCGATTTGGTGCAAAGGATATTTTTAAATTAAAATTTCAGCAAGCTTTCTACGGCCCATATTCTAACAAGGTGAAAAGACTACTTAGTTTAATGAATGGTAGCTATTTAACTGGGTTCGCAAATATGGACAAACGAGCATTCGAGCCATTAAGTTTGATCATGGATTCTAAAGATACTGTGAGTGGATATTTGAACGAAAGAAAAGATCTTAAAAAATTGTGTGTCAACACAAACGAATTTCTTACCGGATTCTACTCAACATTTGGTCTTGAACTGTTATCAACGATTGATTTTATAATTCTCAGAGATGACAAACTTGATAGTAAACATATTAAGGAAGAATTAAAAAAATGGAGTTCTCGAAAGTCAAAATTGTTTAAAGAGAGTCATATAGATATTGCAATTGAGCATCTTAGGCAATCCAGTTTATATACCCTCCAATAGGGAAAACAAAGAAAAAGAAACCGATTGATGAAGATTGATATTTTAACGATAATATTAGGGTTCATTATTGGATTCCTAATGTATTTCCTTTTCTTAAAAAGAAATATAAAGTATCTTTTTAATAAGAATTGAGTTATTATCTTTTAGGTTAAGATGTTTAATTCCACGTAGAGTGACACATGGTCTACTTTAGATTTGAGGAGTATTCAAGTTTTATTTCTTAATGCTTTGAATTAAAACGAATACAGTAAATCAATAATTCAGTATTAACAGTAGCCCCGACAGAACTTCCCGATGTTCCGCATTAGCTCCAATCGGGATAGACTGTCTAAAATTCAGATAAATATCATTCAATCCCACGATCCGCTCCATTCACTGCGGGATGTCCACTTCGCTCCTACATTCAACATTCAAAATTTAAATAGTGACCCCGACAGGACTTCCCGATATTCCGCTCCGCTACAATCGGGATAAACTTCTCGTCATGGCATGAGTTTGAAATGTAGCCCTGACAGGGCTATTTTCATCATATAACCTTATAGTTAAACTGTTATAAACTCTTAGAATATCAATGTTTTAGGGATTTTTACTACTTAAAGCTATCTAAGTCTAATAAATAAAACGATGACCAAATTGCCACTGGTCGTCGTTTGTCATACTTAAAAATTTTGCCAGGTTCATACTTATAAAAGGAATGTTTTTAGAAAAATTGGTGTAATTTTTGAAGTAACTTTTTATAGAGTCTGAAATCTTTGAAAATGAAAAAAGTTAATGACTTCTAAAAATCGGATAAAGACGACGATTTATATGGTTCGTACTTTTTCAAAAGTAATTGATCACTTTATTCGTCGTTAATACTTACAAACCTACCTGAGCTAGAAATTTCTATTTATTTATATTTTTAATCTAGCACATTCTATTTATGAAAACCACCATTCACACATTAGCATTATGCTTCCTTGTAAGCTTCAGTTTTACTCAAGGGATGATCAGCGATATCATGTTTGTCGAGACCGTTAGTCTTGATCTTGCCGAAGTAAACGAAAAACTTTTCAGTAAGTATAAAGAGACATTGGCAAAAGAACGGTCTTCAATGGAATCAAAGATGGCATCCCTTGATTCAAAATACCAAGACGATGTTAGCCAATTTGTTGACGACTACACTAAAAAGTTAAAAAACGGAGAGGAGAAAATTGTTATGAGCACGAAAATAATAACTGTCTCCAGAGTCAATTCTTTATCAATGACACACAGGACTAACAAAAAGAATATCGTTCAGAATTTCTTGAACAAAATGCTTGTTGCTAATCGTAGATTACCTGATTTTTTAAGAGAGGACGCGAAGTCGGAAGTCGAAGCTCTTGGTGCATTACATTTTGAAACTATAGAAGATGATTATAAAGCGCACATGGCTACGATCAAAGCTTTTGAAGAACAACAACACTTAATTATCACAGAAGGTACTTTATGATTTCTGAAATGATTTGAATGAGAGCTTTGCTGTGGTCAATGTAGATCACGGATGTTTATTCTTTTGTGGATTTGATTTCAATGTCTTGTGTATTTTAGAATATTTATGTAGATATGTTTCTATTCAGATCAATGACTAAATGTTATTTTTAAAGTAATTATTGAAAGTTTTAAGCACAATTAATCGTGTTACATTATCCTAAATGTAGCCCCGACAGGACTTTCCGATATTCTCCCGATGTTCCGCTGCGCTCCAATCGGGGATAAACTTCTTGCCAATGTTCCGCCCAGCTCCAATCGGGATAAACCTTAAACTAAGTTAATACATTCAATCCCGCCATTCACTCCGTTTCCTGCGGGATGTCCGCTTCGCTCCCACATTCAACATCAAAAATTAAGCATTAAGCATTCAAAATAAGTAGCCCCGACAGGACTTCCCGATGTTCCGCTCCGCTCCAATCGGGATAAACTTCTCGTCATGGCATGAGTTTGAAATGTAGCCCCGACAGGACTCGAACCTGTATCTAGAGTTTAGGAAACTCCTATTCTATCCCTTGAACTACGGGGCCAATTATTCGTCTAAAGTTAAGGAATCCACTCAAAAGTTAGCCATTGCTGAAATCAGAATCTGATGCATTGGTGTTCCAATCCAACTAATCTCCTTTAAATGCAACTCCTAATCACCAAAAGGCGTTATATTTCCATCAAGGAAGAAGACTATGATTCGCACATTATTTATATTTCTCTGTCTGACAATCAGCACATTAGTCATTGGTCAAGATTCGAAGCTGGCTAATGAATACTATCGCTCAGGTGAGTACGAGCAAGCAGCTCAACTCTATCGCAAGATTTGGATTCAATCCAGATATAATGAGTACTACTTTGATCGGTATATCGAATCCTTATTGGCACTAGAACAATTCGATCTGAGTTTAAAAGAAATTAAGACTCAACTCAAAAAAAATCCCCAGGATGTCCACCTGTATGTCCTGAATGGCAAAGTCTTAGAAAGGCAGGGTAAAACTGGCCAAGCTGAAAAACAATATGCTAAAGCGATCAAAGAGCTCCCGAAAGACGGCAACAAGATCCGTAGCTTAGCGAATGCTTTCAATCGCTTGACCAAATATGAGTTGGCACTCAAAGCCTATAAAATGGGTGAAGCTGTATTGGATAAGTCTGGCGAGTTCTCTTACCAAATTGCAGATATCTACAGACGTCTTGGAGACACGCCAGAAATGATTCATTATTATCTGCTTAGCATGAATAAAAATGTTGATCAGCTAGCCTCCATGAAAAATTACTTTAGTCGAACACTTGCGCCTGAAGACTTCCCTTTGTTTAAGGAGAAGTTGTTTGAGAATATTCAAAATGATCCAGACAACATCAATTTTCCAGAATTATTAGAATGGACATATATCCAAGAGAAAGATTATAAAAAAGCATTACGTCAAGCGAAAGCATTAGACCTTAGGCTTGAAGAAAACGGTAGTCGAGTCTATAACATAGCGACCATTGCGTCTAATGATTCGGAGTTTGATACTGCTATAAACGCTTACCAATACATCGTAGATACCAAAGGTGTCAACTCAAGTTATTATCTAGAAGCGCGTCAGGAGTTACTGTCGAGCAAAAAGAAAAAAGTATTAAAGAATCCTGAATTTACGCAAGAAGATCTATTAGATTTAAAACAAGAATATAATTCTTACTTGGATGAAATCGGTCGCAATAAGCAATCCGCTTATATCGTAGCAGAACTCGCCAACCTAGAAGCTTACTACCTTAATGATTTGGATGGTGCAATTGAGCAACTTCAAAATATGGTAAACTTTCCAGGGGTTAATAAATTTGTCAGAGCAAATGGTAAAATAAGCTTGGCAGACTTTTACTTAATGCAAGGCGAAGTCTGGGAATCCACCTTATTGTATTCTCAAGTTGATAAAGAATTTAGAGAAGATTTTTTAGGAGAAAAGGCACGGTATCGCAATGCGATGTTGTCCTATTACAATGGAGATTTTCAATGGGCACAAAAGCAATTTGATGTCTTAAAAGCATCTACCTCTAAACTGATCTCCAATGATGCGATAGATATATCTGTATTCATCATGGATAACCTCGGACTAGATACGACTGATGTAGCAATTGGACTCTATTCACAAGCTGAATTGTTCACAGTTCAAAATAAATTTGATCAAGCCTTTTCAAAATTAGACTCATTACAGGAAGCTTTTCCAGATCATACATTGATAGATGATATTTACTATCAAAAGGCAAAAATATATAAACGGCAGCGCAATTATGATAAAGCTGTAGAGATGTATAATAAAGTCATTGAAAATCATCCTGAAGAAATTCGATGCGACAATGCCATTTTTGAATTGGCTGAACTGTATGAAATCGAGTTAGGAAATGTTGATAAGGCTCAAGAACTGTATGAAAAGTTATTTATAGATTTTTCCAACAGTGTCTTTGCTATCGAAGCTCGTAAAAAATACCGATTATTGCGAGGCGATAACTTATAAACTCTCAAGCATGAATTTGTATTATACGGAAGAACAACTCGCTGTACAAGAAGCTGCCAGAGACTTTGCTCAAAATGTTTTAAAAGCTGGTGTCATTGATCGTGATCGAGATATGACATACCCGACTGATGAAGTCAAACAGATGGCAGAAATGGGTTTTCTGGGCATGATGGTATCTCCGGATTATGGTGGTGGAGGTATGGATACGATCTCTTATGTCCTTGCCTTAGAGGAGCTATCTAAAATTGATAATTCTTGCTCAGTCATTATGTCCGTTAATAATTCTCTTGTGTGTTGGGGCCTTGAGACATATGGTAATGAAGAACAAAAGAAAAAATACCTATCTAAGTTAGCGACGGGTGAATGGCTTGGTGCCTTTTGCCTCTCTGAGCCAGAGGCAGGCAGTGATGCGACGAGTCAGCGAACGGTAGCTGTAGACAAGGGCGATCATTATATCCTCAACGGCACAAAAAACTGGATTACGAACGGAGGAAAATCGAATGTACATCTAGTCATGGCCCAGACGGATGCGACTAAAGGACATAAAGGTATCAACACATTTATTGTCGAGAGTGCTTGGGATGGCGTGAGCCTGGGAGCGAAGGAAGATAAATTAGGCATCCGATCATCAGATACTCATACGATCATGTATACGGACGTGATTGTACCTAAAGAAAATATGATTCATGAGGATGGCTTTGGGTTTACCTTTGCAATGAAGACTTTGGATGGTGGGCGGATTGGTATCGCGGCGCAAGCGCTAGGTATACATGCAGGTGCATATGAATTAGCCGTCGCCTATGCGAAGGAGCGAGAGGCATTTGGGAAGCCTATTTTTAAACATCAGTCTGTGTCTAACAAAATTGCCAAAATGGCGACAGATCTAGAAGCATCAAGATTATTAGTGCATCGAGCAGCTTGGCTAAAAGACCAAGGCAAGCCCTACGCCAATGCAGCAGCAATGGCAAAGTATTTTGCAGCAGAATCAGCTATGAAGCATGCTGTTGAAGCCGTACAAGTCCACGGTGGTTATGGCTATGTAAAAGAATATCATGTCGAGAGATTGATGAGGGACGCCAAAATCACGCAAATCTACGAAGGCACATCAGAAATCCAACTTCTTGTCATTGCCAGAAATATACTCAAAGGACAGCTCCACGAACCAATGTACTCACTAAGTCAATAAGATGGGACGATCGTATCAACTTGGTGTTTTTGCAGGTATTCCTGTTAAGGTCCATTGGTCGTTTGGTTTGCTGGTCTTGTTTTTCATGTATGTCATTGTCAATAGTGCTGAATCTACCAATGAGATCATATATACATTTTTACTTTTCATCATTTTATTTGTTTGTGTTATCCTTCATGAGTTTGGTCATGCACTAACCGGGAAGTATTTCAAAGTAGGCACAAGAGATATTATCATTTCTCCAATTGGTGGTGTCGCACGATTAGAAAAACTACCCAAAGCACCTCGCGAAGAATTATTAATTGCTATTGCAGGTCCACTTGTCAATGTGGTTATTGCATCCCTTTGTTTTATTGGTTTGTTTTCGTCTCTAGGGATCACTGCTATTGATATAGACCCTGAAACAGCTCGTGTCGACACAGCTGCAAAGTTTTTCAAAACCATATTTTACATCAACGTTGTCTTGTTCTTGTTCAACTTAATTCCGGCCTTTCCGATGGATGGTGGTCGGATCTTACGGGCGTTATTGAGCTTTAAATTGAGCCGGACCCGATCGACAATGATCGCTTCGACAATTGGAAAGATCTTTGCTCTTTTCTTTATTGGATACGGCTTGTATATCGGACACTATGTTCTTGCCTTCATTGGTGGCTTTATCTTTTATATGGCTACCACAGAAAACAAACAAGTCCGAATGGAAGAAAGTCTGTCTAACACACCAGTAAGTGATATTATGCGACCAACATTTCAAACCATGTATCTTCATGATCGAATGTCAAAACCCATTGCCTTATCAATGACTAATCAAGAACGAAATTTTTTGGTCGCAGATTTAGATGGGAAGTTTGTAGGCACCTTACACCACTTATTTATAAAAGATGCTATTCAGCAAAACAGGCAAGACGAAACAGTATCAACATACACCTCACCCAAACTCATCTGTCTTTCACCTGACATCTCCGTTAATGATGTACGTAACATGATGAACAAGGATGGCTTAAGCATCGTTATGATAGGACATTCGAAAGATGACATTCTTGGTGTCGTTGACAGAGATGGCATTATTAATTTTATGAATCTATCAGCTTAATTTTTCTCTATTCTTACCTAATCATTCTCTTTTCTAAATAGATTACACCTTTAATAATCTCAATATGAGTTATAAGCAAACCTTCTTACGTCAGTTTCCTAATACACTTTTTGCCACGCTTGAAGATACTGCTGGATTAGCTCAGTATTTAAAAAATAGGTCGTTTTTAAATAAGGGTGAGACGATATCAAATGTGACGATTCCGGGAGCTGGGAATATGAATGTTGTAATTCGAATTGAGACCAACCAGCGTTCATTTATTCTTAAGCAATCCAGGCCGTGGGTGGAAAAATATCCGAGTATTGAAGCTCCTATCGATCGCATTCAAACTGAAGCCGAATATTATGCAGCCACACAAAGCAGCGCGTTTCTAAAATCACATTCGCCAGAAATCTTACTATTCGATATTGACAGTTACATTATTATCATGGAAGATCTAGGTACTGTGGAAGACTTCACAAAAATCTATAATGTTGGCTACGAATTACCAGAAAAGGATATCATCAGCCTAACAAAATATCTCATCGAGTTGCACCAATTCAAGCCAGCGACCTATCCTTCAAATCAAGACATGCGCGTATTGAATCACGCTCATATTTTTGATATTCCATTCCGAGCAAATAATGGGATTGACCTAAATGAGATACAAGATGGCTTATCTGAATTGGCAACACCGATCACCACCGACTCTACTTTGCGCTCAATAGTAGGGTCATTTGGCGATCGATATTTATCCGCAGGATCGACTTTATTACATGGAGATTATTATCCTGGAAGTTGGATGCAAGCAGATCAATTTTATGTGTTAGATCCTGAATTTAGCTTTTTAGGTCCTGCAGAATTTGACTTGGGTGTCTGTTTGGCACACCTAACAATTGCTGATCAAAAGCAAGAACTCGTTCAGCTGTTTCTGGAGTCTTATAAGACTAAGCTATCATTTGATGAACAACATATCAAAACCTTTGCTGGAATTGAAATACTTCGTCGGCTACTTGGTGTTGCTCAATTGCCTTTGGATTATTCTTTGGATCATAAAAAGGCATTAATTGAAATTAGTCGGTCTTGGATTTTAGGGACTGCTTAATGTCAGATTATGCAATAAATATATGCCAAACATTCTTATTTTAATCCAGACACAATGAAAATTAGCTTATTAATCTTTATACTTATTAATGAAATTAACTTATTCTAGTCTTAAGGACGAAGACGTTTTTATTCTAACAGATTTTTCATGCGAACCAGCACAGGAACTTTTATTAAAGAAAAATCTGTATAAAGTCTTATGGAGTAAAAAGGAATCCACAACATTACGTATTGATGGCTATCAATTTGAGCTTAAAGAAAACGAGGTGATTTTTTGTACTCCTTTAAATGTCATGGAAATTCCGATAGACTCCAAAGGATTATTGGCATTTGTATTTAATAAGGAGTTTTTTTGCATACAAACACATGATGATCAAGTGTCCTGCCATGGCTTTCTATTCTTTGGCTCTTCTCAACCACAGACCATACTATTAAAAGAGAAAGAATCCGATCAATTTAATAACATAGTGCATCAGTTTAAAGAAGATCTGCTAATAAAGGACCATTTACAAGGAGAAATGCTACGATCACTATTGAAAAGGTTGCTCATCTTTTCAACCAGAATGGTCAAAAAAGAACTACCGCAGCCTGACATCAGTAATGCTCACATGAATATTATTAGAGAATATAATGTTCTTGTAGAAAAGCATTTTAGAGAGTATCACCATGTAAAAGATTATGCCAACTTGCTGTTTAAATCACCGAAGACCCTATCTAATCTATTCCCTAAGTACAGTGACAAATCACCAATCATGGTCATCAATGATCGGATTTTATTAGAAGCTAAACGTCTTTTGCTCTACTCTGACAACTCAACGAATGAGATCGCTGCAGAATTAGGCTATAAGGACCCCGGACATTTTTCCAAGTTCTTCAAAAACCATGAAGGCTTGAGCCCATCTGTCTTCAAAAAACAAAAATTGGTAAAACCATAGGGCGATTGCTTGAGGGACGAATGTACATGGATCAAGGAAATATAGACCTATAGAGCAGTCCATATCTAACGCATATTTGCATCGTAAATCTTTTTACAATAACAAAAAACAGATTATAATGAAAATATGTAAACTTCTCATGATTGCAGCTTTTGCAATAAGTCTATCATTCGCAAATGCTCAAGTCGAGCAAATCAACTTAGCACAGGTCACAGGTGAATTCACTACCACATCCTTGTCTCTAGAAGAAGGACAATACCAATTTAACATTGCCAATACTGATGTAGATCATGAAGTCGGATTTGTCCTCGTACCAAAAGGTAAATATGATGCAGAGAACCATATCAAAGAAGCCTATGTAACTGCAGCAGTAGCCACAAGAAAAACGTCAAAGACCAAGATCGTAAACTTAAAAGCAGGTGAGTATGAATATTTTTGTCCTTTAAATCCAACACCTAAATATGCTCTCACAGTGCATGACCAAGTGGAGACAGTCAATCTAGTACAAGTAGACAAAAAATTTACAGTCCAAGCATTATCAGTTGCTGAGGGCGCATATCAGTTTGAAATTTCTAACAAGGGAATAGATCGTGAAGTTGGATTTGTGCTTGTACCAAAAGGAAAATATGGTGCAGAAAATCATATTAAGCCAGCTTATGTGAAAGCTCCAGTAGCCAAAAACAAAAGCTCTAAAACAGGAATCGTTAATCTTTCAGCAGGAGAATACGAATATTTTTGTCCCCTAAATCCTACACCAAAATACAGTCTGACTGTTGTCAGATAAATAAGAATAAAAACAAGTATATATTAGGGCTAAACTTACACGACGTAGGTTTAGCCTTTTTTAGTTTTAAATAATTCTCACCTTACCAAAGGCCATACGTTGGTCCATTATATTTAATCATGTGTGTGTCTTTACCAATCTTTAAAAGTCATCAGACCGCTCATTCACAATCCTCTCCTTTTTAAACCTATGGCGCTCTTTTTCACAAACCTATATTAAAAGAAGATGTATTGACACATCAGGCTTTTACAGAGTAGTTTTTATCATAACTCTGTTTGTCATTTAACTAATAGAAAAAACTCTACACTCTCAAAGCAAAAACCGATCAAATATATAGTTATGCTATTTCTACAATAGAAATAAAAAGAACATCCAATCGGGAAGTATGTACATTTCTTGAGGAAACCCTGCCCTAAAAATAAGCTTGATACTCTTACATCTTTGTATTGTCAACGAAATAAAATATTATTAATCAATAAAACATTTATCATGAATACTACATTTAATATTCCAACAAGAGAAGAAGTAAGCCCTGCTAACCAAGCCATTTTTGACAACCTAGAAAAAGCTGTTGGCTTTGTACCTAACCTCTATGCAACTTACGCCTATAGCGAAAATGCATTAAAAAACTATCTTGATTTTTCTGGTGCGAAATCATCTCTAAAAGCTAAAGAAAAAGAGGCGGTCAATCTTGCAGTTAGTGAAGTAAATCAATGTCAGTACTGTCTCTCAGCCCACACAGCTATCGCAGCATCGAATGGCTATACTTCTGAGCAAATAGTAGAGCTAAGATCTGGTCAGGCTTCTTTTGATTCAAAGATAGATGCGTTAGCAAAATTGGCTAAAAATATAACAGAAAATAGAGGAGCAACGAATCCTGAGGTTGTAGATAATTTTTTCGCAGCAGGTTGGACTAAAGAAAACCTCATTGACACCATCGTACTTGTAGGTGATAAAACGATCTCTAATTATATCCACAGCACAACTAAAGTACCTGTAGATTTTCCTGCAGTGCAAGCTTTAAATCAAGTTTCTGTAGCTCACTCTTAAACCCCTATTAAGTCATCATTTAATAAAGCAATCAACGTTATGGATAAGTTCATCTTTTATTAGATGGGCTT
This sequence comes from uncultured Saprospiraceae bacterium, assembly GCA_937959275.1. Taxonomy (GTDB): domain Bacteria; phylum Bacteroidota; class Bacteroidia; order Chitinophagales; family Saprospiraceae; genus CALFUK01. The sequence continues at coordinate 26,331 of CALGLU010000008.1, read as the reverse complement.
ATCCTATTTAAAGGTATCCTGTATGCCTATGTCTAGTGACACTCAAATCAAAACTGGATATATATAGTGAAGCATCGACTGTATCAAGTCAAGAATTAAGATTGATTTAGATAGTGGTTTCTTGTTTGAGAACACTTAACCGCTCTTTATATAAATCCTAATTGTTTCATGACTGCAACCCTATCAAAAACTTGAGTGTGTCCATTAATCAAATTGTCTTTGAAGTGATAAATTGTAAGTCCTTTAGTATGAATAGACTTTTTAGTTGGTTCGAATTCGCCAATTTTTCCAAGATTTGTTCCAGTTAAAATCCATGTTATCGCCACATGATTTTCCTCTTGAATTGCTGAAGTAATCTCAAAATTCATATCTGGAAATGAGTTGAATGAAAAAGTCAATCGTTCTTTAAAATCTGAATATGACAATGTTTTTCCTTCCCAAGGGTCTGCAGCATCTAGATGAATCGTGTATTCTGGATGGATAAATTGTTCAACTTTATTATAATTTTTTTCATTCCAAATTTCATCCATAAATTCTCGTAAAAAAGATTCCTTGTTCATTATTTAAATTAAATCGATCAATTCTAAAAGTTGGTTTAAATTGAGATTGGATTCTTTGCAACTAACTTGATTTTGGTGCTTGTATAATTCTATGTATACATCGCAATTCCAATGCTTTCATGTGTTTCCACATTTATAACATTGAGTATGTACTTCCATTGATGCTTTAAACCAATATGTCATGAATCACCTCTCCATGCACATCTGTCAATCTAAAATCCCTTCCTTGAAAGCGGTAAGTCAACTTCTCATGATCAATGCCTAATTGATGTAAAATCGTAGCCTGCAAGTCATGGATATGAATTTTATCTTTAATGCCGCCGTATCCAATTTCATCTGTTTCTCCATAAGACATCCCTCTTTTCACTCCACCGCCAGTCATCCACATGGTAAAAGCATCGCCATGATGATCTCTACCCTTAAATGGATTTGTAATCCCTTCACGATTCTCTTGCATGGGTGTTCTACCAAACTCTCCTCCCCAGACCACCAAGGTCTCTTCCAACATCCCTCTCATTTTCAGATCTTGAATCAGTGCTGTCATCGGTCGATCAATCTCCTGACACCGCTCGACAAATCCACCGTGCAAATTCTCAAAATTATTGCTGCCATGCGAATCCCATCCTCTATGATACAACTGTATGAATCGCACCCCACGCTCTGCCAATCGCCGCGCTAACAAACAATTATTAGCAAACGAGACTTCATTCGGTTTGGTGCCATACATCTGGTGAATATAATCTGGTTCTTCTGTTACATCCGTCGCTTCTGGCACAGTCATTTGCATTTTAAATGCCATTTCATATTGCGCCATGCGAGATAAAATCTCTGGATCCCCGACCTCCTGATACGCTTGTTCGTTGATTTGATTAATGGCATGAATCGCATCTTTTCGAATATCTCTGCTCACACCATCAGGATTAGACATATACAAGACTGGCTCGCCCTTGGACCGAAACTCAACACCTTGATACGAGGAAGGCAAAAAGCCACTACCCCACAAACTCTTGCCACCACTTGGTGCAGAATTACCTGAAACCAACACGACAAATCCAGGCAAATTTTCATTTTCAGAGCCCAGCCCATAGGTCACCCATGAGCCAAACGATGGCTTCCCTAATCGAGGACTCCCCGTATGCATAAACAATTGTGCAGGTGCATGATTAAATTCCTCTGTATGTACAGCCTTCATCATTAATACATCATCCACTGCAGATTGGAAGTGTGGCAATAGATCAGAAACCCATGTTCCAGATTCACCATATTGATTAAATGCAAATTGTGGCCCTAACATATTTGGTACGCCGCGAATAAAGGCAAACCGCTTCCCTTCCAATAAAGAATCTGGACAAGGCTTATTATCCAAGGTTTGCAATAAGGGTTTGTAATCGAATAATTCTAATTGCGATGGTGCACCAGCCATATGTAAAAAGATGACACGTTTTGCCTTTGGCGCTACTTTGCTAAAATCTCCACTTTCACCTGTCATGAAAGAATTAGCTGCAGATTGGCATCCAGAAAATCCTGATAACGCAGCGAGACCCAATCCTAAAGATCCATTCTTTAAAAAATGTCGTCTTGTTAGATAACTTCCTTCTGCCTGCTTTAGCTCATCTAGTAATCCCATGCCTCTACGTTTTCATTATAAATTCATCTAGATTAAAAATAACTGATGTGACATTCTCCATACCCTTTCGATGTAATTCATCTTGATCCTGAATCCCGTCTTCTCGATATTTTTGAGTTGTGCTCTTATACAATGTCAATAGGGTATTCATGATCTCATCATCTGGTATTTTAAACAGTGCTTTTTTATATGCTGTTTGTATTTGGGAATTCAAATCATCAGCAGCTGCGATGGATGCTTGAGCTAGCGACTGAGCTGCTTCAACATATACCGGATCATTCAAGGTAATTAATGCTTGAATAGGCGTATTTGTACGGACACGACGAGACACGCATAATTCCCGACTCGGGGTATCAAAAGCTATCATTGATGGATACGGACTGACTCGTCTCCAGAAGGTATACAGCCCTCTTCGATACTGATCTCCTTCTTGAGAAGTTTCCCATTTAGCAACATGGCGAATGGTATTCCAGACACCTTCTGGTTGGTAAGGCATAACGCTAGGACCATACAGTTTAGGATTAAAAAGTCCACCAACTACCATGGCTTGATCTCGGATCTGTTCTGCCGATAAGCGGACACGAGGACCACGTGCAAGCCATTTATTATTAGCGTCTTCTCGCATCAATTCTTTGGATACATGTGAGCTTTGCCTATAGGTTGAGGACATGACAATTTCCTTCAATAAGGACTTCATACTCCACTTCATGTCGGTTGTAAATTGTAGTGCCAGCCAATCCAGTAATTCTGGATGAGAGGGTTTAGCGCCTTGGGTACCTAAATCTTCTATCGTTTCGACCAAGCCAGTTCCAAATAATTGTTCCCATAATCTGTTGACGAAGACTCTGTTGGTCAAAGGATTCTCTGGGCTCGCGATCCAGTTTGCAAAATCGAGACGATTTTTGATGTCAAGATTTGTGAATTTATTTAATTTACCAGGCAATTTTGCACTAACCGTATCACCCTTCACTAACCAATTCCCTCTTTCAAAAATATGACTTGCTCTATCAGGCGTTCTGTCGATTTCTTCCATAATAGGCACCGAAAGCGGTAACACATCTGACAAGGTGCTTACTTTGTGTTTGTAGCTATCTGTCAGTGTATCGCCTACCGTTTTTAAATAGTCTAATTCGTGTTTGATTTGAGTTTTATATCGTCGTTGAGCATCAGAGAGTAAAAACTTCTTTGGACTATCTCTGCCATCATCTGCATCCTTCGTTGTATTGAATACAGCATAGGATTCATAAAATTCTTCATGATCGATGGGGTCATAAGGATGGCTATGGCATTGTACGCACGCCATCGATGTTGCTAACCATACTTCATACGTTGTATTGACGCGATCTAAGACTGCAGCTACACGATACTCCTCATCATCAGTACCTCCCTCATCGTTTGTCATTGTATTGCGATGAAAGGCTGTTGCCAAATAATCCTGATCACTTGGATCTTGTAACAAATCACCTGCAAGTTGTTTGATCGTAAACTGGTCGAATGGCATATCGCTATTAAATGCATCAATTACCCAATCCCGATATAACCAAATGGTTTTTCTAATGTTGTCCTTTTGATAACCTTTAGAATCGGCGTAGCGTGCCAAGTCCAGCCACATGGCAGCCCAGCGTTCGCCAAAGTGTGGAGATTGCAAAAGCGAATCAACAAGTGCTTCATAGGCAGTCTCAGATGAATCATCAAGAAATTGGTTGGCAAGCTCGTCGTCAGGTGGCAGACCAATCAGATCAAATGAAACGCGTCGTAGCAAGGCAGACTTATCTGCTATTGGGGATGGTTGATAACCTTTGTCTTGCAGCGTTTTTAAAACAAACTTATCAATGGGATTTGAAGACCATGCTGAGCTAATGCTTGGTGGAGACACTTCAGGATCTACAGGTATGTATGCCCAATGATCTACCCATTCTGCACCTTGATTAATCCAGCGTTTGAGGACTTTTATTTCTTTGTCGGTAAGAGCGTCTCCTAGCGGAGGCATAATCATTTCAGGATCATCTGATTGGACCAGCTCGATTAATTTACTTTTTTTTGCCGAACCAGCTACGATTGCATGATCACCAGAAGGCAAGGTTTCTAAAGCAGCTTCTCGATGCAAAAAACTTAATCCTGCTTCTTGCCGAACACCGCCATGACAAGACATACATTTCGCATTCAGAATAGGTCTGACGTCTGTATTAAAATCCACTTCTTCTTCAAAAAAATTGAATGAGACAAGTGCCAGCAGGCAGAGTATACCGATTCCTATTATAATCTTATTCAATTGCTTTGATTCATCATGTATTACTAAAAATACAAAGAATAAGTCAATTCAACACAAATAAAAAAAGCCTCTGATAAATCAAAGGCTTTTATGAAAAGTATGTTCTCAATTGGTTTTCTAAATTCTCTATCCTTCGAAGAGAACTTAAAAAATTAAGACTAACAAATAACTAATTAAACCGATTATAGTAATTGAGCCTACTCTCAAAAGGCTCTCAGTGACTATACATTTTTTTTCTTCTGGTGATGACATATCATACTGAGACCTCAATAAATTTAAAGATGACATGTTATCGAATTGGCTCCGCTCTGCATTGTTGGCAGAAAATCTATACTCGTAGATGATGTTTTCGAATGCTGCTGTTTTCATACTATTTGGTTTTTCGTGCAATGACTATTATTACGTTTTAGTAACACTTTCAAGATGCACATAAAGTCACATATGGTGCAGGCTTTGTCGACGAACGGCATTGAATACTCGGCTAACTAAAGGAATTAGATTTGTGCATCGCAAATTACACTCTCAGAAGCCGCTGTTGGTCTCCGAACCAACGGCATTCTCGACCGTTTAACATTACTATGGACTATCGACAATTGACTATCGACTTTCAAAAAATACACCTCAAATCCGAATAGATTATAGTGGACAAAATCTTTTTTCTATCTTCAATTGATACAATTTAGATTGACAACATGTTAGAAACACTTACAAAAGCCATCGTCTTCGCTTATATCTTCATGTGTAATTTTGCTTGCATCGATCCTATTGAATTTGATATTCCCAGAGATCTCGATGATGATTTAGCAATAGATGCCAAATTAACCTTATCCAACACACCAATTATTGAGGTCCAATTGAAGCAAGTATTCAAATTTGATGGTAGAGCTAGTAGAATACTATCGAAAAAAGTCGAATTGGTTAATGACAAAGATGAGATCATTAGCATTCCTGAACGCGGTTTTAATCAGTTTTACCTCCAATTTGACGATCTGTCTGACTTTAATATCGATATCAATGACAGCTATAAGCTGCGAGTCTTTACCGTGTCTGGAGACATTATAGAATCCGAATTGCAGACCTTTGATCAAAATGAATTTAGCCACACGATTAGGCAAGAAAGAGGATCAAAAATTGTCCAGGGTGTAGATGGGGTGAGTCGAACCATTGAGACAATCACATTTGTTGATGACATAGGTGTGCCAACTGGAGAGGATATTTTTTTGAGGTGGGAGGTGTTGGAGACCTATAAAGCATCAAATTTTGGTGCACCATTTTTATGGGCGGAAGCATGTGGACCATCTGACATACAAGACATCTGCAGTTATTTAAGACAAAGCAATGACTTCATTCTTGCAACCTCAGACTGTGATCAAGGAGGTGCATCCAATCTAATAGAATGCCTTATGGGTACAGATCCGACTAAAGCTAATGATGATGAACATAATGGTATTTATGCTTCATGTTATTTTTCCAATTTTGTAAACCTGACAAACTCAAATGTGGTTTCAATAAGCAAGGAAAGCAATACATCACAGGCGAATAATGTAGAGTTATTCGAATCCTCTATCAATTTCAAATATGCTGAGGGCTACTCTGTAAGCTTTTTATTTGAGTCTGTCCCTAAAGATGTTGGGCAATACTATAAGAACTTAGACCAACTGATCAACTCCACTGGTAGTCAATTTGAACCTGCAAAGGGAAGGCTGGTTGGAAATTTAATAAATACCACAAATCCAAACAATGAAGTGTTTGGTGTTTTCTACACTTCGATCCAGGATACGTTTGGGATCTTTATTGAGCCTGATGAATCTTTCAATAAAAGTCCTTTATGCCTAGGACCATTGTCAGTTGATGGCCTTTGTCTTAATTGCTTATCTGGTAAGGCTGACAGAACATCTCTTTTCCCTCCTGATTATTGGCTTGAATAGATTTAAAAAACGAATTGAGTAATTAGTGTGTATCAAAATTGAGACGAAATCAATGAGATCAAAAAAGATGCTGCACTTTTTAAGTTTCTTTATTTTATTGAATTCCATAATTATCACTATCTTATCGCAAAGAAGAACACTTCCCTTTTGTACAGATAATTAAAACTTTTGTCGGTTTAGAATATGAATGCCTTTTAGCAGATACATATTCCTACATCTTATATCGTATTTCAAATTACTTCACATTTTAAATTTATTATCTATGAAATATTTACTATTTGGCCTTATTGGTCTATTTACATTTTCCATCGGATTTAGTCAAAATGAAAAATTGATTGTTGAAGGAGCTATCGTCCTTGACAACAATGATGACCAAAATCCAGTTGCAGGTACAATAAGATGGACGGGTAGTGACTTTGAAGGGTTCGACGGAACTAACTGGATCTCCTTGACCTGTTGTGATCCAGGTATTGTGACGGACTGCGATGGGAACACTTATGCTACAGTAACGATTGGAGGCCAAACATGGTTTGCAGAGAATTTACAAGCGACATGTTATAATGATGGTTCACCCATACCTTTTTTAGGTGATTTTATGACTTGGAATGCGGCTGGCGCAAATGGAGAAGATGGATTTACATTTTACGATTTCGGAACAGATAATTCTTTAGGCTATGGAGGTTTCTACAATTGGTATGTTGTCGATCCTGCTAGTAATGGAGGAAAAAATGCTTGCCCGATTGGCTGGCATGTTCCGTCTATTGCAGAATTTGAAATATTAAAAGCTGAATTAAATGGAGTGTCACCAACAGATATTGCAGGAGGACGGGTAAAATCTAATAGCTCAAATTGGAACCAGCCAAATGTTGGGACTTTTGATAGTGGGTTTCTTGCTGAACCATATGGCTCCCATGGTACATCTTCCAATTTTGTAGATATTGGATTCGGAGCATATTTCTATACCACCGATGTTTGGGCAAATGATCCAGATTTACCCCATGCATACTGGTTTAGTTCTAGTTCTGAAAGATTTAGAAGAGTCCAAATTAGCTCTGGAAAAGTCACTGGAACTTGTATTCGTTGTCTAAAAGATTAAAGCCTCATTATTTAAAAAGCACTTTCTCATATTGAATTTATGAGAAAGTGCTTTCATTTTATGTAGGAATATATTAATACGAATCAAATTATACATACAAGCTTCCTTCCTTTCTTAGTAATCGAGAATATACGGTTCCCATCTGTGTTGGTAAATCCCTTGACCAACTCTTTGCTTTCGAGTTCTCTTAGGATATCTGCAGCGATATCTTCTTCGATGCCAAGCTCCTTTGACATGCCTCCTAAGGTTCTAAATCGATAGGTGTCGCTACTAAACAATTCAAGAAATTCATCAGTCGCCTTGCCTTGTATTAGCATTGGTTCAATATCGATAGAAACAGCTGCAAGGTTGGAGCGCAGATCTGTTTGTAATGTTTTGTCATCAATTAAGACATCAACTTTTTCTCGATTCTCAAGTGCTTCTCTTTCAATTCTTGTCGTCTTTTGCTGCAAATCTTGAATGACTTTATCAGATACAGATTGTAGAAATCGATTAGAGAAGAAAGCTGCGATTAAGCAGAAGCCACCGAAGATAAAATATTTGTATTCGCCTCCAGGTTCATGAGCTTCTGCTAATAAATTGCTTGATACCATTTGTAAAAATAAAGGGACAGTAGCTGATGCCACTAGCCCACTTAGCAGGCTTCTTCTTAGATTAAAGAGTTTGTGTTGTTGGTTAATTTCGTAGCGGTGATAATTAGCGAAGCCGCCGAGACAACCAGCAAAAATAATGATAGATGTAATGATAATCATACGTATTGTACTTTTGTTGTTTGTTGAGAATTAGATGTTTGTGTCATTTGGATTTTCTTGACATCCAGTACCACTTGAGCAATGCCATAGCCTTTCAGAATGGTCTTCGTGACGAGCAAATCTTGACCATTTTCATATTTGCGTTCAATGAGTTTAAGCGTTTCTGGCGTTGTCAGATTCAGAATCAGTTCTCCAGATTCCAATTCATTGTTAATAGGAAAATCAATGGAACCGAGGATTGAAATTTTACTAGAAGATTCAGAAAGATCAAAAATAGATTGGGTGAGCCCTTTGGCAACAGCCGTTACAATGCTGATCCCGACGCCTCCAGTCACTAGGCTCAATCCAGTCATCACTCCAGTCCTAATAAGCCCTTTAATGATACTAGCTATCTTAGCTGGTTTTTCGATCGCAGATAATTGCAGACGAATAGCTGAGTCTCCTTGTATAGATTCTTTAAACAAGAGTTTCTCTGAAAAATGAATGTGCTGTAATGAATAGACTTCATCAGCTTTCAGAGGCAGCTGTTTAATCGTTTCAATCGATTGAACGCCTTCGCGAGGATAGATGAGTGATGCGGATAAGAGATTATATCCATTAATGAATTCTGTCATGCCATTGTCCTTGACAAGAATGCGGTTGAGTGAGATTTGATACATATCATTCATAGTGTAGTCTTATTATTAAGAATTTGATTCTTTATAAATATAGTCCACACTGTGCATTTAATTTGCACGATGATTTATACCCAACGCACTTGAATTTAAACTATGTACTACTGCCTATTTTATCAACTTCTTCGTTACAAAGCCTCGTAATTGCACGGCTATTCCTGTGTTTTGCGCCTTGATTTTGAAAAAATATCCTCACATTAAGCAGGTCAAACCCAAATCCGTTGGGTATAGCTGAAATGACTTAACGGTTATACTGGAATTTTACATACTTAATCCTGCGGCCACCTTCCAGATGACTCTGCTCATAATAGGTTTTAATATCCAATTCTGGGTAAGCTAATGGTAGATCGTAAATGTTATTGTTTTTGTATAAAATATCAATGTGATTCGATTCATTCAGTACAGAAATTGTATAATAATATAGAATATTTGAATCTGTTTTCAAATTGATTGTTCCCGTTTTAGAGAGAATCTCTTCGTAGTATTTTAAAAACACAGGAGAGGTTAATCTGCGATTTGATTTTTTGGGCTTTAGGAAGGGATCGGCAAAGGTGATCCAAATTTCTTCCACCTCATTCTGTTCAAAATATTTAGAGATAAACTCAATTCGTGTTCGCAAAAAAGCAACATTGTCAAGCTTATGCTCCAAAGCATAGGAGGCACCCTTCCAGATACGTGCGCCTTTGATGTCTATGCCAATAAAATTTCGTTCAGGATACATCTCTGCCATGCCAATTGCATACTCTCCTTTGCCACAAGCCAATTCCAAGGTGATCGGTTGATCCTTTTTAAAAATGCGTTCATTCCATTGCCCTATTGGATTGAGCTTGATATCATCATACCAATTGAGCATATGATCACTATGATCACGGTTCTCCAATACATTTTTGAATTGGTTTAAATCTTCAAATTTTCCTAGCTTATTCCTACCCATTGTTCTACAAAGAAATAAAATCTTAATGAAAAATAATGTGCAAAATGATTAATGATAGTCCAAGACTGAAGCCCAGCCATCGGACAGTTTGATTATCTGCGACAAATAGGCTTTTCCATGACTTCCAACCTGCTTTCATAGAGAATAGGTAAATCATCAAAAATGCGATCACAATGACCAATCCTGCTCTCACAAAATAATTCATCTCAGGCACAAATTGAATGAATAGAATATGGAGCGGGACCGTGCTCAAGAAGGCAATTAAAGCGATTCTACGATTGGGAGCTATTAAAAAACCAGCTGCACAAATCAATACAACAACGCCACAATTGACATAGTATCGCAAGGCATTCAGGGTATGAGTAAAGGCTTCTGATGGATTTTCAAATTTGATATACAGCAACACCATGCCCATCGCGATCCCTGTAAACAAGGTGACCAAAATCGTCTTTCGTCCTGCATTGATCAATTGTTTTTCTGTCGCCTCTTTATTAATATATTCCTTGTATATATCGATTGACCATAGTGTCGCCAAAGAATTAAATGTAGAGTCTACTGTACTCATCAACGAAGCAAACAGGGCACATAAAATCAAGCCCTTGACACCAATCGGCAAGTACTCTTTGACGATAAACGGAAAGGCTAAATCTGGTTCTGTAAGTGGCGAGCCCTGCTCTTGTAAAATGCCATACAAAGCTATCCCAGGGATCACAATAATAATTGCCATCACATACTTCATCAAACCGCCTACCATCAAACCCACCTGTGCTTCCCTTAAGCTCTGCGCTGCTATCGACCTTTGCATGATCGTCTGATTCGCGCACCAATAATTGATATTCAACAAAAACAATCCAAACATATGGATCCATGGTAATTGATGATGATCAGCTGGCAAATGTAAGTGCATCAATTGTGGCGTCTTATTATATAATTCTCCCCATCCGCCCAATTTGGATACGATGACAAACGTAATAACAACGCCGCCTACCAATAAAATGGCAAATTGCAAAATGTCCGTTTTGACAACTGCTCCCAATCCCCCAATGTAAGTGTAGATCGCAGAAAATATCCCCAAGCCAATAATCAAGATTGAAATCCTAACCATCCTATCTTCATGAAGAATCGATAAATAATCTGCAAAGACAAGATCTGCTGCATAGGCTCCCCAAAACAATGCCGAACCTAAGGTAATCGTCGCAAACAAACCGATATTGGATATCACATAGGCTAAGCTTACTGTTTTACCCAAACGTGCTTTGATGAATTGAGTCACTGTAATAATTCTGTCCCTCAAATACATGGGCACAAAAATAAAAGCTGCAATTAAGATGCCTTGCACAGCATTGATTTCCAGACTTGCCTGTGCCAAGCCGTATAAATAAGCAGAGCCCATCATCCCAAGAAACTGATAACCATTGATGTTAGTTGCAATCGTAGATAAGGCTATGGAAGGCCACCTCAGATTTCGAGAACTCAAAAAGTATTGTTCAGCAGATTGATCTTTTTGACTGCGGCCACTCAAGGCGAGCAACATAATCGCAGCGAAATAAGTCAAAACAATAATGAGATCAAGCACTCTCGAATGTAATTAAAACAATTGATAACAGTTTACTCTAATCCCGGATTCCTGAACCCAGAGGAGTTGCAGGTACATCACCAATCTGCCGTCTACCTTGTTCAATCGCTAAAGAAACGGTCTCCAATTGAGGCAATACATATTTGCCAAACAATTGACATTCTTCCAAATGAGGATACCCAGAGAATATAAATGCTCGTATCCCCATTTGGTGATATCGCTTAATCTTAGCCAGGACCTGATCTGGATCACCCACCAATGCCGCACCACATCCCGAACGCGCTCTCCCGATACCTGTCCATAGATGCTCTTCTGCAAAGCCATCATCATCAGCCTCTTCTCTTAGCTGTGTCTGAATCGATACACCATATGATTTACCATCGAGTGCTCGTTCGCGAATCTCCTTGCCCTTCTCATCATCCACAAATGACATTAACTGCTGCGCTGCTTGTCGAGCTTCTGCTTCTGTCTCTCTGACAATCACATGCACACGCAATCCAAAATCAACTGTTCTGCCATAGCTATCTGCTTTTTCAGACATTACTTCCATATGATTCATCAACTTGTCTTCTGTCTCTGGCCACATCAAGTAGACATCACAATGCTCAGCACACAACTCTACGCCTGGTGGTGAGTAGCCTCCAAAATATAAAAGTGGTCCTCCGTTTTGCTGATACGCTTTGACAGGCTTTGTATTGTCCAATTGAATCTGATAAAAGTCCCCTTTGAAATCAATGTGGTCTTGTGTCCAGCCTTGTTTTAATATCTCGATGACTTCTTTTGAGCGTTGATATCTGTCTGCAGATGGTAAGTCCTCTCCTGGTAGATTAGAAGAGATGATATTAATCGTTAAGCGCCCATCCAAAATATGATCAAGTGTAGCAAGTGCTCTGCCTAGCATTGGCGGATGCACCTCTCCGCATCGGATAGCGGTCAGCAAATTCATTTGCTTTGTCAAGGGCGCAATCGCTGAAGCAAAGGTCATTGTATCTTGCCCGACTTGGTAGGAAGACGGGCATAAGATATTCCTATAACCTAACCGATCGGCTTCTATTGCGATAGCTGACGTGTTTTTCCAATTGCTTTTGTATTGAGGATCATGCTTGCTTAGAAAAGCATCATCTCCGTTACACAAGGGAGCAAACCACGCGACTTCAGCACCTTGGATCGCACTTGAGCGGACATTAATTATTTTGTTAGACATCTACATATTTATTAAATATTCTTCATTAATAAGATGTACAATCAGGAGAAATAAATGACACTTATGTCGGATTTAAGCTGCTTGCGCAATCATATTTTTCTCACGATCTGCATTCCATCACATAGCGGCAAGACAACATTTTCAACTCGCTCATCATGCAGCACCAATATATTAAATTCCTCCATTGCTCTGGTCCGCGGATCTTGATCACCTGCAATGATCTTTCCTTTCCACAAGACATTATCTATGATTAAATAACCGCCCGATCTCAATAATCGAATCCCTTGCTCATAATAGTCTTCATACTGTCGTTTGGCCCCATCCAAAAAAATTAAATCAAAGCCTGACTCTAAACTCGGCATAATCTCAAAAGCATCTCCAATGATCAACTCAATTTGTGCAGCTTTTGGTGAGGCTTCAATATGCTCTTTATTTAAAAATTCGATTTCCGGATTAATTTCAATTGATAGTAATGTGCCTCCTTCAGCTAGTCCCTCGGCGAGACAAACTGTCGCATAGCCAGTAAATGTGCCCACCTCCAAAATTCGTTTGGGCTGAATCATTTTAGAAAACATAGCCAAGATTCTACCTTGCAAATGACCTGAGTAATTAAAGGGATCTATGGTATATAGAAAGGTGTTTTTTTCAATACGTTCGAGCAAAAGAGAATTTGGAGAGGAATGCGCTGAGCAATATTGATGAGTTGGATCAATTGGATACTTCACTGAATCTTCGTTTTAGAAATGGATGTAAAAATACAGTCAAAAGGATAATACAGACACCAATGTAGAACTGTGGATTTAGTTCTTTATTATCACCTAATAAGATGGCACCAAACACAATGCCATAGACCGGCTCCAGATTCATGACCATAGACTGTGAAAAAGCTGAAATATATCGAAGTGTCCGAATGGAAATATAAAAGGCCAAAGTCGTACAGCCTAATACCAAGATCGACATGTAAATCCAATCAGAGCCTTGCGGGATGAGTTGGTCCAATGGCTCATAGTTAAGCCAAACCGGCAGCAAGACAATTAACAATCCAGTCGCTGCCAACATTTCAATACCAGAAATCACCATCGGGTCGGCTTTTGAAACCATCTTTTTATTGAGCACGCCGAATAAGGCTGATAGCAACGCAGAGATCATCCCTAAATAAAAGCCAGAATGCATCCGTGTATCTAAACCATTAATGATTAATAGAATGGCAGGGACGATCAACAATCCCATCCATAAATCCAGCCAGCTAAATTTTGAGCGTAACATAAATGGCTCTGCAAATGATAAAATAAAAGAGACTGTTGCATAGGTAGCGACAGCGACAGAAGCATTTGCATATTTGACAGACCCAAAAAAGGTGAGCCAATGTATAGCGATGATGGCTCCAATCGCTGCATAAGCCAATAAATCTTTTACAGGCATTCGCCAGTTCATTTTTGATAGCGAGACAATGAGTATCATACTAATAGATGCCAATAATACCCGCCATAAAGTGATCATATATGAGGACATCTGGATCAGGTCAGCAAGGATAGCAGAGAAGCCCCAAAAGAGTACAGCGACATGAAGTTCGAGATATGATTGTTTTACTGGATTGATACCGTACTTGTTTTGGGTTAGCTAATTCACGACAAAGTACACATATGTACAAAAAAAGCATCTTTTTGTTACCGTCATTTTAGAGTGCGATGTTCGTAAAAAACCATATCTTTGTTGTTTGTAAAGAATTAAAATCTATGACTTTGAAAGTAGGAGACAAGGCACCAAATTTTACACTTCGCAATACTGAGAAAGCTGAGGTTTCACTCAGTGAGTATAGAGGTAAGAATGTATTGATATTATTTTTCCCATTAGCATTCACGGGAGTCTGTACTGACGAGTTGTGTTCGATCCGAGATGAGAAAGCAGAATATGATGATTTGAATGTAGATGTTTTGGCTATTTCAGTTGATTCATTATTTACATTAGAAAAATTTAAAGCAGAGCAAAATTATAATTTCCCATTGCTCTCAGATTTTAATAAAGATGTATCAAGAGCCTATGGTTCATTGTATGAAGACTTTGTGTTGGGCATGAAGGGTGTATCCAAACGAGCAGCTTTTTTACTTGATAAAGAAGGTACCATTCGTTATGCAGAAATATTAGAAAGTGCAGGTGATCTACCTAACTTTGCGAAGATTAAGGAAACATTAAAATCATTATAAGCATATCCCCCATGAGTAGCGTATTTGATACAGATATATTAGAAGATACTACCGTTGAGACAATCACAAACGTCGGGCATACTTCGCAGTTAATTGTGTATAATGATGATTACAATACCTTTGATTGGGTCATCCAATGTTTTATGGAAGTTTGCAGCCATAGCTTTGAGCAATCGGAGCAACTGTCATTACTCGTCCATTATAAAGGTAAAGCGACTGTTAAGACTGATTCGTTCGAGGTATTAAAGCCGATGAAAGATTCTCTTGTCGATCGTGGGTTGTCAGCTGTGATCGAATCCGTCACTGCTGAATAATATTCCATGAGACTTCGAGTCTTATCACGCGACCAAATTTTTTTTCCGCATCCATTTCATTGTGCTCCTGATGGCTTGCTCTGCATAGGCGGGGATTTAAGCCCTGAGCGATTATTGTTAGCGTATCAATTTGGTATTTTCCCTTGGTACAACGAAGGCGAGCCATTGCTTTGGTGGACACCTTATCCAAGAATGGTCCTAAAGCCTTGTGACCTGAAGGTGTCAAAATCCATGCGCGCACTGATTCGGAAAGAGCATTTTCAAGTGACGTATAACCAAAACTTTGACTACATCGTCAGTCAATGTCAAACCGTTAAGCGTTTTGGGCAGGGAGGGACTTGGATTACTGCGGCGATGAGGTCAGCTTATAATACCTTGCATGAGATGGGCTACGCACATTCTGTTGAGGTATGGGAGGATGGGAAGATTGTCGGTGGTTTATATGGCATTGCTTTGGGTAAAATATTTTATGGCGAATCCATGTTTCACCACGTATCCAATGCTTCTAAATATGGATTTATTACACTATGTCGGCGCTTAGAAGAAAACAACTTTCGCTTAATAGATTGTCAACAAGAGACAGCTTACATGGCTTCATTTGGAGCGCAGACGATTCCTAAGGAGGACTTTTTTCAGGAGTTAAGAAAGAATTTGGCTGAGGAGAATTGCGGTATTTGAAAAGCTTTTCTTAAAGAAACTATGAAAGATCGGAGAAGAATATGAGGATATGTTCTAACCGACCTTAGTTTAGCACGAAAACAAATGAACATACGAATCTAAATCACAAATTATAGGACATATATCATCAGCGGGCTGAAATTTATTTTAGTGAATTGGGTTACCTTTTATGGATTTGTATCATATAAGATTGTATTCATCTACTGAAAAAATTATCTAGAATAAAAGGTCGGGACTGATTGATTCAGTAGATAATTTATCTAAGCATTTAAATTTGAATTACTAGTGATCTGAGTTATATACATATAAATACTTAATTGATACTAAATTTCAAACATACTAAAATATAAATTATGGCTTGTAGAAGTGCATCTGTCCAAAGGGCTCAAAAAAAATCAGAGAGAGCATTAAAGGCTATTGAAGAATTAGAAAAAAATATCAAAAGTTTAGCTAAAGCTGAAGAGGATGATTTTCAAAATAAAATTGATAAATCTAAGCTTGAATTAGGTGTTGATGATTTCGAAAAAATTGATGAAAACAATGCAACTAAGGTAGATTTTACACATGAATTCAATGCAGATAGTATGATTCCTGTAATTACTAACATCTTAAAGGCAGCTGCAGCTACTATTGCAGGTGCTAATGCGGCTTCAGTAATAATTAATCCTGAGAATATAAAAACCTATGCTAATTTATTAAGTTCTATCACAGAGGCAATAAAAACTAAATCAACTACTGGTGCAACCACATCATTTTCTGTAAACCGTTTAGCCCCTGGATTCTTTTCATTCACATCAACTAAGTCAAAAACAATTACTGACAAAGAAACTTTTGGAGAAGAATCAATAACTGCATCGACATTTTATAATGCGCTATACTTTAGTAAAAAACATGCAGCTAAAATAAGTAGTTGGTCTACTATACTTACTTTAATTGAGATGATTAGAAAAGTAAATGAAGCGAGAATTGGGCTTGTTGATCGATTGGTTGAAAATACATACACTTTGGCAGAGTTCACAAAACTCTCCAATCAATACAAACAAGCAATAGAAAACTATGAATCAGAATTATCTGTCCTTATTGACGAACAGTCAGTAGTGGGAGTTGTAAGTAAAGCATTGTCAGTTAATAAATACAATTTCTCTCCAACTGATATTATTTACAATAAAGACGAATCTTTGAAAATATTAATGAATGCTACTGAGATTCTGGGCACTAGAGGTCAACTGTATTCTCCCGTACTAAGAGAAACAAACGAACTACTTATGGCGCTGAAATAAAATAATTGATTATCCAAATGATATTATTGCTTAGCGTAAGCTAAGATTTACATTCTAGTGAGAATAATATAAATGACTAGGTTATTGAGAATATAAAAATTATAATTTAACTAAAATGAAAAAGAAAAACACTAAAAAAAATCCAATTAAGCGAATTTTAAATTGTGAAGAATCAAAGGATATTAAACTTGATTGGACAATTGACACCGCATATAATTCTAATATATTAAGATCTCCAGCAAGACTACCTTCAAAGGTTGATCTTCGTGAAGATTGGTGGAAAATTAATGATCAGGGATCAACAGGATCATGTGTAGGTTGGGCAGCCGCTGATTCCGTTATAAGATGGCATTTTGTAAAAAATGGTCAAATTGACAAAAATCAACTACTGTCTACTAGATATGTTTGGATGGCAGCCAAAGAAACTGATATTTTTGACGATAGACCTTCTACCTTTATTGATAGTTCTGGAACAAGTTTAAAAGCAGCACTCGATATTGGTAGAAAATTCGGACTAGTTACTGAAGAAGTACTTCCATTTGATGACAATTCATTATATCCAGACGAAGAAGATGTCTTTTACTCAATCGCCAGTTTCTTTAAAATAAGAAGTTATTACAATCTTAATGAAGGTGATAAGATTATTAATTGGAAGAATTGGCTAAATACTCGTGGACCTATTCTGACTAGATTAAATGTTGATTCAAGTTTTTACAATGCATCGAATACCAACGGAAAGCTAGACACTTATAAAAGAACAAGATATGGAGGTCATGCCATTGCAATTGTTGGTTATACTTCGAAAAGAATAATCCTAAGAAATTCATGGGGCGATTCTTGGGGTGATAAAGGATTTGCTTATGCTAGTTACAAGTATGCAGAAAAAGCATTCACCGAGTCCTACGGGGTATCACTTTTTACGGACAAAATAAGTGTATAATAGGAATGAAGTTCTAAATCGATTTGATTTAAAATTAGATGTCATAATTTCTATCTAATTACAAATACACATACCTTTACTGAAGTATGGATCATAAGATAAATTTCAGACTTAGCCGAACTACACTCTTGTGAAGTTCGGCTCCAGGAGACTATTCACTTCAATGTCCATTTGACTGCATTCTTACCGCTACTATTTTTTTATCGACCCATTCAGGATCTCAAAATTCACCCGAATCTTCTTCCTGTGCACCATACTATCAACTGCTAGCTGAAATCTTTTTATTTTCGAATGAGCTTTATTATTTTGAGTCATGCCCACTGATCATTTAATCAATACCATTCGAGAGTCAGATTTTTCAGCCTACAAAGAACTTGTATCCAGATTGTCATTGGACGAATTAAATACACCAAATTCTATACATTACAAAAATTGGTTTCCAGGCATGCCTTTTTAATAATAGCTTTTATATCCAGTACGCCATCACCAGCAGTCCTCATATAGGGAAATAGTTTTATCCATTGATCTGGAGTTCCGCCATCTCCATCAAAACTGACGTTCTCTTTCATATCTTTTATGTGCAACAACTGATAGCGGTTGGGATAAGCATCCAAATAAGCTAAGGGGTCCGCACCACCAGCTGCTGTCCAATAAATATCCATTTCGAAAAAGACTAACTCTGGGTCGGTTCGATCAAGCAATACCTGTAAGGGAGTTTGTCCTTCCATGTCTTTCAATCCATATCCATTGTTATGGTAAGAAAACTTCAAGCCTACTTTTTTAGCTTGTTCTCCTATTTTATTAAAGTCGTCTGCCATACTTTTGTAAGCATCTAAATTTTGTCTTTTGTCTTCTGGTATGGCGGCAATTCCTGCATATCTAAACCCCAAGGCATCCGCCGCTTCTCCCAGATGATCCATCCGCGTTTGTAGCGTTTCTAAATCTGTATGTGTGGCGACAGCTTTTATATCATATTCATCGAGAATACTTTTTACTTTTGTGGCTGTTTGTCCAAAATAGCCACTTCCAGAAAAACCTAAAGAAGGCGTAATTGTTTTCCAACGTTCTTTAACTGCATCGGCACTAAAGTGAAAGGGGCCATAAAACTCTAGTTCTGTATAGCCCATTTGAGCAAGCATATCGACACCGCTTCGAAAATCAGTCTCAAGCAATTTTGGCAAAGAAAATAATTGAATACCTATATTTTTCATCCGATTTGATTGGTCCTTTATTAAATCTAGTGGGAGTAAACTTGCACTTGCGAGTGTCCCTATTTTTTCAATAGCAGTTCGTCTTTTCATAATTATATACTTATAAATCAATGCACAACACCTTGTCGTCGCTTTTGAAACTTTCCCGAAATCAGGCATTTTTTTGCCATTTTGTCTTGGATGCACCGATTAAGCTTGCTTTAATTTAATGTAATTAAATGAATTTGCTTATCCGACGTAGAGTCATACATCTTGAACTGAATGGCTTTGCCTCTTTCATTTCGATCTTATGAAAATTCGTTAAGACTTGTCATTCCGAACTCGTTTCGGAATCTGGCCTGTGGGATGACTTCGATAAATCAAACAAATGAAAAACAAAACTTTGCTAACTAAATGACATTTGGAGAACGGGCTGCTGCACAATGCTAGATCCTCAAACGAGTTCAGGATGACAAACATGCTAGAATTTCATATTTCCAAAATGCAGTTTTAGTCTTACCTTACACTTTCGTGAAATCAAAATCTGTTTTATACATCATCCCTTGTCCTATAATTGATGAAGGCCCTATCGACACCTTGCCTCTTCAGACATTAAATATCATTCACCAATTGGGCTATTTTGTCAGTGAGCGGGCTAAGACAGCACGACGATTCATCAAGGCGACGACACCACCATATGCGATCCAAGACATCCATGTAGAAGAGTTAGATAAGCATCATAATTATGCCTTGACTGAGGAGGTAAAAGCCTGGTTAAAAACTGGACATCCAATTGGTCTATTATCAGAAGCTGGGTGTCCCTGCGTTGCGGATCCAGGCTTTGAAGTTGTCCGCCTAGCACGACAGCACAACTATGCTATCATACCACTTGTTGGACCTTCATCCTTACTCCTTGCCTTAATGGCCTCTGGATTAAATGGCCAACAATTTACCTTTCATGGTTACTTACCGACAGATCAAGGCAAGCT
The DNA here is from genome assembly GCA_937959275.1 of uncultured Saprospiraceae bacterium. Lineage (GTDB taxonomy): Bacteria > Bacteroidota > Bacteroidia > Chitinophagales > Saprospiraceae > CALFUK01. The sequence goes on along the minus strand of CALGLU010000008.1, from coordinate 6,113 downwards.
TAAGCAGCACATCAGACAGATGGAAGATGCTGCTCTTAAAAAGGGCTACTCTCAACTGTTTATCGAAACGCCCTATCGCAATGATAAAATGATGGCGGTATTACTGAAGTCACTCCAGCCCTCTACCTTACTCCACGTGTCCGTTAATTTGACTGCAGATAATCAGGTGTCTAAAACGATGACGGTGAAGGCGTGGAAAGCTAATGTTGGCAAGATGGCTTTGCACAAAAGTCCGGCTGTATTTATTATTGGGAGATAGTTTGGCTCCCTTTGGTCGCCAATGTTGAGTGTTGAGTGTTGGGTGTGGTAGCGAAGCGGACATCCCACAGTGAACTGAGTGAATGGCGGGATTGAATGATTAATTGGATTTGGGATAAAATATGATTTACTTGGATCCGCTGGACGTCAAATTATAGACATCCTGACATCATACAAACCTGTCCGACCACTGGCGGATCATGTTCATACAGTTGAGCGTTGTGAGGTAAAAAGAGAGATGCATTTCTTTCAATCCTATGTCATTGAGGTTGAAAACCTCAAGGATCCAGTTTAAGCTCTCGTTAGTCGGAATGAAACAGTACGGTGCGCTGCACCTCTATTTTTTGACGATGCGTTGCATCTATAGACAGGGCGGTGCGCTGCACCTAGTTAGAGAATTTAAACAAAATCCTTCTCTGTGTTTTTCTTTGGTGCTTCCTGTGTTGGATTTTGGTCAGCTTCTCTAGCCTTCTTTTTCTGGAATTTTTGAAATTGACGCATGAGCATTGGCCCAAACATCATTAACATACGCATTACCATTCTACCTCTCATAATAGTGAGTTTTTCTGTTTAGACGACCAGACAGTGTAATTGATACATATAATTGGTCGTCATATTGGTTAATCTTTTGCTAATGTAAGTTTAAAATTGACTAAAGCTTGTTTCGTATATGCCTTGCTTCAAACCTTGAGTTTGGCTTCAAACCGAACAGTCTCTACCCAATGAAGCGCTTTTCGCTCGAAGAAGTGCTCTATTTGATGTCGGCAACTGACACCACAAGCAACTATCGTTTGGTCATCACTCATCTGCCGTATCGCTGGAAACAGTCGATCCTCCCCTACTTTTTTAGATATTTCTAAATGTTCTTTTTCGTAGCCAAATGAGCCTGCCATACCGCAGCATCCTGTATCTAAAAGCTCATGCTTGTGATCACCATATAATTCATCAATCGCTTTGAGGCCATACACCGCTTTTTGGTGGCAGTGGCCATGCACTTTAATGTCATCTTGGATTGGTATAAAGTCTCCTTGTAACTTGGCTGCTTCTTTTTGGTCGTGCAAAAACACATCAATCATATGCACGCCTTTCTTTAAAGCCTCTGCTAAATCAATATCGTCAATCAAATCGGGCAAGTCGATGTGAAAGGCACTTGCACAGCTCGGTTCGCAGATGAGAATAGGCGTTTGTTTTTTGATAAAAGGCAACAGTTTTTGAGCAACTGTCGTGCCGTCTTGTTTAGCATTGCGCAGCCAGCCATTAGAGATGCGGGGGCGCTGACAGCAGCCAACATCTGCCAAAATGACTTTGTACCCACAAGAGTCAAGCAAGGCAATCGCTGCTTTGCCAATATGGGTTTCATGATAATTGATATAGGTGTCTGCAAATAAAACGACTTCTTTTTGATTTGAGCTAGTATAGGTTTTTGAATACCAATTGGCTAGGCTCTGTCTGGCAAACGAGGGTAGCTTTCTAGATTTATCTATGCCTACAGTCTTATCTAAGAGAAGGCGGAATGGTGCTGAGTGTTGTATGGCATTGACAAAAGGAGCCATTGGGCCAGCGATGGTTTTGGATTGGGCTGCAGATTGGTTGATGAGCTTGTCACGCAGCGATACCTTACCCTTATCAAACTTTTGTTGCCAGACTTCGCTTTTGAGTTTTGCCATATCGACATTACTCGGGCATTCGGATTTGCAGGCTTTGCAAGATAGGCAGAGGTCGAGGGTTTCGATGAGGCGATCGTTGGTGAGATCTCCTTCTAGTTGTCCAGACATGGCTAAGCGCAATGCATTCGCCCTGCCGCGCGTGGAGTGCTCCTCATCATCGGTCGCTTTGAAGCTCGGACACATCGTTCCTCCAGATTTTTTTCGACACTCTCCCACGCCCGAGCACATATGCACAGCTTCTTGAAAACTTCTTGAATCTCTATAATGAAAGACAGTATCCAACTGCTTATCTATATATGTCGCGCCATATCTCAAATTATGATCAATGGGCGGCGCATCCACAATTTTCCCTGGATTCATTAAACCTTTGGGATCAAATAAAGCCTTGACATCTTTGAACGCCTGATATAAGCGTGGCCCAAAAAAGTCTTCATTAAAGGGACTCCGCACCAAGCCATCCCCATGCTCTCCACTCCACGACCCTTTATACTTTTTGACAAGTTCAAACGTCTCTTGAGCAATACCTTTAAAGCGGTCAACATCTTCCTGCGCTCTCATATTTAAAAATGGTCTGACGTGAATAACGCCAACGCTAGCATGCGCATAGACCGCCGCTTCTGTTTCATATTTGTCACATACGGCCTGAACCTCCTCAATATAATCTGGCAAGACGTCAATTGGAATTGCTGCATCTTCAATAAAGGCGATAGCTTTTTTATCTCCTTCTCTTCCCAGCATCAAGCCTAATCCTTTTTTCCGAATGACCCAAACATCTTCCATGTCTTGTGGATCTGTAAAAATAGGATGTGCATAGCCGAAGCCTTGGCTCTTTAAATCCTGGACCATTTGCTCTGCTCTCTGGACTATCTCTTCTTTTGTGTCTCCATAAAATTCAACAAGTTGTACTGAAATAGGGTCGCCATTGATCCACTGCGCATGGCGTTTTGTTGTGAGGTTCGTTCGGCTCAGATTGATCACAGTATCGTCTAGTATTTCGACGCAAGATGGATTGTACTTAACCATTGTTGGGACAGCTTTGATCGCATCTAATCGTTTATCAAAATGGACAACGCACATGGCTTTCGCTTTGGGCAGAGCTTCCAAGTTGAGCGTCGCCTCTAGAGTCAGGCCAAGGGTGCCTTCGCTACCACAAAAGATTTTACTGAGATTCCAATGGTTCGTGTAGACAAACTCATCGAGTGGATATCCACCGACCCGACGCATTGTCTTAGGAAAGATGGTTTTAATGTCTTCAGCGTGATCAAATATTAAAGATCTGAATTGCTTATAAATTGTAGCTTCTCGAGAATCTCCTATTGTTTTTTGATGGTATTCTTCTTCTGTTGTCTCTTGTAGATCAATGATTTCGCCACTAGACAATAAGACCTTTAATCCCAATAAGTGATCGATCGTTTTACCATATAGAATGCTTTTGGTCCCCGACGAATTATTTCCAATCATCCCACCCACATTCGCGCGACTACTTGTCGCAGGATCAGGTGCATAAATTAATCCATGTGGTTTTAAATATAAATTGAGGTCATCTCTCGCTATTCCTGGCTGTACAGTGATTCGCCGATTGTCTTTGTCGAAGCTAAGAATATTGGTCATGTATTTTGAAAAGTCTAAGACCATAGACTCTCCAACTGTTTGCCCTGCAAGACTTGTCCCGCCGCCTCTCGGCAATATGGAGATCGAATATTCTGCTGCAATGCTGACCGCTGCGACGACATCGGTATCGTGTTTAGGAAGTACGACAGCGATTGGAGTCATTTGGTAAAGGGATGCATCTGTGGCATACATACCTAAACTGACTGAATCTGCTAAGACATCTCCTTGAATCGTTTCTTTTAGCCTAGATAGAAATTGATTTTGCATCTGCAACTAAGATAGTTGTTCTCCAGAATCCTGTTTGAAAATAGAGGCATAAATTTAGATCATCTCCTTCAGGGCACTGAGTAGCATATTGACATGGTTTTTATCGCAGCTATGCCCCATAAGTCCAATTCTCCACAATTTGCCTGCAAATGCACCTAGACCTCCGCCGACTTCAATGTTATATTCATTCAATAGTCGTTGTCGAAGTGGCAATTCTTCAACCCCTTCTGGCAGATAAACCGCATTTAACATCGGGAGTCTATACTCAGCATCCACAAGAAATTTAAATCCAAGCTCTTCTAAACCATCGCGCAAATATTCATGAGTTTCGTGATGTCGTTTAAATCTGGCTTCTAGTCCTTCTTCTAAAACGATTCTGTAGGCTTCACGAATCCCAAAGATTTGAGAAACGGGCGCTGTATGATGATATGCCCGCTTGGCTCCAGCCCAGTAATTTTTAACCAGAGATAAATCCAAAAACCAACTTTGAACAGGTGTTTTTCTTTTGTCAAGGGCTTCGACTGCTCTAGGGCTAAAAGATACTGGCGATAATCCTGGAGGAGCACTCAAGCATTTTTGTGTACCAGTATAAATCGCATCAATGCCCCAGTCATCAACTCTTAAATCTGTCCCTGTATATGACGTGACTGCATCCACCATAAACAATGCGCCTTTATCATGTACCAGTTTGCTGATTTCTTCTAGCGGTTGTAAAACGCCTGTAGAGGTTTCAGCATGCACAATGGCTACTAATTTTGGATCACATGTTTCCAGTGCAGCTTTGACTGCTGAGGCCTCAATTGGCTTTCCCCAATCCTGTACGACCATATGAACAGTAGCTCCTGCTCTTTTAGCAATGTCTGCCATACGTCCTCCAAAAACACCGTGCTGACATATCAGTACTTCATCACCTGGTTCAATCAAATTAACAAGACAAGTTTCCATGCCAGCACTACCTGGTGCTGAGACCACAAAGGTTAATTCATTCTTTGTTTGGAATGTGGCTTGGACCATTGTTTTGACCTCATCCATAATCGCAACGAATTCTGGATCTAAGTGACCAATCATTTGAGTCGATAATGCTTTATAAACTCGTGGATGCATATCACTTGGGCCTGGACCTAAAAGGATACGAGGACTTGTATTTAATTCTGAAAAGTGCATATTCTATGTTTGACTACGGCTAAGATAATTTAAGCTGTTCTATTACTTGAGTGATTAGCTGATTAAAGTGCTTTTTCGTAAAATCATTGTGTCTTCGCTAGGGTAAACGAATCAGCATCTGCAGCGAAAGCAAATTGGTTGCGATACGTGAGCAAGCTGTCTTTGGATAAGGTCGTTATTAAAATAGTAGATTCGTTTGATGGAGGTGTCAGTCCCATACCGTCTGGTCCAAGGACTACTGAGTCTCCACTATAGTCTAAATTGTTATCATCTTGGCCCACTCGATTACATGCGATGACATAGGATAGGTTTTCTATCGCTCTCGCTTGTAATAATGTTTTCCAATGATGTGATCGCTTGCTTGGCCAGTTAGCTACAAAGAGGAGGCAATCGTAGTCATCTTTTAACCTCAAAGCAACTGGAAACCGTAGATCGTAACAGATATTCAGATTAATCCTCCAACTATTAAGGGTGACTATTTTACGTTGATTACCAGCTGCAAAATATTGATCTTCTTGAGCAAAGCTAAAGAGATGTCTCTTGTCATAATATTCGATTGAACCATCGGGGCTTATCCAAATGAGTCTATTAAAAAAGTTATCTTCTTCACTGATGATAAGGCTACCACAGATCACTGCATTTTTTTTGCCCGCCATTTTATGCATCCATTGGATTGTCTCGCCTTCCATCGTCTCTGCACATTCGGTATTCATGGTAAATGCAGTACTAAACATTTCAGGCAATACAATCAAATCTACATCTTGGGCAATCGACAAAATCTGATCTTCAAAAATGCTCCTATTCTTTGAGCGGTCCTCCCAAATGAGTTTTGATTGAATGATAGCAATTGAGATGTTCTCCTTTTCTAATGACATGTATTCCCTATTTATTTATAATACGAAAGTGTAACTACTAACATCTTTGGAACTGCTGAAATGAAGTAAAGACACGATGTAGCTTAAGTAAATTAACAAAAAACCCTGTACATCGCTAAATTTTAGGCGATAAATCGAGTAGGAGAAACGAGCAATAATAAAATTGGTCGTTTCGTCCTCTCACACCACCCAGCGTACGCCTTACGTACTGGGCGGTTTCATTAATTTTGAACAATAATAAGCATACATATCGAATAGCCCAATGCTAGCG
>CALGLU010000007.1 GCA_937959275.1 uncultured Saprospiraceae bacterium | reverse complement strand
CACCCGCCATCAAATAAGGATGAAACCCTTTGGTTCGTTTTTTACCATTCAGAAATTGCCACTCAGCAATAGCAGTCAATTCCTGAAATTTAGTTTCAAAATCGTATCCTCGTCTTGCGCGCCATTCGCCATCATCGGTGTGATTCAAGTCATCGCCTGTCCATTTGCCCAATAATAAGTTTCCGCGCAAAGACCATTGTGCGCCCAATTCTCGCTGGATGGATAAGTTGGCAGCAAAGTTCAATTCTTCTGGACTCCATACTTTTACGGAAGCTATATCACCTTGATAGTTGGTCAAGCCAAGACTTACACCAACACGAGTAGATTGCGCCATAATTAAAAAAGGAAGAAAAATAAGGAAAGTTAGAATGTGTAGTTTGTTCATTTTTTTAGTTTTAATGAAATAAGAAAATAGGTTTTATAATTTTTGAAGTTATAGGTAAACTGATTTTTCAAAAGATTTTCATCCTTAGAAAAAAATCACCCAATAACATAATGTCGTATAAATTTGTGGAGATGTAAGGGAAGGTAAATTGTAGCAGCCATAGAAAACGGCTAGACTTAGTTTTTATTTCTTTACCACATTTTAACCCATAATTACAGAACGTATTCATGTATTAAAAAGTTTCTTAATATTTTAAGAATTCCAAAATAGTTTCCTACATGATGTTATGGCTGGCATCTCTGGGATGATGATATTTGCATTACAACTAAAGTTTTGACCACAATTATCTGTTACTATATACTCAACTGTTATTGTACCTGCTTCATCGCAAGATGTGGGTGCTGTGTATGTTTGTATGCTTCCTGATGCATTGCAACCTCCTGTAAAACCAAAACCTGATTCCCATGCTGTGATCGCAGATGCTGGATCATCACAAGACGTCGATAAGTCTAAGTCAACAGTTGGTGTTATGCAGACTAAAGCAGGCGCTGGCTCAACTTCAAACGTTGCACTTTCAGTGACATCTACTTCACATGTACTTGTTACCATCCAAGTAACTGTCGTGCTTCCTCCGCATGCTGGTGGAGCTCCAGTATTATCATTTGACAAATTAGTACCACATCCTCCTTCAAATTCAACCTCTTCTAACCACATCTCGAATGCCATATCAATATCTTCTTGTAATTGACAACTGCCAATTACTTCATCCTCTGGTGCAGTTAGACTTACTTCGGGAGCAGGTGTAACTGTGAAAGTAGAACTCATAGAAACATCATCTCCACATGCAGTACTTACTGTCCATGTTACAATTGTACTTCCTCCACATCTTGGTGGTCTTATCGGATCTCCATCATCTATAGTAGCAGAACACCCACCTTCAAATTCTACTAGGGCTAGCCATGCATTAAATTGATTATTGAGATATACGTTAGATCTACATGGACCGATTACTTTGTCTTCTGGTGGGGTTAAGCTCACTACTGGCGCTGCTGTTACTGTGAACGTCGCACTCTCTACTACATCTCCTTCACAATCACTACTCGCTGTCCATGTCACTGTTGCACTGCCTCCACATGCCGCAGGAGCACCTGCATTATCATTTGTCACATTTAAATTACAGCCGCCACTTGCACTCACTGTGCCTAACCACGTTGCAAACGCTGCATCTATCGATGCCTGTGTTTGGCATGATCCTTCTGTGGCATTTGTTGGTGGCGTTAGACTCACTGAACTTGCTAATTTCCAAGTATAAGTCACAATCACAGGATCAGCAGCTTCACAAACGCCTGCATACGAAGCAGTCCATGTCCGACTCTTTTCACAACCCACTCCGTCAACGACTCCAGAATCCGAATAACTAATTGTTGAAGAAGTACATTCATCCATTACGATAAAATTAGGCGTCTCGATACTTGTGGGATTACAACCCAAATCATAATCAGCTAACGGGTTCGTATGTGTAATAATAGGTTTAGCTGGTGGTCCTGGCACATTAATATCAGCCGTACAACTAAAGGCTTGACCGCAAGCATCTGTACCTGAATACGTAACAGTGATTGTAGTCGCTACATCACAAGACATAGGATCTGTGTATGGCTCAATATTGCCATCATAAGGAGTACAACCACCAGACACACTAAAGCCAGTTTTCCAAGCGGAGATTGTAGTTGCTGGATCTTCATCACATGCTAACAAAGTCAAATCAGGTTGCATACCACATGTAATTGTTGGCAAACTTATATTTATATCTTGGGTACATGTCTCAATCTCAACTCCATCAAAGAATAATCGATATGTTCTTGTAAAGTTGAAACCATTTGTACAATCGGTGTCTGAGTCTGGATCCGCAGTCATAGTAACAACTGCTCCACAAGGTTCTATTCCTGAGAATACACTTGCTGGATCTGTTAATGGTGCAGGGACTGTACATTGAGAAGCCACAATATCGGGAAGTGCTATACAAGTCGCGTCTTGAGTGCAACAAGCTCCAAGTACAAGTTCGATATTCTGCGTACATTCCTTAAGTGGAAACCAAGTAGGTGTAACTATTGGATCACCATTACTATCAAAACCAGAAATATAATCATCATCAAACCACTCAAGTAGATATGTTCTTGTGACATTTATTTTATCATCAGCATTTGTATCTACACATGTTGTTTCTCCAGTTTCTACTGGTGCTAACATTCTTATAGTTTCGGTACAAGTCGACGTATTATTAAAAACATCACTTGGATTTGTAAAAATTGGGGGTAGGTTACATTCAGTTGAACAATATGTACTAGTTACATCAATATCTTTACAAGTAGCTTCCAATGTACAAGGAGGTGGCTCATTACACACATTACAAATACTAGTCTGCCCGCTTGAATTGACGCATAGATAAATAGATATTTGATCTTGATCGATGGGAAAAGTAAATGTGATCACAGTTTGAGAACCACCATCTGATAATTGAGAACACACACCATCAATTAATACATAGGTCGCATCGGTTTCTCCATTACAACCTAAGCCTTGTCCAACATTCATCGTAATTTGTTGTGTCAAGGAACCCACTGGTCTGTCGAAAAGATATCGGACACAATTCAACCCCCCCGAATCTTCACAATCACTATTGTTATCTGCGTCATCATTAAATTGTCCAACTCCAACTCCGCAAACAGGAATATTGGCCAAGTTTACATCTACTGTATGAGTAGCACAATCCCCTGTTACACATTGAGCTAATGATTCAACCGCACCAAAGAAAATAAGACAAAAAGTAAAAATGTAAATACGTTGGAATACATAATAATTAAATAGTAAGCCAATATTGATTTTTTGGATTTTGGATTGCAGTATGGTATTGGAGAAAGGTGCGAAGGTATTCATGGTTTAGGTTTTTAATTTACAATAGTCAAAACAGAGATTTGGTATATAAAAGGTGTGAATCAGAACTACGAATTCTAATCTAATTGGTATACAATTGAAAGACCACAATGAAGAATTAGGATATAGCAAGGCCACTATAACACAGTTCATAAGCGTTACAATACTTACTTCTCTCGCGAAAAGCAATTGTTAATAAAAAGTCAATTATGAATCGAAGTTGCTATTAAACGATTATGCTCTGAAGTCTGTCCCTGGAAGCTATTTCGATCTATAATTTATATCGAGTACGGGGGTATAATACATTTCAGTGGTAATAATAATAAAATATTTGAATAGTACGTATCCCTAAAAAAGGGGATTTTTTGTAAAACTGTTCTTTTGTGAATTAAGCTTATTAAATGAAAATCATGCACTTACGATGCCTTTCTTAATGAAAATCTAACCGATTCTTCAATTAAGTTAAATCACATAATCTAATATTGATAATTACAACAAAAAATCTAATCCATTAAATTTAGGAAGTAATTGGATTGAATTGTGGTCAGCAGATATTCTGGAAATCAATCAGAAGAAATCTCTATCGAATTGAAAAATTATAGTAGAACTGTGAAAAAGAAGACAATGTATAACTAACTATCCTCCTAAAGCCGCAGCCCCGCCAACAATCTCAGACAACTCTTTTGTAATGGATTCTTGACGAGCTTTGTTGTAAGTAATCTTTAATTCTTTAACCAACTCTTCTGCATTCTCCGTTGCATTATCCATCGCTGTCATGCGAGCTCCATGCTCTGATGCGTTGGTGTCGAGAAGAAATTTTTGAAACGTAGTTTGAAGGATACTTGGAATTAAATTTTCTAATAGTTCTTCCTTTGATGGCTCAAATATATAATCTGCTTTTAATTTGGAGTCTTCTTTTCCGCCTACTGGTTCTATCTTTTTGACAGGTAAAAACTGAACAGCTTCTGCAAATTGTAGTGCCGCATTTTTAAATCGACCATAGGACACATAGATTCGATCATATCCACCAGCTTGAAATTCGTCCATGATATAGGTAGATACCTGAGATACATTATCAAAACTTAAATCAGAGAATAAGTTGACATGATCAGTTATAATAGAACAATCATCATAACGCTTTTTTAAACCATCATAAGCTTTCTTGCCAATTGGTAAAATTGTTAGATTGCCTGCTTTACGGACACTCTCATGCTCTTCTATTATCTTAATCGCCTCTTTAATAATATTACTATTAAATGCGCCACATAAACCTCTGTTAGATGTCACGGGAACAACCAATACTTTCTCCACTGGTCGTTCTGTACCAAACGATGATGAGGCATCTCCTTCTATATTCGATAAAATATTTTTCAACATTTGGTCCAGCTTATTTGCGTACGGTCGCAACGCTACAATTGCATCCTGTGCTCGCCGTAGTTTAGCAGCTGACACCATTTTCATCGCCTTCGTAATCTGCTGTGTTGATTTCACAGATTTGATTCGATCCCGTACTTCTTTTAACTGTCCAGACATTTTTTAATAGTTGATAGTCGATAGTTGATAGTCGATAGTTGCATTAGTGTCAATCCAACCGATCTAATATATCTACCTATTCATATTTCAATTAAATTCCAGTTTTCAAGGTCTATAGTGGACTATCGACTATCGACTGACCACTATCGACTACAATTCAAATCTACGATTTGAATTGTTTCGCAATCTCAGCACCGATACGCGTTGCTGCTGCTTTCCCTTCATCAGTCAATTTACCCTTTCTAAATTCTTCTAAGGTATCAGCCGCTTGGGTTTCCATCGCAGTCAAAAATGCTTCTTCAAATTCTCCAACCTTTTCGACTGGTACATCTTTTAGCTTACCGCCTGTACCCAAAAAGATAATGGCCACCTGCTTCTCTACAGATACTGGTGAATATTGAGCTTGCTTTAGGATCTGCACATTTCGCATCCCTTTATCTAGAACTGCCTGTGTGGCTGCATCAAGATCCGATCCGAATTTGGCGAAAGCCTCTAGCTCTCTATATTGAGCCTGGTCCAACTTCAATGTACCAGATACTTTTTTCATTGATTTGATCTGTGCATTACCTCCCACACGTGACACTGAGATACCTACATTAATGGCTGGTCGAATCCCTGCATTAAATAGATTTGACTCTAAGAATATCTGTCCATCTGTAATCGAAATTACATTGGTCGGAATATACGCTGATACATCACCCGCTTGCGTCTCAATGATTGGTAGTGCCGTCAATGAGCCTCCACCTTTAATCATGCCAGCTGCTTTTAAGCTTTCAGGCAGATCATTCATATCATTAGCAATCTTGTCATTGTTTATGATCTTCGCTGCTCTCTCTAATAAACGTGAGTGTAAGTAAAAGACATCGCCTGGATACGCTTCCCGCCCTGGTGGTCGTCTCAATAATAAAGACACCTCTCTATAGGCAACAGCTTGCTTAGATAAATCATCAAACACAATCAACGCTGGTCGACCTGTATCTCTAAAAAACTCTCCAATCGCTGCGCCTGAAAACGGTGCATAAAACTGAAGTGGTGCAGGATCTGCTGCGGATGCAGCAACAATCACTGTGTAGTCCATTGCTCCATTCTCTTCTAGTACCTTGGCAACTTGTGCCACAGTAGATGCCTTCTGACCAGAAGCTACATAGATACAAAATACAGGCTCTCCCCTGTCATAAAATTCTTTTTGATTCAGGATCGTATCAATGGCAATTGCCGTTTTACCGGTTTGTCTATCACCAATGATCAACTCACGCTGCCCTCTACCAATTGGTATCATTGAGTCTATCGCTTTGATCCCCGTCTGTAAGGGCTCACTCACAGGCTGTCTGTAAATCACACCTGGTGCTTTACGCTCAATAGCCATCTCGTATAAATCGCCAGTGATTGGACCTTTACCATCAATCGGCTGACCTAAAGCATCTACAACTCTTCCGACCAAGCCTTCGCCAACATTGATAGATGCAATACGTCCTGTACGTCTGACAACAGCACCTTCTTTAATGCCTGCACTTGATCCAAGTAAGACAACACCAACATTATCTTCCTCAAGGTTAAGTACAATCGCTTGTACACCTGTTTCAAATTCAACAAGTTCACCCGCTCTTGCCTTGGTTAATCCATAGACACGCGCAATTCCATCACCAACTTCAAGTACAGAACCAACTTCTTCGAGTTCGGCTTCTGTGCTAAATCCTGATAATTGTTGTTTAAGTATTGCAGATATTTCATCTGGTTTTACATCGACCATAGTCTCTGATTTTTATGAGTATTTATTATTTAAAATGCTTTTTCGTATTCGTTCTTCGAAAAGGCTTTTTTAAGTTTTTCTAATTTTCCTTTGACGCTATCGTCATAGAGTTTGTCTCCAATTTCTAATATATAGCCACCGACGATTGACTCATCCACTTTATTTTCAATCTCTACTTTTTTATCGGTGACATTGCTTGCTAATAATTTCGCTTCGATGCCATCCAAAATGCTCTGATCAATCTCATGAGCTGTTGTCAATTGGATAGTGGTGATATGACTATTTTCTTTGTATTGCCTGATAAAGTCATTCACGATTTCAGGGATGTATTGCTCTCTGCCCTTTCTCATGATGATATTGAAAAACTCAGAAGACAGCTTACTGATCTTACCATCAAAGATCGCATTGAATACAGTGCGCTTTTTATCACTTTTAATAATCGGACTTTTAAACAGTAGATACAGGTCTCTGTTTTTGACGGCTTCTTTCATGCCTTGCATATCAGATAATACCTCCTCAAGCTCACCTCGCTCTGAAGCAAGATCAATAATCGATTTAGCGTATCTGGATGCGATTCGTATTACTGACATTAATTCAAGTTAAATCCGTCAACTAATTTATTTACGTAGTCCTCGTGCTCTGCCTTGCCCTTCAATTCCTTTTTGATCACTTTTTCTGCAATTTCTAGAGCCATGATACCAGCACTGTTTTTTACTTCAGTAATGGCTGCACGTTTTTGATTATCAATTTCGACTTTAGCTGTTGAGACTATTTTGTTCGCCTCTGCTTTTGCCTGATCTTTTGCTTCTGTGACGATATGATTTTTCATATCCTTTGCTTCTTTCAGAATTTTACTTCTCTCTTCTCGAGCATCTGCAAGGATACGTTCGTTCTCTGCTTTCATATTGGCCATCTCTTCCTTAGCTTTCTTGGCTTCGTCAAGTGCACCTTGGATATCATCCTCACGTGATTTAAGCGCACGTGCGATTGGACTAAATGCTGAACGGCCAATTAACCACCAAAATCCTAAGAAGAATATTGTCGTCCATAAAATCAAACCTAAGTCTGGTTTGATGGGGTTAAAATCGAGTAAAAAAATGAGCATAATAAAAATCTTGATTATGAATTTAAAAAAGTAAACCAATAACCAACCGTTATCGGCTTACCGTTTAACTTAATCTGTAAAACAGATTTAGGTTTTCTAACTTACTAAGAATGACATAACGATAGCGATAAGAGCAGCACCCTCAACAAGTGCAGCCATCAAAATCATATTTGATCTGATGTCACCAACAGCTTCTGGCTGTCTAGCGATCGCTTCCATTGCTCGAGAACCTACCATTCCGATACCAATACCAGCACCGATAACAGCTAATCCCATTCCTATAGCAGCAATTGAACCTCCCATAATTTTAAAATTATTTGATTAAAAAAATATTAATGATGGTGCTCCTCAGTCGCAGCACCAATATAACTCGCTGTTAAAATGGTAAACACAAATGCCTGTATAAAGGCAACCAACAACTCAATCGCCATCATAAACACTGACAATAGCGCTGATGGAATCACTGTCCCATAGCCACCCAATGTAGATGTACCATTCTTACCAAATACAAAAATCAAACTCACAAATATCACCATCACCATGTGCCCCGCAGTAATGTTAGCAAACAATCGCAACATCAATGTCAAGGGCTTAATGAATACGCCAAGGACTTCCACAGGTGTCAAGATCGTCTTAACCCATGCTGGCACGCCTGGCATCCAAAATATATGTTTCCAATAATCTTTATTCCCATTAAAGTTAGTCACTAGGAAAGCAACGATCGCAAGAACGAAGGTTACAGATAAACTTCCCGTCACATTCGAACCTCCCAAAAACGGCACTTGACCCCAAAGGTTCAAGCCTAATATGAAGAAAAATAAAGCCATTAATAGAGGTAGAAATTTTTGCCATTTGGCTCCAAGGAATGGTTTAGCAACTTCATCTTGAATAAAGACAAAAATAGGTTCTATAAGACCTTGCACGCCTTTTGGCGCCATACCTTGTCGTCGCTTGTACGCCTTAGCGATACTTAGAAATAACCAACCCAGTAAAAAGACTACGATACCCATAGAGAGTACATTCTTCGTAATGGATAAATCATGGAAAGAAGTAAGCCCACCACCAAAATAACCAGCATCAAGTGTGCTCCTGTCATCAGCTTTGTACTTTGTGCCATTATAGCATAAGTAAGATACGCTCTTCTCTGTACCGTCAATTGTTTCTTTTACAGCAACTACGCTATGTGCTCCGATATCAACTAATTCATCAGTTGGAAAATCTGGAACCCGTTGTACCAATCCTTCGTGAAGGACATATTTTTTATAAGCTTTTGTTCCATTGCCATGAGAATCACCATTAAATTTACCAGAAGAGAAAAAGTCAATACCTTCTCCTGGAACCCACATGATGCAGGGAAGAGGAAATGACCATGGACCAATGTTATAGACATTTTGATCACTAACGTGGTGAAATGCTAATTCGCCTGGATCAAACTCACCGTGATGAGCTGACATGCCACACGCATTTGTAGGATGCTCATCTCCATGAGCTGCTGCTCCATGACTATCGGCATCGTGAGCATGATCACCATGGTCGTGCCCCTCATGCTGATCGTGAGCGTGGCCGTGGTCATGTCCGTCGTGGTCGTCATGATTATGTTGCGCAGTCAGAGAGAAGCACAAGAAGAGCGAGAAAAGAAGAAGGAAATGCTTTATCACAGTTTGATCACTTCAGAGGTTATCAAAATCGGCACAAAGGTAGGTTTTATCACCGTATAAAGGAAGTTTAGCTCCTTCAATTTTAAGAAAAGACTAACATTAATTTAAGAAAAGATGCATTTGTAAAGTCTTGAAAATGAAAGTGCTCCAACAGGATATTCTGTTGAAGCACTTTTATCAGTAATCTTATTTCTAATCTAGATAGAAGAACGAAAGAATCATTCTACATATTCAGTAATTTCATTCTATTATTACAATAATGGTGCGATAACCAAAGCAACCACTGCCATCAATTTCAATAGGATATTTAATGATGGGCCAGAAGTATCTTTGAATGGATCTCCAACTGTATCACCGACTACTGTTGCTTTGTGTGGCTCTGATCCTTTGTAGTACATTTTACCTTTGATCTCAACACCTTCTTCAAACATCTTTTTGGCATTATCCCAAGCACCACCAGCGTTTGACTGGAAGATGGCCATAAGAACACCACACACCGTAACACCTGCAAGTAATCCACCTAACATCTCAGCTCCACCACCGAAGCCAATTAACACTGGTGATATGATTGCAATCAATCCCGGAAGGATCATTTCTCGAATAGAGGCCTTTGTTGATATCTCAACACACTTCTGGTAATCGGCTTTTCCATCAGCAGCATCGAATGTATCTTGATCAACCTGACTCCACTCTCGCAATTCCTTACCATCATATTTTTTCATCAAAGCCAATGCCTTTGTCAATTCAGGAATATCTTTAAACTGGCGTCTCACCTCAGTAATCATATCCATCGCAGCGCGACCAACTGCATTCATTGATAATGCAGAGAATAAAAATGGTAACATACCACCTAATAATAGACCAGCCAATACTCTAGGCTTAGCAATATCAATTGTTGAAATCCCTGCAGTTGCCATAAAAGCAGCAAATAAAGCCAAGGCAGTCAATGCTGCAGAGCCAATCGCAAATCCTTTACCTATCGCAGCAGTTGTATTACCAACAGCATCTAATTTATCTGTTTTCTGTCTAACTTCCTTTGGTAACTCAGCCATCTCAGCAATCCCACCTGCATTATCAGAAATCGGTCCGTATGCATCGATCGCTAATTGGATACCTGTATTCGATAGCATCCCGACTGCAGCAATCGCAATACCATATAAACCAGCAAAGTGATGTGCACCCATAATAGCAGCTGCCAATACGATCGTCGGCAATGCAGTTGATTGCATCCCTACACCAAGACCAGCAATGATATTTGTAGCTGCACCAGTGACTGATTGATCTACGATTGATTGGACAGGCTTTGTCCCTGTACCTGTATAATATTCTGTTATTTTTCCAATGGCTAATCCTGAAGCTAAACCAATTAAGATCGCATAAAAGACACCCATTGATGAATAGGAAGTACCATCTACGGACCATGACGAAGGTAGAATCCATGTCACAATAAAAAACGTAGCCACCAACATCAAACCTGCTGCTAAATATTCACCAAGATTTAATGCTTTATGTGGATCACCACCATCTTTCACTTTTACGAAGAAAGAACCAATGATCGAGGTTACAATACCCGTTGCTGCTAATACTAATGGTAAAAGAACTGCTCCTTTACCACCAAAGTTTGCAGCAAATTCAGGATTTGTCATAAAGACTGCACCTAATACCATTGTACCTATAATAGACCCAACATACGATTCGAATAAATCCGCTCCCATACCAGCGACATCACCGACATTATCACCAACATTATCCGCAATGGTTGCAGGATTCAATGGATGATCTTCAGGGATACCAGCTTCTACTTTACCGACAAGGTCAGCACCAACATCAGCTGCCTTAGTATATATACCACCACCGACTCTCGCAAACAGCGCAATAGATGAGGCACCAAATGAGAAGCCAATCATCACATTGATCACTCGATTGACTTCATCCTGTGAGGTTATACCATACATATTTCCAAAGAAAAGATAAAGTATTCCAAGTCCAAGTACACCCAGACCAACAACACCCATTCCCATCACAGATCCTCCTGCAAAGGCGACCTCAAGGGCTTTTCCTAAACTCGTACGCGCTGCATTGGTCGTTCTGACATTTGCTTTGGTAGCTACTTTCATACCGATGAATCCGGCTAGTGCACTAAAGATAGCACCTAAAATAAATGAAAAAGCAACCCACATGGATGATGTTTCTTTATTGGCAGTAAACGCCAATAAGACAGCGACAATGAGTACAAAAGGAGCTAACACCTTATACTCCGCTTTTAAAAAGGCCATGGCACCATCTGAGATATTCTTGGCGATTCTTGCCATTTTCTCGGTACCAACTTCTTGCTTGCTAACCCATCCTGAGCGGATGAATGTATATATCAGTGCAACCACTCCTAGCACTGGTATGATATAGCTAATGTTTTGCTCCATAGTAGATAGTTATTAGTCTTGTTTTGTTTTCATGAATTCTAAAGGGCAGCAAAAGTAGGGTTTTTTTGAAGATTTAGTACAAGGAGAATCGATAATGTTGGCTAAATCATGGTTGATTCTTTCCATTTTTTGTGCCTTAAGCGGGTTTATGTAAGGGTTTGGCCTCGGATATGAGCTTGATCTCACTACTTATTCCTTCAGAACATCATCAATCAACTATTTTACACCTTAGAAGTAAGTGGTGGCACTCAATTAAATTATTCCTGAGACGAGTGAGTTGACTGTATTAACGGATAAGCAGTCTGTGATTGAGACAGGGTGTAATTGATAATCAAGCCAGAGTACACATGACAGCGTATACACTTAACTGAGACATTAGACCAAAAGAGTCAAACTAGGTTAAGAAAAAATTGATCAAAAAGGTTCCCACCTCAATGTCATTTAGTTAGTGTTAGGTGCTATTTCAATTGAAAATCAATTTGTCATGATTTTTACCAAAAATCCCGCCAAATGGAAACTTTCTTCAACCATTCCACGCGGCACTTCGTACCGCGCTATAATAATGTCGCACTTTCAGCGCTTATATTTTCATCACTAAACGACATTGGGCTCCCGCCTTCTTTGCATTATTCATCTTGCTTCGCAAACACCTCTTTCAACAAAGGACTTGTCCGTAAGCCAACATCTGTTCGGATGCCTTCTTCCCTTTCTTTTACCAAGCCAAACATGCCGTCTAGTGCTTTGTTATTCACATGGTCATCAAGATCGGGGTTCAGCTTCTTTTGGAATGGGACTCGATTATATGCTGTTACCGCTTTTGTCCATAAGGAACGAGCATCTACTTCATCCAAGGCGTCCTGAATGACAGGCATAAACTCTGCATATAATGCCTTACGTGATGTGCCTTCTAAATATGTTGTCGCTGCATCTTGTTCTCCCATTAAAATATTGGTCGCGTCTTTAATGGTCATCTGTTTTATGGCATCCAGGAATATCGGACCAGCTTTTTTAGCAGCTAACTCTGCGGCCTCATTCATCTTATTGATAAGATCTGTCTCTACATTTGTGAATCCAGGAATTTTGGAAACGGTAGACACAACCTTCCGTGCATCTTCTGGGATAAGTACTTTGAATGGGCTTTCTAAATAGCCATTCTTTTGGGATAGAGAAGTTACCGCATCATCCACACCAACTTGAAGTGCTTCCTTAAGGCCACCACCAATATCGAGACTGCCTTCGTCGACATCTAAGACAGACTTGGCTTTATCCAACAACTTTCCAAATTGACCAAAACTTGGTGTGATATGTAAGCTTAGTGTTAGTGTTAATAGGAGTAAAATTCTCATAAAAGGTATTTGTTACTATAACTAAGATACGTCACTCATGGTTGCTTGTTATTCCGTTTTAACTGAATTTTATAATTCAACGCTATAATCCAAAGACTTTCCTCCAATGGGTCATGACAGTCATGACCCATGGAAGAGCTTTCGCAGAGATTTTAAGTGCGATGGAGTTAACTGAATTCATCACCTCAAGTTTTTTGTATTAAATGCCATACTGAATCCTAAGGAACTATAAATTTTATTCCTCCTAAAATAGTCTTTGTTTAGTTTTACAGAACTGACCATTTGGAAATCTAATTTGAAGCCTTTATAACCAAGAGAGAATATGAAACCAGGTTCAAACATTGTATGTGAATTATTTTTTCTTAATCTATCGACTTCATCATATCCATCGTGGATAAACCTTCCCTCAATAGATGAATAATTAAGACGGCTGAGTTTAGATGTCACTCCAATTTCTACTACTTTTCGTTTATAAAGCAACCCTGTTACAATGCCAGCTTTTACTAAGTTGGCATTAAGTTTATCAATTTTGCTATCTTCTAATTGCATTTTAGCGTAACTCACCATGGCATAATTTTCCCAAATCCAATTAGGGTTTAGTTGTTTATATGTTCCAACTCCTAAATCCACTAAACAATAATGTCCACCAAATTTTTCACTAGTTTGAAAAAAATCGCTAGAAGCAGGAATAGCCTTTTCAGAAAAACTGGAGTACCCAAGAATCACTCCAAGTTTATTTATGGGTGAATATGCAATTCTAGTATCCATACCAGGAATCCAAGTGCTAAAATCGCTCTTTAGGTTATGTTGGGAAGACGCACTCGCAAATGATGCTTTTATGTCACCTTTTTTTTCTAGTCCAGGTAGCGCTTGTGTCGTTGGTCCATAAACGACAGGTGCACATGAAGTATTTAATAAGCCGAATAAAATAATAATTATCAGATTCGAAAACGTACCAATTAGATTCTTCATAATATTAATTTTATTATTAAAATGATAGTCCAAATTAAAGCAGTCTTGATGTGAAAATTTATGAAAATAGGTGAGCTAAGAAGTTTATTATTTACGTATATCTTATCATGAGGACTATCATTGAGTCTTACTTGTATAATTGTCAATTAGAGCGTGGGGAGTTTATGATATGTGAACTTGATCTATAGTAATTAAGGATTTGTGCTTGGGGAATAGCTATGATTTTATACAAGGCTTTAAGAAAATGACATTGGGTCATGAGCCAATATCGCTTAGTTAGTGGCATATGAATTAATTTAATAACACAGATTAATCTATTGAAACATTAATTTGTCACGATTTTTACAAAAAATCCAGCCAAATTAGCCTCTTTTAATATAATAATGCACGGCACTTTGTGCCGTGCAACCAATATTTGACACCTATGGTGTCATGATATCCTTAACTAAACGACATTGGGTCTTGAGCCAATGTCGTTTAGTTAAGGAAATAGAAGC
>CALGLU010000006.1 GCA_937959275.1 uncultured Saprospiraceae bacterium | reverse complement strand
TTGCTGATTCAATTGCAGATAGCTTAATTACAATAACAGGAAACACAGCATCTAACTTTCAATGGCTAGTTACAAATGCTGACACCTCAATAATCTTAGGTACACCGGACTCAATATCGATGGTTGACTTTGAAGAGACTGTTGCTGGGACATGCTTGATCTGGTATTTGAGCTATGAAGGTGAGCTTGAAGGAGCTGCCGTTGATTCTATGGTGTCAGGTCTAAGTGCTGATTGTCTTGCATTGTCAAACAGCTTAGAAGTGATTAGAGATATTGATGGCGTTGCTTGTACTGATACATGTAACGTAGCAACAAGTATGATTTCAGGTGGTCCATTTACATTTTGTGTTGGTGATGGCATTGCTGATATTATTGAAAGCGACTCAGTTACAGTGACTGAAAATAATGCAGCTAATTCACAATGGCTTGTCACTAATGCTGCAGGTACTGTCATTTTAGGCTTTTCTGATTCTTTGAGTACAATTGATTTTGATGAATCAGGTCCTGGTATATGTAAACTTTGGATTATAACTTCTGATGATGAATTAACAGGTATTGCTGTGGATTCATTGATATCTGGTATTGGTGGTTGTTTTGCCTTATCGAATGATATCGACGTAACTCGTAATCAGCCTGAAGGTGGATCAATTTCAGGAGGTCCCTTCACATTTTGTGTTGGTGATGGTGTGGCTGATATGATCGCCGAAACTCAAATTACTTTAACCGAGGATGTAGGTTCTAACTCACAATGGGTCATTACTACTGCAGACACATCTACAATAATCGGTTTACCGAGTACACCCTTTGCTGTTGACTTTGATGACACTGGCGAGGGAACTTGTCTAATATGGCATCTTGCCTATGAAGGCGAATTAATAGGAGCTGAAATGGATTCACCAGTATCTGGACTGAGTGGCTGTTTTGACTTGTCGAATAGCATTTCTGTCGTGAGAGAAAATGATGGCGCAGCATGTACTGATTCATGTGGCGTAGTAGCAAGTACAATTTCTGGAGGACCATTTACATTTTGTGTTGACGATGGCATCACGAATACAATTGCTGATAGTTTAATTTCGGTAAGTGCTAATGCAGCACCGAACTCACAATGGCTTGTCACCAATGCCGATACGTCTCTTATTTTAGGTCTAGCTGATTCAATATCACAAGTTGACTTTAATGAGACCGGCACAGGTACATGCCTAATCTGGTATGTAACGTATGAAGGCGAGCTTGAAGGAGCTGCCGTCGACTCGATGATGTCAGGTCTAAGTGGAGATTGTTTTAAACTGTCAAACAGCATAGAGGTAATCAAAACACAGCCAATAGGTGGTGAACTATCAGGAGGACCATTCACCTTTTGTCTTGGTGATAATTTACCTGATACAATAGCAATAGATTCAATTATTGTCTCTGGAAATAGTGGAAGTAATTCTCAATGGGTCATTACAGATGAAACAGCAACAACAATATTAGGCCTACCCGACAGCTTTAGCGATGTTAATTTTGAAACACAGGGAGCAGGAATCTGCCTTATCTGGCATTTAAGTTATGAAGGAGAATTAACAGGCTTAGCAGAAGGACAAGCTGTTGCAGGCATTCAAGGTTGCTTTGACTTATCAACTAATAGTGTCACTGTTGTACGATCTCAACCAGACGGTGGAACCATAGCTGGTGGACCATTTATGTTTTGCGTAGGAGATGCATTGGCAGATACTATTGGAATGAGCGGCATTACACTCACTGAAAATGTTGGAGCAAACAGTCGGTGGGTGATCACAGATGAATCGACAACGACTATTCTTGGCGTAGCAACGACATTGTCTGAAATAGACTTTAATGGATCAGAAGTGGGTACTTGTAAGATTTGGCATTTGAGCTTTGATGGAGAGATATCGGGAGCTGTCGAAAATGGTCCTATTACAGACTTAGCTGGATGTTTTGATCTCTCGAATAGTTTAGATGTCGTTCGGGTAGATAGTGGAGAATTGTGTGATGCAGGATGTACAGCAGATGGTGGTACACTAGCAGGCGGTCCATTCGGATTTTGTACCGGTGATGGTACAGCCGATATGATCCCACCAAGTACAATTACATTGACAGATATGGTTGGTGATAGTTCGCAGTGGATCATTACTGACGAGTCAGGCCTCATTCTTAGCTTACCTGGATCACCAGAAAGTGTAGACTTTGACGGACTTGGTGCGGGAATGTGTTTAATCTATCACATCAGTTATTTTGATGCATTGACTGGATTAGCAATTGCTGATTCATTATCTGGAATTGGCGGTTGTTTCAATCTGTCAAATCCTCTAACAGTGATTAGAAATCAGCCCACCAATGCAACTCTTGGAGGGGGACCATTTAATTTCTGTGTAGGAGACTCAACAGTCGATACAATTCCTGCAGGGGCGATTACGGTGACTGGGAATACAGGAGCGAATTCGCAATGGATTGTACTTGATTCAAATGGGACAACAATTATAGGACTCCCTGATGCCTACGAAGATGTCAATTTCGACAATCAAGATGCAGGTGTATGTTTGATCAGACATATTAGTTTTGACGGTACACTTGGCGGACTAGAAATGGACAGCTTGGTGACTGGACTTAGCGGATGTTTTAGATTATCAAATAGTATAACAGTCAATAGAACAACAGATGGCAGTGCCTGTCAAGGTGAGTGCTTAGCTGTTGGTGGAAATATAACAGGAGGACCGTTTGAGTTTTGTGTAGGAGATGGATTAGCAGATAATATTCCTATGGGGGAAGTTACCTTGCAGGGTAATATAGGAAGTACCTCGTCTTGGGTTATAACAAATCTGGCAGGTACAACAATTCTGGGTCTTCCAGCAACACCAAGTGCGGCAGATTTTGAGGAGACAGGAGTAGACACATGCTTGCTGTGGCATCTAAGCTCTGAAGGTCTCCTTGAAGGCGATACGTTAAATGGACCAGTTTCTGGAATTATTGGCTGTCATCAATTATCGGATAGCATCCTGGTGATTCGAAATGATAGTGGGGCAATTTGCGAAGCAGCGTGTCCGACTGTTGGAGGTACTTTATCTGGCGGTCCATTTGAATTCTGTACAGGTGATGGTATAGCTGATACGATACTTGCAGGTGCGATCACAGTAAGTGGCAATGTAGGCTCTAATGCAGTGTGGGTTGTGACAGATGCGACTGGCACCACGATTATAGAGCTTCCTGGCTCACCGTCTGATGTTAACTTTGAATCCTTGGAAAGTGGTTCAAATTTGATTTGGCTGTTATCCTTTGAGGCTAGTTTAGGTATGGCAACAGAAGGCGCCTTGGTAGCGGATCTACAAGGGTGTTTCAGTCTTTCGGATAGTATCGTGGTGACAAGAAATGAAATACATGGTGGCACATTAATGGGAGGGCCTTTTACATTCTGCTCAGGAGATGGTATCGTTGACACAATCGCAGCAGGTGACGTGACTCTTTCTGGTAATATCGGGACAGGATCACAATGGATTGTCACTGATGCAAGTGGTGATACAATCTTGGGGGTATTAGATTCTCCAAGTGATGACAACTTTGATGCAGCACTTCCAGGCTTATGTTTGCTTTTCCACATTGGGTATATAGGAGAATTAACAGGCGTTACAAATGGAGAGCTCGTTGCGAATATTGGTGGGTGCTATGACTTATCCAATAGCATAAGTATATTTAGAGAAGATGAAGGAGATTCCTGTAATGCGACCAGTGCGGGCGCTGTCATTGTCATCAATGAAATTATTTTTGATGGTGAAGGTCTTGTGGAGCTTAAAAATTTAGGTGATACTGCTCAAGATATATCAACATATATCTTGTGTAATTTTCCAGATTACGAACCGATTGGAGATCTAACCATTAACTGTGGTGGTGACTACATGCTTGATCCAGGCGAGACAATTGTTGTGGAAACTCCCGTTGATTTTAACATAGTGTCTGTTGATGGAGAAATGGGACTGTATCTAAATAATAGTTACACCAATCCGGCTAGTATCATAGATTATATGGAATGGGGAGCTGGAGGTCATACTAGGGCTCCAGTTGCGGAAGATGCAGGTATCTGGACCGTTGGCAATTTCGTACCAACACTAAGCGATACAACAACCTTGACATTAAATTATGATGGAGAAGGTAATGAACCTTCTGATTGGTCAGAAGCCGCCGCTAGCTTATGTGATCCTACTAATATTGCTAACACGCCTATTGAAAGATTATCTTTAGATGTCCTTCAGAATCCAATCCAAGACGTTTTATATTTCAATGTGAATATGATTAAAGACATTAATCAAATCACAGTTGACATTCATGATATTTTTGGAAATAGAGTTAAGTCAGAAACGATGGCAGTTGACTATTTTTCAACTGATACAAAACGAGTGGATGTTAGTGACCTAAGTCAAGGTTTGTATTTCATCTCCATACAAGAAAACTATGGAAAAGTAGAAGCTAAAATTGTAATACAATGATAAATTAATCTGTATTTGTAAATTGTTTTAAGGGCTGCATATAATCCTGGTTAGGTGGATTACTTGCAGCCTTTTTTATTTAATAGCAGTAGATTTTAGAAGATAACTTTATTCAGTCTTGATACAATTCATTGTGTAGTTCGTACCATTCACACTTAAATGAAGCAAATAAATACCTGTACTGTATGATTTCATATCAACCAAAACATGATGCGTGCCTTCTTGCATTCTTTGGCTTAGAGCCTCTTTGATGCGTTTGCCACTCGCATCCAGTATATTCAATTCAATTTGACTCGCAGATGCTAATGTAAGCTCTATATTCAAATCATCAACTGTTGGTATGGGATATACATTTAAATAACTATTCTCTGAAATATCGATAACTGCTGTAGACATATTATTTGCCCTCCCTGGACTTCCTGTTTCATTGACAGTATCCCAGTTTTCAGCCATACCATTATCTAATTCTGGACTAATTAACTCCAAGGTATACCCTACTCCATTCGCATCTTCAGGCCATGGATCAGTATTGGAATAACTCACTTGATCTTGAAATTCTCCAGCATGATTATACAGCGTCAATACTTCACCAGCACTAGATAAACCAAAGCCTAAATCCCCAAGAGCAGCGACGGATGGTACTAATGTACTAAATTGCTCTGTAGACCTCGCTAAGATAATATAGGAGTCAGCTTCTAAAACGACATCTTGAGGAATCGTAAAGCTATTCGCATCAGTGTCTGTGATTTTCCAATTTGATATATCTATCGAGACATCTGAAGTATTGTATAATTCTATCCAATCACCTGTGTCAAAATCATCATTGGATTTGTAATTAATTTCGTTGATGATCACAGGTAAGATCACAAAACTTTCTTGTTCGAAAACAGCCTTGATATTTGTCAATTTGTTTACGTCAACTGTAATCACTTGCTCTACAGACGAAATATCACCTTCCCAATGCGAAAAGACATAACCTGGTTTTGGAATCGCCTTGATGACGATTGGTACAGTCCCAAAATAATCTCCAGACCAACTAGGACTCTGAATTTGTAATCGATTATTCACCAAAAGATAGCCACTTAAACTACTATTAAGTGACAATCTGAGTTCATTTACTGACGGCAATTTATAATATATTTTTATCTGATCTTTGATAATAGCAGCGCGTCTATTGGCAAAGCTTTTCATATTCTGAATATGGCTTGACCAATCACTAAATGATCCATCCCACCTTTGAAAATGACTCTGAATTTCGCTCCCAATAGCATCCTTATGATCGTCAATTTTTGCATTCACCTCTCGTGCTAAAAATCTGGAATTCATTGCATCTGCCATTTGGTTAATGAAAACATGCTGAAAATCTGGATTGGTATTCAACTGTCTAAACAGTAAAGTAGACCACGGTGGATTAGGCCAAAATGGACCATTTGCTCGCAAGGCAAACTGAAGTGTATTGTTCGTATAGTTATTTGCATTCCATATTCCAAAACCAAAATCTGTATCAAACAATACCCATCGCCATTTGCCGTTCTTGTGTTTCCAAAACTTTATATTGTTACCTGGCCAATCTGTATTATCAAAATAAATTTGAGCCGCATAGTACAACGCGAAATTATCAATATCCACCTGATCACTAACGACCTTGTAAGTATTGGTATTTGTTAAATCTCGAATGGCAATATAATCGATCAGTGCTTCGTATTCTTCATTTGTCCCCTTTATGATATCAGCGTCCCTTTCTAAAATATCAATACTGTCAGCATCCAGATCTTGTTTTGACGCCAAGAAGTGCTCATTAATTTTTTCACGCATATTGTAGATTCCAAAATAAGCCCCATTCACATAAACAACTGTTGGACGATAAGCTTGAAACTCAAGGTCAGCACCTGTCATTAAAGAAGTCAATGTTGCGTCCCTCAGCATCGTCCGCCCCCAATCATTTCCAGAATTCCTTAATACGAGTGATTCAAATGATGTGTATTCTAATTCAGGAAAAAAACGATGTTTAAATGATCCGTCACCATATGCTTTACGTGCAAATAACGAAAAAGATCGCTGATCAAATCCACGTGACCATCCACCAAATATTTTGATGCCTGCATCAGTCATTTCTCCTATCGAACCATCATCTTCATAAAACGTAAAGTGTACAGGCTTCTCCCAGTCTTCCCAAAAATTTGATTCAAAAAATGGAAAATCTGGCTCTGAAGAACTGCCTCGCACATAGATACCAGTCTGATTGTTATAAAAATTATCTGGCTCAGTAATCAAGGATATTATCGGTAAATCATGCTGTGTATTGATCAAAAAGACTCGACTTGAAGTCCGATCAGACAAAAAACCATCTTTGAAAAAGCGAGCTCTAATCACTGTATTATCATTAATCGAAATCGGTCCTTCATACAGTGTCGATGATTCATTAGGAATTGTAGAATTAGTGGTATATCTAATCTCACCACCTAGTTCTTCAACGCTCAATTCTAATTGTAGTGGGCTGGCTTCGCCTCCCTCATGAGAAAATGCAATATCAACATCCAACACTCCATCGAATCCAGATGTGACATTTTGCACGCCAGGTGTGGGCCTATCAAAATATTGAATTATCTGCTCAACTCTTGAGCAACCGATGGATACATTCACAGGACTATCAAGGAGAGTCAAACTATCAACCAATTCGCCTGAGCTATTAAACAAATACAAGGCCTCATTGCCACCAGAAAGCTTAAAATTTGTATGCCAAGACCTACTTGGTAAATCTATCACACTAGGCACAGCACTCCACTTCTCATTGGGCCGAGTCAGCTCTGCGGATAAAAACGGAATAATCGTTAAGTCAGAAGATGCTGTACTTACGTTGTGGACTTGGATCGCCAATAGATTACTCCCTTGTCGTAATACAGCTGTTGGGTTTTCTATCGTAAATCGCTCTAGTGTCCCTACATCGTATAATACAGCCTCATGATCCGTTCTTGCAGTCGAATTATAACTTGGTGGTTGGCCCGAAATATTTGCTCTAGCCACTTCAATCCCATTAATATATGCCACGAATGAATCATCATAATCAATATCCAAAATTAAGTTGATCATGCTGGACAGATCATCAACTTCAAAGCCACGCCTGATGTACACTGAGCGTGTGCCAGTAGGCACTAAGGTCGTGTCGTCACCATCACCATAGCCAAAGCCTGACATCCCTTGGTCCCAGCTAGAATCATCATAATCAGGTTGAATCCAATCTTCATTGACAGGAGCATCTGGAGTGATATATCTAAAAGAATCACCTTGCCTGATAATTGATTGCGAAAAACCAATCTCTCTCCGATCTTTGCCCGAAGCCCAGACAACTAAATACCCATTATCTGATAAAGAAAACGTAGGCATCACCCACTTAGCAGGATCACCTATGTCGTCAGTAATTGACCAATCTGCCAACTCAACGATATCTCCAGAGCCATTGTAAATTTCAAACCAATCTGAGGCATCACCATCTTCATCTAAGTGGACAGTGTTTGAACTCAGAGCTTCATTGATTTTGACAGCTTGCGCTTCGACATGAGACCCCACCCAAACGCACAACAGCATACTTATATAGTTACTAAATCTTACTACCATTAATAGAAAGATAGGGAATCTTTGTGATTGTGTTTGTCAATTTAAATGGCAATGGCTATTTCATTTTCATTTTCATTGACAATCTGATTAACTAGTGCTTTGTCAACGTTTAAATGACGAGTTGAGTTTGAGTGAAATTTGAATCTGATCGAGGCAAAAAGCGTAGGCATAGCCATATCTATGGCGAGTATTTTTAACGAAGTTCATGCTCAAATTTCGCCAAAGGCAGACGTCAATTTTGATCTTGACAAAGCACTAGCCCAAATGTAATCGCGCTGACAGGTACAAAGCAATGACAATATGAATTAGAATTTCTAGTGAGCTATTCTACCTAGATTTTTGATAACCATCAATTATGTCCTAAAAGCTAAATACTAGTTACCATCCATGGACAACTAAATAAATAAAAGAATTATCTTGAGCTATGAGTAAATCCTTAGTAATAAATAGAAGTCAACTATCTGAAAGTGAGATTCACAGGTTTTCAAACACACTCCAAGAAGGCCAAGTTCTACTACAAATAGAGTCTTTCGCGATGACAAGTAACAATGTGACATATGCGGTAGTCGGAGAGCAAATGTCTTATTGGAAATTTTTTCCAGCAAAGGAAGGCTTTGGAATTATACCAACTTGGGGATTCGCGACTGTAACAGAAAGTCAACATGAACAACTCTCTGTTGGGGACCGATTTTATGGCTATTACCCTATGGGGCAGCAACTTGTTGTACAACCAGATCGGATTTCAGAATTTGGATTTATTGATAGCGCTGAGCATCGCACGAGCCTTCCACCTGTCTATAACTCATACACAAAAGTATCCCCTCAGGCCTCTGATGAGGAGCATTATATGTCAATTCTCCGCCCACTGTTTATGACTTCCTATTTAAATTATCATTTCTTAAAAAGCAATGATTTTTTTACGGCAAATCAAATTATTTTAACAAGTGCTTCTTCAAAAACAGCACTTGCTCTAGCCTATATGTTAAAGTCAAACCAACTTGACCATGGCAACAAAATAATCGGTTTAACATCAACTAAGAATATCGATTTTGTCAAAAAAAGTAGCTACTACGATCACGTGTTGTCATACGACCAAGTTAATTCAATCGAAAATGAAGGCAGTGTAACGGTGGATTTTGCGGGCAATAGCAAAACCTTGTTGTCTATACAAAATCACCTTTCTAATAACTCTAAATTTATGTCCATGATTGGTTTGACAGATTGGACATCTATGGATCAGTCTGCGCCATTGAAAAATGCTAAATTCTTTTTTGCCCCTGATTTTGCTGTGAAGTACTATAAACAACATGGCGCAGGACCAGCAAATGCAATGATACAGGACAACATGAAAGAATTTATCAAGCAAGCAGCAGCTTGGATCGAAATAGAATTCATTGACTCATTGGAAGCATTGCAACCTACCTATGTCAATATGCTCAATGGAAAAATCGATCCTAGCAAAGGCTATATTGTAAAACCTAATTAAGAGTAAATTACTCATGGTACTGTCATTCAGGACTTGCAGGTTCTGTCATAACGATTATGAAATAATATTAAGTAACGGATCTTAGAGGTATTCTACCCAATGTTTTTTAGTTAGTGGCATATGAATTAATTTAATAACACAGGTTAATCTATTGAAACATTAATTTGTCATGATTTTTACAAAAAATCCAGCCAAATTAGGCTCTTTTAATATAATAATGCAAGGCACTTTGTGCCGTGCAACCAATATTTGACACCTATGGTGTCATGATATCCTTAACTAAATGACATTGGGTATTCTACCTCTAAGCAATACGATTGTAGCTCAATCAGATGCCTCTGAAGTTGAACACTTCAGAGATCCGATCTCAAACCACATATCTGATTCCGATGAATCGGTTCCTTCACTCTAGATTGACATGCAATCAATCCTCAGACCGCGTAAAGCGGAACCAAGCTGTCATGAATCAAATTCGGCATAACGCATCTCAAACATTATTGATTTTTTAACAAACATTGTACATTTTAAGCCAGCCACAGTCGACTGACTATCAAAGAGTTAAATGTAATCTATACTAAAAACATAATGCCTTAAACGGTTTTACATTAATCTTAAGATTTAAAATGAACGAATTCGATTAAATCTTTTTTATTATTATGTGTCAACTCTAACTAACAAATCATTTCAACAAACTGATAAATCACCATGAAAAATACTGCTGTCCTTCTCCTCGTATGTTTCGCGTTCTCATTAACCGTATCAGCGCAAAGACCTAAAGATAATATTGTTATTAATAAAAGACCCTCAACAAGTACTTCAAGTACAACCACAAATCAGCAGCAATTACCAACAAATACGAATCAAGGAAAATCGACAACACAGCAGTACCGGCAAAATAGAGTTAAGCACGATTATTCCAAACAAAAAGAAAGTATTGAATTGCGCTACACAGTGCAGCAAACAGGTAAGAATAACAAAAACACCTTTTATAGAATCGTTGGGAATATATACAGTGACAATTTAAATGAAGCGCTCTTTAGTTACAATAAACGCATAGTTCTGTTTCAGATTGACAATTGGGATTCAGGCTTTTTTGGAGACAATATAGAATCAATCGATGGTTTTGCAACTAACCAACAACTCAATCAACAAGCTGGAGGTGGCCCTTTATATCAATTTGGCAATAGTGCTGAAAGAGAATTCACCTTTGATTTTAAAGTTAAAAATGGTAGCCAGCCTAAGATCAAAGCCGAAATCTACCCAGACTGGAAAGTATATTATGAATACGAGCCCTATCTAGTCTTAGAATATACTATGCTAAATGGTAATTGGATCCAAGAAAACAATCCAGATGTCACGTTTTCAATGCAATTTAGTCCTCAAGGTGATCAAATGGTCATGAAAGATCTACTCGGTCAATCCGTGACATGGACCTTAGCGAAAGAGAATTCATATGTCCGACAGCTAGGTACCGCTCCTGTACAAAATCAAACAAACAACACCAATTCTTCATCCACTGGAACACCTCCAGGTGGCTACCTTGGTGGAGGCAATAATTCGAATAGCAACAATAGCACGAATAATAGCAACAGCAATACTACAAATGGAAGCCAGCCAGAAAATTATCCTTCTGGCGGTTATTTAGGTGGAAATAAAAATTCCAATACAAATAACAATGGCAACTACAACAGCAATTCGAATAGTAATGCTGTCAACAACGGCAATGTCAATACACAAGTTGAACAAGCGTATTCATCAGTCTGGCAAATTGTAGATCGAACTACATTAAAGTATTACAACTCAGAGGGGATTGTTGTGAATTTCAAGAAGGGCGAATAGAGCATATAAGTCAATGTCGTTTTTAGTTCAGCTCTGTAGCACGTGTCATCTCCTTCATTTGTTTAGATTCTATGAAAAGATCGTTTTGGTTTTGAGAAGGAAAACTGGGCTTCTTATAATCTTCGATGGAAGCTCCTATTTGACTGGAATTAGGCTACAAATCCTGCAAATACCTAAAGTCAATATACAGGAAAACCAGTAGAAAAAAATACAGTTTACTAGGTATTTTATGACAGACGCTTTATAAATACCTTACAGCTTATCAAGATGTAGATTTTTAGTCTAGCTGAAAATCAGTGGAGATTAAACTACATGAAATAGAATTTTGAATGTGGTTTTTGATTTTATTTTTTCCAACGGTAGACGTATGACACGTAGCAAGAACATTCATGTGAGTTATTAAGAGCATATGTTAACACTATCCATATAAAAAACGTACGTTCGAGTTCAAGCCTTCTGAATTAGAGCTTATTGACTAGCAGATTAAAAGTAGTCTCCAAGTGAATACATAATAGCTAATTTATAAATCAAGATGTTTAGCACGACATTGTTCTTAAATAGAATAAACGATATGTCAATAATTACAACTCTAATTTTTTAGAATTCAAATGACAAACTAACTAACACCTAAAATGAAAAATCTATACAAGTCCAAGCTATTGACCTTGCTACTATTTTGTTCATCATTGCAGACCGTTTTTACCCAAGTCAATAAGCCAACTGGTCTTACAGTTACAAGTTCCACATGCACATCAGTGAGCCTGAGTTGGAATCCTGATGCTACTGTAAATGGATGGAATGTTTCTGAAAATCATGATTACGTAACAACTGTTTTTACGAACAGTGTAACCTTGGATTATTCGGCGGCCGAAACTGGAAATTCGTATTCGTATAAAATTCAAGCGTTTAATAATTCAGATCCTAATAATACACAATATTCTCCTTCCTCAGACCTAGTTTTTGCTACTCTGTGTACACCTAATGTGGGACCGAATCCAGCAGTAGGTAATCTGCCTTCAACAGTAACAGGAAATTACAACTTAGTCTTTCAAGATGAGTTTTCGGATGGGCAAATTGATGCCACAAAATGGCAGACACAATATAGATGGGGACCTAACATCATCATTAATAATGAAGACCAATATTATGTTGACCAATTGAATGATCAAACGATTGGATGGGAGCCATTTTCATTCAATAACGACATATTAACAATCCAAGGTGATCATAAACCTGCAGGCTTTGAAAACTTCTTTCCCGAGCAAGAGTATTTTTCTGGTGTCCTAACTTCAGTTGAAAATTTCACTTATGGTTATTACGAAGTACGCGCAAAATTACCAGCGGGTAAAGGACTTTGGCCAGCATTTTGGCTATTAAATTCCTTTGAAGGGAATCCACCAGTCAGGGAAATTGATATTATGGAATTTACTGGTGGCGACAGAACGGCTATCTTCAATAATTACCACTATAGTGAATTGTCAGAAAACAATCCCAACAATTCTAATGATCCAAATTGGGATCCAATCAGATGTCATAAGGTCAACACCAGACAGGTTCATCCAGATGATTTCACATCTACATTCCATACGTTTGGTGTCGAATGGACGGAGAACTTCGTTGCCTGGTATATTGATGGTGAATTACAACAAATAGTGGAGGATGACAATTGTGATGGGATTCTTAGCGCCAACGAGTTTAATAACAAAAAAGACAATTATTCTGGCAGCTTTGTTTCGGATCAAACAATGTATATTCTATTAAACCTTGCGATTGGTTCGACAAACTTAGGTACAGGAGGTGATGGCCCGCCTGACAGTAATACTAGCTTCCCTGCTCACTTTGAGATAGATTACGTGCGTGTCTATCAAAAAACAACTGAGGAAGTAACGAACTCTATAGCCTGGAATCAAGTTCCAACATCTATTGTTAATGGTGTTAATACCATTACTATAGATTATGACATTAATGAAGATGGCTTAGTACTCATCCAGCTATTTAATGACAGTTGGAATCAAATCGGAGAGTCATCTCAAGCCGTTTCTATTGGTTCTGGTACAGTTACGATCCAATTAACTCCCGATAGTCCACCGACAGAAACTGTTCATGTCCAAGCAAAACTACGGGCATCTGATTTTTCTCTGATTGGCGTAATCGATTTAAATGAAACCATTACGGGAGGCACTAATTCCCTACTATGGAGTCCAGCGCCAAGCTCCATTCATGTTGGCAATAATGACATAAGTTTAGACTATACCATTGATCAAAGTGGATGGGTCGTACTACAACTTTTTGATGAAAATTGGAATCAAGTTTCTCAGGTTGACATATCAGTATCCATGGGCTCAGACCAAGTAACTTTACCACTTATTATTAGTGCCAACAATTCCACCGTCCATTATCTTCAAGCAAAACTACTTGATACCAATCTAGCTAATATCATTCCTCCTTCACAACTGAATTTTGGAGCCCTTCATACAGAAATTGGCTGTACGGGGATTTCAAAAACATTGTCCGGAAATATTGGTCCAATTGGTACAGAATACTATTTTGATTTTGTTTCCTTCATGCCCGGTTTAGTCTTAAATCAAAATACAAATGCCAGCTATTATGTTCAAAATTATTTTTTAATTCAAGAAAACACAAGCATCGAATTGGGCGCAGAATTGGTATTAGATTTTGAAAGCTGTGATAGCGATGGCATACTGGAAAGATAATTTGCTAAACTGTGAAAATAGTACATATGAAGCTTAAGATAAATTGCTATAATTGGTGCTGTGTCAAGATATAACTGACTAGTGCATAAGCCATTTTAGCTTTGATTTAGATATTAATTACAATTGTCCAAGTCATTGTCTTATTTTCGTGATAATGCGCTGGCTTTATTGTATACACCTCAGCTTTATTTTGCTTCTTGTCAGTCATACAGGATGTCAGTCTCATTCAACAAACACGTTAAGAATCGCAACAGCCTCCAACATGCAATATGCGATTAAAGAAATTGCAGCTGATTTTCAAGATAAAACTGGAATTAAGACAGAACTTATCATTACGTCATCAGGAAAACTAACAGCGCAAATTATTGCAGGAGCGCCCTACGATGTGTTTGTATCAGCAGACATGAAATACCCAAATCAGCTACACAAGCAAGGACTATTAATCACACAACCAGAAGTCTATGCGTCAGGAAAGCTGGTCTTATGGTCACTCACTGAATCAGAGAAGCCAAGCTTAGCCACGATGGCAACTACAAGCATCAATCATATAGCAACTGCCAACCCTAACACTGCGCCATATGGTCGAGCAGCCCAAGAAGTACTCCAATCAGCAGGAATGTTTGATCAAGTCCAACATAAATTAGTATACGGAGAGAGTATTTCTCAAGTCAATCAATTCATCACCAGCAAATCTTCAGAATTGGGCTTTACATCACTATCTACAGTCTTAGCACCACAAGCCATTCAGCAGGGTGTTTGGACAGAATTAGACAATTCCTTATATACACCCATAGAGCAAGGTGCCGCCCTTATTAACAGAAGAAAGGAGTTAAATCAAGATGCTAAACAGTTCTATACATTTCTTTTTTCGTCAGAAGCTAAGACGATACTAAAAGATTTTGGATATTCAATCTATGAATAGTCTTAGAGGCAATATCTACGAGATTCAGCAAAATGGAAATCTATCACTAGTCACCATTAAACTATCAGCAGATCTTTACCTAAAGACAATTATTGTAGAAACTCCTCAATCAGCTTCTTACCTCAGGAATGGTCACGATATCAATGTCCTTTTTAAAGAAACTGAAGTTGTCATTGGGACCAACATAGCACATAAGATCAGTCTCCAAAACAAGATACCTGGTATCATTCAAGAGGTAGAAAAAGGAGCCTTACTCTCTAGAGTCGTGGTCGAGTCAAGCGTTGGAATCATAGAGTCCATCATCAGCACGAATGCAATAGACTCCCTAGAACTTGTAAAAGGAATGAGTGTAATGGCTATGATCAAACTTAACGAAATTATGCTTGCAGAATAATGGATTGGCAGCCTCTCATATTGACCTTTCAGTTAGCCTTTGTGGTAACGGTGCTTCTGTTTTTCATATCGCTACCACTCTCCTATTGGTTAGTCAACACCAAATCTCGACTGAAGCCCATTATCGAAACACTCGTGAGCATGCCCCTTGTGTTGCCACCTACCGTTTTGGGATTCTATTTCTTAATTGCCTTTAGTCCTGGGAATGCATTCGGAGCATGGCTGAATGAGGCATTAGGACTTAAATTGGTCTTTTCATTTACAGGATTGGTTATCGCATCCTTGATTTATAGCCTCCCGTTTATGGTCCATCCCTTACAATCTGGTTTAGCCAATTTACCTCGCTCTCTAACTGAAGCATCTTCATTGATGGGTAAATCTTCACTCTCTACACTTTACAATGTACTACTCCCCAATATGAAAGCCTCTCTATTGACTGGTGTTGTTTTAGCATTTGCACATACGGTCGGTGAGTTTGGAGTCGTACTGATGATTGGAGGTAATATACCCGGCCAAACGAAGGTTGCATCAATCGCAATTTACGATGAAGTCGAAGCCATGAATTATGCGGCAGCCCATATGTATTCCATTATATTATTTGTC
This sequence comes from uncultured Saprospiraceae bacterium, assembly GCA_937959275.1. Taxonomy (GTDB): domain Bacteria; phylum Bacteroidota; class Bacteroidia; order Chitinophagales; family Saprospiraceae; genus CALFUK01. Next base: position 133,976 of record CALGLU010000006.1, on the reverse strand, counting down.
CTTACCTTTTGCATATTACTCATCGTTTACCTCATTAATGGTGGCTACATCAAGAAAATTTGGACATGATTCACCTTGATATACAGAAACGATTACAATCGGCAGAAGGTGAGATGAACCTCCACATCAAGTGTGATATTCAACAAGGTCAGTTCATCACTTTATATGGTGAATCGGGCGTTGGTAAAACATCCACACTACGTATGCTAGCGGGCTTGATGCAGCCAGACGCGGGGCAGATCATTGTTAATAATAAGTCGTGGTTTGACCAAGATAAAAAGATAAACATCAAATCGCAGTTACGAAATATTGGCTTTGTCTTTCAGGATTACGCCCTCTTCCCGAATATGACAGTTAAAGAAAATCTGCACTATGCAACAGGAAAGAGAGACAAGTCTGCCATTGCCCAAGTGATCGATATTGTAGAATTGGGAGAACTACAAGATCGCAAACCTGATACCTTATCTGGAGGTCAAAAGCAGCGGGTTGCTTTAGCAAGGGCGGTCGTCCAACAGCCTGAGATTTTATTATTAGATGAGCCTTTGTCTGCATTAGATTTATCCAAGCGATTAAAACTACAAGATTATCTATTAAAGATCCACTCAGAATTTAAGCTAACCACCCTATTGATCAGTCATGATATTGCAGAAATTATAAAATTATCGGATCAAGTTTTTGTCTTAGAAAAAGGACAGATAAAGAGAAGTGGAAGTCCCGAGCAGATTTTCATCAACACTGAAATTAGTGGTAAGTTCAAATTCATAGGCGAGGTACTCCAAATACAAAAGGAAGATATTATCTATGTGATCACGGTGCTGATCCAAAATAATATTGTTAAAGTGATTGGACAAGAATCAGAGATTCGTGATTTACATATTGGCGATAAGGTGATGGTCGCCTCAAAAGCATTTAATCCTTTGATTTATAAAATTGAATAAGACATAAATGATTATATACCAAGCGCACTTGAATTTGACCTATTTACTACTGCCTATTTTATCAATATCTACGTTGCAAAGCCTCGTAATAGCGCTACTATTCCTCCGTTTTTCGCCTTGATCTTGAAAAAATAGCCTAATATTAAACAGGTCAAACCCAAATCCGTTTGGTATATTAAACTCACGATATGTTATTTAGTCCATTCACGCTCCCTTGTGGTTCCACCATTCCAAACAGAATCGTTAAGTCTGCTATGTCAGAATATTTGAGTGATCATACTGGCAGACCACACAAAGGGTTTGATGTGCTTTATGGTAAATGGGCACTGGGTGGTGTCGGTCTTAACATCTCAGGGAATGTCATGATCGACAAGCGATCTCGTGAAGAAATACGCAATACTGTCATCGAAGATGAATCCTCCTTAGACGCTTTGAGCTCTTGGGCTACAGCGGGTCAACAAAACGGATGCAAATTGTGGATGCAGCTGAATCATCCTGGCAGACAAGCGCGTGACAATGCGAGTACAAGGATTGTGAGTGCGTCAGATATTCAACTGCCGTTTTTACAAGTTGTGTTTAAAAAGCCAGAGCCTCTCACTGAGGAAGGCATTCAGGAGATCATCTTTCGGTTTGGTAACACGGCAAGGATAGCAAAGAAAGCAGGCTTCTCTGGCGTACAAATTCACAGCGCTCACGGCTATCTGTTGAGTCAATTTTTATCACCGATCACCAATCAGAGAACTGATCAGTGGGGCGGCTCAATTGAGAATCGAGCAAGGTTACTGCTAGCTGTGTTAGCAGAAATTAGAAAGCAAGTCGGTGCTTCTTTTCCTATTGGGGTCAAGTTAAATTCAGCGGATTTTCAGAGGGGCGGATTTACAGAAGAGGATTCATTGCGGGTGATTGACTATTTGAGCGAGGCCGGCATTGATCTCATCGAAGTATCAGGTGGCACGTATGAAAGTCCCGCGATGATAGGCAACAATGTCAAAGAAAGTACACGTCAACGAGAAGCCTATTTTTCTGATTTCATCATCAAGGCAAGAGAGCGTACAACATGTCCATTGTTACTGACTGGTGGCTTTCGCACGAAAGCTGTGATGGAACAAGCTTTAAAAAATAATGAAGTCGATTTTATAGGATTGGCTAGGCCATTCGCGACCATTCCTGACTTGCCGAATCAACTTAAAAATGGCAATTTAAGCTCTTTACCAAGTGAAGACTTAACGACTGGTGTTTCCTTTTTGGACAGCATAGCTGTATTAGATGTATATTGGTATGCGGATCAAATGAAACGAATGGCAAAGGGATTATCACCAGACCCAAGCTTACATACGATGGGCACTTTTTTTCGCAACACCTCTGCTAACTTGAAAAGCTTTTTATGGCGTGGATCAAAAAAATAATTTACTTTTTATTGCTCGCAGCATTACTGTTTATCTGTTATGTTGGTTTTATTATTTATCGTGCAAAAATAGGGCTACCGTTTTATGAATCGGAGCCTCATGAGATCATTATACCGGATGATAAACCAGCAGTCTTACTGTTTTCAAAAACAAATGGTTTTGTGCATGGCGACGCTATCAAATCTGCCATACCTGCATTGACTCAGTTAGCTGACAAAAATGGCTGGTTTATCTATGAGACAAAAGATGCGGGGATTTTTAATGAAGACCAATTATCAAAATTCGAAACGACAATTTGGAATAATGTATCTGGTAATGTATTGACGAGTGATCAGCGAGCTGTGTTTAAGAAATACATACTTGATGGTGGAGGTTTTGTGGGGATTCATGCGGCTGGTGATGGTTCGCATAGTTGGGATTGGTATGTCGACAAATTAATAAATGCAAAATTTTCTCATCACCCTATTAAGAATCACATCCAGACTGCAACCATGCTCATGGAGACTACTCCAGACACTATGCTATGGCAAACATTGTCACGCAATTGGCAGCATGATGATGAGTGGTACATATTTGATGATAATCCTAGAGACAATGGTTCGAAAATATTATATACCATTAATGGAGAATCCATAGATCCCAATGGCATTCTAGGTCCATTACAGAGAGACAAAACCTATGGCATGGGAAAAGACCACCCTATTGTTTGGTATAATTATATTGACCAAGGTAGATCGCTATACTCATCCATGGGACATACAGCAGAATCTTTTCAACAAGCAAAACACATAGCCATTCTTGAAAATGCGATCAAATGGACTGGCAAATTAAAATAAAAGAATACGCTTCATGAAACTCCGATGTACATCAAATAGTATTCGCTTGAGATTGAGAAAGTCAGATTTACAAGCATTGTCTTCAGCAGATAAAATTGAAGAGCTTATTGCATTTCCCAACGGCATTGAACTACGATATGAACTAAGGATTAACGGAAACACCAGCATTCAAGCTATTTTTGAGCATAATATCATTTCGATTCGTATACCTCGAGAACAAGCGATAGATTGGATAAAATCATCAGAAGTCAGTCTGGAAGCAAACCTAAAATTAGAAGGTAGCGAAGAACTCCATATCTTGATTGAAAAAGATTTCCCTTGTAAGGATCGAGAAGAAGAGAATAAAGAGGATACGTTTTGGGAATTATCACCAGATAATAATTCTTGCTAATTATGGACAAGCTCATAACACTCACGTGTTGGTCAACAATTGTAGTCATGAGTCTTCTACTTATATTAACAGGTATGAGAGGGATGGAAGAGACGATTCCACAGCTCTGGATTGATAGTCTTGCAAGTACAATGTATGCCATATTCATTATTACAAGCCTACTTGTTATCTATCGAGAATATACTTTAGAAAATAAATTTTGGCTCTTCCTTTTTGCTTTACCAATTGATGTCCTTATTATCTCAATCATTCTACCCTATTTTAATATCAACATGCATACTTCAATTCTATTTCTATTTGACGTCTATGTCTTGATACTCTTTTCATTTTATTTAGGTCACCAAAGGAATAGAGTCGTTGAGAATATGCCAACTAGTTCAACTCTAGCTGATGAAAATTAATTTACAAGAATTAATAGAAAACGGTGTAGTTTCAGAAGATGTAGCCACATCAATATCCAATTATTATAATCAAAAAAAGAAGAGCAGCCCAAATCGAGTTCTATTAATTTTCGCAGTACTGGGTGCCTTATTAATCGGCATTGGGGTCATTTTAATCATCGGCCATAATTGGGATAATTTTCCAAGAATCGTAAAAACTACTTTTTCCTTTTTGCCTTTGATTCTTACACAAGTCATTGTCTTTTACGTACTACTAAAAAAGGGAAACAATCAGCTTTGGAAAGAGGGATCAGCTGTTGCGCTGTTTTGTGCAATTGGTGCTTCGATGACATTAGTCAGTCAAGTGTATCATATAGTTGGCGACCTCCCCTCTTACATTTTGACTTGGATGGTCTTGGCTATTCCACTTATTTACTTACTCGATTCAAAAGCTGTCTTAGCATTCGTGATTATTGGCATCACCTCTTATGCACAACAGATTGGCTTTAATTATCCTAGAGAAGTGCCGCACCTCTATTGGCTTCTATTGGCGGCTGTACTACCCTATTTCTATACACTCTATAAAAAAGAATCAAATAGTAATTCATTTAGCTTTTTACTATGGTTACTCATCGGATCTGTTACGATTGCTCTTAGTACACTTTCTACAAAGTATTCTCCATCGTTTTTCCTCATGTACATGAGCTACTTTACAACACTCTATTTAATCGGCAATCGCTACGAACACAAGGTTGACAGCCTAATCAAAAATCCATGTAAGGTCATTGGCTTTTTAGGTACAATTATTCTATTACTGATCACAAGCTTCGATTTTTATTGGAATGAATTAAGTGCGAGTGAATGGAGAGACACGCTCCTTTCAGCGACTACGGGTATGTGGATACTGCTAACTGTCTTAGCCAGTTACTTACTAGCAAAAGAATTTTCTCAGGATGAAAAAAGCATAGTCAATCCTCTTAACTATACATACTTTATTTTTCTATTGTTGTTTTTGTTGCAATATCTCAGCCCTATAACATCCCAAGTCGGCATCAACATCTTATTATTATTCATTGCAGTATCTATGATTTGGAGAGGCCATGACCAACTACAACTTCATCTTTTAAACCTTGGGTTATTAGTCTTAGTGGCCCTAATTATTTGTCGCTTCTTTGATGTTCAAATCAGTTTTGTTATTCGAGGGATCATCTTTGTTTTATTAGGTATTTCTTTTTTTGTAGCTAATTATTTAATTATCAAAAAGAAGAACGCATATGAATCGTAAGACACTGTTGATACTATTCAGCCTTGTTGCCGCTATCCAATTGGCAGTACTCATAAAAATGATTTGGGATAGCGAGCGTGTGATCACAACAGGCACAGCTTACTTATTTGAGTTGCAACCCGTTGACCCCAATGATCCTTTCCGAGGAAAATATATGACCTTGAGATTCGAACAATCGGATTTTAAAACAGATACTTGCCAAGTCAATACGGGGTATCAAGATGCATTTGTTTTGATCAAAAAAGGGAATGATGGCTTTGCAAAAATCCTCTCAATCGAACTACAACAACCGACAACAACTCAAGATTACTTTAAAGCAAGCGTTTATTGTAATGCGATTTATGGTAAGCAACAAAAAGACAAGCCGAATCAAATATCACACTACTCCTATGTGATAGAATATCCATTTGAGCGGTATTTCATGAATGAGAAGACCATTGCTATTGCCGAAGAAAGAGTCAGAGCAGCTATGCGAGATAGCACGCAACAAGTGTACGGAGAAGTCATGATAAAGGATGGACAGTCGAGATTAACCTCTGTACAGATTGATGGTGTGCCGATTGATGAATTAAAATAGAGCTCATGTAAGGGCTCGCCAGACCTGACATGGTTTTAGATTAACAAGATAACTATTCATGAATAAGCAAATTATCCCTTTTTACAATTACATTTGAGACACCTCTAACTCCTATCAAATGATTAAAAAGACAGTCCTTGTTTTCGTAGCTATCCTTACCTTATTATTATTCGCAGGGGCTACCTATATTATAACTGCTCCTGATCTACCAGACAATGCAGATGAGTTAATCGAAAAAGCCAATGCGATGCCCTTACCAGAATACTATACTGGCAAAGCTGCAATAGCAAAAAATGGCGACATTAAACTATGGTATGAGCTAAATAAAACTGATGGTGAATCGAAAGGGACAATCATGTTAATCATGGGCTATGGCTCGACTTCGTTACAATGGCCGCCCTACTTTATTGAGCCTTTGGTAACAGCAGGATATGATGTTATACGATTCGATCATCGTGATATTGGTTTATCAACTTGGCTAGATGATTGGGACTCTTCGTCTCCGTATACGCTTGAAGATATAGCGGGTGACGTTGTTGCCATTCTTAATCATGCAGGCATTGAGCAAGCTCATATGATAGGTGTGTCGATGGGTGGCATGATTGCGCAGGCAGTTGCTATCAATCATGCAGACAGAACCTTGTCTTTAACGTCAATGAGCTCAACAGGCTTCTTTGGTGATGAAAGCCTTGCAGGCATTTACCCAGAAACGGTGAAATCTATTGCCAGATATACGATCAAGTACGCGATGAACAAATCGCCAGAGAACAACATGAGATTTAACTTGACCGCATCAAACTTATTCAAAGGCAATTATGAGTTGGACAATACCTATACCATTCTAAAAACACGATACGAATTAGAAAAAAGAAAGGGCTTCAATCCGGATGCAGGAACTCATCACGAAGCTGCTATTACTGCATCAGGTTCTCGCTATGAAGACTTAAAAAAACTGGATGTGCCGACTCTCATTATCCATGGAAGAGCTGACCCTCTAGTCAACTTCGAACATGGCGCTAAGACTGCTGAGCTCATCCCGAATGCCAAGACCTTGTATATCGATGATCTTGGACATGATATCCCTAGGCATTTTGCTCCGCAGATGGTGGAGGCGATATTGGATTTGATGAATTAATAATGTGCTGATGTGAAAATGCGTTGATGTGAAAATATGCTGATGTGGAAAGTGAAACACATAAGGCACAAAAGACTTAAGCTTCTTGTACAAGACACATAAGATTATGTCTTATAATATAAGAGAGATCTTCAGATTTCAAAAGGCTGTTCGTCTACCATAGGACCGAAAATTAGCAAAAACTCAGCAATCAAAACATTACCGAATCAAAACATCACCTCCTCTGATAAAGATCAGCTCCCAAAATCAATACAAACCCTAACACCAAGGTCAATATTGTCAACATCGTATTTGGATTTGAGAAATAGGAAGACGGCATCACAGCAGCCTCCTTGAGGACTTTAATGTTTTCTAAATCGGCCAATTGAAATGTTGCTAAATCTGGAGTTAGCACCTCCTTTGTGTCTTTATTGAGGATCGTCATCGGATTTCTCCAAGGCCAGATTTTCGGTAAGGAGCCAATCATAATACCTGTCAACACAGCTAATGTGGCATCCTTATAATGTTTGAAGGTATACGACAACACGCGTGAGAAAGTCATTAATCCAACTAAACAACCACAAGCAAATACAGCGACAATGACAAGACTCTTACTATTTGGATCAGACAGTAAGCCTCTGACATTAGGAATAATGATACTGTACATCCCCAATAATAATAAAATAAAGCTACCGGATATACCAGGTAAAATCAATGCTGAAATCGCGATTGTTCCTGAGAAAAATATGAATGGCAATGATTCACTTCCACCTGCAGGCGTGAGCTGAGTAATCGCAAATGAACCAATCAAGCCCACTACAAATAAACCAATATGCTTAGCTTTAATTGATGTGATCTGGCGTGCCATATAAATCCCAGATGCTAGGACTAATCCAAAAAAGAAACCCCATAACGGCTCTGGAAAATGTTCCAATAAATGACTTACACCAAACACACCCACGACAACCCCAAGTGCCATCCCAGCTAATAAGAACATCAAGAACCGGCCATTAAGGTGAGACCATAAGCCTTTCCAATCACCAGTTTTAAGAAGGGTCAACAGATCGACATTAACACTTTTAATCGAGTTAAGTAAGGTCTCATATATGCCTGTGATAAACGCAATAGTCCCACCGGATACACCAGGTATCACTTCTGCTATACCCATCGCCATACCTCTCAAGGCCAGGCCAACTGGCGATTTTCTATCTTGATTTTTCATGTCTCTAATTACTGTGTTCTCTGCCTAAAATCGATCCTTCTTGTGCCTGTCGTCTCAGCTCTGCTTGCTCAGCTAGCTCTTCTTTTGTCAACTGATATTCATTTGCAATTTTAGTCATATCAGGCTGACCAGCTAATGCCCAGGCTGACAGCCATACCTCTCCTACAGCAAGTATGGACTTCTTCATTTGCTCTTCTACCATCCCATCCATCTCATTATGATAGGCTCTAGAAAACTCTTCACATTGTGTCCGCACTGTCTTGTCAAAGCGTTCTTCAAAACAGAATTGCAGATCAGAAGGAAAACTCTCACTCAAGCTTCTTTCTATGTCGAGCACATCTTGCACATTGCTATGCGAATCTTCAACTACGTCCCAGACATAGGATCTCATGTCTTTGATAAACTTAGCCTTTCCAACAAAAAAATCATATTCTGCATTTGCGAATAATTCGGGTAGTCGGCTTTCCCAAAAGGCATGAATCCCTCTTTGATTTGTTAGCTGCCCATTGTAGTTCTCCGTCGTGTGGAGAGGTACATGGATGTCTGACATATAGTGTCCGATATCCGCAGACAAATACAGGATCATCTTCAGATCATGGTTCTCAAATGCCTTAGTCAGACGAGCATGTGCTTGTATCAAATTATAAGGGGCAATCCCAAAAGATGAAAAGCGATCTACAATCCGTAGTCCAGTAAACTCTCCAGAATAATTAACAAACTGAGCAATTGAATCAGCTGGGAATAGCCATGATCGTTCGTATAAAAGCCAGGGTGCTATCTTCCCAAAAATCTCCCCTAAGCCTTCTACATCAATTGCTTCTGCCGTTAAGAGTTCTAATTTTTCTGGCAATAGATCATGATTGACGGAACGGATCAAGGTCGAGTCATCACCTTGCACTACGTAAAAATCTGCAAATTTTAAAATAGCATCTGACCAATGACGTGGTACATCTTCAAAGGGCGTACTCCCCCAATGATCGATATCGATATAGTGACGAATCGCCTCATTCTCAGATGCAAACCGGCGCATGTCTGGTGCTGTTGCTTTACTCGTCAAATGCTCAATATTCTTTTTGTAGACCGGCATCATACCCGATGGCAAAGTAAAAACCGCTAGACGATTAATGGCTTTGTGTGCAAAAAATCCCCATGGCGGAGTGATGACCGTTGCACTAGTACCAATAAGCACAAAGAACAGAAATACTAAGGCATACATTTTATTCATCATCCGCAAAATAGGAATAACCACGCAATAATTTTCCAATAATCCGCTGTTGCACCAACATAAAGTCTCCCCTGTTTGTATCGACAAAGTACCGGTTAATGCGAGGCGTATTTTCTAAAGTAACCAAGGATTGGTCTATATAATTCTCAATGGGGTATAATTTAATCGTTTGTTGAGCTTCCGATTCTAATTGTAACCTAATGATACAGAAAGGCAATAGCTGTCTAATTGAATCTTGATTCGAGTTGATATTTTCGTAAGCTTCCGCCACGATATTTGTAAAACTATTTAAATACTGATCTATCTTTTGTGTCGGATGGACTTGTTTATCAGCTATTGACATAGAACTAACACGGTCTTCATTCAATTCGAAGGACTCGCTTTCTTGTCTTGGGTATTGAACCTTGACAGAAACAATATCATCGGTATTCACATCAAAGATGGTTCGATCACGCCAGTCGTCATAGCGCATTAAAAACCGGCCTCGCACACTACCCTCTAAAGTAGGCAAATGTGTGACATAGGCTTGCTTAGCTCCTTTCAACTTCATGTAGGTGCCTCTCTCGTCTGCCACACTAGAGCCAATGACATATTGCTTCAAGACATGTCCTGCCTTATCAGACACCACCACATCAATCCCTAAAGACGCCATGTCTGCCTCAATATTTTTATTGGCAGCAGCTTGTGGTATGTATTTAATTTGGAGATTGGCAATGACTTCTAACAGATTATTGACTGCATTTTCTCGCGCCAGATGACCTCGTTGTAAATACCACTCAGATCCCTTTTTTTCAAAAGTCATTGTTTCTAATCGATCAGATCTAATTTCTATTTTTTGGACTTGCGCTATGTCTTCAACATAAAACTGCTCAAAGCTAGAGCTTGAATCATCAGACTTCTGAGCAGAGAAAATATACACAAGGTATAATCCTAAAACAACAACTATCAATAAGCCTAATTGCTTCATCAGATCGTATACTTTCGTTTTCTCAAGAATCTAAAAAGGAATCCAAAGCTCAATAGCAGCAACAAGGGCAACACAATATTAATGAATCTCCATTTCGTTTTTTCAGCTTTAGCTTTGACTTTATCAAGCAAGCGTAGACGTACCTCCTTAGCTCTTGCTGTCAGGATGTTAGAATCATCTAGTAAGTACTCCACTGCATTTAGCATGAAGGCTTCATTGCCGCGATAGGTTTTGCGCTCCCACTTATTATAGCCTAATGGGAAGATCGTTTGCTCTTGAACATTTAATACGTTGTTAATAATATCACCATCTGAAACCACCAGCTGTTGTGTTAAAGGACTACGATCTACAAAAGGCGCACCGATCTGATTAAGCGTTTGCTGCATATCTCCACCGAGCCTATTTTTAAAGGCAGATTCAAAATTACCTTCCAACAAAACAGCCAGATTCTGCGGCGCCTTGTTGAACAACTCTGACTTGAAATCTTCTTGCAGTATCTGAAAGTTTAATCTAACTGGTGCTAATTGATATCTTGTATAAGGTGAACTGGTTAGTAAAATCGTCTTATCGATTGGCACTGCTGTTTGAAGCGTATCGATCGTTGAGGGAAAAAATAAATTCACCCGATCCAAGTTTTTAGCAATAGGATGATTGCTTTGTGAAAATGATAAAACATGATAAGGCCATTTTATCAATTCCATTTGAGGCTTATCGCCAGCCATGCCAACAACTTGAGGAATCGTACTTGACTGTAAATCCAAGACCAGATTGGGTTGAATCCGAAAGCCATATTTAAACCAAAGATCTTCTAAGCCAAACTCATAGACAGGCGGCACGTATAAATTATTTCTTGCAATACTGTCAACATTCACATTGAGCTTATCAATTAGCCAGATCACCTTTCCTCCATTCATGATGTACTGATCTAACACGAACTGATTCTTTTGATTAAAGGGGGCACGCGGCTTAGCGACTACGACCACATCTATTTCAGCAGGGATCTGATACATACTATCCAGATTCACTCTCCCCGTATTATAATGTTCTCTCAACTGCATCTCGAAGTGTGCTGTTTGTTCTCGTTCTAATTCGCCTTTGCCAGCAGTGAAAATAATATTGGCTTTCTTTTGCAAAGTCAATTTTTGGATCGCATCTGAGAATTTGTACTCTAATAAACTTACTGCATTATTCAGAACCACTTCTTCTGGAACGCCCATCACTTGTTCTTCTAACAGATTAACGACGATCTGACGAGAACCCAAACTAAATATAGCATAGGGATAAATTTGTTTGTTCGTCAGTTGATCTCCTTCTCCGTATCTAAGGGTCGTCGGCAGTATCCCTTCTTTGCGTAATTCTTCGCGCACGGCATTGATTTGGTCTACCGTCCCTTTTGAAGGATTTTGAAATTCATACACAAGTTGCGGTAAGTAGCTTTTATATCGAGCCAGTAAATCACGAGTGCTCTGCTGTAATCTCGTAAAGCCAGCTGGAAATTCGCCTTCCAACAGAACTTTGACATAAATCGGATCATTGACTTTCTGCAACAATTCTTTGGTAGGCGTTGTCAGAGAGAAGCGAGAATCATCCGTCAGATCAATGTGATTATAAAACCGGTTAGCAATAGCATTTACTAAAATAAATACAACTGCAATTAATACTAATCGAATCACTCCCTGCCCTATCTTCATGATCGTTTTGATTTGATAATGAAATGAGTCAGGATTAAAAAATAACTACTTATCGACAGAAAGTAGATCACATCTCTAGAATCAATCACTCCTTTACTCATAGAACTGTAGTGAAAATTAATGCCTAGTCGCTCTACAATATCATCGACACGACCATAAAAAATAGACAAGCCACTCACAAACTCAAAAACCCAAGTAAAGAAAAAACAGAAAAATGCACCAATCACAAATGCAGTAATTTGATTGCGCGTCAGCGAAGAAGAACAAATACCAATAGCGACAAATGCCGCAGCTAAACAGAATAAGCCGATGTAAGAACCAATGATTGCTCCAGAATCCAAATTTCCTTTTGGTGCACCAAGCTGGTAAATACTGTAGTAATAAATTAATGTCGGTAGCAGAGCAAGAAATACAATTGTACAATAGGCGAAATATTTTGACAAGACTAATTTCGCATCAGATAAGGGCTTGGTATACAACAATTCAATCGTGCCGGAATTATACTCTTCAGCAAAGCTCCGCATCGTTAGAGCAGGAATCAAAAACATAAACACCAAAGGCGCGATAGCAAAGAGCGGATCCAGTTGAGCGTAATTATTGTCTAATACACTCGTATCAGGAAAGACCCACAAGATCAGCCCCAAAAATGCTAGGAAGACACCAATCACCACATAAGCTATCATAGAGCTAAAAAAGGACCGGATTTCTTTGAAGTACATCGCTCTCATCGTGCCTCATTAGTTAAGGACTGAAAGACATCTTCCATGGATGATGTTTGTTCTGTCAATGCTGTAATTCTTGTCGAGTTAGCAACAGCAATATCAAATAACTGTTGCTTCATTTGAGCTGGACGATCTGTTTGAATTCGATAAGAACTATCGGACAGAGACTCAATCGCATCACTTTCATTTAGTATGGAGTCTAGCTTAAGTCCTGATTCAAATTTCACAATAATGAGAGATTTACCCTCTCGCTCTCGATTGTAGTCGGCGACTGTGCCATCCATCACAATTTTGCCGTTATTCAAGACCAATAATCGATCACAAATCTGCTCGACTTCTTGTAGTATATGAGACGAAAATAAGATGGTCTTCGTCTCGCCCAATTGTCTGATCAGGCTCCTAATCTCAACCAACTGATTAGGATCTAATCCAGAAATAGGTTCATCCAAAATCAAAATGGGTGGATCGTGTAGGATCGCTTGGGCTAAGCCGACGCGCTGTTTGTACCCTTTAGATAGTTGTCGGATAAATTTATTTTGCTCCTTACCCAAACCCGTCATTTCAATCACCTCTGCAATCCGCTGTTGACTATTCGATAATTTGTGGATCTGGCTATTGAACTGCAAAAACTCTCTGACGTACATATCTGAGTACATCGGGTTTTGTTCGGCTAAATAGCCAATCATCTGTCGCGTCCTTAACGAGTTCTCTTGCACTTGCATCTCATTCACACTGATATCACCCTCGTCCGCCTCAATGTATCCACAGATCATCTTCATCGTTGTGGATTTACCTGCACCGTTAGGCCCGAGCAGCCCGACGATCTCTCCTTGCTTCGCTTCAAAGGAGATATTATCAACAGCTGCCTGTTTGCCATAAAACTTAGATACTGATTGTAATTGAATTGCCAATAGTGCAGTGTTTGATGTATAAACGTTGGATTTAAACTGATTCGTCTGAAAGCTGAGAAATTATCTCTTCTATTGATAAAGCCTCATTCACACTGTGCTCACCAATGGCCGTCCTGCGCAGATCAGCCAAATACGCACCACATCCCAAGGATTGCCCAAGATCATGAGCAAGGGATCTGATATATGTCCCTTTACTACATTTGATATGAACCTCAATGAATGGATTATTAAAACTCAGCACTGTATACTCATGCACAGTGACTTCTCTTGTTTTAATCTCAACAGTTTCGCCCTTCCTTGCGTATTTATAGAGTGCCTTACCCTTCACTTTTAATGCTGAAAAAATAGGTGGCCTTTGTGTGATCAAACCAGTAAAAGCTTGAATCGCGGACTTGACTTGATCTTCTGTGATCGCAGAACAATCGCACTTATTTTCTTCTTCTCCCTCTGCATCATAAGTTTTGGTGGTCGCTCCTAGTTTGATCGTCCCTGTGTACTCTTTGTATAATCCTTGGAATCCTTCAATTTGTTTTGTCGCTTTGCCTGTACATATAATCAGTAGACCAGTTGCTAAGGGATCCAAGGTGCCAGCATGGCCGACTTTTAATTTTCGAACACCTAGGTGCTTACCAATTCGGTTTCTGAGTTTGGCAACGACATCAAACGAAGTCCAATCTTTAGGTTTATCGACTAGCAAAGCCGCACCTCCCAGGAAGTCTACTGACGGACTGAATGTTAGTTTGTCGATAATGGGACAGGTAATACTCATGATGATATGGCTACTGAGGATATGATCGCAATGATACCCACAATTAGGCAATAGAAGCTAAAATATTTCAATTGACTGCGCTTCACCAATTCAATCATCCATCGACAAGCAAAATAGCCAGTAATCATAGCTGCAATAAAACCCAACACTAAGGGAAGAACATCTAAACTTTGATTTGCAAATTCACCATCAATTAGATCTTTGGCCATCTTCCCTAAGATGAGAGGCACGACCATTAAAAATGAGAATCTTGCAGCCTTTGACCGATCAACACCTAATAAGACAGATGTAGCTATGGTCGACCCAGAACGTGATATACCGGGTAAAGTCGCTATGGCTTGTGCCAATCCAATGATAATGGCTTCTTTAAAACCAACTTGCTTGGTCGTATCTTTTGCTTTATCTGCTAGATACAAAAGCAGGGCTGTTACGATAAGCATTGATCCGACTAGCATAAGGTTTTGGGTGAAAAATTGCTCTACAATATCTTCAAAAAATAAGCCGACAATGGCTGCTGGAATCATGGATAAAATGATAGCTAATGCAAAGCGCTTTTCATCATTATAACTAGGCGTGAATATGCCTTTGAGGATGTCTAGAATATCATTTCTGAAGACAATGATTGTAGCTATTGCAGTTGCTGCATGTAACACAATCGTCATGGTGAGATTTTCATCACCACTTGAATCATTGCCAAAAAAATAATTAGCGATTTCAATATGTCCGCTACTACTAACCGGTAGAAACTCCGTGAATCCTTGTATGATCCCTAAAGCAATAGCTTCAAGAAGTTCATGCATTTGCTGTGTTCGGTGCGAATATAGAGTATAAAACGAAAGCCAAACCTAATAATATCATGATCGGTGCCAAGGTAATTCGGCGAAAGCCATAGATGATACTCTCGTCCCATATATCAGGACTTGGCATGCCGCCGCCTGACATCAATAGCATCCCAAGAGCCATACAGCCCATTCCTATAAAAATGAACATAAAGTTTTTCTTACCAAAGAGCAATGGAACATTTGAGCTATTAGATGTTTGCTTAGATGATGCGCGAGCGCGTGTAGGTTCTAACACCTGTGCTTTTTTCGTTTTGACGACTTTAGCTGAAGAAACCTTTGATGAGGTACTTTTTGCTGACGATTCTTGCGCACTTTGAGAAGCACTACCCTTTTTAATTCTTTTCTTCTTACTCATAATAAATCCTATAGTATTACTAACGAATTTCGATATTGCAACAGTATAATGACTGCAAAGATATCAAAAGCCATGGGAATTCTGGCCTGTCACCATGCTTATATGCCAACATGAATTCGTTTCAGATGAGAACTCAAAATCGTCTGTGTAGCGACCAGTGGGATGCAGACACCAATGATCAATAACAGCAGGCAAATCAAAAATATATACGGATAATGGAAAAACCCACTAATCCCTGCCAATCGAACGGATATGACTTGCAAAATCAAGAGCAGCAAGACAATCGCTATCCCAGCACTAATTATTCCCATGCGAATCGACGACCTGATATAGGGTCGCTTTATGAATTGTTGGCTAGCTCCTACCAACTTCATGGTTTTAATTTGTCTTGTGTCAGATTGTAAGGCGAGCTGAACTGTATTATAGATCAATGCTATGGTTAACACACACATCAATATGCCGATCAATAAGGGAATCAGTGCTAGATCCTTTAGATTCTTTTCTAATAGCTGTTGAAATTCTTCTTGATAGACCACATCATTGATATAGTCGCGCGTTTGGAGATGCGTACTGAGTTCATTCAAATACTCTGGCGTGTAATATTCATGCTTGACATTGAATACGACGACATCTCTAAATGGACTGCCATCCTCATCCTCAAGAAAGGCATCACCTAGATCTCCCATCATTAACTCTCGTGCTTCGTCTTGATTATAAAAATTAAGACTAGAGGCAATGACAGCTTCATGATTCCTCAATTCTTCAAACAAATGACTTTTATCTGCATCGTTATAGTCTTTTGTGAACTCTGCGACTACATTCAATTGTTCTTTTATTTTCTGGCCCACATAATTGGAATGAATGATAATAACACCATATATTCCGAAGATAAACAGCACAATGACGATACTGAAACTGGTCCACAAACTGTTCTTATTTAAAGATGTATTCATCAGCATGAAAGGTAGAACATATATAACATTTATTAATATAAAATGCGCTATTATCTTATTGGGAATGTGCATTTCGACACATATATCGGGTCAGATCCACCTAAACAATCCCTCTTTTGAAGATACGCCGTCTGATGCGACAACACCGATGGGCTGGTTTGAATGCCAAGAATACACCACGCCCGATATCATGCCAGGCTATTGGGGCGTCTACAATGAGGCCTCTGAGGGAGAGACCTATGTTGGTATGATCACTCGAGATAATGGTACATTCGAATCTATTGGCCAGAGGACCAGTAAGACAATGAAGAAGGACATCTGCCATACCTTCACTATTGATCTGGCACATTCTAAAAGCTATTCAGGCTTCAATCAACCAATCAAACTCAGGATCTGGATCGGTGATAAAAAATGTGGGACACACCAACTCGTCTTTGAATCTGACTTTATTGACAAGATTGAATGGGAGACATTTGAAGTGGAGTTTTTGCCAGAGAACGATGCTCGGTACGTGCTTATCGAAGCCTTTTATAAGGAAGGTTGGTTTAAACGCAAAGGGAACATCTTGATTGATAATATGTCAGCGATTCGGGTTTGTAGTCGGGTGTAGAGTGCTTCACAATTTGAACATAGAAAAATTTACAAATGGACAAATTCCCAGAGATTGAAACTAAAAGATTGCTTTTAAGAAAATTATCTTTTACCGATATTCCACAAATAATTGAATTTGCTGGAAATCAGAAAGTAGCAGAAACCACCTTAAATATTCCACATCCCTATACAGAAGAAGACGCCATATATTGGATGAACAGTGCCAATGTCGGATTTGTGAATAAAACACAATTTACTTTTGGCATAAGCACTAAGCTTAAAGACGAATTTATAGGAGGCATCGGATTGAAAATAAATTCAAAATTTCAAAGAGGAGTATTAGGCTATTGGATCGCTGAACCGTTTTGGAATACAGGTTTTGCAACTGAGGCTGTAGGAGGAATCTTGACATTTGGATTTACCGAAATACATCTACATAAAATATATGCGACTCATCTTGTTGAAAATCCAGCCTCTGGGAGAGTCATGATAAAAAATGGAATGATAAAAGAAGGTGAGCTGAAAGACCACACCAAGAAAGGTGATCTATTTAGAAGTTTGATCCAATATAGATTGACTAAACAAGAATTTGAAACTAAATAGGTTTTAAGAAAACACATAAGGCACATAAGCTTAGTGCACGTGGATCAAGACACATAAGAGAAAAGAAATCATCTTTGCCCTGGTTCAAACAAGTCACTAAAGTAAATGGAATACTTGTGATGACTCAATTAGCTAGTATCTCAAGCACTAAATAAATGGCTGTATGAAAGCAGTTATTTTTCGTCTACTCAAGGCACAGGTTCGCTTTGATAGCCATAGGTACTGTGATAAAAACAAGCATATTTCCATATAAATTTCATACTTTGTCAAAGACGAAGAAGAGCATCTGATGTTTGTTCATACGGATGTTCATTCTGTGTAGATTGGGGTCTTCGGACTCCATCTACTTTTTCACTTCCATCTGCTTTTTCAACTCTTCGAGTTGATGACGAAGAAGAGCCTTCCTCAATTTGATAACCAGATGGCACTGAATGATATAAATGTCTTCTTAACTATGTATAAAACTCGTGATCCCAGAGTCACTTCCTAAAGTTAAAACTAATAGGAAACAACCTGTATTATGATTTAATTGTAAAGGTAAAAGCTATCAAGGCCGGTTCTGTAACGCAGAGAAGGCGGAAAAGAACAATTTAATATGGCTGTATATTTAGTTCTTGAGGCACTAATCTTAATTCTGTCCCCCGACTCCATTATTACATCCATCAATAAAAGCTTCAAACTGTCCACCTAAATTGGTTTCAAATCCAGGCGCTAAATTTATTTCAATCGCAGAATCATAATCCACGACAGCAGAACTTTCTATTTCTTGAATGGATTGCAAGGCACGATTTGTCTCATGATCTACAATGCCTGATTCATTGCCTATCAGATCTAATGTTAAGTTGCTAAGTTCAGATTTATAGTAAAAATGAAACACACGTCCAAACGTAGCAAAGCGATGGGCCTGAACATGAAGTGCTGGTAGACTTTTTGCGCCATTTGTAAATTCATCGAGCTGATCTTCGAGTTCTGTATAGCCTAGGTACTCCCAAGCCATAATCAAGGGATCCATAGCAAAGCCGGTATTTTGAGCAAGAGGTTCACCTGGGAAACTAATGCTAACTCCACCTGGCCTCTGACTCCGAATGATGTGATTAATAGACTTTAGGCTATTCACAAGGTGCAATTTTTAGACATATAATTAGAAGCTTTGCTCTTAAGCGTTAAATGTATATTTCATAGGAGATATTTATCTATGTTTGCACTTTTAAAACACCAATGCGCTCTTTCGTAAGAATTGAGGCGCTTTTTTTTTACGTTATTATTGAATAAAAGAAATTACAAAAAGCAGTACAATGGCAATAGACATGCAGAATCCTTGGCACAAGGTAGAGATTGGTAATCATGCTCCAGACATCGTTAACAGCATAGTAGAAATTCCAAAAAACACGAGAGCTAAATATGAGCTCGATAAAAAATCAGGCATGTTGTTAATGGATAGAGTCATTTATTCATCCATGTACTACCCAGCCAATTATGGGTTTATTCCTAGGACTTACTGCGATGATAAAGATCCTCTAGACATTCTGGTACTTTCCCAAATTGCTATAGTGCCCATGTGCATCGTTTCTAGTAAGGTGATAGGCGTGATGAGAATGGTGGATAATGGAGAAATGGATGATAAAATTATTGCTGTTGCTGAAAACGATATGGGCGTGAATCATTTCAATGACATTTCTCAATTACATGACCGCTTCATCGATGAATTGAAAAACTTTTTTGAAGATTATAAAAAGCTAGAAAACAAGACAGTCGCTATTGAAGATTTTCAAGATGCTACAGTAGCTAAGCAAATCATCCAACAAAGTATACTTGATTACGAAAGCTATGTAAAAACGGTATGATAGCCTTGAGCTGACAAAAAAGGTCTTAACCCAGCATCATGTATACCAGCCCAGCTATTGCACCTCCAACAAAGGGGCCGATCGTCGGCACCCAGCTATAGCCCCAATCACCATCTCGTTTCTCCCCTATCGGCAGAATACTATGCATCACACGCGGTATAAAATCACGCATCGGATTAATCGAATAGCCGGTCGAACCGCCAAGCGCCATACCTATGACGACAACAAGTAAGGCTACAGGAATAGCACCAACAGAACCTAATCCAATGTTAGCATCAGAAATACCAGTCGCTGAAACTTCAGCACCAGCTATGTAGAGGATCACAAAAACCAGAACAAATGTGGCAATGGCTTCAGATATAAAATTCATAATCGGATTGCGCATTGCTGGACCTGTTGAAAAGGTTCCTAGCTTCGCATCTAGATCAGTCGTAGCTTTAAAATGATCCATATAGGACAGCCATAACAGAACGATTCCAATGGCTCCGCCAATGCACTGGGCGAGAATATAAGGCCCTACATCAGCCCAGGGAAATTTGCCGGCGACTGCTAAACCCACTGTCACAGCAGGATTTAAATGTGCTCCACTAATTGGTCCTGCAATGATCACCCCACAAAATACAGCCAATCCCCAACCAAAATTTACCAACAACCAGCCACCATCGTTACCTAGGGTGTTTTTCAAGCTGACATTGGCATTGACGCCGTTGCCAAGTAATAATAATATCATACTTCCAACTATCTCAGCGACAAATGCAGACATATGTTTAAGGGTTTTGTTTACTTAAATATAATTGCTTTTTATGAGCTGACGGCATAGCTACCCAAAAATAGTGATTTTGATCTTTCATGAAGATTCATATGTGCATATCCTTTGACAAGTACTGGAATGCTATTACTTTTGCCCTATAAACCATTGATAACAAATTAATTTTACTTTATGAAAAAGTTTATGTTTACCCTTTGCTTTGCATTCGCAATTGCGTCAGTCTCTTTTGGTCAACTGCATTTTGGAGCAGGTGTATCCTTATTGGATTTTGATGCATTTGGTGTACAAGGAAAAGTCATGATGGATTTGGAAGAGCAAACCGGTCAACCACTTGATGGAGCAGCTACCTTTACTTATTTTTTCCAAGAGAATGTAACCTCGTGGGCTATCGATCTTGATGCGCACTATAGATTACTAACTATTGGAGAGGACATAGACTTTGCTCCTATCGCTGGACTTCAAATCGCCAGAGCCTCTGTCAATATTGGTACAGCATCAGTAGGGAATACTGATATTGGTATCAACCTAGGTGGCCATTTCAACATCCCTATATCAGGATTTAATGTCTATGCGCAACCAAAAATCACGCTGGGAGGCTTTGATGCCTTTACCTTAGCCGCAGGTATAATGTTTTAGAATTTTTTTAATGAATTTTCTATAGCCGAGCAACAGTGTTGATCGGCTATTTTTTTTACTCTTCCTTTTCTTTGAGATCGCTGATAGGTCCACACATTTCAGTACATTGAGGTATGAAATATCTGATACTTTCTATTTGTCTGATCTTCATGTCATGTATCAGCCAATCATCACTTATAAAACACAATGAGATGCAAACTCTAGATGTACAAGGGCATAGAGGCTGTAGAGGCCTGCTCCCTGAAAATACAATTCCTGCTTTTAAAAAGGCTATCGATCTAGGTGTGACGACGCTTGAACTTGACCTAGTGATATCCAAGGATGGAGAAGTGATTATATCGCATGAACCCTTCTTTTCACATGAGATCACAAAAGATCCCGATGGTAATCTAATTGCTGAAGGTGTTGAAAAACGGCATAATTTATTTGAGCTGACCTACGAAGAAATAAAGAGCTATGATGTGGGTAGTAAAGGAAATCCTAGATTTCCAGATCAAGAACTATTCAACGTCTACAAACCTTCTTTTAAAGATATGGTCCAAGCCATTCAAGCTTACGTAGTTGAGCAAGGGGCAAAGCAACCATTGTACAATATTGAAATCAAAAGACAACCCAAGTTTGATAATCAGTTTCATCCAGATGCGAAAACCTTTGCTGGCCATGTTGTCACTGTCGTTGAGGAATTAGGTATCATTAAAAGGACATTCATACAATCATTCGATATAGAGTCTCTTCAACAAACTCAGATTTTAAATGATAAGATCAAACTTGTTTATCTGATTGAAAATAAAAATAATATAGAAGATAATATTGAAGCACTTGGGTTTAAGCCCGATGTATACAGTCCGTATTTCAAATTAATAGATCAAGCTGTACTTGATTATTGTAAGAAGAATAAGATTCAATTAATCCCCTGGACTGTGAATGAGGAAAGTGACATGAAACACATGATCTCGATTCAAGTCGATGGTATTATTACAGATTACCCGGACCGGCTAATGGACTTGACACGTCGCTTGGGAATTCGTGTTTTATAACATCAACTAAGCGAACCCAATGCCTGTTTTACCAGCCGACGATTACTCGCCCTCGTACATATATAAAAATGGACATCGCAACACCTTGTTGTCACATATGTTACGGCCTACAGGTATTATTAGTTTTGAAAGAAAACGATTAAGTACACTCGATGATGACTTTATCGATATTGATTGTCTCTTCAACAAAAATGAACGTTTGGTGATATTATGTCATGGTTTAGAGGGCTCTTCATCTTCTTCCTATATTCAACAGTTTAGTCGCTATTTTAGTGGGCATGGATTTGATGTAGCCGCTATGAATTATAGAGGATGTAGTGGAGAGATGAATCGTCAATTGAGACTGTACCATAGTGGTGCGACTGATGATGTCCAACTAACACTAGAAAGCTTTGCATCAGATTATTCATCAGTATTTCTGATCGGCTTTAGTCTTGGTGGCAATCTAGTTTTGAAATATCTAGGAGATCAAATCTATAAGCTACCCACACAGCTAAAAGCGGCTGTTGCGATCTCAACACCTGCACATCTAGAGTCATGTAGCTTAAAAATCATTCAACGTGAGAACTGGCTATATGAAAAGCGATTTATGATAAGTCTAGGCAAAAAGCTACGCGGCAAAGCAAAACTGTTTCCAGATCAAATTGATCTGTCTAAGCTAAAGGGCCTTAACAATCTCTACGAATTTGATGACGTATATACAGCACCTCTGCATGGGTTTGAGAATGCCAAAGATTATTATACACGATGTTCTTCAAAGCAATTCTTAAGCAGCATCAACTTACCAACACTTATGCTATCGGCAGTAGACGATCCATTTTTATCGGACCAGGCAATACCAATAGACGAAGCAGCAGAAAATGACAATCTTTTTCTATATCCTTGCACTTATGGAGGTCATGTCGGATTTCATATTAAAAAAAATCAACATTCATGGATGGAATTAAAATCTCTGGAATTTATAAGCAGCTATACATCGTAATCTGTATAATAGCTCTTCTTTCACTCGGCATTTATGCTTGTTCATCCGACCAACAAAAGGTCGTTAAAACCGAACAGATCGAAATGTACGACCTGAAGGAAATCAATGGCGAATACGAGCAAGGAGCCATGAGTTTTGCGGAAAGCTTTGTGTATGATGAAGATGGCAAAAAGCTAGACCACCGAATCCGACAACCTGACAACACACTGCATAGAGAAAAATATGTGTACAAAGATGAGCAATTAATTAAGTCGAACTACTATAGTGCAGATTCAAGCTTGCTGAGCTTTTACACCTATGAATATGAAAATGCTAAGCTTAAGAAAAGACTTGCCTATGAAGCAGGGTCCCAAGAACTATTGCGTATTGATGAATATGAATATGATGCTGATGGTCGAGTCACTAAACAAACGATTAAAACAGAGACAGGACAAGTGAGCAGGACGATGGCATTTAGCTATGACCAATATGGCAATGAAACGCAAGTCACCATTAGAAATGATTCGGGCACCATTATCGTTAACGAAGAATTCAAGATTACGGAATACGATGTAGATAAGCGATGGTTAGAGCGTTGGAGCTTTAACAATGATAAGCCTCTCACAAAGCGTAAAAGACTCTTGGAATATTATTAAAATCTTTGTGTTCGTCTTAGGATAGGCGAAATAAACACCACTATCTTATAACCCTACGCACATAAATTTAACCGATTTACTGCTACCTATTTACTGCTACCTATTTTATCAATTTCTGCGTAATCCAACCTTGTAATAGAACAGTTAATTCTACGTTTTGCGCCTTAATCTTAACTAAACATCCTCGAATAAAACAGGTCAAATCCACATCCGATGGCTATACATAAATGATATTCAAGTCAAGTATTCGAAAATAATAAGTCTCGTACCATATGTGATTTTCAAATGACTAACTCAAGGTTTTTCATTGGAGCCAATATTAAAAATTGTTTTAAAAGGTAAGATTACTTAGTTAATAGAGATGACTACTTGCAAGCCAATTGTATACTATTTAAAACAAGCTTTATGAAAAAAACAAGTGAACTCACATCTAAAATTATATTCTTTGTCTTTTTGATTCAATTCATAAATGGACATCTACACGCACAAATTCTAAACTCCTTAGGCAGCAGAACTGTAGTACACTCAACATCAACCAATGAAGAATATTCAGGACTAGCCTTTTCTCCTATTGATGAGGTTTTTATCATGCCAATGGATAGTCGAAGTCCATCCGGGGAATACCACTTTAAAGGATATGATCCAAATTCAAATCAAGTCTATGATATTACATTTAGTGGAGCCCTCAATCCAGATGACTTAGAAGGATTCACTTATTTAGAAGATAATTTTTTCGCACTCATTGAAGAAAAAGCTAATCGTGTATATTTCTATACATACGACCATACTAATAAAAATCTTGTAGCAAGCGGAAATGCCTCAACTGGTATCCCATTGGGTAGTAATGGAGACGGACTTGAAGGCATAACCTACGATCCACACACGAATAGATTGTTTTTTGTCAGGGAGCATTTTCCAATAGAGCTATTTTCTATAGAGGTAGTCCTCCCGACAAGTACGACTCCTGGTTCATTAACAGGGCCTTTAGCTTCAGTCCAATTGGATCCACTACATTTTGATGATCCGTATTCTAATAATTCAGATCAAGATGCTTCTGGTCTGCATCACTTAGGACAAAACTATGACTTAGCTTGCAACTTAGGAAGCAACCTACTAATTCTGAGTGAAGGCAATCGAAAAATACTGGAATACAAGGTAAATATGACTTCACAAAATATCATGAGTTTAACGTTCATAGACGAGAAATTTATAACACTAGAACCCCAGCCAGAAGGCATCACTTTGGTTGATAATAAAATTTATATAGCTAGTGAGAGAGCTACAGCAGGAAATAGCGCTAGTCTATCCTCTTATCCTATTAGTCTAAATACAGTCAGCCTAAACCTAACTTACTTTATAGAAGGTCCTTTTGATGCTAGCTCAGGGGTTCTCACAAGTGGCATTAATTCAAGAGGCCTTTTACCTGGGCAAACGCCAATTAACAATTTAGTGTCACCGACTCCTGCAGGTCACCCCTATCATACACTCCCTTGGGAATATAAAGGATTGGAAGGCGCAGGATTTACGGATGCAGATTATACAACAGATGATGTTGATTGGGTATTAGTCTCCTTAAGAACTAGCCCAAGCATTGCTGATACTATATGTCGGGCTGCAGCACTATTACAGAAAAATGGTTCTATTCGATTTATGGATGATTTCAATTTTTATAGTTTAGACCAGATGTCATACTATATCGTCATAGAACATAAAAGTCATTTACCGGTTATGTCACCATCAGCTGTGTCACTCGTAAGCAATGAATTAGTTTTTGATTTTACAATTGCTGATTCGTACACCTCTTTAAGTAGTGGTCAAAAGGAGTTATTGCCAGGGGTTTGGGCTGCATTTTCAGGAAATGGACAACAAGATGATTTGATCAATGACAGCGATGATATAACAGGCGCAGATAAAGCGCTTTGGTTAAGTGTGAATGGAACTTTTGATACATATCATTCAAGTGATTACGATCTAGACGGTGATACAAACGGCCAAGATAAAATTCAATGGAACAAAAATAATGGAATATTCTGTGCTGTAAATAGTCAATAAATCAAGACAAAAAATCAATTAATCAATACACTGGATATAATAATTATAAAATGTTGAATACCTAAAGCTATCGATTGGATCACCATCCAATTATACCGCTCCACGATACTCAATTAATATCTTGACAAACACTTCAACGATTTTTGATGTCAGTTCTATTCCTTTCTCTCTAGTTGCTAACTTTGGTTCGCCCTGCACGCCATTGCCGGCGACTTCATTCATCCGTCTATAAAAACTCACTTTAGAACCAAGAACTAAATCACCTTCTGCCCACGAATAAGTCGGTATGTTGGCTCTGTCTTCTATCTTGTCAAGATGAACTAAATGCGGCGCAATAACTAACATCAAGGACGTCTCAAACTCTCCTGCATGCCCTACTCCACCAGGTCCAGATTCCTGAATTGGTCTAATCTCTTCATTTGCCATCCGCCACCAACTCGCATAGGCAACATTTACCCCAGGATTTCTAAAACCAAATGTTTCGACAAAGGTCTGCACAATCCCCTGATTCCCTCCATGACTATTTAACAGAAATACGTTTGTAAACCCATAGCTCACCACACAGTCCATGATATCTGTCATCTGACTCAGCATCGTTGTATGTTGAATGGACAAGCTCCCCGCAAAGTCCGTATGATGTTCTGAACAACCAACACTAATGATCGGCAATATCAAAACGCCCTCACCCATTGTCTCGTCAATATGCTTACATAAATGCTCCCCAATCATCCGATCGGTTGCTAAGGGCAAATGATAGCCATGCTGCTCCGTCGCTGAAATAGGTAGAACAACAGGAATTGATTTATCTAAAGCGCCGATCTGCGGCGAAGTCAATTGATCCCAATACATCTATTTATTTTTATCTTGATACATATTCATCAACCTGCCGCAGGCAAGCTCAACTCAACACTCAACACTCAACACTCAACACTTCTTAGCTGCCCACATCTCAATCTCCACCAGCAAGGTCATCAGCAAAGGCGTCTGTACAGCCGTGCGCACAGGCAGTGGCTCATTAAAGTACGTTTTATACACCTCATTAAAGCGAGGCCAATTGTCTAAGTCCGTCAGAAAGACATTTGCTTTAAATACATCATTGAGGTCGCAACCAGCATCACGCAATTGCTTTTCACAATTTTTAAGGGTGAGATGTGTCTGCTCTTCAATGGTATCGCCAATCACATTACCCTCCATATCAATCGCTGCCTGCCCCGATATCACAACTAACGTTGAAGCATCAATTTCTAAGACGGGAGAGTATGGCCCTGCTGTCTTGTGCTGCGCAGCTTGCTCAGGTACCGAAATACCTTTAGAAGGAGCAGCTTGTCCTGATATTAAAGGAAATGGCAAGTAGCCTAAAAAGCCTTGTATCTTCCACGCACCACTCACTTTTTTACATCTATATAGGGTTTGCCAATTTAAATGTTGAATTGTCCCATCCTCTTTTTCAACTGTGCCGTCAAATTTCTTGTGTATGACTGCGCTATCTCCATTAATATCTATGTCTCTTAAAATTGTTGCCTTATACAAGCCCTCTTCTACATCTCCTTTCCAAGAGGCCGCTTTGAATTCCTCAGCCTGCTCAAGCCAAACTGTTTTGTAATCTTCCAACGACGGATAACTTAATGTCCATGCATCTGGATTCGACTTGCCTCCCCCGTCAATACCCATAAAAGAATCTTCGATAAAATCCCCAGCAATCGCATCCCAATCCACATTGCAAAACGCTATGATATCTTCTTCGACTAACATCTTCCAAATGGCATGACGGTCAGTATTATCTGGAAACGGGTTTATATATTTTGATCTATCCATACGATTAAAGATTGTATTCCTTTGAGTTAACTAAATAGTTTTGAATGGCATCCATATCAGGCTCAACGCCCAATCCTGGCCCTTCAGGCAAATACACAAACGGCGGCTCCATCTTAAGTGGTGTCTGTAGTAAGTCATGCTCCCTGATCAATCTGCCAAATATATCACTCGGCCATTCGCAGGATTGTGCAGCAGCCGAAGAGTGTACATACATAGCTTCTGCTATCCCAAAATCAATCTCTGAACCATGCCAACACTGCATACCCGCAGCCGAAGCTATATGATCTAGTCGTTGAAAATTAGCCAGCCCACAATTAAAATTAAAGCCATCCACTGCATCCACTTGAATAGCCTGAATGGCATCCTTGATCCGCTGCCCATGCAAAATATAAGGTAATGACACATGCAGTACAATCGGAATATTACCGTAGTCTCTTAGTGCCGCATATTCATTCAACTTCCATCTTGGAATTGGATCTTCTAAACACAGGACATTTCCAATCTCACTTAAAGCATCGATTCTACGCTTTGTTTCATAAGGATGAATCCATCGTTCATTAGGATCAAAGATGACCTTCATGTCTGGATTGACTGCATGGATGCTCTCACACCAGGACCTAACATCATCATCAAGATCTGATTTAAACTTGATACAGTCATAGCCCTGATCTGAAAATGTTTGCGCAATATCTCCAATCTCTTCACTGGCACGGTGGCTCGACCACGCGCCAATTTTAACTTTATCTCTAACAGGTCCTCCCAATAAATCAACAACCCTCATGCCCTTCGATTTGGCAAATGCATCCCATATCGCACATTCAAAACCATCATACTCTCTACAAAACGTAAAGGGTAATTTCTGCAATGAAAGTGTAGATATATCTATCCCTAACAGGACATCAATAATATCCTCAACCACCTTCCAATTGTGATCACGATATAATTCACCCCAAGCCACGACCCCATTCTTCAAGGTCATCTGGATCAATAATTTAGGCAGCTCATCAAATTGCTTTGACCAACCTGACTTCGCTCCTACTGGCAACTTATGCAATGGTTTGTGAATCCCTTTTGACTCGATCATCCCTGGATGAGCAGGAACAATAACTTCAAAACATTTTATATTTTCAATTATCATATTCTATGACATGTGCTTTGCTAAACAAGATTATATTTCAATACTGGAAGCTCTTCGTTTAATGAATTGTTTTCGTCTTTAAGATAATCAAACTATCACGATTTCTTGTCATCAAAAACCGATCATCTCCAATCGCTATAATATCTCTGACTTCTCCTTGGACTCCTAGAGAGCTACTACCGACACCATCCGTACGAAATCGACTATCTCCTGTCCCTAGTAACAATGTACCTTTATTCGCAAGATTGGGACCCAGCTGAACCATAGCACCAACTTGGTTACCTCCCAGCAAAACATCTTGATATCCGTCTTGATTGACATCTGCTACTTCCAAGGCATAGATTGGCGATTGCTGAGCTTGCCATGGCAATGACTCCATTTGAAAACTGCCATTTTTACGATTGAGTAAAACAACTGAAGCTAGCACATCAACTCGTTTCTGTATCACATTGTCTAGCTCATAGTCAGTAAATAATGAATTCATATCTGCTTGGGCATAGTCTGAGTAGCTAGGTACTTGCTTTTTTAGAAAGGGCAATTGGCCTATCAAGTCATCCCTAAAGGCAAATGGATATTCTGTTCCATCAACCGTTTTAGCAACAACAGGATCAATTGTTCCATTTTGATCAAAGTCTTCGTAATAGAGTTTAAGTGGCAATTCAGAAATCGATGATAGCTGAGAGTTCAAACCATAATTACCAACTATAAAATCTGGATAGTCATCTTGATTCCGATCTGTCGTTTTAATTACATTCCATAAGCCAGAGCTATTTTCTATTGCTTTACAATCCAATTGGCCTGATGTGTTATAGCAAATCGTTACTGGCATCCAATGTCCGACAATAGCTAAGTCCATATCTCCATCCTTGTCAAAATCATCCATCAATGCATCCGTCACTATTTGATCAACAATTACCTTGGCGAATCTATCTGCGGACTGATCGGTAAACTGACCAGTACCATCATTGATTAAACATTTACTCGAAGTACTTGTAGGGAAAGAGGGACCATCCATAAATCCACCAATAAATAAATCCTCATCGCCATCCCCATCTACATCCCCAGCTACCACTGTAGAATAACTACCATCAACAATCTGTACTTGCTTCAGTAATGTATATTGACCTCGCCCATCATTGAGATATAATTTATTGCCAGGCATTGTCTCTTCTTGGTATGCACTGCACGCTACGTACAAGTCTAAATCTTGATCACCATCAGCATCAAAAAAGATAGCGTCCATTTCATCACTAGCTCTTGAGCTCTTAAATGATGGCTGAGCTATTTCTACAAAGCTGTTGTTTCGTTTTTGAATAAATAGCTTTCCACTATATCCAGCGGCTCCACAAAGGTAGACATCGAGTAGTCCATCTCCATTAACATCAGCGGATATGGCTTTGGGGCCGCGGTCTGACATTTTAAACGGCATTAGTTTTTGTCTATCAAAATCATTATAAACGACTTGCTGGTGTGTATAATCGAAAAGATCATCAATCGAGAGCTGATCAAAAGATGAAGAAGATGATGCGATTGGATCTACAGGATGAATTGAGTCATAGCTGATTGAAAATTGCCCATTCATACCATCAATGTTCAGTGTTTGCGTTACGCCATTGGACCATAGCACATCAACTGATTTTGCTTGGTTAAATAAGGTATCAGCAATGTACATTTTGGGAGGCACTGCGGACTGAAATCCTCTGGTTGTATTGACAGTCTTAGCCGTGAGGATATTGTCTGCGTCGTCTTTCAACGTTAGTCTGGCTCCTATTCCCAATGGATTATTTTTGTGTCCTTTTAGTGTAACCGTGATCGCTTTGGAAGCGCCGCGTTCTACAGTATTATTTCGATACAAACTGGCTGTTTGATTCACATGATTGAGTAGCAAGTCTAAATCACCATCATTGTCTAGGTCAGCATATGCTGCTCCATTTGATAAGGCTGGCTGATCGAGCCCCCATTCTTTTGTGACATCTTCAAATTGCACATTGCCCATATTTTTAAAGACCTTATTAGCGACATGAATGGAAGGAATTTCAGATATCAGATCTGATACTGCAAGCGTTTTATTTTGAGTCTGACTTTTTATTTGCTGATCTGCTGCAAAGGACATAAAATCCATATTCGTATAATCTGCTTTATATCCATTCGTGATCAAGATATCCTTGTGTCCATCCAGATCAAAGTCTTCAATGAGGCTCGCCCAGCTCCAGTCTGTATTTGAGATACCCGCCAATTGGCCTAGCTCTGAGAATGTGCCATCTCCATTATTCAAATGGAGCATATTCCTCATACTCTGTAGATGAAAGCCTGATTCATAGAGCTGTTGCTTTTTTGCATAGTTGTCAGAGCCTGAGGTCATTTGGATGCGTTCATGTGTTTCTGGCAACATGTCTAGGCTAATGATATCTGGCAAGCCATCGTTATTGATATCAGCGATATCGTTACCCATAGAGAACAAAGAACTCTGATCCAACATCGTCAGGACTTCATTCTTAAAGGTACCATCTTGTTGATTGATGTATAGATAATCTTCCTCGTTATAATCATTGCTCACATAGATATCCAGCCAGCCATCACCATTCAAATCATCAACTGCTACACCAAGACCAAATCCTAACACTGTACTGTTGATCCCAACTTTATCCGTCACATCCCAAAATCTGCCGATCATCCCATCTCCGCCTTCAAATAAATTATTTTGATAAAGGCGATCTCCGTAATCCTTATTCTTTTGATTCTTAAGTTGAGGTAAGTTGCGTCCAAAGCCTGCATATTTCTGGACTGAGTGATTTAGCAAAAACATATCCAGATCTCCATCTCGATCATAATCCAAAAAAGCAGCTTGAGTCGAATAGCCTTGATCGTCGAGCCCATAACTGGCGGCACTTTCTGTAAAGGTCAAATTCTTGTTGTTGATAAATAGTAAATTCTTTCTCCTGATTCCTAAAGCAGCAGCGGAGCGACACACATATATATCCAACCAGCCATCAGCATTAATGTCGACCATCGTGACGCCTGTATTCCAAAGCCCTTCAGCTTTCACACCAGCATCAGTCGCAATCTCCTTAAACTCCAAACCCCCTTGATTCAAATACAAATGACTGGCCATCATATTGCCTGTGAAATAGATATCGTCTAGGCCATCGTTGTTGATATCACCAACGGCGACACCTCCACCATTATAGAAATAGCCAAATGTCAAGACATTGAACTCTTCGGATTCTCTAAGTAGGTTTTTGAATTGGATATTAGAAGACGAGGAAGATACAGGTGTAAATAAAGTTGTTGAATCCTCTCCACAAGAATACATACAGCAGCTTAAGAAAAGGAAAAACGTGTAGAAATGATTCACATGCTTTGACTTATCCATTTGAAGTTTAGATTCTGCAACTAATCTAAGCATTTAGATATAAAGAAAAAGAGTACTGCCCCGAATCGAAACAGTACTCTACATGAAAAACTATTTATGAATTATTTTTTATCCCACCAGACTTTGGTAGCATTATTATTTGGTCCACCTAATAAGCCTTCCGCAGCTTCAGTCGCTTCGCCGTTATTGCTATACTCACTTTCAACAAATGTCATTCTTCGGAACACATCATTGACTGAAAGGTCAGGGTTCTCTACTGCTATGAGTGGATATAATTTAGGATATCCCGTCCGTCTAACTTCTGCAAATGCTTCCCATCCATCTGGATATAAACCAATCCACTTTTGCGTAATGATTTGCTCCAATTGTCTTTCTTTATCAGCACCTGCTTCAAAAGCAACAGGAATATCTGTATTAGCTGGAGAATTTGCGTCTGCTGCTGCTGGTGTAGCGGCACTAGCTAGAAAAGCTCCATCTGCAGCAGCACCAGTTTCTTCTTCTACAGAAGTTGAAATACCTAGCTCATATAACTCTTGAGCTTCGCCACCCATATTCCATCCTTCTAACGCGCCCTCAGCTCTTAAGAAAAACATTTCGCAAGCTGTCATGACTTTATGTGGAGGATTCGCTCCACCTCTGCCTATTGGCAACCACTTTGTATTCATATCTGAGTTGTCTGAATTTAAAGCGGGTGTTTTATCAACTTTAGGTTGTCCATTTCTCAACCCTTCATATGGAATGCCGTCACCATCAGTATCTCCACTTGCTGCAGGGTTAAAGTAGGCAGCCAATCTTGGATCCTCATAGCCTTTTAAGACACTTTCCATTAAGGCGCTCATTCTAAATTCTCCCCAGTTTGTTATGGTAGAGAATGGATTTAGAGAATTACCTGTCGTAGAAATATAGGCATTGTCTGCATTGCTCATCATCACTCCAGCTGCTACTGCTTTTTCTGCTTCAGTTTTAGCTAAGCCTGGATCTGCATATTTGACACGCATAGCCAAACGTAGACGAAGAGAATTTGCAAATGTTATCCAACTGTCAACATTACCACCATAAATTTGATCATTACTTCCAAATACGTTAGCATCTCTCATTCCACCTAAAGTAGCTACTGCTTCATCTAAGAGCGGAAAGAAGCTACGATAAATCTCTTCTTGAGAATCATAAGCAACACTTGTTTCACCATTTCCAAATTGAGAAAAAATGGCAGGACCCCAATAATCTGTTATTCTATGGTATCCCTGTACCTTCCATATTTTCGCCAAAGCTGCTTCTCCAACCAATCCATTTTCAACGGCAAAGTCTTCTACAAATTTAAGGTCTGGAGCTGCTTGTCCATAGAATGAACCCCAACACAAGTCAATCCAACGACCAACTTCTACATATCTGTCTGAATCAAAATTCGCTGCTGTTGTTGCAAAATATTGGCTGTAAAGATCTGCAAATAAATTTGCGGAAATTTGATATCTCCAATGCAAGCCATGCATTGCATAATATTGTGCTCTGGCATAGCTCTGCCCCAATAAAGTGACATCTACATTGGCCGCAGTCAGAGCGGTTGGGTTGGTATTTAATTCTTCAAAACCATCTGTACAAGATTGGTTGAGACTTCCTACCAATAGAAAGAGTATTATATATTTTAAATTATGCATTATTAATGTTTAATAATTATAAATTTTCGTTTTTCACTTTTTAGAAATCAATGCCGACATTCACTCCAAACGTACGCATAGTCGGAGGAGCAAATGAGCTAAAGCCTTCACCTTGCTTTGCTGTCTCTGTTAACACTTCAGGATCAAAATCTCCAGCATTATTCTTTAGGAAGAATAAATTTCTTCCTACTAAAGAAACCCGCAAACCAGAAATATGTTCATTATTAATCGGTACACTATAACCAATTATGAACTCACGAAGTCTAACATTCGTTGCGTCTACTGCAAAAGCTTCGCCAACTGGAGCATTTCTACCACCAACTCTGTTCCAAAATTGCTCTGCTGTAATTGTCGTCGTATTCGGTGAACCGTCTTCATTGACTGTCGTTCCCCACTTAGCCCATTCACCAGTTCCAAAGACTTCACCTTGTCTACCAAATAGCGTCTCTTCAGTATGGCCACCACCATAGAGGATGGCATTTGTCATAGAGGTTGCACTTCCTCCTTTTCTAATATCAACTAAGAAGCTAACAGAAATATCTCTAAAGTTCAAGGTATTCGAAATACCACCTAACCAATCTGGATTATAATTGGCAGCTAATACTGTACGCCCACCTGTTACCATAGGAATGCCATCAGCATCAACGACGATAGGACTAGTTGGATCATCTTCGTTTTGTCTAACAAATCCCCTCGAAAATACATTACCAAAAGGTTGACCTTCTTCAATAAAGTAAGCTCTTAAGAAATCTGAAGCCACTTGAATCCTAGGTCTTTCATCGTTTATCTTTACGACTGTACTCTTGTTTTTAGCAAAATTAACTGATATGTCCCAAGTCAAATTTGTCGTTTGTACAGGTGTAAAACTTAGAAGAGCTTCTATACCTTTATTTTCTACATCTCCTCCATTTGTAAAAAACTGTGATGCTCCTGATCCAACAGGCAAGGCAACAGAAAACAATTGGTTTTGAGAATTACTCTTGTAGTACGTAAAATCAAGACCTATTCTATTCTTCATAAAACGCAAATCAGCACCAACTTCAATTGACCTCGTCTTTTCAGGTAATAAATCTTCATTCGGTATTGTACCACTAATATTTAAAAAGCCATTAGCACCACCTGCTGCTAAGCTTGCAGTCCTAAGCGTTTGAAAAGGAGATGTATCATTTCCTACTTCAGCCCAAGAAGCTCTTACTTTTGCAAACGTTACAAAGTTTGGCAGAGTCGTCAAGTCAGACAATACAGCGGTCAAACCGACTGATGGATAAAAGAATGACCAGTTTGATCGAGGCAGTGTAGAACTCCAATCATTTCTAGCAGTGACATCTAAGTATATGCCATCTTTATAAGCAAAGTTCGCAAATCCATATACTGAATTGACATCTCTTGGGGATCCAACATTATTAGACGTAAATCCATCATTCGTATTACTCAAGGCAAAAAAGTTTGGAACGATTAAGCCAGTCCCTCTATCTACAAATCCTGACAATGAAGACCCTCTTTCTTGTCTTGTATTTGCACCAGCATTTAAACTAATATTTAAATCTTGATTGACATCCAAATTATACGTGGCTAGGATATCATTGTTCCATTCGAATTGGTCACTCTTCGTTAAATTGAATGTACCATTATCAGCAATGATATAACTATCATTTGCATACCGTGTATCATTTTGTCTGTTTATTCGATCAAAGGCAGAACGCACTTGAATAGAGAAGGCATCAGTGACTTCATATCTTAATGATGTAAAAGCTACGATTCTATCTAAATCTCTTTCATTATTATTTCTATTGATCGTCCAATATGGATTAGCTCCACCGTTAGATCCTGGATTCCAATAATGTTGTCTATTAAGACCTGTCGGATCTGTGAACTCGTGTACACTTACATCCTCAGTCCTAATGGTTCTAGGCAATCTTAAAATATGTCTATTCGAATTTGCATAGTTTTCTCCTCCTGGTATTGCATTATCAATATCCTCCTTAATATAATTGACCTTGGCATCCAAAGTCAAACGATCCATTAATTTATTCGTAATTCTCAAATGAACATTATGTCTTTTGAGTTCATTGCCAGGCACAACACCTTCAGCTCCAGTATATGTATAAGAGAAATAGGTTTGTGACTTTTCAGTCCCTCCACTTATTGCTAGGTTAGTAGCCAAGTTAGTCCCTGTCTGATAAAAATCTGACACATTATCTGGTTGTGCCGATAGCGTGTATGTATCACCAAAAGCAGAGTTCGGATCATTTGACCAATGAGCGACTGATTGTCCACTAATACCCGGTCCCCAAGAATCTTCTGATGCTCCATTATACGTTCCACTATTTCCTTGAGCAAATTCATTTTGAAAATTGTTTAAAAGGAGTGGCGAACTCGTCGTATATGTATTATTGAAACTAATCTTGAATCCGTCTGTTGAGCCAGTTTTAGTTGTAATAATAATAGCACCATTATTGGCTCTATTCCCATATAGGGCTGCTGCATTCGGTCCTTTCAAAACTGAGATAGAAGCAATGTCATCTGGATTGATATCTGAAGGATCACCTACAATCGGCACGCCATCTATAATATACAATGGCTGACTGCTCCCAGCTATAGAACGGTTACCTCTAAGAATGACCCTAGAACTACTGCCTACTCCTGAGCCTCCAGGACTCACAGAGATTCCTGATACTTTGCCAGACAAAGAGTTGACGACATTGACAGCTCGGGCTTTTGAAATATCTTCAGTTTCAACATTCTGTGCAGAATAAGAAAGTGATTTTTTCTCTCTAGATATACCTAGAGCTGTAACAACAACTTCATCTAATACCGATCCTTCTGATAAGGTGATGTTAAATAAAGTACCGTTTGATGTATCCAAGATTTGGGTCGCAAAACCTGTGTAACTAATTTCGACAGAAGATCCGTCCGAAACAGTTAATGCATAGTTGCCATCAAGATCTGCGATTGTCCCGTTACTGGTGCCGACTTCTACAATGTTAGCGCCAATTAAGGGATCTCCATCAACAGATAAGATGGTTCCGGATATTGTTTTTTGGGAGAAAGCGACTGTTACAGTCAGCAGTAACCCAAAAAACAATAGGGTGAGTTTTTTCATACGTAAATAAGTTTTTTGATAGATAGAAATTTATACTACTTAGTTAAATATAGACATAGTTTTTATAACTGTGTGCGCCCACAGTGATATATTTCTAAAAAAAATCACCAACTTAGTCGTCTCGATTTTCTAGATCATGACAAGTATCAGTTTAAAAGATATCGCTAAAAAAGCAGGAGTATCAGTAGGTACTGTAGACCGCGTCATACACAATAGAGGGAATGTCTCAGCGAAGTTTCGGGAGAAAGTGCTAGATGTCTTAAATGAGTTTGAATATAAGCCCAACCTCATGGCTAGAGGCTTAGCCAACAAGAAAAACTATAGAATTGCAGCACTAATTCCAAGTCATGAAGTAGATCCTTTTTGGAAACTCCCTTTGCAAGGCATTCGAAAGGCTGACAACCACATCAAAAACTTTGGCTTTAAAATAGATCTTTACTATTACCAAGATGGGCTTGACAAAGACTTGCTCAAGGTCGGGATGCAAATTTTTGAACATGAATATCATGCGCTGTTAATCGCACCTGTTATTAAAGATGAGGCCTCTATCATATTTACAGAATGTGAAAAGAGGCAAATTCCATATGTGCAGATCAACACCTTTATCAATCGCAAAAGTGATCTCTTTCTGAGCTTCGTCGGACAAGATTCTTATTGTAGTGGTAAGTTAGCAGCTAAACTGTTTGACTTTGGAACTCAAGATGGGGACACCTTATTAATTTTACACCTAGAACGAGAAGTCTACAACAGTGAACACCTCATTCAAAAAGAGCAAGGTTTTAGAGACTATTTCAAAACCAAAAACAAGAAAAACATTCATATTAGTCAGCTCTCCTTTTCAGATCTAGAATCAGAAGAAAAGCGCCAAGCGTTTGTGAGCTATGCATTAAAGCAGCACCCAAAATTAAGTGGTGTCTTTGTCACAACTTCTAAACTGCATTATATCATTAATGACTTTATTGACAATAGCACGAGTAGTCTAAACTTTATCGGCTTTGACCTTCTAGATGAGAATCTAAATCATTTATCAAACGACAATGCCCTTTTCCTGATAAATCAGAATCCAACCCAACAAGGCTATTTAGGAATCATGACGCTGTTCAATCATATCATTCATAATGCCACCATTGAAAAAACACAGCATCTACCAATCGATGTTGTGATGAAAGAGAATGCTGCCTTTTATATGCATAGGCAGAACCATGTGGTGGAGGTAAATTAAAAAGATGGGGGCTGTGTCGTTCAATCAAAAAACCTGATGGGTTTTGGGCTTCAATCTGCTTTTGTCTTGCAATTAAAAAAACCTGATAGGTTTTGGAAACCTATAAGGTTAATGACGCTTCGAAACTGATTTTTGGGTTTACCGAGTGATTTCACTGTCAACTCTTTGAGGTCGTACTTTCAGCACTCCAATGTTGACATCGTAACCATAATGGACGTTGTCCATTGCTGGTGATTTAACCCGTTGGGGTATGTCTCCGTGAAAAATCATGGAGCAACACCGTTAATTCTTGCATCCCAATCCCCATTTGATTTGTTTTAAAACTCGCTTTGTCTACTTTTGCGAGTCAATACATGAATACTATGGATTATAAGTCAGGTCAAGTAGAAGCGGAGTGGAAAAAAAATTGGCAGGAGAATGCCATTTATCAGGTCAGTCATCAGAGTGATAAGCCTAAATATTATGTACTGGATATGTTTCCTTACCCGTCTGGAGCTGGGCTACATGTCGGTCATCCATTAGGCTATATTGCTTCAGATATTTACTCTAGGCATAAGCGAATGACAGGGTACAATGTGCTCCACCCGATGGGTTGGGATGCATTTGGATTACCAGCAGAAGAATATGCCAAGCAAATCGGTATGCATCCCTCTGAATCCTCTACGATGAACCTTGGCCGTTATAAGGAGCAGATGACAAATCTAGGTTTGTCGTTTGACTGGAGCAGAGAGATAGCCACATGTGATAAAAGCTATTATAAGTGGACACAGTGGATCTTTACAGAACTCTTCAATCACTATTATGATTTAACTGAAGATAAGGCCATACCGATTACTGACTTAGTTGCCCGTTTTGAAACAGAAGGCAATCAAGTGGTCAATGCCTTTCATGCCGCGAAAGCTGTCTTTACAGCAGATGAGTGGAAAAACTTTTCTGCAAAACAGAAACAGGAGATGTTGGCAGATTACAGGTTAGCGTATCGAAAGGTGGGCTTTGTGAATTGGTGTGAAGAGCTAGGGACTGTATTAGCGAATGATCAGGTAAAGGATGGCCTATCTGAACGAGGTGGTCACCCTGTGGTGCAAAAAGCAATGACGCAATGGTATTTGAGGATTACTGCTTATGCAGAGCGCCTGTTGGATGATCTACACACTATTGAATGGTCGGATTCGCTCAAAGCCATTCAGCGCAACTGGATAGGTCGGTCAGAAGGTGCGAGTGTTGTCTTCCCTGTGGATGGCAGTGATCACACGATTGAAGTCTTTACGACTCGACCGGATACGATCTTTGGTGCTACTTATATGGTGCTTGCTCCAGAGCATGACTTTGTTGCAGAACTAACAACTCCAGAAGAAAAAGAATCTGTTGAAACATACATTAGCTATGTAAAGTCTAAATCTGAAGTGGAGCGGATGGCCGATAAAGAAGTCACTGGTGCATTTATAGGTGCGTATGCGATCAATCCATTTACGAATACTAAAATTCCGATTTGGATCGGAGAATATGTGTTGAAGGATTATGGGACAGGAGCTATCATGGCTGTGCCTTCTGATGATGACAGAGACAATGCGTTTGCGACAAAGTTTGGATTGGATATCATTGATGTTGTTGACAAAACGAATTATCCGGGTGCTAGTCTATCAGATAAATTAGGCATTATTATCAATTCTGATTTTATTAATGGATTAGAAGTACCGGCTGCCATTACTAAAATGTGCGAAGTGATAGAAGAGCGCGGGCTAGGTAAAGCGAGTATCAATTATAAGTTGAGAGATGCTAATTTTAGTAGACAGCGATATTGGGGTGAGCCTTTCCCAGTGCAATATGATGCTGACGGGATTGTAACGGCTTTGACGCTTGACGAATTACCACTTGAATTACCACATTCGGATGACTTGAGTCCGGGTAAGGCCGGAGAGTCTCCATTAGCTAGGTTGACAGACTGGGTCAATGTTGATGGAAAGACACGAGAGACGGATGTGATGCCCGCGGTTGCTGGGTCGTCGTGGTACTTTTTGCGATTTATGGATCCCAATAATGACACCGAGTTTGCGAGTCAGGAGGCTGTTAGATATTGGCAGGATGTTGATCTATATGTCGGTGGAGCGGAGCATGCAGTGGCACACTTAATGTATGCTCGATTCTGGCATAAATTCTTATTTGATAAGGGGCTTGTGCCTACGAATGAGCCATTTAAGCGTTTGGTCAATCAGGGGATGATTCAGGGAGGCATTGAATATTTAGGGATGCTGAGAGAAAAAGTGGACGGGGTGTCAAGATTTTTATGTGCAGGTTTAATTGAGAAAAAAGGACTGACTGATTTTGTAAAGATTCCTGTTAAAATAGAATTTGTAAAGGATTATGGTTCGGATGGCTCATACTTCACGCAGAATGGGCTACAACAATTTATCGAGTGGAGGCCAGAGTACAAGAATGCTATTTTTGAATGTGCCAATGGCGTTTATCAAAACGGTGTCTATACGCCACATCAAGAAGGTGGTCCTGACACTCATCTCATTACGTTTTCTGAAGTGGGAAAGATGTCTAAATCGAAATTTAATGTGATCAACCCAGATGATGTCATTGACAGGTATGGTGCAGATTGTTTTAGAATGTATGAAATGTTTTTAGGTCCGATTCAGCAATCAAAACCTTGGGATACACAAGGAATAGATGGCGTCTATAAATTTTTAAATAAGTATTGGGGCTTGGTGACTGACAATCCGCTTACTGACGAAAATCCGACTAAGGACGAGTTGAAAGTGCTCCACACCGCTATCAAAAAAGTAAATGAGGATATCCAAAGTTTATCATTTAATACAGCAGTGAGTACGTTTATGATCTGTGTGAATGAATTACGAAAGTTAAAATCAAAAAACAAACAGGTTATAGAAGAGCTGACTCAATTGTTAGCTCCTTTTGCTCCGTTTATGTCAGAAGAATGTTGGAAATTAATGGGGCATACTGAGTCCATCCATTTGAGTGACTATCCTCAACATAATGAAGAGTACCTTGTAGAAGATACGATTGAATATCCAATCTGCATCAATGGCAAGAAAAGAGGTTTGGCTAGTTTTGCTTCTGCAGCAACTCCAGCAGATATCGAAGCTGAGGTCAAGTCTATGGAATTTGTTCAGAAATGGTTAGAAGGAAAAGAGATTCGAAAGTTCATTGTTGTTCCAAATCGAATGGTCAACATTGTAATATAACAGAGTCAATGTAAAAAAACTAGGATCAAGATTTTCCGAGTTGTTTGCTAAGCATCACACAAGTTGTATTTCCATTTTCTGGGTTTCCTTCAACCCATATTTTACCGTCGTGTAATCTTGCAATCGCTCTTGACAGTGTCAAACCAATACCTGTTCCTTTTCTATCGTCATTGGTTTTATGCTTTTTGAATAATTCGAATGCTTTCTCATTAAATTGAGATGGCATGCCGATACCATTGTCGATCACTTTAATCAGCCAGTGCTCATTTAGTTCTTCAGAGGTTAACCGGACTTCAAGCGGTGTGTCTACGTTTCTAAATTTTAAGCAATTATCTAATAAATGGCTGAATAACTGATAGATTCTTTGCTTATCAAAATGCAAACTTTGTGGCATTTTATCAACGACTACTTTAGCACCAAGATCTTCAATCTCATGAGAATTATCCATCACTAATGTGTGTAGGACAGTATCCAAATTACCTTCTGAAATATTGATTTCACTGGTCGTAATTTCTGAATATCTCAACAAGTCATCGATCAAGCAAATCATGTCTTCAGATGCTTTGGTAATGATGTCAATATATTTCTGCCCCTTGGGATCAAGCTGAGAGTAATGAGATTTTTTCATCAATTGTGAAAAACTACTCACCGTTCGCAATGGTGCTTTTAAATCGTGTGAAGCGATATAGGCAAATTTTTCCATCTCGAGCTTCGATTCAATATACTTTTTAAGCTCCTGATTTTGTGCTTTTAGATCTTTAATTTGGAGATCTTTATAGCTCTCATTGGAAGAATTATGATCAGATCCAAAGGCTGAGTTTCCTTCTAACAACTCAATAACGGCTTCTTTCGATTCGAATTTGGGAATTCTTTGCACCGCCTTAATTTTAGATTTGTGTATCTCTTTGATAATCGGAAATTTGATATTAGCTAAGTCTGACATACGATAAGAATTAATTGTTAAACTAATTTTAGTTAGAGGTGCAAAAAACGTATGATAAATGACACGCTACTTTTATAACTAATCTGCTTGTCCTTTTGACTTGCTTATGATTAATTATGGTACAAATATAAGGGGGAATTATGCTTAAAAAAACCACAAAGCTGCCACATCACCCTACAAAACCACTGCCATTATTGTGAAACTATTGTGAAAGTCGTCCTTCTGTTCTCTTGGTGTTGTTCTTCGCTACACAGTTGACACACGCATTCTACTCTCAATTTTGACTCTCCGAAGCCTCGATACGACAGCCTAGAAGAGGAAATTCCAGTCGATACGAGGTATTCCACAGCTGATTGGGCCCTTCGGTCTGATAATTCCATATTAAACTCTGGCCTACCCCGACAATCTGTGTGCGAGGCTAATACTATAGAAATATCTGGATTATCATTCATCAGGAAGCTCAAACTATCAAGTGAGGGCTTCGCATCGTCTCGAATGAACCATTTGTTAAGATCATAAAAGATATCATCCAATACGATTTCTTTATCATAATAAATTTTATCTAATACAACTTCGATATTATAGGTCTCAGACCCACTCAATGAAGCTTTAGATGGTGTTTTAAAGTCTCTAGAAGACGACAAATACCCATCTGATGTCGCACTTATCTTATAGGCTGTTGCGTGCTCAGCGTCCATTATAATCCTTCCTTGTCCGTCTGTATCAAATGTTTGCAAGCCTGAGGGAGAGGCGATTTTAACTGGCGCATTGCTTATGGGTGCTTTACCTATGACAGTTGAATTAGGATCATCTGGGTCAGCATACTGCTTAGAAACAACTCGTATGGCAAGAAAAACAGCCTTTGCCTCATCAATATTACTAGGCTCTTCTTCTGGTTCTTCAACAACGACAGGCTCTTCTTCTTTGTCTTCGAGCTGGTATTTTGAAAATCTATAGATATCATCGCTTCCTGTGCCTGCTCTAGATGAACTAAAAAAGCCTTTCAATTCGATTTGTTGTTGCTGTCCTGGCGATCGATCAACGATAAGTGAAAAGTCATCAGCTCCAGAGTTTATTGGCGCTTTTAAATTAACGGGTGTCGTCCATTCACCGCCTGCATTGAGATAGGTTTTAAAAATATCCAAGCCCCCAAGGCCAGGTAAGTAGTCAGATGAGTAATATAAAGTATCTCCTTCTGATCTAGGGAATTGCTCATTACCTTCTGAATTAATCTGATCTGGCATTAAATCAGGTAACGTCCAGCCATCCTCTTCTCTCACTGTGTAGTAGAGGTCATACTTCCCAATCCCTGATGGATCATTACTACTAAATACTAATACACTATCCCCTTCGACTAAGGTTGGATGCCCATAATTCACTTCTGGAAGCATCTCAAATAATGCCTCTGGACTTGACCACCCAGTACCCTGGCGTACGCTCCACAACAGCTTACAAAAATCATCTCCAGTATCATTATAACATCTTGTAAAATACAGTTCTGTGAAATCTGAATTAAAACAAGCTACGCCTTCATTATGCTCTGTGTTAATCTCATCATCAAATAAGATCGGGTCAGCACCTGATTTTGAACTTATATATAAATCTGAAAACTGAGTACCTGTCCATTCGTAAACAGAATTACCTGTCGATCCTGGCCTATCCGATGAAAACACGATATAGGTATCATCATACATGACTGGCGCATATTCAGCTGCGGGAGAATTTAATTGAAGCTGTTCAATGACGACACTTTCATCAGCTTTGAGCCATAGCTTAGCCTTTTTACAACTATCAATTTGTTTCCTTGATTCTTGCATCGATCCGCCTTCCTTCTCCCAAATCTCATAAGCTTTAATCGCGCGATCATAGAGTTCTCTTTTTTTGTACGCATCAGCTAGATACTTATACACCTCTGCCCCCGCTTCATATTCTACCGCCCTTTCATACCATTTTAATGTATTGATATCATCATTGATACGCTCATAACTCTTTGCAAGTAAAAATGCCGTCCTCCCTTTGGTTTCTTTATCCCTCGCTTCTTCGAATTCTTGCGTAAACAACGGAATCGCCTTAGCATATTGTTTCAAATCAAAAGCATCCTGACCGGTTCGGATCTGGTATGCCGCTATACACGACATCAACACAGTACTTAGCGAAAGATAATATATGACCAGTCTCATCCAC
The DNA here is from genome assembly GCA_937959275.1 of uncultured Saprospiraceae bacterium. GTDB lineage: Bacteria > Bacteroidota > Bacteroidia > Chitinophagales > Saprospiraceae > CALFUK01. The sequence goes on along the minus strand of CALGLU010000006.1, from coordinate 89,601 downwards.
ATAGTAAATACAATAACTCAGTTTTTGTTTGAGTAAAATATAAAAATTCTAACTCGTCTACAATGATAAACGTGTATAACGGCTTTATGTATGTCAAAGAAGCCAATTGTTTTTATTGAATTATGTCCTTTAGTCTCATTCTTCCACTAGGTCATAAACCAATGTCATTTAATTAAGGAGTTCATGACACCATCGGCGTCAAATATTGGTTGCACGGTACAAAGTGCCGTGCATTATTATATTAAATGCGGCTAATTTGGCGGGATTTTTTGTGAAAATCGTGACAAATTAATGTTTCAATAGATTAATCTGTCGGTAAAAAAATCATATGCCACTAACTAAACGACTTTGGGTCATGAACCATTATTCTGCTAAATATACTCTATTGGTCAAGACCAGTCATGACTCATTGGAGGATAATTTCATCAAAACTGCTCCTAAATAAAAAGGCTCATGCTTTTGCAAACATGAGCCTTTTAAGTCTATGATTTATATTTCTAGACGCTAGCTTTCGCTGCTCTTGAAAAACTTTTCTTTGATTTAGTCGCTTTCTTTGGCTTCAATTCATCAGAGAAATCTCTTAAAATTGGAGTCGCTACGAATATAGACGAATACGTACCCACCAAAATACCGATCACCAAGGCGAGTGCAAACCCTTTGATGCTACCTCCTCCAAAAATGAGCAGGATCGCAACCATGAATAAGGTCGTCAATGACGTGATAATTGTTCTACTAAAGGTACTGTTAATTGCCAAATTGATAATCTCATCAGAATCCTTATTGGTATAAATACCCAAGTATTCTCTAATCCTATCAAATACAACCACGGTATCATTAATCGAATAACCAATCACAGTAAGCAGGGCTGCTATGAACGCCTGATCTATCTCCATTGAGATCGGTAGGATATTGTGTAATATTGAAAATGCACCTAAGACAAACAATGAATCATGAATCAATGCAGCAACGGCACCCAAACTATACTGCCACTTATTAAATCGAATGAAGATGTATAAGAAGATCAAGATCAAGGCAAAAATCCCTGCCATCTTAGAACTCTTTTGGATATCATCTGCAATCGTAGGACCAACCTGACTCGATGCAATAACGTGCGTAACTCCTTGTGAATCAGGTGCTTTAAATTTATCAATGTCTAGTGACCCTCCTGCAACTGTGTTAATTGCTCCATAAAGGGCTTCAATCGCTCTTTCACTCGCACCTTCAGAATTATCATCAATCATGTGTGATGTCACGACATTGTACGTATTTCTAGTATCTACTCTTTTCACTGTAGCTGGTGTTACACCTGCTGTTTCCAACGCTTGACTAATCGCATCACGATCAACTGTCAAATCATCAGAGAATTGAATATTGTAAGAATATCCACCTTTGAAATCGACACCAAGATCAAATCCTTTTGTAAAAATTGAAATCAAACCTGCTGTTAAAAAGATTCCTGAAATCACATAGGCAATCTTGCGCTTTCCAATCCAATCTATGTTAAGATTCGCAAATGCATTTTTAGTTGGTGGTGTCCAGAAACTAATACTCTTATCTTTCTTCTTCGTCCACCAATCAATCATCATTAAACCTAATACAACCGCCGTAAACAAGGAAGATAAGACACCAATCATTAAGACAATCGCAAACCCTTTAATCGGACCTAATCCAAAATAGGCTAAAATCGCCGCAACAAAGAATGTCGTTACGTTGGCATCAATGATCGCTGAATATGAATTTTTAAATCCATCCTGTATAGAGGCAAGCAATGATTTACCCGCTCTTAATTCCTCTCGTACCCGCTCAAATATGATAACGTTCGCATCAACGGCCATACCGATAGTCAATAAGATACCCGCAATACCAGGCAAGGTCAATACTGTTCCAAAAGAGGCCAATGCTGCAAAAATGAAGAACATATTCGTAATCAAAGCGATAATAGATACTATACCTGCACCGCCATAGTAGAAGATCATGAATAATAAAACAAGTCCTAAACCCGCTATAAATGACAACATTGATTTTCGGATATTTTCTTTACCTAGTGAAGGTCCGACGCTTGCAGACTGAATAATCTTCACTTTAGCTGGAAGCTTACCTATCTCTAACATATTAGATAAATCCGAAGCTTCTTGTACTGTGAAGTTTCCAGTAATCTGTGTACGCCCTTGTGTTATCGCCTCATTCACCCGAGGTGCTGTGATCACCTCATCATCCAATGTGATGGCTACTTCTCGATTTCCAGCTTGTGCCGCCTTAGTCGTTAAATCAGCCCATACTTTTGCTCCTTGCTGAGACATACCAAGGTTGACTGTCATTTCTCCTGTGGTCGGATCAGGTGAATTGCCAGCACTGGTGATCTGATCTCCTTCAAGTCTAGCAGATCCACTAGTCGGTACTTTCACCATGTAGAGTGAATACTCCTTTGTGACAACACCGTCTATATCTCTGTTTGGTTGTTGAGCCCAGACAAATTTACCGTCATTTGGAAATAAAGACGCTATTTCTGGAGTAGCTAACATAGCCGAAATGGCCTTTCTTTTATTTTTTTCTGCTGTAGCCAATACAGATTGAGAATACTGCCCAGCTGTATTAACTGCAAGTGCGCTTAATAGAGGGCCTTGATTTTGAAACGTATCATCTGTCGTTATCTCTTGTTCAATAGAGTCAATCACTTCTCCCGTAATTGTATCGTACTGAGGAACCATAATCGTCTCTCTGATTGGCTCTACATCAACTGGTTCTGCGCCAGCTTTTAAGCGATTGTCAGCAGCACTAAATGCAGCTGCTACGCCACTATCACTGATTCTATAAGTATCCCAAAATTCAAGAATGGCACTTGCTTGCAACATGTTTTGGGCTCTCTCCTTATTCTCTACACCTGGTAGCTCGACTAGGATTAAATCCCTAGCTGCATCCAGTGATATATTTGGCTGGACGACACCTAATTTATCAATCCTTTGCTTTAACAAATTAAATGTCAGATTTACTGTTTCATTTGCTTTCTGACGCAATACATTGATAACTTCTGCATCTGTCGACTGTGTATTGATCCCATTCGTATCATCACTAAGCTTTCGATAGAAGAATCTTGCTAATTTCTTACCATCAGCAATCTTTCTAAATTCAGATCCAAAAATAGATATGAAGTCAGATTGAGAATTCTCCATGACCTTATCAGAATTTGCGATAGCCTGCAAGAATGTAGGATCTTTAGTATTATTTGAAAGAGACATTAACATCTCCTTTAAGTCTACCTGTAGCACTGCGCTTTGTCCACCCTTAAGGTCTAATCCAAAAGCTAACTGCTTCTTTTTCAACTCATCATACGTGTACTCCTTAAGCAAAGAATTACCCCAAATGATATCACTAGAAATGGAATCTAGGTAATTTGATCTAGCTTCCTTTTCTATTTCATACTTATCCGCTGATGCAGGAGCATTTTGTGCAATTTGAGTCGCATATTCATCTGCTTGTTTCTCAACCTTATTTGTTGGTATTATATAACTGCATTGCATAACGCAGATGAGAACCAACACAACAAGAAGGAGCTTAATCAATCCCTTATTTTGCATTCTAATATTTTATTTAATGGTTTAGCTTTTGGACCTCTAATGTTTAGGTCCTTGAAAAAGTGGTGCAAATATAGGAGTTTTAGCTGAAACTACCTCTTATAAATATGTTAGTCAAAGGCATTCGTCGAAATTAATGCACATTTTTAATTAAATCATCCTTGTTAGCTAAGATATCAGTCAAAATTGACCTGAATCTGTAATGAAAATTAGATCATATTAAAAATTATATTGATATATAATGTCTTCTTTAACATATTTAAGATTTATATAACAGCCGAATCGAAATGTCCTTAAAACAAACACAGAAATGAGAGCGTTATTAAGGCAGTAGATAGTTTTTTCATGCTTATTCGGTTTATAGAAGCTTCCATAGGGAAGCTTCTTTTTTTTTGGATGATATTGTGGGTTCCGTAATCAACAAAGGAAGTCTTTGTTGGTTTTAATTCTGCTTTACTCATCTCCCCCTTGTTGCACTCCAATCCAACAAGATTTTTAATGATGGCTACGTGCTAATGAATTTTACGCTAAGCTAATGCTGAAAACCACAGCATGCTGACCTCATCGTTCGATTCAGTGATTCAAAAGCTGCAGAATTCACTGTATGGCTAATCTTTTTCTGGTAATTACCTACTTCCTGCATCGTGGAGGTATCATAGATTCTCCCGTTGATGACAGTATAAACCAAACTTTTTATATGACTCATATCTTCCAAAGGATTTCCATTTAGTATAATGAAATCAGCTAGTTTGCCTTTTACCAGACTTCCTAACTGTTGATGCATACCAATCAATTCTGCATTGTGAATCGTATACTTCTTTAATATAGTATAGGGTTGATCTCCATTTTCCACATGCTGTATCATCATATTGTGCAATTCCTCACGTTGAACTTTGCCTCCATCACCTTGCATATTGTCGAGGACCAAAAATGTAGTTTGTTCAAGTTCTATTTCACTTTGGACAGCAGTTACTGCAAAAGCACTTGCGATCATCAAGTTTGATTTTACAAAGTGCTTAAAACTATTCTCATGATAAAATATAGTTGAATCCAATTTTGTGATCGTCACTCCCCCATTCAACAATCTTGGACCAATCAATTTCTCTGCAAGGACTAATTCTCGATTGGTCAATGCATGATTTATTTGAAAACTGCCATCAAGCTTTGTGGTAATGCCAGACTTAAGAAGGTCTATGTACTCCCATTGCTTTATTGGGCTCAGATTGTAGTCATAGTTATTGCTGGCAGGATTCAAATCGATCAAGCCTGGCATGATCGTCTTCCCACTACAATTCATCACATGTGCTTCTTTGGGAATCTTTAAGTCGACTCCTACGTCCACTATCTTGTTTTCTTTGACAATAATAGTCCCTCCTTCAATAATCTCATCACCCTTCATATTGATGATGCGTGCATTTGTAAAGGCTAGTACGCCTTTTGGTTTAGCTACTTCTTCTTTAAGCATTAATTGTTTTACGTTCAGCGATTTGTCCTGTTTGGGATTGACACTATACAGTGTATTAGCTATGCTCCACGATAATTGTTTATCGTCTTTGGACCAAGACAGATTATTTCCTGGCAAGTCAGCTACGAGTTGCTTTTGCAGCATAACATTGTCAGCCGTTAAGCCGATTGGTTTTTTGGGGAATGAGGATATATAGATTTTACCAAGCTCCTGCCATGCTACCATTTTTTGATTAGGACTGATCGCATATTCATGTCCATATTTTCCATAGAATAAAACTTGTTTATTTTCTCCATTAAGATCTACCGTCTCAAATGTTTTGACAAATGAACCTAACCGATACGTACCAGACTGATAGATAATACGCTTCCCATCTTGACTAAATTGAGGATTGTCTCCGTATCCGCTTATTTTAATCGGATCACCTTCATTGATCGTAAATACATATAGACCTTCTGTCTGTTGATTAATCGTATCAACTTTTCCCACTTCTATTTCCTTTTTATAAACGATCTGAGTGCCATCTGGAGAAAAGGCTGCTGATCTATAAATCCCAGAAGTCACTAAGATTGTCTTCTTCCGGTTAGTGCCTTTGTCCCAGATATGTAGCTTGCCATATCCGCTCTCATTCCAACTTGAGAATATTATTTTTTGACTGTCGTGAGAGAAGGCAGGTTCGAACTCAAAATCTACTGTTGAACTAATTAGATCTTTACACTTATTACTTTTTAAATCTAATAATTTGATTTTACCGACTGCATTGAATGTAGCATATTTACCATCAGGTGAAATCACAAGATCATTTATCATTCTGACCAAAAAGTTATCACCTCCACCAGCCCCAACATTACGTTGTCCAGTTGATATGATAGACATTATCATAAGAGCTAGTATAGTAAAAATAGACTTCATCGTATTAAAGGCAAAATCGAATTATCAACGTTCAGTATTAAGATTTAAAATCAGTTTTTTTATAATGCAATTGTTTATATTTGGAGAGGAATACACTTTACATTTCCTAAATAAGACATAAAAAAAGGGCATCACTATAACGTGCTTCCCTTTTATTGAAACATGAGGAAGACGACTTTGAAGGAATGATTTTTTTCTTCTTAAATCCATCTATTTGGATACAAAGTATCCAATTGGTGGTATCATTTGCAATCTTTGTTATTGCGGTATTAGCGTATCGCAGAAGACGCAAGTGATTCGTCTGAGGAGTCTTAGCGAACTCCTCCTCATAGTTCAATAATTTAAAGATACGCAATTTATCAATTATTTACTATAGCTTGACGCAGCATATCTGGTTTTCATTCCTACAAAACTTCCAATTGTATCGAATCATTTAAATAGAATCAATTATCTCAAATTTTGACATTTTCTTAAGAAAAAAAGTGTAAAAAAATAGTTCATTTTTTACGCTCAGTGTTATTTTTGATCTCCTCTTAAAACCATTTGCCTTATGAATATTAACATTGAGAACTTAACTAAGAGTTATGGTGGACAGCGAGCAGTTGACAACATCAGCTTCAAGGTCAATACCGGCGAAATATTAGGATTTTTAGGTCCCAATGGTGCAGGTAAAACGACGACCATGAAAATGATCACTCAGTTCATTGAATTGGAGGAAGGTGATATTCGTATCAATGGATCTTCGATCAAAAGCGGTTTTGACAAAAAACACATTGGTTATCTACCTGAACACAATCCATTATATACCGATATGGCTGTCATGGATTATTTAGGTTTTTGTGCCGGCTTACAAGGTGTCCCTAAATCTCAAATCAAGGAACGCGCAGTCCAAATGGTAAAGCTTTGTGGGTTGGATGTCGAGAAACATAAAAAGATCAATGAGCTGTCAAAAGGGTATCGGCAACGTGTTGGTCTAGCACAGGCAATGATACATGATCCAGAGATCCTCATTCTTGACGAACCAACAACAGGATTAGATCCAAATCAAATCGTTGAAATTCGGGAACTGATCAAGAAAATGGGACGACAAAAAACGGTCATCTTGAGTACACATATCCTTCCAGAGGTAGAAGCGACCTGTGACCGAATTCTCATCATCAATAAAGGTAAAATTGTAGCAGATGGAACGGCATCTACTTTAAGAAAACAAGCAGAAGGTCAACAAATACTTCAGGTCAAGATTGAAGGAACTGAATCGAATCTCATAGCTGACGGGCTGCGAGCATTGGGAGATGTCAAGGAAGTGACGATAAAAGATATGAACACCAACCGCTTTGAGATCCAAAGTATGCCTGAAGCAAAAACGAATACATCCATCTTTAATCTGTGTGTCCAAAAGAATTGGATATTGACAGAGATGATACCGTACGAAACAAAATTGGAAGACATTTTCCGTGATCTAACAGTGAATTAAAATGAGTCAGACCTGGTTAATCGCAAAAAAAGAATTGGCCTCTTTTTTTGATTCTCTCATCGCCTATATTTTATTAATTGCCTTTCTGGGCTTTACAGGATTTTTTACCTGGATGCGAGGCAATGGTGATATCTTTTTTAGAAAGCAAGCAGACCTCAGTGTCTTTTTCCAAACGGCTATGTGGACTCTCTTTTTCTTTATCCCAGCGATCACCATGCGGATGCTTGCAGAAGAAAAAAAATCGGGTACATTAGAATTGTTAATGACCAAAGATGTCAGTAATCGGCAAATCGTATCTGGAAAATTCCTTGCTGCATTTCTAATGGTCTGCATCGCATTGGCATTTACAATCATCTATTATATCTCAGTTAGCCGATTGGGCAATCTTGACCATGGTGCTACGATTGCCGGATATATCGGACTTCTGCTGATGTCTGCCGCCTACATCGGTATCGGTCTATTTACAAGTAGCATTACCAACAATCAGATTGTGGCGTTCTTATTAGCCTTGATCATCGGCATTTGTTTTCAGTTTGTATTTGGTATCCTAGGTTCTGAATTGACGGGCTGGGCAGGTGAACTCTTCAATACATTGAGCTTAACGGATCACTTCACATCCATTATACGAGGCGTGCTAGACACTAAGGATATCATCTACTTTGTATCCGTGACAGCATTGGGCATTTTTTTATCTGAATACATGATCTCAAAACGATAAGCAATGAAAAATATAACAAGCATATTATTGATCATTGGGAGCATTCTAATTTTGAATTTGTTAGCTAAACAATTCTTCTTCAGATTAGATTTGACACAGAATAAGCAATACACATTAAGTAACGCGACCAAGAATATTTTAAAAGAGCTAGATGAGCCAGTCATGGTAACTGGTTATTTTACTGGTGATCTACCTCAGGATTATTTAAAGAATAGAGAAGATTTTCAAAATCTCTTAATCGAGTTTGCCTCACGGTCTGGCGGCATGGTCGATTACGAATTTGTAGATCCAAATGAAAATGAAGAAAACGAACAGCAAGCTATGCAAGCGGGTATCTCTCCCCTATTAATTAATGTCAGAGAAAAAGATGCCGTTGCTCAAAAGAAGGCATTTATGGGAGCTGTCATATCATCAGGTGACAGGACTGATATCATTCCCTTTGTACAGCCAGAAGGACCGATGGAATATCAGGTGACGACGGCTATTAAAAAGGTGGGGACTATTGACAAGCCATCTGTGGGCTTAGTGCAAGGCCATGGAGAACCGAGTATGCAAGACATGGCACAGACGATGCAATCATTGTCAATCCTCTATAATGTCGAACCAGTAGCACTCAATACTGTCGCTGAAATACCTGCTCACATCAAGACATTAATGATGGTCAAGCCGTTGGATTCTATACCTCCTAATCAATTAGCAATCTTGGATGACTATATGGCCAAGGGTGGTAATTTGTGTTTGGCTGTTGATCAGGTGACTGGGGATTTTCAAACGGTGCAAGGCACAGTGAGTTCGGTTGGGTTGGAGAGTTGGCTGGCGCGTAAAGGGGTGACGATTGAGCCGAGCTTTGTGGTGGATGCAAGTTGCAGTAGCATTTCAGTGCAGCAGCAGCAAGGCTTTTTCAAATTCAATTCACAGGTAGAGTTTCACTATTTCCCAGCTGTGAAAGAATTTGGTGATCACCCCATAACAAAAGGTATTGAGCAAGTCGTATTTCAATTTGTCAGTCCGATTCAATATTCGGGAGATTCGACAACCACATTTACACCAATCTTAAAAACATCCTCTAGGTCAGGGATACAGACTGCACCTGTCTCCTTTGATATACAACGTCAATGGACAAATCAAGATTTTCCATATAACGGTCAAACGATTGGTGCGATCATCGAAACAGGTTTATCTAAAATGGTTGTATTTTCTGACGGAGACTTTCCGATTGCACCTCAAAGTCGTGGACAAAATCCAGACAATATTAGCTTGTTTGTGAATGCTGTCGATTTTCTATCCGATGATACCGGGCTTATTGATTTACGAACGAAAAGCGTTGTGACTAGGCCGATTAAAGATTTAGAAGATGGGGAAAAGTCAACAATCAAGTGGGTCAACTTTTTACTGCCGATAGTGCTCGTGTTGTTATACGGACTCTTTAGATTTCAACGCAATAGAACTCGACGCATGAAGCTAATGGAAGAACGATATATTTAATATTTGAATTAATTTGACTGCCATGAAGAATAAGACACTTTGGATCATCTTCGCGAGTCTGCTCGCCTTATTTTTACTCTCTAAATTATTCTCTAAAAAAACGGTCAGGAGTTTTACAACAGACATCATCCAAATAGACAGCACGGCAGTTGATAAGATAAAATTCTACAATGCCGATCCAGCTGCCCAATTTGAATTGCAAAAATCAGGTACCGGTTGGAAAGTAAAAAATGATAAAGTCGAAGCTGATGCTTTAGGACCAACAGTCACTGCTCTGCTCCAAAATCTAAACAGCATTAAAGCTGAACGTCCTGTCGCCAAATCAGAAGATAAATGGGCTGAATATGAAGTGGATGATATCAAAGGCAAACGCATAGAACTATTTAGCGGAAATAAAAAAGTAGAAGATCTTGTCATTGGCAGATTTAATTTTAATCAGCAAACCAGATCTGCTAAATCTTATGTTCGTAGATCGAATGATAAAAATGTATACGTAGTGGATGGGTTTATTAGTATGACAATTAATCAATCAATGGATGCATATCGGAATAAAAATGTATTGAGATTACCGTCTGACATTACAGAATTAAAACTGCGGTCAGAATCTGGAACTTCTAGTGCACGAAAGGAAAATTATTGGATCAACAATTCAGGTGAGGTATTGGACTCAACTGTTATGGCTAATTATATTTCAAAACTTAAGAATATATCTGGTACAGCTTTTTATGATGACGGCATTCCATCTGGCAACCCCATTAAAGAATTAGATATCAGTCTATCCAATGGTGAGACCGCGAATGTAAAATGCTTTAACCAGAATGGTACGCTTGTGATCCACTCTACAGAAAATCAAGATTCGTATTTTAGTTCGGATAGTACTGGAATATTTAAGTCCTTATTTTTAGATGCCGTGTTTTAAATGAATTGCAAAAAGGTAAAAGCCTTTTTACTCAACAAAGATTTCAATTTTGATCGCTGTTTGAATTAGTGCCTCAAGAACTAAATATCTAGACGTATTAAATTGTTCTTTTCCGCCTTCTCGTCGTTACAGAACCGGCCATGATAAGCCATGGCTATCAGACCAAACCTGTGCCTTGAGTAGACGAAAAATAACTGCTTTCATACAACCATTTATATAGTGCTTGAGATACTAGACTTCTTAGCGGATTTTAATTAGAACATGACTGGATATCAGCTAAAAAAACAGCACCCATCTCGACATTGAAATTGGGATCCAATTCAATATTGTCTCCTGCTAAAAAATCAACAGCCATTGGGCTTTGAATTGTGGCGGTAGAACTTAAGTGTTGATTAGCCTGATAGACTGAGGTGTTAATCGGATCTAGAACGACCATGCTGTCCAGGCAATCTGTTGTCGAATCACAATACAATCGAATCAAGCGCACATCATCAACTAGAAGCTTGTCCTGAGAACCGCCCACCTGAATCTCTACACGTCCATCTAAAATCGTTGGTTCAAGCATATCAAAATTTACTCTGAATACTAAAAGGTTTGATGGCGGTGAGATCGTTAGATAAAATATTGTCGTCCAAGGATCTGAGCCCTTTCCAACCTTGATGGAAACAGACCTATCACTCGAGTCATCACCTATGCCAAACGTTAATGCATAAGAAGATCCCTGAATAAGAGGAACATTCGAATAAGCAAGCGCGGCATTCCAAGGATTGTCCACATCTTGAATATTTTGAATTTCGCAAACACCATCATTATAAACAGCATCGCAGCCCCATGTGCTCCAACCATCCAGATTTGAATCAAAATGACTGTTGTCAATTTCATTGCATTCAGAATAGCATAACGTACGATCCAAATAGACTGCTCCAAATAAAGATGGATTATTCCATGCATTATCCGTATTTGCATGCCAGGCAATCTTTGTCTCTCTTAGTCCGCCATCATCATCATCATTTACGTGGAGATCGATACCAATATTTGTAAATTCTTGAACATATGTATCGATAAAATCTATGATATCAATCTTGATTTCAACATAACTGACTCCAGGAGCAGAAGACAGAGAATACTCAACACCCGCAGGATTGATCGTGCCAGCAGAATGATAATAAACGGTATTCGGATCTGTCAACTTGAAGATCAAATGATGGTCATTGGCATCATAGCTCGTCGATTGTTCATGACCACCATCAATATACACTTCTAAGCCATCATCTTCCCACGCATTAGGAGAGTCTCCAACCAACACATCATCGACTATGGTCGCGTAGATGTATAGATTAGAAAAGTCCCAACTGATTTCAAAATTTGCATCCAAGTCAGCTTCAGAATCAACTGAACCTAAAATGACTTTATCAATATCAAATTTCTCTAGTCCCCAATCAGCATCCAATCCATCGATAACAGGTTCTTCTGATCGCTGACAAATTGGGTTAGATGGACTGATGCATTGATCAAATCCTGCTGCTAACCATTGGGCATAGGTGTATTGCTGTCCATCAATCCCATAAAACGAAATGTTTTCAGGGCTTTGATAAGTATTGCATTCAAAGCGAATATTAGAATTGGCATCGAGTTGTCCAAGGCCTGTCCCAGCATTGCCGATCCCAAATTCAGAAGCGCCAATGATCGTATTATAATTGACAAGTACATTCGAACAGACTAAGGTCAGGTCATCAAACTGAGCATAATACGTTTCTTCAAATGAGTTTGCAGGCCGATACGTTTGCTGTACAACGATGCCACCTCTCGAACCCGAAACACTATTGTATATCACTTCTACATCTGCAGACTCTGCAACAGTGATTCCTCCAATTGACCAATTGCCAGGTAATCCTGAATAATTTGCTGCATTATTATTCAGGGTATTTGACGCAATAATAGCATGATCAGATATTTCATATAAAATACCATGGGATTCATTATCATACACGTTATTACCAACAATCTCCCAATAGTGGCAAGCTACATCACCCCATATACCAACTCTATTATTATTATACACCTCGTTATTTCTAATGTCTATAGGCATATATTGACCACCAGATTTCGTGATTTTAATACCCGCACCATTCACTAATGCTCCATTAGCTTGATTAATTCCATTGTTAAAAATAACATTATTATATATCGACGTGCCAACGACATCATCCCCTCCGATTCCTGTCACTCCATTATCTCTAAATATACTATTCCTAACAAAAAAATAATTGCCGATAAATATTCCGGAAGCAACATTGCTATGACTTTCAATATTATCAATAACCCAGTTGCTTGCCAAAGGATCATTTTCACCGGCCCAAATATTCAAAGAACCTCTTATGGGTGCTTGCTCTTGCAAACTCTGACCTGCATCGTTATTAAAATTAAACAGAGTCATATTTCTAATTTTGACGCCGCTAGCTATACCGTGAAATGCATTTTCAAATCCATTTCCATTTATTTGCACACCACTTCTCGACTCCCCTTCGAAAATCATATCATCTTTTGGAATGGTATTACCAAAAGCATAATTGCCATTTGGAAAATAAAAACATGTTCCAGGTGGATTATTGGCAATTAGAGTTTGCAGATTATTTCCTGGCGTTGTTACATAAACAGGGTTTGCACATTGCTGGGAAATCGTTGATTGTATACAGCAAAGCATACCGACCAAAATAAGGACTGACTTCAGCTTTTGACAAAACATGAGATAAATATTTTATTAGTGGAAGGAGTCCTTGTAAGTTAAGCACTTTAATAAAATAATGATGCCTCGTCTAAGACAATATTTACTTATTGAGACTAGTCTTTTTTACATGCTCATCTTTCGAATTGTATGCTTCTCAAAAAGCTTTATAACACCTGTTCGAAGAATGCAGACTTTACTTGACCTTTAAAAGATGAACCGTGCCTGTACTCTGATTGTATGACCGAGAGCCAACAATAATTGAATTAGACCAGAAAGAATAGGTTGATAAAGATGTACCCAGAAAAGTACCGGGAATAAGATCAGCAACGCTTAAGGTTTTAGTTTGATTCCAACTGGACCCATCTCTTTCAAAAACGAAAAGTGCGCCCGCATTCAACCCTTTTGCATCATGACCGGGAGCAGAGACAACCATTCTATCTGAATCTACTGCGATACCTGTTCCGAAATTATCATTATCAGAGACATAAGGTACAGTAATCTTCTGCATATAATTGAATTGGTTATTAGATGGGAGACGTTCATAAAATAAAACAGCTCCATCGTAATCATCGACGCTACTTTGGGAGGTGCCAATCATGAGATAGTCACCCTCGGCAGCAAGAGTATTTCCAAAATAACGAAAACTACCCGGTTCAGGGTTTCCTATTGTTTGTTGATATGTATAAATTCCAGGAATGGGTTGGTAGACATAGTGATATACCATGCCATTTAAAGTCCACCCTCCTTCACCACGTGCATATATAAAAAGATCATAACCTGACATCAAGACTTTATAGCCAAAATTGCCGTTTGCCACCGCTTGTGGCGAAGTAATTTTTTGCTTCATAGCTGCCCCGGTGACATTGTCACGATAAATGTAAACTGCACCCGCATTAGAATATGTGTTATCGTCATATGGTGAAGAAATAGCCATATGAACACCACTGGCGGAAATATCACGTCCGAAGGCATCTCCAGCTGCTATATCAGAAGGAGCTATATGGTATTGATAAGTTGATCCTGTATTATCAAGACGATAGACTCCACGATTCCTGTGCCATCACCATAATGAGAATTTCCCGGTTCGCCGACAGCGAGAATTTCAGAATTATAACCCCCAAATAAAGCAACAGATGATCCAAAATCACTTGTCGAAGTTGAACTAGGTATCCCTGAATTTGTGATTGAATACTGCCAACCCCAACATCCGTCATTCACTGCAAAAACCTGCACCTTATTAGTTGCCAGGCTTCCTGCCACTGCCAAGCTCCATGACATATCGGTGTCATTTCCGATGTATGAAAAAGGACCAGCATTCGGGTCAATAAATGCATTGGCAACTTCATCCTGATCAAAGGTGAAAGATTTCCATTCAGATCCATTCCATCCTTCAAAATCATTTGTTTCATCATTATACCGAATTGTACCTTCTGTGGGTGTTGCACCATCATCACCTATCTGTAATTTTCCTTCAATCGTGTGCATCTGATCGGCTTGTGAGATGAGGCTAACGGGAACTGTAAAGACTTGCAGGACTAAAATCACAACTGCTGGATAAAAACATCTCCCTGAAACAGTGAAATCTAGTATTGATGAAATTGATTTGATCATTATAAATTGTTTAAAGGTTTCGAAATTGTCATACACCAACGTATTGCTTCTGTTGGCATAATTTGAAAAAATAATTCTGTCCTCTGTTAATTGCAAGAAGAATTTATTTAACGGTAGTTCCAGTTTATTTAACGGTCAAAACCTGCAGAATTAAAAGTTTTTCCATCTTCTTAAACGTGTTCGGTTTTAATTTATGCACGCATTTCCTAAATAGGCTCTAAATCTATTTTTGGCACTAAAGCCTGGTGTCATAGTAATTCTATTGTTTGCATTATAGAGTGTTTCAACACCTGCGTTCGAATCTGAATTTGAGGTGATGGTCTGGCTCGCATTGTACCATCGGTCCGCATTATGTGTTTCATTGCTCAATGTCCTGTTACTCGGACAACCATCAGTCACCCAAAAATCATGCGTAACAGTAGCAAAGAAATAATTCAATGTAACTGTGTATTTCCCTGGGACTGAAAATAATGATGTGTTGAACGTATGATTTAAAAAATATCGATCATCAGTAGGTGGAGTGTATGTAAGATCAGCCACGAGTAAGCCGTTAGGGTCCCTGACTTTAATGTATGCCCAAATACCAGATAAGGTATGTCTTAAGTTCCCTTGAATATACACTGATGAGCCTCTAGTGAAGTGATTTTTTTGATTAACATTATGAGTGTTAGGACATGCACCATTACCTTCTGGATGTACGGGTACAGAGCTGTAAGTACCAATTCTATTTATACCCGTGTCATTGTATGGTTTTTGATTAGCCCATAGACTAGATGTTGTCGTCGTATTACATGATCCTGCAAATGGATCAACAACATCTAATTGGCTATTCCAAACTTCAAAATGTAGATGAGGATGACTAGAACATCCTGAACTACCTACTTTTCCCAAGTACTCACCTTGCGCCACCGCATCACCGATATTTTTACTGGTGACTGAGAATCTTTTGATATGGTAATAAAGTGTTCTACTACCGTCATCATGTTGAATGATTACATAATTGCCTCTTGTGTTACTTGGACAAGGACTGGTATTGCAGTTTTCATCAAAAATTCCATCATCTTTATCAAAAATTGTACCCGCAGCGGCAGCGATCACATCTACTGATCCTTCATTTTTCATCTGCCACTCAAATGGATCCAGATCGATGTCCGTGCCTCTGTGGCCATTGTAAGATTTAGCTCCACAATTATAGTCCTCTATTCCTGGTCCAGAATCTAAATCTACATAATTGTTGATAACATAATAATTAGGATAATTAAATCCACTAGCTAATCTCAGTGGCCAATTCAAAAGAGGTATTTGGTTGCTTTTGTATTGTATATTGGATTTTTTGTCGGCTTCCGCCATGAGTTCCCACCTTTGATAAAGTGACTCTGGAACACAGTTTTTTTGACCTGCTGATACAAAAGGATTACAAACACAGAGAATACAGACCAAAAGGATAAAAGAGGCATTATTTATGTTCATCTTGAAGTTGTTTGATTTTTTGATTTAGTTCAATCACATACAATGTGAGTTCTTCTACTTTTTCTACGAGGAGTCTATTCATTTCACCCAATTCGAAACCTTCCTCTTCGATGACGACGGCAGAAGGGATACCAGGTAAATGTCCTTTTTCTTCTATTTCTTTTTCCAGCGTCTCTAATGGCGTTAATACATAATCATCGTCAAATACGTAGTCAGGCCAATTGGCATCTAACTCGACTCTAACTTCTTCGCTCATAATCTTGCCATCGACAGATAGTCTATATCCAGTTGCATGTTTACTGACATTTCCAATGGATAAATTTCCCTTCATATAATTAAAGCCATTCTCACCTATCCAAAACAAATCATTAAAAGCACTTCCTTTGACTGAAAAATATTCATTGGCATTATTATTATCATCCAACTGAAAATAAAATGACCCTTGAGAAGAAATCCGTCCATGACCTTCTAACCTAAGATCAATGGGATTAGTCGCTTCATTAAATGATCTGATTGTTAATGTTGCAAAATCTTCCTCTGTCGGACCAATTGTGACATGACCACTAACTGGATTAAGGTGAAGGGTTGGTCGTATTGGTGCTGGATTCACCAAACTCAATTTATAGGTTTCGATTTTATCTACACCAACATATAAATTAGTATTAGGGAATGCGATGCTGCCATTAAGCCCAAGCCTAAGATAATTACCACTACCATCATCGTATTGAGATACCAGACCTTGGGCAGTTGTTATGACTGAGAACATAGAAAAGGCAAATAGAATGAAAATTGTTTTTTTCATGTTGAAAGTTTAGGGTTTAGAAATTGTTATAAAAGAGTAATCAGACAGCTCATCGATACATTCCACTAGTCACGATTGATCGTACTGATTACAGATTCAATTTGACCATAATTGCAGGAAAAGTAAAGACATCTTTATTTAACGGTCGCTATGACTTATTTAAAGGTCGTCACTTGATATTCAATAACAGGTTTTAGTTCGGATAATACATTTAGAACTTAATCAGTTTATTTGTACCTTTCTAGAAGATCAATCTTCTTACATGCGGTACATTATCACCTTAGCAGGATATTGTCTGTGTATTCATTCTGCACTTTTTTCACAACAGTTTACAGTAGAAAATTACGGCCTAGCCAATGGCTTAAACTCACCAAAAATAGAAACGATTGTTCAGGACAGTCAAGGGTTTATTTGGGCAGGGACGTACCTAGGGATTAGCAGATTTGATGGGCAACATTTTATAAACTATACCTCTGCTGAAGGACAACGGATTGGCACTATTTTCTGTATTCGAGAATATGAAAAATCTGTGTTATTACTCGGTGGAATGGAAGGACTGTTTGTCAAGAAAGGCAACACGATCAAAGCAATACCTTGGCCTAGTGAGGAAGGGATTACATTCTCTGTCAACGAAATGACCATAGATGAAGAGAAAAACGTGTGGGTAGCTACTACACTTGGTCCGCTTAAGATACCTGCACACATTTTGAGAACTGCGATTGATGATCCCTCTGCTCTAGAAGAATTGTCCATCTTAAACGCGTGGACAAATTCGAGATTAGAAGATAAACGTTGCGCTAGGATCAAATTAGATTCAATCGGAAATGTGTGGATTGCCAATGATTATTATCTGACTAAATACTATCGTGACAGTCTACATATTCTGTATGATTCATATGGAAAAGAATCATTAAAGATCACATCCATTTTTCCCTACTCAGCCGATTCTGTCTTATGGGCAGCACCACAATCGTACATGTACAAAACAATACAGGGAGTAACCTCTGCTATTTGGAATCCAATAAAACATCCACAATCTATCATCATCCGAAATCAAGAATACATTGTCTTGACGGCCTTTGATTTATTTAGTGTCAAACAAGATTCCCCTCAAAAATTAATCAACTTGCAAGATGAAAATGTTTTCTTTCCTAGAGAATTGCTACTTGATTCTGAAGACAATTTCTGGATTGCCTCTCATTCCGGTTTATATAAACTTGTAGAAAATAATTTCAAGCAACTAACACAAACTGCACATGCGTCTAAACTTGAATTGTACGGTATAGAATTATTAGATTCGGGTCAGCTTTTACTAGGTGGAAATTACGGCACCCTTTACCAAAAAGATCCAGACAAGCCATCAGCAGCTATTATCAGGCATATCCTCGACACACGATCTGAACTTGTGGATTTCCATGAAGACCAACATTCAACGCTTTGGATTGCCTCTAACTATAGAGGTTTATTTAGAATACATAAAAACGGAATTCAACAATACACCGAAGATGATGGCCTTATAAATAATGGCCTGAAATGCATTTTCGAATCCTCGCAACAAGAATTATGGCTTGGAGGAGAATTGGGTGTAACAAAATTAGAAATTATTAATCAAGGTCAAATTCAATTAAGCCCATACAAATTTGGAAATGATGTAGCTAATTATTTTCAAGTCAATCAGATTATTGAAGGACCTGGTAGCAAACTTTGGGTTGGAACCAATTTTGGATTATTTCATATTAAAGATGATACACTCCAGCCATATCCACTATCGATAGACGTCGAAGAAGAATTAGATATATCCGATTGCATAAGAGCAAGCAATGGATTCACCTACATCGCAACAAAGCAAAACGGTATCCTTGAATGTCGTTTTAACAGTGATCAAAATCCAGAAATAATAACTAATTATACCAAAGAAAATGAATTAAGTACCAATACATTTATAGATATATTAGAAACAAAAGCAGGTCAAATTTGGGCAGTGGGCTACAATGAAATATGTCTAATTAGTGACATAAAAAACAGCAGCTTCACATCTCCAATTTGCTTTAATAAAAATAATGGGTTTGGTCTAGAGTCCTATGCTTCCATTAAAATGATAGAGGATACGAGTGGACTCATCTGGTTAGCTTCTACAAATGGTTTATCTAGTATTGATCCTACCTTGCTCAAGAAAAACGAGCAAGCTCCTTATTTACATATTTATGACGTGCTCATCGATGGTCGGCAAGAAGATTTGGTACAATTTGGCACAGGCATAGACTCAATATCTGGTTTAGTGACAGACCTTAGTTTACCCTATTACAAAAATTACATTTCTTTTCATGTGAATGCCATTAGCATGCGTGACCTAGCTGATGTAAGCTATACATACCAGCTAATAGGTATCGATAAAGAGCCACAAATCAGTTCAACTGGAGGCATCATTAATTATCCAAACCTCCCATCTGGACACTATACATTTAAACTCAATGCTAGTAATTCATTTGGTATTAGTCAAATCAATCCTCTTGAGTATACATTTGAGATTAGACCTGCATTTTGGAAAACAAGCTGGTTTACGGTTACTTGCCTTCTATTGGGCTTCTTAGCTGTTCGGTATTATTTTAAGCGTAAAGAAGCATTGTATAAAAAAGCGGAAGCAGAAAAAAACAAAGTCAATAAATTAATTGCAGAATTAAAAATAAGAGCTATTCGCTCGCAGATGAATCCTCATTTTATGTTTAATTGTTTGAATGCCATCCAGGCAAGTATTGTGGCGCAAAACCTAAATATCGCTTCTACTTACTTAAGTAAATTCTCAAAATTATTGAGGATGGTTTTAAATTATTCTGAAAAAGATTATATCCCATTAGATAAAGAAGTAGCGTTCTTAGACTTATATCTCGAACTGGAAAAACTGAGATTTGGCAAATCATTAGAGTATGCCATTGAGTTGAGTGAAGATATCGATCCCGAAGAAATAATGCTACCCTCCTTTCTTATTCAACCCTTTATTGAAAATTCTATCTGGCATGGTCTGATGCATAAAGCCGATAACAGAAAATTGTGGATCCGCTTTTATTGCCTCGACAATCAAGATTTGCTGTGCTGCGAAATCGAAGACAATGGCATTGGTAGAGATCGATCGGCTGAACTCAAAAAGAAAAACACATCCAGAATCCAGCACCAATCAAAAGGCATGCGCTTATCTACAGAGCGCATAGAATTGATTAAATTACAGAGTGACGAGAAAATTAATTTCAAAATCGAGGATCTAAAAGACCAGAATCAAACACCTACAGGTACTAAAGTCATCTTAACTCTACCGATGAATTATGAATAACAAACTCGTAAAGGCCTTAATTATTGACGATGAAGAACAGGCGCTCCATTACCTGTCTGAACTCATACAAGTACACGCCCCACAGATCACTCATCTGGAAACAGCCTTGGGTGCAAAAGCTGGTTTACAAAAAATAGCTAGCTTCAATCCAGATTTAATTTTTCTTGATATTGAAATGCCCTATCTCAATGGCTTTGATTTATTAAAAGAGCTTGATGTGTGGAATTTTGGGATTATTTATACAACAGCCTTTAACCAATACGCAATTAAAGCCATTAAATTCAGTGCGCTTGATTATCTGTTAAAACCAATAGATCCTGAAGAGCTAAAAGAAGCCATCTTGCGCTTTATCGCTCATCGATCCATTATTCTAGAACAAAATAAACTCTATAAAAACCTTCTGGATAATTTATCCAAGAAAGAGCCAACTCAATTTAGAATTGCACTCCCAACTAAAGGAGGAATGTATATGTATGATCTTTTTGAAATCATCCGCATAGAAGCTGACATGAATTATTCGCAATTTCACTTTAATGAAAAACCCAATGTACTAGTTGCGAAAACACTAAAAGAATATTCCGAACTACTTTCAGATCACGGCTTCATCCGCATACATAAATCCCATTTGATAAATAAGACTCATATTAAAACCTATCTTAACTCAGGTAAGGTCATGCTCAACTCCGGTGATGAAATTGAAGTATCAAGACGCCGACGGCATTTGGTTAAGAAGGAATTGGGGGGTTGAAAATGTTGAGTGTTGAGTTTTGAGTGTTGGGTGTTGGATGTTGAGTTTTGAGTTTTGAGTGTTGAGTTTTGAGTTGATTTTTGGATAGAACATCATCAATAGTGTTGATAATTTTAATGTTAAATGTTGTTAACTAAATGACATTGAGGCTTTGACCTCTCGCCGGAATTCACAAAGAAGACAAATTTTAATTCGGGCAACCCAAAATGAAGGCTGCGAACTGGGAGCCCTGCTTGACGTCAAAACCATCTTCTAACAAAATATAGTCTCCCGCAGAATACTCCACAACTGATTGATCAATAATCGCCTTAGACTGAATCGTCTGATTCGCCTCATACATGCCCGAACTCAAAGCCACATCATCGATCTGCACTCGATCCCAACACACTCCCTCAGCCAAACGCAAACCATTTCCAAAACTGCTGACCCACACATTCTGAGGATCATTGGGCTCAAAAAAGACTCTGACTGGATGTTGAAAATCATAACTCGCTAGCTGTTCAAAAACAGGCACGGCTTCATTTACATTGTAGCTAATCCACAGACCTTCATCTTCAGTGGTAAGCAACATGATGTTTTCATATTGCGGATGGACCGCTACCGACTCGACACGATAATGATTGGCAATCCTGTCCCACGAAGCGCCTTTATTCGTCGTCCTGTACACACCTCCTGAAGTATTCCCTGCTCCACCCCAGCCACTAAAGACACAGGCATACCAAGTACTTTGATTCGGATCGTGTGGATCAATCACAACATCTTTTGTCCAATAGTCCATATCGCTTGTCCCAACATTTGTCCATGTTGCTCCATCATTACTACTATAGAATACCCCCGAACTCTGTGTGAATGGCCCTGCATTCTCTCGCCGCCCAGAATAGCTACACAACAATTCACCATTGCCCAACGAATGGATATTGAAAGGATGACCTTCTGTCCCGGGCGGAGTCCCTAAGCGAGTCCAAATCGAAGAACTACCTGCTGACAAATTGGAAGTCTTATATATCCCACCGTCCACACTATGCACAACGGAAGCATACATCACATTCGCATCATCAGCATCTAAGGAAAGCCACATCACCGGATGATCAAAATCATGAAGTACAGACCAACTCGCTCCGCCTGTATTCGTCATCAAAATTGCACCAGAGCCATTATCTAAAATATTGTCCTTAAGACGCGTACTTTGATACATATCGTGAACACTCGATGTTGCTGTGTAGAGATAGCCATTCGAGGGATGCTCTAAAATATGATAGGTCGAGTTATAGTATCGATTGACATTTTCGTAGGTCCAACTCAAGCCACCATCGCTACTTCTGATGCCACCAACATCCGAGAAGGCCGCAAGCAGATGTTGATTATCTTCCCAGTGCAGCCACCAACAACTTGTATTCTCTAATCCATTGCTTTGGTAGCTGTCATTCTGCGGTGTTGGATTTCCGGGTGGATGAGTGGAATTCTGATCTGTATATTTTGACTCCCAACTCTTGCCACCATCTAAAGACAGATGCACCCCTCCAATGTCAGTCATCACGATGTGGTTAGCATTATTGGGAGCGACCGTAAACCCCATCGGCGACTCTGCATACCACCAATTTTCATCTCCAGTATATCCACACCAGGCGGTTTCTATATTCTCATTATTCAGCGTTTTAAAAATAGACGACCAAGTCACCCCGCCATCAACCGTTTTGTATACAATCGGGAATGAATTATTAGAATCCGTACCAGCAATGTAGATGGTGCCAGTAACATTGGTCTGAGCCAATTGTACAAACTTATGATTGCTAGGTGCATTGGTTGGGCTGATGTTAACCCAGTTGGCATCCACTCCCACTTCATACTTAAACACACCTGCATAGCCTCCATAATCAGAAGCTTGCACCCACGGATACAAATCAGCTTGTGAAGACACGACACCAGTCAATGTCACCTGACCATTATCAACGACCCCACCCATACTTGCAAAACCAGTATTGGAAGGCAGTCCGGGCACGCCTAAATCCTGAAACGAGATACCATCATCGTCACTATAACTCACACCATAGTTCGTACCCAAATAAATCTTGATGTCATCCCAAACGACTCCCGCAACATATGTCCCATTCGTATTAAAAACGGCTTGAGAATAACTCGCCCCTGCATCATTCGTAAAATATACCCGTCTATAATCTGATACAATAAATCGATCTGGATCATCATAATCTGCCACTAAATAGATCACGCCATCGGGCTGTGGAGTATTCACAAAATCCCATGTCATACCACCATCCATACTTTTAGCTGGATAGGTAATATCATTCCTAAAGTCGATCCCAACTGTCCAACGAATATCAGGATCATTCGTAAACTGGATCTCGCTTTGTGGCGTCACCACTAATTCAGTAAAGGGAGTCATTGACCATTGCTCGCCATTGTTGTCTGATTGAAACAGCTGTGTCATGTCACAGGCGATGTAAAGCTGGCTGTTGTTGTGAGGGTTAATGGAGGGTGAGAAGAGTGCACCACCACCACCAATACCACGGTTGATGAATTGGCTTGATTGAGAAAAAAGAGTCAACTGCATAACTACAATCAATAAACTGTATGATAGCCTATGAAGATGTTTCATAATGGAGATTTAGTCGAGACGTAAACTAAGATCGGAATTCGTGATTCAAAAGTAAGGCATTTGGACCTTAAGATGTATCACCAATTTTAGGTATTTTGTTATGGCGACATTGTTGAGAAGGCGGAAGATTGGAGCGGGAAGTTTCGAAGGTTGGCAAGGACAACCTTATAGGATTTCGAAATCCTATAAGGTTTGCAGCAGGGCACTGCACATCCTAACTAAAATTTACACCTCTTCTACATTCGCTTCCTGACCATTCGATTCGTGTTTGGCTTTCGACTCCCCTTTCACTAAGCTTTCTGGCAAGCTCATGCCACTTTGCTCCAAGAAGTCATTCAATTGAGGCATCATGCCATAGAGTCCTTTGACAAAGTTACCGACACCTTGTCCATTGCCGCTATCATAGACGACGACTTTATCGATGTCAAGATCTTTAATCGCTCCAGTTTGTATCGTTGCTAATTCTGCAAGTTTGTCTACCATCAAAAATCCTATGGCGCTTTGAGGATCTCCTCCAGCAGCATTCACTAATTTTTGAAATCCTTCTGCCTGCTTAGTCAATAGAGCTTCTTGGCCCTCAGCCTGCGCTAGCAACTTGGATAAGATGGCATCTGCTTGCCCTTTTGCTATTTCTCTTTGACGCTCAGCTTCTGCTTGAGCAGCAATGACAGCTTTCTTTTTCTCGACATCAGCGTCTACGATCTCGTCTGCTTCTTTTCTCGCCATTTCTTTGGCACCCCTAGCCTCCTCTGCTGATCGTTCGGCAATATATGACTCCTCCAAGGCTTTCGCACTTGCTACATTTTTGGCAGCTGTTGCCTTTCGAAGTGCTTCAGCCATTTCGATATCTCTTGTTGCGTTTGAGTTGGCGATCAGTATGGCTGAGTTGTTTTTTCCTTCTTGTGCCGAGGCTTCTGCTACAGCGACACCGATCTCAGCGCGGCTATTGGCATCTGACACTTTAATTCTTTGCTCTTGCTCTGCTTCTGCTGCACCGATAGATCCCGTTCGCACTTCCTGTGCGACCTTGACTTTTGCATCGTTGACTGCTTTTGCTGCAGCTTCTTTCCCTAAGGCTTGAATGTAACCAGATTCATCTTGTATATCTGTGACGTTAACGTTAATGAGTTCTAGTCCTATCTTGTGTAATTCATCACCTACATTTCTATAGACAGACTCTACGAATTTATCTCTATCTGTATTCAATTCTTCGATATCCATATTGGCAATCACCAATCTCATCTGTCCCATGATAATATCATGCGCCAATGAACTAATATCTGGTCTTTGTAAATTTAGGAGACGTTCTGCTGCAGCTAACATTAAGTCAGGTTTGTTAGAAATACCAACTGTGAATTGTGCAGGCACAGAGACTCTAATATTTTGTTTTGACAAGGCATCTTGTAGATTAACATCAATGCTTAAGGGTGTCAAATCCAAATATTTATAATCTTGAATAATTGGCCAAACAAATGTGGCACCACCAGCATAGCATTTTGCTGATTCTTCTCCACGTGTTTTACCATAGACAACTAATATTTTATCTGAAGGACATCTTCTATATCGGCTGATAAAAAATATCGTCATCAAAAGAAATACGAAGAATACAAATCCAATTAGTATTAAAATTCCTTGTGTCATGATATGAGGTTTTATGATTTAAAGTGAGTTCATTTTTGTGTTACAATAGCAATATTATCAATAATATCTTCTACTAAAACAAGCGAGCCTGTTGGGATTTCGGTATTTGATTTTGTTTTTGCTTTCATCTCTCTGAGAGCACCTTTAATTTTTACTTGGATAATACCCTGTCCTGAATCAGCAGGGATTTTTAGGTATACATTCCCTTCTTTATATAATGCATCATCGTGTGACCAATTCACATTTGCTTGGTTCTTTAAAAAGAATTGGAGTAAGGCGTTGAGAAGGAATACGGCAATCAGACCTGCTAATATGCCACCGCCAAAGGCAATGATAGGATTTTGTTCTACTAAGAGCACTAATTTTACAACCCAGGTACCGATTGATACGAATGTAAGTAATCCTTTTACGACTCCGATGTTACTTGCATCTGCATCAACATCAACATCGACATCTCCGCCGATATCCAAATCTAATCCACTTATTAAAGAGAGTAGCAATAAAATGATGAGCATCCCACCGCTAATTATTGAGATCCATGTTAGTAATTCGCTCATGTTTTAAGGTTTAATCTATTAACACGTAAAGTGAAATTGTCGTTTCGTTTTTCTTTCTTTCTAGATGAAGCTAATGTTTTTATGGATGAACGACAAATAGAATGGTGAAATAAGGGTTTGGAGAGTGGGAGAATGCCGGCAGAATCAAAAATTTGTAAAAAGTCTAACTGTCTGAATCAGAATTTTCTGGATTTTAGGATGGTTATGATTTTGTTTGAATTCCCGTAAAGATCATTGATTCTCCTCCAAACAATAAAGATGAAAGTAGCATCTGGTATATCGCACGACAGTCTGCACTATGATTTTTATGATTATGGGATGGGCATGATTCTGTTTTATTCCATCAACAGATCTTAAGGTAAAACATCTACTATTTTTCAATTTATGACAATCCTGAAATTCTGATAATCCTATAAATCCTGATTCTGACAGATAGGAAAGTCGCGAGTCAGAATTTAACATCAGATCCATTTCTTCACATCATTGCACCAGTAGCGCACCATTGAATCAAAAAAATATCAACAAATTTAAATCTTCAAAAGAAATGAAGCACATACCCCAACAACGCTCCTCCCAAGACAATATACGCACTGTTCAATTTCTTCAAAACAAACACAGTCACCAGAGCGGCAACGGCAATGATAATCATCCGCCAATCCGTCAAGGTCTCCAAACCCATCTCAATAACCACTGCTACAATCAATCCCACCGCAGCCACATTTACTGCGTCTAAAAAAGCAGAGATCCATTTGGACTGTCTCATCTTAGGGATGAGTGGGTTGAGTATAAGTACGAATAAAAAGGATGGTAAGAAGATACCGAGCGTGGCTGCAAGTGAGCCAGAAAAACCATTCAGTTGGTAGCCGATGAAGGTGGCTGTGGATAAGACTGGACCTGGTGTAAACTGGCCAACTGCAATCGCATCCAACAACTCTTGTCTACTCAGTAGATTATTGGCAACGAGTTCAGCATCCAAAAAAGCAAATAAGACATAGCCACTACCATAAAGGATTGCACCCACCTTAAGAAAGCTGAGTAATATTTTCAGGCTGCCAATCTTGACGAGTGAGCTGAATTGGAAAAAGAAAAAGGGAATAAAGCTATTGGCTGTGGTTGTTTGTCGCTTTGCGAAATAGATTAACAGGCCAATAATTCCGCATCCGAATAAGGCAACAATCTCATGTACACCTAGTAGACAGACGATGATTGTCGCAACAGCCAATATGGCTAAGGTTGTTGTCTTGATTGCTTTTTTGCCTAAGCGATAGGCTGCCATTAAGATGATCGCAATGACTGCTGGCTTGATTCCATAAATAAAAGGTTCGACTGCTGGCAACTGCCCATATTTGACATAGAGCCAAGCTAAACAAGCAGTGATGACAACTGCGGGAAAGATAAAACAAGCGCCTGCCACAAAGAGGCCCTTCCACCCTGCCCGCTCGTGCCCGCAGTGCATCGTCATCTCAGTGGAGTTAGGTCCTGGGATAAGATTGGTAGCACCCATGAGATCAAGGAAGTGCTCTTGCGTCATCCATTTACGTTTGGTGACGACTTCGTCCTCCATCATAGCGACGTGGGCAGCGGGTCCACCAAAGGCAATGCAGCCTAATTTAAAAAAGACTTGTGCGACCTCTTTTAATTTCTTTGATTCTGACAGCTCTTGCATAGTTAACTTATATATTTCCCAAAAGGTGACTCATTTATGTTGGAATAGCACACAAATTGTTTTCAACTTGTGTGCTATTCGGTATTCCACTTCTAGTGGTCAGTATGAGAAACGTGATTAAATTTCTCCTTTTACAGATTCGCTGATATTCACAAGATGATCACCTATTCTTTCTAATGACGAAAATAAATTGGTGAAGATCATAGCTGAATTTACATCATAATTTTCTTTACCAAGATTACTTTGATTATAATTTCTCATAGAATTACGTTGCACATTAATTTCATCTTCTAAATCATAACATTTGTTTAGGGAGGCATCATCGTAGGACACTAAATTTAAATTGTCATTCATTTCATCAAAGGCTCTACTTAGGATTTCAAGCAATTCATTTAGTTGATTCCTTTGTTCTGGTAAAAAGTATAATTTTCGGTTTATTTTACTCTCCATCGTTTTAGATAATTGAAAGAAAATATCACCAATCCTCTCCATATCATTACAGATATTGAAAAAACTTCTTAATCTAATACTTGTTTTATGAGTCATTTCTTGATCAGAAAGATTAGTAATATACTCAGTGATTTCTTCTTCAAATTTATCAGTTATATCCTCATATTTTTTGAGTTTGGCGATAAGCCCAAGGCTTATTTTATCATCTGTAGAATTAATTAGCTCTTTACTAAAGTTAACCATTCTTGTTGTGATCTCTCCATATCGAGCAACTTCTTTTTGTAGCTCTACCGTTGCTAATTCTGGCGTTCTGTTTGTACTATTAATAAATTTCAATGTGGTATCCAGTCCATCCTCACCGGCCTTCTCAGGGACAGTTTTAATGGCCATTTTAACCAACCAAGGCACAAAGGCTAACAACATCAATACATTCGCCATATTGAAAAAAGTATGAAATGCTGATAAGGCAATCGGCATATCATTTGCAACTGTATAGGGATCGCCAATTCCAAATAGATTTTGAACAACAGTAGACAGTACAGGCAATATCACTGGCAATAGAATGACCATCCAGGTTACCCCAATGATATTAAACATAGAGTGAATTCTCGCTGATCGTTTGGCATTCGTATTCCCAACAAGTGATGCTAATTCTGCTGTAATCGTAGTCCCAATATTCTCTCCTAATATCATAGCTGCTGCCACTTCAAAAGGTAATATCCCTTGGGAGCATAAAGTCAGTGTGATTGCCATAGCCGCACTTGATGACTGGACGATGATCGTGACTAATGCGCCGATAAACACAAAAAACACTCTAGAGAAAAATCCCCATTGTGTAAAATTACCCAAAAAGCTAAGCACTTCAGGATTATTCTTCAAATCAGGCACAGCTCCTTTCAAATAACTTAGTCCTAAAAATAAAATAGCAAAACCAATTAAAAACTCTCCCCAGTATTTGAGCTTGCCTTTATTACTAAACAACATCGGCACACCTATGGCAAACAAAGGAATAGAATATGTAGCTAGCTTTAATTTAAAGCCGAGTAAGGAGACAATCCAACCTGTGATCGTTGTCCCAATGTTGGCACCCATCATTACACCAGCAGATTCGACCAAAGTCAAAAGGCCTGCATTCACAAAACTAACAGTCATCACCGTGGTTGCCGATGAAGATTGTACCAAGGCTGTGATTAGAAACCCTGTAAAGACACCCAGGTATCTGTTTTTTGTCATTGTCCTCAAGATGTTCCTCATTTGAGATCCGGCAGCTCGCTGGATACCATCACTCATGAGTTTCATCCCATAGATAAAGAATGCCAAAGCACCTGCAATTTGCAGTGCATCCCAAAAGCCAAAATCTAGACCTTCTGCGTCTGATTGAGCGAAGATATTCGTTGTCATACTGAATAGAAATAAGACAACTAAGCTTAAAGTTCTGTTGATTGATTTTTGCATTTTCATTTGTTTTGCCTTCTCGATTAAAAGTGGATATCAACCTGTGTTCTCAATAGGCTCGTATTTTGATCATCAAGTCTATTAATGAAGGAGTAATCCATTTGTATTTTAAGTTTATGCCCTACAAAAAATTTATTTATCCCTATAGTATAATGTGTCTCATCAGTTGAGCTATCCGCTGCTATTTCCGTTAACCGCAAAGCCACTTCCATATTATTATCAAACATGTACCCGGCTGCAACATTATAAGCACTACCTGTATAGTATTTCCCAATTTGGGATCCTTCTTCATCAAAAATCAAAGAGATACCATCTGAAGTGGTTCTGTCTACATATTCCGCCATGACAGAAATGCCTTGATATTTAAACATAAGATCTGCAAAGAAACTGTTCAAATCTTTGGCAATGAATGAGTCTGATCGATCAGTTAAAAACGTCCCTTTTTGGCCTCTTTCTCTGAGCGCATTATTATTTTTATCATAGGTGAATCCCAAGGCTAGCTTTGGCGTGCTCTCACGTTTAATTGCAGAGCCAATATAATCTCCTTTAGACTGAAACTCACCAAATGGCAATAGCTCAACTCTATAGGTATAAGCAAAACCATCGTTATCTCCAGTGATTTGATTTTTCCCTTCTCCAGAGGCAATGGAAACATTTTCACGCATTAAAAAATCATCACCTATATAGTGAAAGTGTTTTAATTGTAAAAACATATCCCGATCTAAGGTAAACCTAGAATTCAATCTAGATCGATCTACGAACTGAAGATTTCCAGAAGAGACCACCCGTTCTCTGTTACCAGCTAACTTAGACTGACCGAATGCAATTGATAAATTTTTATAGAAATTATACTCGACAATAGCGTCTAAGATGATATTTGCGGCGTTGCCAAAGTTATCATTCGTGCCACCTCCATTATCTCTATTCGATAATGACAGCTCTAATTTATACTTCAGCTTCTTGTTGTGAGCCCATCCATCAAACTTCAATCTTGATCGTCGGACTAGGGCATTCGCAGTAAAATCGGCATCATAGCCATTGGCTGCGTCAGCTAGAGACCAATCTGCAGTAACTAGGTTTTGGAATCTCAAGCCTATTTTCATATAAAAGCTTGAATCATTGGCCATAACTTGTAAGCCTTTTCCAAATGCAGGCGCTGTTATTTGGGCTTGGATTGAGCATAGATGAACCACTGAGAACAGTATGACTATTAGAATGTATCTCATTACGTACGGGTAATTTTCCGCAAAAGTAGATGATTCAATGTTAAGCCAATGTTAACTTTTATATATTCAGAAAACAATTCTGCATCTGATTGAAAATCAATACTTTATGCTCCAAAGAGATATAGTACTCTTTCAAACTAATTTGAGAATATGAGCTCGATTTTCTGATGATAGCCTTTAATTAGATGATATGCTTTTCACTTCATACTATCGACTCATAAAGCCTAATATTATCTCAACAGTTGGCCTGCAAATCTATTGTACCTTGTACTTGTACTTGCTCCAGCACCAAAACCACCTGCATTCCAAAACTGGACATACAAACTATCTTGGATACTTAAATCAAATAAATCATTTGAATGCCCATAACCATTCTCTTTGAGATCCTTGTCTTCCAAAGCTAATCCTTGAGTCATCCGTCAATTTGACTAAAAAGGTATCTGGATAAAAGATATTCGTCACTGTTGAATCATAGCCATTACCTCCTACTTTTTATATATTCATTTGCTGTACCCACATACGTTCCAACTTTAAACTCAACCTGAATAGAGTTTTCAGAAGCCACTGCACTTGAGATCGCTTGTTCAAATTTTTCACACGAAAGGCAACTGATGACTAATAGCAGAATCCAAACAAATCTTGTTCCTTTCATGTCGTAATTTAAAAAGTCTCTACACAATCAATTAAATCCCCTTTAAGATACAACGAATCAAACTCTTCTGCCATTTCCTCCCCTCGCCTCGCCACCTCATACCAGTTTGCAATACGGGTTTCATTGTTATCAAAATAGGTTTCAAAGTCTTTTCTGTCTGGAATTTTCTGATCTGGCAAAGAAGCGATAAAGTTCTTTGATGGGTAGATCATGATCATCTTATCTAGTACTGCCTGACTTGCCTTGCGCCATGGCACAAACTTATCAAACCAACCAGGGATTATCCGATCAGCAAAATGGGGATAAAAGACTAGGCCATTTGTCTCATAGCTAAGCCCGATGTGGTAATCGACGAGTGCGCCATCCCACAGCAGTTTGTTTAAACCAGCGATCTCCGTGACTGGTTCCATCAGCATCGGGATGGAGCCTGTTGCTTTGAGTGCGGGGATGATCGAGCGCTGCTCAAGTGGCTGAAAGCGCGTGGTGATGCCGTCTGGGATAAAGACTTCTTTTGCAGTGGCATCATTGGTGAAGACGACTCGGTGGATGTCTGATGACATCAGTGTCCTAGACAGGAGATTTTTAGCGGCGATGCGGGCAAATTGAGCTTTATAGCTTGACCCTTCTTTGAGCTTAAACTGTGTTTCTGAGGTGATCACATGCAGGCGTTTTTGGCCTCCTGTTACGATGTGTTGGATACCTTGTTCAGTTAAGCTGTAACGGATGATCTCTTCCATTTTATCTGAGACTTCTTGGCCAGTCGGCCATGTGGGGTAGCTTTGTTCGACGTAGGCTTTGAGGAAGCGGTCGAGGGCGGGGGCTGGATCGTTGGTGGCATAACACATCATGCGCCAGGCACCGGCAGATGCGCCGACGAGGTGGAGCGGCTGCTGTCTTTGGTCAAACCAATTGGTGACGAGGTATTTGTCCATAGCTTGGAGGACGATCCATTTGGGGCCGCCTGCTGCAGCAGGGATAACGGAGATGTCTTTGGGGTTGAGGCCGTGGGCTTTGATGTGTTGGAGGGCGGCGGGGCCAGCTTTGATGTTGAAGGTATTTGGCATTTGCTTCTTCTGTTTCTGTAACTGACCGAGCTATGTTAATTTTCTTATTCACTCAATCAGCAGATAAATATACCACCATCTACAGTAAAGGTTTAAAGATATAGGCATCATCATATTCGATTTCGTGTTTCTCCAATAATTCTTGATACTCCTCAATGAAAGATTTCTTTTTATGATGTCTTTCTTGGTTAATAATATAATTCGAGACGACTGGGATTTGAGATTTACTGTAGGAGAATGCACCAAAGCCTCCCTGCCACTGAAAATGTCTTTCGCACTTTCTTTGTTTGTTAATCCATTTTGATGAATCTCTTTTCACTTGTTGTATGAGGAAGGATAAGGACTCATCAGGTCTCATACCGAATAAAATATGGATGTGATCTTCAACTCCATTTATTTGTAGCACTTTGTGGTTATGGTTCTGAATGATTCCGGTCATGTATTTATAAAGCTCCGCTTTCCAATCTTTTCGAATTAAAGCCTGTCTATATTTTACAGCAAATACTGCTTGAATATGGATCTGGGTGTATGTGTTTGCCATTTTGTAAAATTGTATGTTGTCATGTTGTTATATTCAAATAAAGCTAGAGAATATTATATTTCATACCTACGGCATGAATTTGTGCAATATTTTTTTGTGGCCACCGATATTTTGTCTCGATGGGACAATTTTCACTATACAGCTTTTGTGGCGACCGATATTTTGTCCCGATGGGACAATTTTCATTATACAGCTTTTGTGGCCATCGATATTGCTGATTGCTCTTTGGAGCTGGCTCGATGTGACCAACTAGAAACATTTAGAATATTATATTTCATACCTACGGCATGAATTTGTGCAGCATTTTTTTTTGGCCACCGGTATTTTGTCCCGATGGGACAATGTTTACTATACAGCTTTTTATCGTTATTTTTTGTCACGATGGGACAGTTTTGTCGCTATGGGATCGCTATTTGTTCTTTGGCTCTGGCTCGATGGGATTTGTCATGATGGGATCGCTGTTTGTTCTTTGACTCGGGTTTGATGGGTTTTGTCTCGATTTGGCCTGGCTCATTGGATTAGTCTAGATGAGATTGCTGGTTGCTGGTTGCTCTTTGGCTCTGGCTAGATGGTTTTGTCTCAATGGGATCGCTGTTTGCTCTTTGGGGTGGCTCCATTGGATTAGTATAGATGAGATTGCTGGTTGCTCTTTGGCTCTGGCTAGATGGTATTGTCTCAATGGGATCGCTGGTTGCTCTTTGGCTTGGCTTGATGGGACCAACTAGCAACATTTTGCATCATTATACATAATGCTGTTTTATATCCCGTAGGGATTCTATACCGGTAACCACTTACTCAAACCACAGCCTTCCCATGCCTTTAGGTATGGCATAATATAATTAGTCTTTTTCTAGCGTCTTAGTAATGTTCGACGAAATACGATTTAGAATATCTTCATCAAATTGCCTGTCGAATGCCTTACCTGTTAGCTTTTCAAAGAGCTCAATATACCGATCACTAACAAGCCATACGAAGTCGTCTGGCATGGATGGCATTACATGTCCCTCCTTCCCTTGAAAGCCTTGGTCCATCAGCCACTCGCGCACAAATTCTTTAGATAATTGTTTTTGTTTTTCGCCAGCGGCTTGTCGCGCTTGATAGCCATCGGCTATGTAGTATCGAGAGCTGTCTGGTGTATGGATCTCATCGATCAAATAAACTTGACCTTTGTGCAAGCCAAATTCATATTTGGTATCAACCAAGATCAAGCCTTGCTCAGCTGCCATCTCAGTCCCTCTTTGAAACAGGCCTAATGAATAGTGCTCTAATTTCTGATATGTTTCTTTAGGTAAAATACCTTGGCTTAGGATATCCTCTCTGGAAATATCTTCGTCGTGTCCTTCTTCTGCTTTGGTTGCTGGTGTGATGATCGGATTGGGGAAGCGGTCTGCTTCATTCATCCCATCAGGCATCTCGACACCACAAAGGATTCGTTTGCCTGCTGTATACTCTCTCCACGCGTGGCCTGCGAGATAGCCGCGCACCACCATTTCTAACTTTATAGGCTCGCACTTTAGGCCAATGCTCACATTAGCATCTGGCACTGACTGTAGCCAATTAGGACAAATATCTCGTGTCGACTCTAAGAAATGTGCCGCAATCAGATTGAGTACTTGACCTTTGAATGGGATTGATCTAGGTAGTATATGATCAAAAGCTGAAATGCGATCTGATACGACCACAGCGAGTCGGTCTCCAAAATCATAGACGTCTCTGACCTTACCATTGTAAACAGGCTTGTTGTTGGAGAAGTTAAATGACGTTGTGGGAATTGTGATTTTCTCTATCGGATGCTTCACGTGAGTGCCTCAAATATTTTTTACCAAATTGCGATCAAACAGGATCTCTTTTAATTCTTTGAGTGCTTTATACTCCTCAGGCATCGTGTGTTTGACGGCCTCCTTGACTGCAAAGAATGTACCTTTTTCTATACCAGGAACAACTTCTTTTAGTGTCTCTTTAGCGAGCTTGATATCATGCTTGATCATCCCTCTGATCGACGGGATATCATGCCAGTCACCGGGGACAGCGACAGTTTGGTGGATATGGCCATTGCTATCAGTCACAGGATCTAATTCGATGCAATCTTCGCATTTTTTAAGATTTTCCAATTGCGCTTTCGGGATTTTCCATACATCTGGATCATTTTGGATGTCTGAGTTGACGAGGAAGACTTCTAATCCTCGTTCGTGAAAGCGATATATGACAACTCTGGCAAAATCTAATACACTCATGTTATAAATATATGAATTTTATATGTTTTGTGTTTATTTCAAATTGACTACGTTGGCACTACAATATGGATTTCTCATGTAGTGCTTCGATATAAAATTGAAGACCTTAAAAAAACAACTACATATTGTGGCTCCGGATCGATTTCTTTGCTTCTGTTCAGTTATCTTCAACAACCAATATCTCCTCTGCTAAGACATCCCATTTCGCATTTAGTTCACTGAGTTTACGTTTAAACTCCGTATGCTGCTCTAGAATGCTATCTTTTCTATCACTTGTGTAGAAATCAGCTGCACCCATATCTGTTTCTAAACCAGTGATTTTCTCTTCTATCTTCTTCATATCACGTTCGACATAATTGATTTTCTTTTGCAGATCTTTCAATTTTTCGTGGTCTATTTCTTTGGGTGCTTCTTCTGCTGGTTGAACTGTCTTTTTTTCTTTTGTTCGAAGCTCGACTTCTCTAAAGTTATCAGCATTTCTTTTTTGTAGGAAATAATCTATGTCGCCCAGATAGGTATGTAACTTCCCATCACGTAATTCTAGTGTTTTTTCTGTCAGATTCCTGAGGAAGAACCTATCGTGTGATACGACTAACAAGGTACCTTCATAAGCATTTAAGGCTTGCTGCAGCACGGTTTTAGCTGCCATATCCAAGTGGTTAGTCGGCTCATCCAAGATGATGAAATTGTAAGGTCTCAGCAGCAATCTCGCAAGGCAAAGCCGTGTCTTTTCGCCTCCTGACAGGACCTTCACCTTCTTGTCTACATCTTCTCCAGAAAACAGAAAGCTACCTAGTATGCTACGCAGTTTTGATCGGAGTTCTGCAGGACAGCCATCTGCTAGTGTCTCTTCTACAGTCATGCTTTCATCTAGCATGGTTGTCTGGTCTTGATAAAAAATACCTAATTCTACATTGGCCCCAATCTCCATTGTACCTGCAGTTGCCTCAACTTTGTCAGTAATGATTTTGACCAAAGTTGACTTTCCTTGCCCATTTTGACCGACGAGCGCGATCTTCTCTCCTCGCAACATCTCTAGATCGATGCCTTGAAATACTTGCTTGGCATCATACGCTTTGCCTAGGCGATCTGTCTTGACAACAATCCCTGCAGAGCGAGGTGGTTCCAAAAAGCGAATCTTCATAGTAGCCGTTGACTCTTCCTCAAATTCTACTCGCTCCATTTTTGCCAATTGCTTTTCCATAGATTGCGCCATGGAGGTTTTTGTGGCTTTGGCCTTAAAGCGAGTAATTGTGCGCTCCTTTTGCTCGATGACCTTTTGCTGATTGACATACGCTGATCTCAATAGTTCTATTCGCTCGACGCGCTCTATTTGCGCTTGACTGTAAGAATGATTGTATACATGCAGTTTTGAGGTTAAGAGTTCAACCGTTTTCTTTGTCGTGTTATCCAGAAAATCCCTGTCATGCGAGATAATCACAAAAGAGCCCGGGTAGTCCTTCAGGTAGGATTCAAACCAAATGATGGATTCTATATCGAGATAATTTGTGGGCTCATCCAGCAATAATAAATCAGGTGTTTCTAGTAAAATACTGGCTAGCTCTACCCTCATCTGCCATCCTCCAGAAAACGTATTGATATTATTTGTCAATTCATCCTGCTTAAAGCCAAGCCCTTTGAGCAGCTGCTCTGCCTTGGCTCGGACCTCATTGGGATTGACATACATCACTTGATCGTTAAGCTCCGTCATCTTGGTGACCAAATCCATATAGGCATCTGACTCATAATCCGTTCGTTCGTTCAGTTCTTTTTGTACAGCAGTAATCTCATCTTCTATGGCAAAAAGATGAGCCTGTGAAGATACAACGACATCAATGATTCGATTATCTTCTTTGGACAAGCGTTCTTGCCGTAAGTGTGCGATACTATAGCCTTTGGGGATCTCAATTGTCCCTTCTCGGAGTTCATAGTCTTTTGTGATCAACTTAAACAAAGTCGACTTGCCAGCACCATTGCGTCCGATCAATCCTATTTTGTCTTTTCCCTTTATGGCAAAATTCAAATTATCAAATATGGTTCTGTCTCCAAAACCAAAAGTTACATTCTTAAGGTGAATCATTAGTTGAGGTTAAAGCTATCTGGCATTTGAGAGATGACACTGAATGTGTTCCCTTTGTTAATCAATGTCTGACTCCACAATTTATCATGCTTGAGATTGAAAATGTAATTGGGATCAGCATCTTCTAATACCCATGATCCGATTTCCATTTCATCTTCAAGTTGTCCTGCGGACCATCCAGAATAACCAATATAGAAGCGGATGTCTTTGGGTTTAATGAGCTCTGCGGTGATTAGAAATTTTAGCTTCTCAAAACTACCACCCCAGTAGATACCGTCACCAATTTTAATGCTTTCATCCAAAATATCTCCAGCTCTATGGATATAATGTATGGTATCTGTGGCAACTGGACCGCCATAATGAATGTGGGTATCGAAATCTGGAAAATCAGCGATTAACTCGTTTACCCCCATATCAATTGGCTTATTGAGTATAAACCCAACTGTGCCTTCATCCTTGGTATAATCACATAGGACTACGACAGACCTCCTGAAGTTTGGGTCGAGCATAAAGGGCTCTGACACCAAAATCACTCCTCTTTCCAATTTTACTCCCTTGGGGTTCATAGTGGCAAAAATACAGCTATTTTTTTTGACATTCTATTTGGGCTTAACTTTTGTACGAAACCTTGCTGCATTTTAAAAAACATTAAGCTCAAAATAAATTTGTCATGATTTTACGAAAAACCTTGCCAAATGAATAGCTGATTTGCGTTTTCCATTCCGTTATGACTCACGGCTACAATCGTGTCACACCAACCGGCGTTCTTCAACTTTATGTTCTGATTTTATCTTAACTATCACATGAATCAAAGGAAAGATTTGCTACATCATATAGAATTCTAATATCTTATTATAGCTTTATGACATCACCACTAAACAAACTTCTACATGTATGTATATCGTAAGATCCATTGGAAAATCATAGTCAGTTTTGCTTGGAAGAATCTATTGTTCTTTATGATTTATGGTAGTGCCATTGTTTTTACCTATCATTATTTAGAGCACCTTGATATCAATATAGGGATACCATTTATGCCGATTAGTACGATTGGTATTGCTGTTGCTTTTTACTTGGGTTTTAAGAATAATCAATCCTATGATCGATTTTGGGAAGGTCGTAAGATTTGGGGCGGGATCGTTAATTATAGTCGGACATGGGGGAATCAAGTGATGAGCTATGTCTCAGATTTGCATGCTAAGGAATCAGTGAGTGACGAAGAGCTACATACGATTCAACACAGGCTCACCTATCGCCAGATTGCCTGGATTAATGCCTTGAGATTGCAGCTGCGTGTGCCAGCAAACCATAGTATTAGCGAGACAAAGGGAGCAAACAAAAAGATGTTTCAAGGTAAGCCTGGCGGAGAAGATTGGGATCAAGATGTTGCGCCCTTCTTATCATGCTCAACTGAAATACATATGATAGAAAGTAAAAAAAATACTGCGACACACATTGTAAGGGCACAAGGTGAAGATTGCAAACATCTATTCAAAGTGGGTCTTATTGACGATTTTCGACATATGAAGTTAATGCATAGCCTTGAAGAATTTTACAACCTTCAAGGCAAATGTGAACGGATAAAGAACACGCCTTTACCTAGACAATACTCTTACTTCAGTTCGGTCTTCGTATGGATTTTCATCTTATTGATGCCGTTTGGTTTAGTTGGTGAATTTCACGATATGGGACATAATTTCATCTGGTTGACAGTGCCGTTTTATATGATTGTCGCTTGGGTATTTTTGACGATGGAGTTAGTTGGCGATAATAGTGAAGATCCTTTTGAAAACTTCATCAATGATGTCCCGATGACAGCCTTGTGTCGAACGATTGAAATTGATTTGCGGGAGATGTTGGGCGAGACTGATTTGCCGCCGAAGGTAGAGGCTGTAAATGGGGTTTTAATGTAACCGTTGATTCAAAGATCAAGAGCGACATCTTAATTAAAAGAGGCTGTCTCAAATTCCTTAGAGATTCTCCTAACAAATCCAGTTAGAGTCTTTCCATTGCCACCAAATTCGGTGAAAGAATTGATGCCATTATCAATCATGGCCTGCATAGATTGAGTCCACTTGACGGGAGATGTCAGTTGCACCAACAGATTTTCTTTAATGACCTCTGGATCGGTATGTGCCGTAGCATTAACATTTTGATAGATAGGAACCTTGGGAGCAGAAAATTGTGTCTTTTCAATTTGTGCTTTGAGTCTGTCTCCTGCAGGCTTCATTAATTCAGAATGGAAAGCGCCTCGCACATTTAGGATTAATGCTCTTCTCGCTCCTTTTTCTTTTAGCTGTTCGACTGCTTGCTCAACTCCTGAGATGGAACCGCTGATCACTAATTGACCTGGACAATTAAAATTAGCCGCTACCACTACTTCGGAAATCTCTTCACATACTTTCTCTACGACCCAGTCTTCGAGTCCTAAAATGGCGGCCATTGTGCCTTCTGTTTTCTCACAGGCGTCCTGCATCGAATCGGCTCGCTCTTTTACAAGCAGCAAACCCTGCTCAAAAGAGATGCATTCTGCAGCTACTAATGCTGAAATTTCACCTAATGAATGACCAGCGACTGCATCAAAACTGATGGCGTCTCTATTGGCCTCCAAGGCAGCCAGTGAATGAACAAAGACTGCAGGCTGAGTAATGTTCGTTTGCTTTAGAGATTCTTCTGGGCCTTCGTGCATGATTTGAGTCAAGTCAAATCCTATAATGTCATTGGCTTTTTCAAAAATACCCTTAGCCTGTGGCTTGTCATTGTACAAGGCTAAGCCCATACCTATAAATTGAGATCCTTGTCCTGGAAAAAGTGCAGCTTTCATATCCTTATTCTATCTAAAATTCCTTATTGCTATCTTAATCTTGTTCCAATTAAATTCAGGAACTCTGTTCTTGATTCTACGTTTTTAAATTCTCCTGTAAAGGCTGATGTTGTCGTTACAGAATTCTGTTTTTGCACGCCGCGCATCATCATACACATATGAGCTGCCTCAACCACGACAGCCACGCCATGAGGGTTAAGCGTATCTTGAATAGCATCGACTATTTCGTGAGTCAAGCGCTCTTGCACTTGTAAGCGGCGCGCATATGCATCCACTACTCTCGGTATTTTACTCAAACCAACGATATACCCATTTGGAATATAGGCTACATGAGCTTTACCAAAAAATGGTAATATATGGTGCTCACATAATGAATATAATTCAATATCCTTTACGATAACCATTTCATTATAATCTTCCTTAAACAGAGCAGATCTTAGGATTTCCTTCGGATCTTGATCGTAACCTTGTGTTAGAAATTGCATAGCTTTTGATGCACGCTCAGGTGTTTTCACCAAACCTTCTCTTGTCTTATCTTCTCCGACTAAATCTAATATCTTAGAGTACCTTTCTTTGAGTTGGTCAGTTGACTCCTGATCATACGACTCTACTTTCTTATAACCCATGTATTATTTTTAAAACTATCTAAAAACAAAGTAACGGAATTGTTGTCATATAGTTCTAAAAGTAGGGATATATGCTAAACAAAAATAGTAATGATGGGTCTCGAATCATTAGCCATTTGCATAGTGTTTTGGTGAGGTGACTTTAATTTTCTCAATTTCAATTGGAAACTCATTTGTCATAATTTTTACCAAAACAACTGTCCAGATGGAGATGTTATCTACCCTTCCCACGCGCTACTTCGTATCGCGCAACAAAAAACGCACTTTAATCCCTTATATTTTCATAATGAAACCAAACTGCGTCATGACTCAATGTCGTTTAGTTAGTGGTCGAGGTATTATCATTTGAAAATCCAATTGTCATGATTTTTACCAAAAATTCCGCCAATTGGAGACTTTCTTTAACCATTCCACGCGGCACTTCGTACCGCGCTACAATAATGTCGCACTTTCAGCGCTTCTATTTCCTTAACTAAACGGCATTGGGGCGGGAGCCCTTTTGCTCAAAAATAATAACAAAAGATTTTTGAATTAACCAGTAGATAGTCATTTTCATTTTTTATTATTTACCCGTCAGCCTTAGGCTGGAAACTTACAGACAACAACACCAACTACTGCCGACCTCGTGTATACGGCGCCCCAATCTTTTCTAATGCCTCTTCATACTGTGCTAACTGTTGAAGATAGCTAGCAAGATCAACATCGAATGTGGCGAATGCTGAAGTTGCCAATGCTATATTATCGCGAAAGGTCTGCGTCGGTGCTTGCCGGGTATCCCAATGGCCATAGGCGACTTGTCCAACTCGACCGCTGATGGACGGGCTGGTAGACTCACTTAGTTTTTGCCGAGTGGGATCACCCCATAGGCGCATGCGCAAGTCTGATAGCGATTCGCTGAGTGCGGTCCATTGTTTGTAGTGATCTTCTGTCACTTGAGCTGTCTGTTTTAACGCTGCTTTGATGAACCGTAATCGTTCTCCAGCTTCGGATAGTTGACCACCAGCGGTAGAGACTTGGCGACTGAGTTCGCTGGTCTCTTTTTGAAACGCGGCGACGGCGGTTAGATCGACATTTGTCTCCATGGTTGGTACAGCCTTTACTTCAAATGACTGTGGTTCTCCTTGTGCTTGTAAGGCTCCATTGTGTTCAACATATAATTGTACAGAGTACGTGCCGATGCCAGCGTAGGGCCCTTTGGCATCGCCAGCCCAAGGTGGCTTAAAGGCAGGCTGGCTTAATCTGATCGGATTTGGTGCTGGCAATCGTAGGTCCCAGGACGTGCGCTGTATGCCTTTGCCGCTAGCACCTTCTATCCATCTCACGGGCGTGCCAGCTGCATAACTCACTAAAAGCAAGACTTGTGGTGATGTTTCATTTGACTCCGCTCGCAGTTCTTCATAGCCTGGAAAGGAGACGTCTTTTTGTTGCTTGCGATTTTCTTTTTCAGCGTCTTGACGGATTTGCTTTTTAGTCTTAGCTAGCTCGCTGATGTAGTAGGTAAATATCGCCCCATAGTCAGGGTTGTCCGCCACATAATTGGAAGAGCCTAGTGTCGGCATACCTTTGGCTTGCATAGGTACATGAGGCACATACCACCAAGCATCTCTGACGGAGAATAAGGTGTTCTGTTTTGCTTCGACAGCTCGGCTGATGTCTCTCAATGCGGTATAATCATCAAGCACATAAAATCCACGCCCAAAGCTAGCACCAACTAAATCGCCATCACGCGGATGCAGCTCGATGTCACGAAAGGGAATCGTCGGTACACCAGACTTGAGGGCTATCCAATTCGTCCCTTTGTTGTATGAAAAGTACAGGCCAAATTCTGTCCCAATGAACAATAGATTCGCATCTACAGGATCCTGTTTGATCATCCAGACGATGGTGCCATCCGGCAAATCTCCAGAGATGGATTGCCAGGACTTAGCTCGATTTGTACTGATAAAAATATAGGGTTTATACGTGCCAAATTTGTGTGCATCTGCAATGGCGAACACTGTGTTTTCGTCGTGCTGTGATGGTTCTAAATCATTGATGAAAGAACGCTCAGACACGCCCGGGAGAGCAGCACTTTGTCGCCAGTCAGCTCCATCGTTTTCACTGACATTGATCAGACCATCGTCAGAGCCAGTATACAGTAAGCCATCCACAAGTGGCGACTCTGCGATAGAGGTCAAGGTGGCGTACTTGGACATGGCACCATTGTCATACAGTGCATCCACACTCCACACACGAGATAAGGTTTCTAATTCATACCGATTCGTATTCGTCGTTAAGTCGCCACTGATGGCAGTCCAAGAGTTGCCTCTATCGTCACTGCGCCACAAGCGTTGCGATCCGAAATAGAGCCGCTTGTTATCATGATGACTGATCTGAATCGGGCTATCCCAATTCCATCGTTCAGGTGGATCATTGGGTCCAGCTTGCGGTTGGATATTCAAGACCTCTTCGCTGCGCTTATCATAGCGATGCAAGAGTCCTTGTTGGATCTCCATGTAGGCTATGTTGGGATCTGTTGGGTCAAAGTGAGAATCATAGCCATCCGCGCCTAAGGGCACATACCAATCTTGACTGCGGATGCCCTCGGCATTCATGGTGCGGGCTGGGCCAATCAAGGTGCCGAGATCTTGGGCGCCGCCGATGATATTATAAAATGGTGCTGTGTTATCAAGCCCTAGTTTATAAAATTGTGAAATGGGCAGATTGGGAAAATGTCGCCATTTGCTGCCTTGATCAAAGCTTTCATAGAGACCTGCATCTGTGCCAGCGATCAAGTGCTTACCGTTGTTGGGGTCAATCCAAAGCGCATGATTGTCACTGTGCTTTTCGCGGCCAGTGCCGAGATAGTCAAAGGTCTTGCCGCCATCTCTTGATATATGAAAAAAGACATCGCATTGATAGATCAAATTTGGATCTGTTGGGGACACTTCGATTTCTTGATAATAGTGTGGGCCAGTGCCACCAGAGATATAGCTGTTCTGTTTTTGCCAGCTTTCGCCTTTATCGGTAGACTTGTAAAATCCTTTTTCGTCGTCATTCGCTTCGATGGTCGCATAGACGAGATTAGGATCTGCTGGTGTCACCGCGAGCCCAATTTTACCTATATCACCTTGCGGCAGTCCAGCCGTGACTTCACGCCAGGTGTCGCCATTGTCCGTTGATTTATAAATACCAGATTGGGGTCCACCTGCCAATAGCGCCCAGGTCTGCCGTCGGCGCTGATACGCGGCGGCATACAGCACATCAGGATTAGATGGATCAAATTCTAGATCCGTGACACCTGTGTCTTCATCG
This sequence comes from uncultured Saprospiraceae bacterium, assembly GCA_937959275.1. Lineage (GTDB taxonomy): Bacteria > Bacteroidota > Bacteroidia > Chitinophagales > Saprospiraceae > CALFUK01. The sequence goes on along the minus strand of CALGLU010000006.1, from coordinate 45,448 downwards.
ATCGACAGCACCTGCGTCCATGTTTGGCCGCCGTCGCTTGTCTTGTACACACCTCGATCACCACCGGCAGACCACAGTGGTCCCTCAGCAGCGACGAAGACTGTATTGCTCTGTCTTGGATCAATTAAAATCTTGCCGATGTGCTCTGATTTGTCTAGGCCCATCTGCTGCCAACTCTTCCCAGCGTCTTTGCTCAGATAGATGCCATCACCCCAACCGACGTGTCGACCGCTGACGTTCTCTCCAGTGCCAACCCAGACATGATCTGTTTGGTGTGGATCGATGGCGATGGTACCGATAGAGTAGGATGGTTGATGATCAAACACCGGTGTCCAGGTGATGCCGCTATTCGTTGTTTTCCATAGGTTGCCAGAGCCTGCTGCGACATACCACGTGCTTGGGTCACTGGGACTGACTGCTATATCTGCAATGCGTCCGCCCATCAGCGCAGGGCCTATGGAGCGTAGGGGTAGTCCTTTGACGGCATCGGTGACTGCTTGCACGTGGGTGCTTTGTGCGCATAGCTGCTGCGGGTTGTAATTAATTACTAAACTGAGGCTGATGAAAAGGAGTATCCGTTTGAATGAGGTTAGATGTGGCATGAGTTTGAGATCTTTATGTGATTTTATACAGCTAGTATACAGATAATTATTTAGAATTGGAGGTCACTCTTTTATCTGTAGCATGCAGGCTGTTACATGGTAATATAGAGTAACAAATCGAGCATGGACAAAATTTATAAGATATTAAATTGGAGACCTTCGGAATGGACATTCAATAAATACAAACATTTTAGAAAGAGGAAAGTCTTATGGTATGCAAGGTAATGGATGAGGGAAATTACAGCTGATTACAGCTACATCTTTCCCCACTGGCGACATGGCTTTACTCATTGGGTCTGACTATGAAGAGCCGTGTGAGCTGGGAGGGTCAAGCATGGTTCTGTGAGAGGTTTAGGATGAAAGTTCACTTTACCTACTCTATGTTCCTTCTCTTGTCAACGATTATTTTTCTTTAACAGTTCTTTTGACGATTGGCTTACAGCTCTTTGTCGCCCGCAAGAATGAGGTCGGCAGTGTACTGTAATTGCTTAGCTTTCTATTTGATTTTCAACGGCTATTATTACTTCAAGTTCTTGTTTTTCTACTCTTTTTAAAATTATTTCTAAATAATTCGCTCCAAGATGATTCCTTATCCAAATAATTTCATCGAAAAAGTCTTTCTTTGACTTTTCAGAGGCAGCTTTTGATATTTCTTTTCTTCCAATTCTACCTAATGTTCGTTTTGATAAAGTATGATACTTTTTTATGTCCTTTATTAAGACCTTAATGAAAGCAATTGTAGATGATTCTTTAGGATCAATAATCTTCAATGCAATTTTCAAATTCTCATGAGCTTTAGATTCCAATGCAATATCGCTTCTTCCTGATCTGTGAGTTGGTTTGTATTCTTTAATATCATTATAGCCATTCCAAAAGCTTTTCGACAATTCTATTCTTGGTTCATCAAATTTACATTCAACAGATGGTAGAAGTTCTTCAAATAAAATAGATTCAACTATATTTTTTTCTGAGGAAGGATCTGTGATTTGTTGAGCAAACATTGATAAGCCCTTTTTTCTTAAAACATTTATCTGGTTTTTCTCAAAACCTTTTGATGATTTCACTCGTGCCGGAAGCTGAGAAATCTTTTCAATCGTTTCTGGGTGATTGGATTCTATTTCAAAGTACCTGTTTCTTATAAGCGTTGAAGTATTCAATTCATCATCATCGTCTGGGTTTTCATTTATTTTATTGAACAATCCTGCTGGTGTTGGTTCTTCATCTGCATGAAATATTTTACTGTCCTCTCCTAAACTATTATGTATTAAAAACATTTTTTGTGATGCAATCTCTCTTGACTTAACGATATCAGCGCCAACTTCTGATGGAAAGAAATTATAAATAAACAACTCGTCAAATACCTTAATACCAATTCTATTAATACGACCAACTCTTTGAATTACTTTTGTAGGGTTCCAAGGAATGTCGTAATTTACTATAGCACCAGCTCTATTCAGGTTGAACCCTTCTGCGAGCTTATCACTGGTGATTAATACATCAAATCGGTCTTCCTGATTACCCTTATACTGCGCATTGAAGTTTTCATTTAGATGCTTGGCGAATTGCTTAGAAATTTTTCCATCACAAACTAACAGTCTGTTACCTAATCTCTCTCGGAAGTATTCTTCAAGGTGCTTAACTGTGTCTACAAACTCAGAAAAAATAATCACTTTTCTATTCTCGTTCCTATTCCCAACAATATTCGTAACGTTCTCAAATATTTCAACTCTCTTTGGATCATTGTTTACGATATCTAAATCTCGAATTTCCTTTTGAAGTTGCTGGAATAATAAAATGTCATTGTCAATGGCAGCAATAAACTCTTTTCGAAGCTGAAATGAATTGACATCATAAACTCTGTTATTCTTTGGGACTTTCTTTTTCGACAGTTCCTTCTCAAAGTTTTCTAATGCTTCTTCGATTTCATTCTCGTCAAAGCTGTAGATGGATTCTATTAATTTTCTGTCAAGAATATATTTTCCACCAGAGGTGTCTATGAATTCTCTCACAATTGTATGGACTTTAGCGAATCGATCAATAGACTTACTAAAAGCGCCAAATGAACTTTCAAATCTCTTTACAATTAACCTTCTCATAAAATCAAAAAGGTTCCTTTGTTGTTGGAAGGCTCGGTTACCTGCCTCATCTAATTTTTCCTCATCATCTACTACTTTTTCATAACTATAAGGTTGATAGATTGCACCTGAAAAAGCGCCATCATCTTCTCCAAAATATTGTGTCAAAATTCTATCATAAAAACTGGCTTGATCTTCAGACAAGTGAAAGAACAGCTCTTTGGGATCAGCAACAATAGAAAGTTCATCTATTTCAGACTTGTATTGAAAATCGCTTTTTAAGTCGAGACGATTTCTTCTTATTACTACAGGAGAGATTACATTTTTTATTTGGTTTGCTAATCTTGCCGTGGCAGCTTTTACTTTTTCTATACCTATTGGGAGTTCTTCTCCTAAGTACTCAATATAAAGTCTTTCCGCTTTTTTTAGTTTTTCTGGTTTGGTAGAGTTATGATTCTTGTTTATAAATGATAAATTTTTGAATCGATAATTATATGCTCTAAAGACTCCTTCTAAGTTGTCTTCAATCGTAATGCCGGATTTTCCTGGAACTAAAAACAGCTTCAATAAGGAAAATATATCGGAGGGAGAATTGTTGAATGGTGTTGCTGTCAATAATATTACTTGTTTATCTCTACAGACTGTCAATAGGGCTTCATAAGCAGTAGTGTCTTGATTTCTGAAGTAATGTGCTTCGTCAATTATCAACACTTCAATATCTCTTCCATGTATGGTCTCTGCAATATCTTCTAAGCGGCCTCTACTATCCACTTCCCAATCATACATCTTGAAGTCATTAATATATCCCCACCAACCCGTATTCAATTCTTTATCACCTATCAACCCAGGAGGACAGATAACCATGCCTCGCTTTCCAATATTCTTTGCAATGAGAGACGCAATTACAGATTTACCCAATCCAACTACATCTGCTATGATTACACCATTGTATTCTTCCATGATACTTAGGGCCTGATTGACAGCATCTATTTGGTATGAGTACTTCTTGAATCCTATTTCTTCTAAAATACGTTCAACTTCTGGTTTAATTTTCTTTTGTTGTTGTAGCTCTAAGAATGTTTTTAATATTAATGCATATGCTTCAAATGGTGTAACTGTAGCAGCTTGAGATCTATGTTTTATGAAATCTATGAGGAAACTTTTTCTCTCATCTAATTCGGTTATTAGAATGGCCTTCTCCCATAAATCATCAAAATACTTCTCAGCATCCTCGTATCCATAATCCTTGATTTCTACATTGAATTCTTCTTGTCTTGAAAGACCTGCTCTTGTAAGGTTACTACTGCCAGTGACAAATTGCCCTGGCATGCCCTGAAGATGTGCTTGTTCCTTGTTTAATCTAAATAAGTATAATTTAGCATGATTAGGGTTTTCTGTTTTTCTAATAATCAATCTTTCAGATTCTAACATTTCGAGAAAGAATTCTACTTGATTGTAAAATTCTTCTGTGTCCATCTCGTCATTGTTTATTGCATAGCCAAGAGAAGAGGTAAATTGATTGAAATACTCATCTGATGACATTCCTTCATCCTGATTACCATGCTCTATGACCATTTTGCCCAATAGTTTATCTACTTGTAGACCAACTAAGAGTTTTAATTTTACCTCTTCATTAGTCTTTAGACTATGAAAAAGTTCTTTCCAACCAGAAAAATAGAAAAAGCCTACCAAGAACTTGAGCTCATCACTTATGGAAATTAATGTATTCAATCTCCCTTTCAGCGTTTTATGCTGTTTGTTATTTGTAATAAAATTATTCGCCATTCTCCTCAAATTTTAGCTCGTTGTAAGCTTTTACATCCTGGTTTACCTTAGCAATCAATTCATCAAACGATGGACTATCTCCAGGGATCATTTCGTCTTCCATTTTCTTATAATCCGCTTTCCAAAAGTCAATATATTTATCGGGAGGAATAGGATTTAAATTTGGTGGGAAGTGGGATTTGTAATCCACACCTTTCATTCCGTTGAGTCTCTCTCTATGTTCAATTATCCCAGCTATTAATTCTGGATTATGTGCTTGTTTCTTGTACTCACTTTCTGATATTTTATATATATCGTATAAGTGTCGACTTAGCCGATCAACTCTTACCTTATCTTCAGGCTTCTGAAACTCTTCATGTAGAAGAAACAACTTCTCCAAGTAGGTTCTTTCTGGATTGATACATGGAACTGTAATCTCTGTATCTGCATATCCTTTGTCGGGAAATTGATCACTAACTATTGATCTAAATGATCGATCACTATATGGGTCTTTCAGTGATCGACTTCCTATTTCTACTTTTACTCTTTGCTTAATGTATTCTGGATGCTCAATCAATGCAGGATATTGAACTAATATGGACACTGGGTCTTGATCTCCATCGCCTAAGTTTTCATAGTCAAAAGTTACTTTATCATATCCTGCTTTGGCGAATGCAAGTTTTAATTCTTCTCCAAATGATTCTGTTATGTAGCTGAAAGATGCAGTTCGTAGTTTCCTAACTTGTGTTTTACTGATTAGTCCTGTTCCAAAGCCTAAGAATTCTCTGTTAAGTGCTAAATCGATGTCTTCGGAAAATCGATCTATTAAGCCCCATGCTTTACTGAGAGAGGTTCCACCTTTGAATAACAGATGTTTCCCGACTTCCATTTGGAAAATAATTCTCAATGTCTGTACCACCCACCAATCTTTTTCTATGGCATAGGCTGGAAGTCCTTCTCTTTCTCCCGCTGCGGTGAATATGGTTCTTTTTTCATCCTCTGAAAGTTTATAAAAATCTATTGCTGCCATATCTATATTGATTTACTCATTATCTCCGCAACCCATTGTGGTGCTAATGACATATCGTGTTTCAATGTTTTTCTGTCTTCTTTCTTAAGTACGTTCATAATCTGGACTAACTCATTGTTCGTAACTTTACCTTTACCTATCTCTTTTAATGCTTGCACCACAAGCTTGCTGATGTCTCCTTTCAGTGCAAGATTTTTTGGGGTAGTCTTTTTAAACTGGATTGTTCTTTTGCCAATAGTTATCTTCCTTGGAGAGCCATCAGTAAGGTATACCAGCTTCAATGGTATTTGAGTAGTCAAGCCTAATACATGCATGGCAAAGCTTCCTGTAGGTAGTATTCGTGCTTTATCTCGTTTGGCTATAGCCACTGCTATTTCCTCAGTTGTTGGGAGTATTTCCCCTACGAGATCACTGAATTTGGGCTTGGCATATATTCCTCTTGCCAATCTTCTTAAATTGCCTCGATTGACCAATCTATGCAATGCAACCTTAACAGCTCCAGAGTTATTCAACTCTTGAAAGTCCTCACTGAATAGTATAGTACCAGCTTTCCGCTTGTTTACAATATGTTCTACTTGATCATCAATACTCATATGACAAAGATAATAAAATGTAACCTATTTGTAAATATGTGTAACTTATTTATGCTAAAAAGGTTACAGGAAAAACTATGAGGCATATTGGTTATAGACTAAAGGCATCGTAATCCTTCTTCCTAATAGGTGTATCAGGGTCTACAATTAAGACCTCATCAAAGGTCAACTCATATAGCTTGTAGACCATGAGGTCAATTTGTTGCTCTTCTTTGGTAGTATCTTGAGACTTCTGTTTCATGGTATGGATTGTATCAAAGAAAGAACTAAACTTAGCTTCAATATCATCATCAGGAACATGGACAGGCAATTTCTCAATTGTATACTTCAACCATCTGTTCGTTCCCATTCCACTGGTCGTTCCAATCAAGTGAAAATACCATTCGGTTAATTTTGAATTTAAAATTGCCACAAGATATTTTAGAAGATGACCTGTCAATATAAAGCCAGTATTTCCAAGAAAAAAGCCTTTTGCATCGAAACAAAACTTAGGTTTATCCGATAATTCTCCCCACATAATTTTATCATGAGAAAATAACTTATAATAGTTTATTTGATCTTGAGTTTCAAACCAATTATTTGTTGTTTTTTTTCTTGATTTCTCTTTCTCTTTTAATCGTAAATCTATTCCATAATATGATGCGTGATTTCGCATTGCTTTTCGATCATCCTCAGATATAAATTCTCCGGTCTGAAATAATTTAGGTTTGAAGCCATTTAAGAATTTATAAATTCCAGGATAATTTTTAATATTCAAATTTAGTGAAGGAAAAGTAGCAATTAACCATTTGTTAGAAAACTGAAATGAATATGACTTTATGTCTCTTCCTTGAATGATGGGTTTAATTAGTTCCGAAGAATTAGAGTCTTCTTTAATTAGCCTTTCCTTTAATGCATCATCAATAATAAATAGCTTATTGAAACCCGTCTTAATACCATAATCTATATCAACATTCCAATTCTGTAGAGGTGTGCCTTTTGATTTTACCTTTTCTTTTATATTAGATTCATCTTTATTGATAATGACCCAGTTTTCTTCACTAATATCATTTAGTAGAATGAAATCATCTTTTGCTAAGCTGATAACGTTGTCTACGCTATTAAGAATCACTGAATTAATAGAATGAGAAGAAGTATGATTATTCTGGATCAATAAAACATTAACATCAACAGTAGCTGATTCGAATACGCCAGGCCCAAGTTCGATAATCTGTGATGGATTCTTACTTGCAAATAACCTTCTTAGGGATTTGCCGTAGTTAGCTCGCATCCATGTATTAGAGGTAATAAAACAAAGAAACCCATTTGAATGCAACATATCCATACCTTTCTCATAAAACAAAGCATAGACATCACCTGAACGTTCAAAAGTCTGATAATGACAATCTTTATAAACATCGGCATATTTCATATCCTCATGACCAGGCAAAGCTTTTTGTAATTGGATATAAGGTGGATTACCAATCACAATATCAAAATGCTTTATCCCAAACATCCATTCGCAATCAAACCATTTGGACTTACTATTTGGATCGAAAGGATCCCATTGAGCAATTTTCTGAGCTTCATCAGTATTCCATCCATCACTGATTAAAATATTAGCAATATCCTCTCTAAGCTGCTTGTCCTTTTTGCGATATTTTTCTTTGGTTTTTGAAGTCCTCGCCGTGAAATATTGGTGTCTTACCTTTTCTAATTCTTTTTCTTTTTCTTCTGCAAATCTATTTTTGAGGAACATGCTATTCGCTTGTCCCATTTTTCCACTAATTGGTGGTTTAATCTTGATCAAAGTATTAGCTGCAAGAAATTTGGTTTCTAAGTTGGGTAAAGCTATGATACCAAAATTTTCATCTTCTCTGTCTATATGTTGTTCGACCAATAAGGAAATGAAAAATCTCAACTTGGAAATCTGCATTGCAATCGGTTGGATATCTACACCATACAGACAGTTTTCTATTAGATACAATTTCCGAGCATAATCGGGATCATTGAGTTGGTTATCAAAGATAGCATCTACCTCTTTCTTAAGATCTTCGAGGTCGGTTGATTCAAAAGCGGCAAAGGTCTCATGCATCAAGCGTTCCTTTTGGCTTTTTCTCCATAATATATTTCCTGGGTCGAGCTTGGACAAAGCAAATACCATCTTCTGCAAAGCACCCATTGGAAATGCTCCTGATCCACAAGCGGGATCAATGATCTTAAGGCCACTTATACTTTTTATGATCTTAGATCGATCATCATCTTGATCAAAGGGCTGATCATCAGTAGATGAAAATACTTGTCTCAAGTGATTGATGTCTAGACCCGTGTCATTAGAGATATAATGGACTAATGACTCCTCTACCATATAGTCTACAATGGGCCGCGGTGTATAAAATGAACCAGACTCCTTTCTTGCAGTACTTTGAGTCTCAGGATTGTAACTTGCTAATAGGTTTTCGAATACTAAGCCTAACAACTCAGGGTCAAGAGCAACTTCTTGGTCATAAGGTGTATTCTCATCGATGGTAAAGTCATAGCGATTAAGAATATCGATTAATCCAGTTATTTCGACATTGCCATAATTACCAGATTCAAAATATTCGCTTATGTCTACTTCTCGAGTCCCAAAGAATAGATAATCGGGTACTCTTAATTTGGATTCGTTCTTTTTAGGATCTGTAAAGCAGTCGATGCGTATTTCAATACCTTCTTCAGGTTTTACAATGTCTAAATTCTCGAATAATCCGCCATTCAAAAAGGGAATCGAATCCATAAGCTCCAAAAATTGATCTGGATTATTTAAGAATCTTTTGTATCGTAAGAAGTTCTGAACACCGTATTGTCGGCTTACAAATTTTCGTCCTTTATTTCGAGGAGTATTCAAGGTAGCAAAGAATAGATTCTGAAGAATCGCTTTATAATAAGTACTGTCATTACTATCCGAATAATTTAATAATTCATCAAGCTTACTCTTGTCGAAAAGTTCATCTGGAACAAGCTGTTTTTGCTTCATGAACCACACAAACATAATTCGAGTGATCATTCGAATCATTGCATTAGCATGGAGGCTATACTCATTCTCATTTCGATCATTAGGGAATTTTACTTCTTTTAGAGAAGCAAAGTACCAGTGACTTAAGTCTTTGTAAAACTGTTTCGACAATGGTTCTACAGAGAAAGCAGTTTGAATATCATCTAGAGACTTGAAGTTGCAGTTGTTTATTCTTTTTTGAAATGTTTTGTTATGCTTTTCAGGTTGAACGAAATAAGTATATCGCTTGAATGGTGTATACTTAGAAGATGCATCATCATAGTTTCTTCTAATAAAAGAAAATCTAAATTTTCCAGTTTGATCATAGAAGATAAAAATTGCCCCGTCTTTGAAATCTTCTTTCAATACTTTTTTGGCAAGATCATATTGTTTCTTCTTTGATGACCTTGCTGTTAGTTCTCCTTCGTATTTACAAGAGAAAACTAAAAGCTCATCAGTGTTTTCATATGTCCATTCTCCGAGTTTATTTAGATCGGTAAATTTTTCATATCCATTATCAGGTATGATATAATCAAGCTCATCTTTATTTATTTGGTATCCGTTTATTTTCCTTCTAAAAAAAGAATTAATCGCGTCCTCGGATATATTATCTATAAGTTGTTTAATCATTCTTTTCGTATTTGTCGTAACATAGCTTTAGAGCTTGCTTACCTAATTTTTCTCCGATTATTGTTCTATCAATTTTATCAGCAAGCCATAAGATTTCTAAATCTTTAGCTGAAGTCTGAAAAAACTTACCAAGTTTTTTCAGATGCTCTCTTTTTAAGGGTTTTTCACCATTCTCTACTTTGCTGATCATAGCTCCATCAACTTCTATGAGTGCTCCGATTTCTCTTTGCATCAATCCTTTTTCCTCTCGTAATTTTTTTAGTTCTTGTCCAAGTTGCATTATACTGTATTTAGACTTGTCCAAATATAGACAATTGAATTAGAATTTTGGGTGGTGGGTGGGAAAAGATTGCGGGTAGCAGAAAAAGCAATGTGCCTGAAAGACTGTTTTCGTTTTTAATGGCTGGCAATTCACATTCTATTTTTTCTAGTATTCAGAACCTAGTCTGATGTCCAAACATTGATTTCTTTCATATGTCAATAGGGTGGAGGTTTTTGTTTCAATCTATTCTTGCCACTTGCAATCTTAGTTTTCTAGCGTTTTCTTGACTTTAAAATACTGTTGGAGATTTTGGACTAACATGTCTTTGACATCTTTATCTTCTCGGTGGCCGAGTACACCTATGGGTCCATCGTAGCCAGCATCTAGAAAGGCTTTTAATAAGTCATGCTCATGCTTGCCTGTGCCAAAGTCATAAATATCTGAATCGCCTTTGACAACGCCGCTGATGTTGATAGCGTAGAGATAGGGGAGCATGTCTGGGATTAGAGTTGGGATGAGTTCGACTTGATTATAGCTGTGATGAAAATTGTAAATAATGCCTATATCATATTGAGGCAATGCCTTGATGACTTGGATCTGGTTACGAGGATCTCCAAACCAGTCGGCATGATTGTACAAGCCGATCTTGCAGTCGATCGAATCGGCTCTTGCGGCGATATACGTGATCATGTCTGTGGCGCGTTGCATATTCTTTTGGTCATTGTTGCTGTCAAAGAAATTTGATTTGAAACCTAGCCAGATTTCTGTTTGTAGTTGTTCTTGCTTAAGGATGTGTAGGAGTGTATCATTCATATGACTCAAGTGTCCAACTGTATCTTTGTCTGGATCTAGCCACATCCAGACGGATCTAATTTTGATATTGGACTCGTTAGCGAGTCGCCACTCAGTCGCCATCTCATCGATATGCTTTTCACGCCAATCATAGGCATATTCTGTAAAGCCTAAATCAACTAACATGTCTATCCGGTCCTTTGGTGATCGGTTGAGCAGATCGAAGGGCACAATGCACCAGGCATACAAGCCATCCATCGTTGTAGCTGGCTCTTTGTCAACGCAAGCCAACAGCACTAAACAACAGAACACGCAGAACGGTGCTATTCGTTTTGTAAAGGTGCCTCTCATTTATTTAATTTCTGTGTTATAGGGTGATCGATACGAACGACTATATGCGCTTGGCTGATGGCTGTAACTCCGTCAAGTCTTTAATTTTAATTGGTTTCTCTTGCTCTATACTTCTTCTGGCTGCAACTCCAATTAGGATCGACATGGCACCATCTCTGATTCCTGCTGCGTGCTTCAATGGATCTGGATTATCTGGATTGACAAAGATCTTGTCCTGTAGTCGATTATCTCCACCGCCATGACCTCGTCTGTCATAGCTGACATTCATGGTCTCATGCTTATCCCAATTCTTATGGACGATGATGGGTTTGGATACTTGATTGCCGTCTTTTGATTGGTCCATTTCTGCAGCATGGAGTTCTGCCTGACTCATATTCATATTCTCATAATAAGGAATATCCAGCCACGCTTCGATTCTGCCATCCATGCCGTTAAATGCTATTTTCCATCCTTCATACGGTGAGTAGGTCGTCAAGGAATAATTGACAACTACATTATTGGCATATTTTATATTCGCTGACATTTTATCATAGATGTCGATTTCATTTCTGAATAAACAATTGTCTCTGACGTAGCCATCATATTTTTCATTTTCGACATAGAGCTTCATGTTGCGTTCACTCTTAGTAATATCCCAGTGAAATTTGCAATCTTGCTTGTGCGCACATGTTCGACAGTTCTCTCCTCTAAATGGGCCATTCTTGCCATAATGCTCTAGATCGCCATAGGCAAATACTTCCGCAGGATCTGAATCAATCCACCAGTTCAATAAATCAAAGTGGTGTGTGGCTTTATGCACCCATAGCGAACCGCCACTATCCATCTGTCCATGCCAGCGTCTAAAATAAGAAGCACCGTGATAGGTATTTAAGTACCAATGAAAATCAACTGAAGTGAGTTTGCCAATGGCACCGCTGTGGAGCAATTCTTTTATTTTAGTCATGTACGGACTCCAGCGATAATTAAAGCCGACGATTAGATTTTTGTTTGACCGTTTTTCTGCTTCGATGATCGCTTGGCATTTGTCTTCATCTGTGGTCAGTGGTTTCTCTGTCAAGACATCAACACCCAAATCAAGACCTTTGATGATAAACTCGTGGTGTGTCGAATCTTTAGTTGTGACAATGAGTAAATCTGGTTGAGTCGTTGCCATCATTTTATCAAAGTCTGTAAAGGTAGGGCAGGAGACATTCATATAGTCTAAGGCATAATCGAGTCGACCCTGATTGATGTCACTTAAACCAACAAATTCTAAAATGTCTGAATATTGATCGACAAGTCGTTTACCCCAAAAGCTTGTCCCTCTGACACCTGTACCCACAAGGGCTACCTTAAGTTTTTTACCTGATTCTGTCAAATGGGGAGGTGTAGATGTTGCGCAGCCCGCAGCGAGCATACTTACAGATGTTAAGAATCTGCGGCGTGTTAAATTTGGTATCATGTGACTGTGTTAATTCGTTAGATAGATTCCGTGTACGTTAACGAATATAACTAAAAAAGCATTTAAAGTATAAATATTACTAACTTAGCTGCCACCCAATACCTGTTACCAAACGAAAAATGCAACGAAGTAACCTTGGAATCAAAGATTTGGCGAAGTTGGCTGATGTGTCAATCGGTACAGTCGACCGTGTACTGAATAATCGTTCGGGAGTTGCCGATAGCACCAAAGAACGCGTCTTACGGATTATCAAAGAGACCGGCTATAAGAAAAATGTTGTCGCCAGCCGCCTCAAATTAGCCAAGAACAAGGTGATCAAAATCGCCATACTAGTCCCCTCAGCCAAGAACGAATTAAGTTACTGGAATTTGCCCCTACAAGGTGTTGACTCTGCCGTTGATGAGCTGAGTGAGATGGGCATTTCGATTGATTACTTTTATTTTGATTTGTTGAATCATCAAACCTTCAGCGATCAAATTGATAAAATATTAAAGGAAGAATTTGATGCCTTAATTACCGTTCCCTTTTTCGAATTTGAAAGCAATCGCCTCTTGGGCAAAGCGAAAGAACTCAATATCCCAGTCGTGTTTTTAGATACAGAACGAGACCTCCTATTTCCCGGTAATTTTATTCGACAGAATTCATTTAATGCAGGCATGGTCGCCGGCCGCCTACTCCATGGCTTAATTGGTGATCAGGGGACCTATGTCGTTGTGAATATTTTAAATGACAGAGGTAAGCAAATCAATAATTTTCAACGAGAAAGTGGCTTTCGTAGCTATTTCGAAGATTGTGTAGAGGAAGAGCATATTAAATTACATACCATTAATCATCCTCTAGAAGACCAGTTTGACTTGGTGCCAGAATTAAAAGATTTATTAGATCCCAATCAACAACTTGGCATTTTTGTGACCAATGCGCGATCGTTTCTCTTACCAGACATCTTAGCCTCCAATCACATTTCAAATGCACGCATTGTCGGCTTTGATTTAAATGATAAAAACATATCCTATTTAAAGAACGGCAGTATCGATTTTCTGATTAATCAAAAACCACAGTTTCAAGGCTATGCTGCCGTAAAAGGCATTTACAAGTATTTGACAGAAGAAGATATGTCTCAGTTGAATATTGATATTCCCGTTGAGATTGTGATTAAGGAGAATGTTGAATACTATACTCCCTTCGGTCGTGGTGTTGAGTTTTGAGTTATACTCCCTTTGGTCGTAGTGTTGAATGTTGAGTGTTGAGTTTTGAGTGGGTAATATCGTTTAGGGGGATTTATGTAAACAACTTTGGTTTGGATTGGACAGGAGTTGTTAGTTTGATTTTAACCCCCGAATAAAATCCGCGTAATCCAATAATCCGTACAATCCGCGATTCCCCTCTTTTAATTGTCAGCATCACGGATTAGCCGGATTATGAGATGACACTGATTTGATTTTAATCCCCGAATAAAATCCGCGTAATCCAATACTCCGTACAATCCGCGATTCCCCCTTTTAAGTGTCAGAATCACAGATTAGCCGGATTATGAGATGACACTGATTTGATTTTAACCCCCGAGTAAAATCCGTGTAATCCAATAATCCGTTGTATAGGAGTTGTTAGTATTAATGTCAAATCCTGAGAATCCTGAGAATCCTGAAATCCTGAGAACCTGTCCGACCATTGGCGGATCCTGATTCAGACAGTTGGGGGCTCCCGTTGGTCGTAGTGTTGAATGTTGAGTGTTGAGTTTTGAGTGGGCAAAATCGTTTAGGAGAATTTATGCAAATAATATTAATTTGGATTGTACAGCAGTCGATTGTATTAATGTCAAATCAGGAACATCCTGAAATCCTGAAAATCCTGATTCCGACAAAAGAGCAATTGGTTAAAATAAATTACCCTATACAATTAACCTCACTCACCACTCAAAACTCAACACCCAACACTGTGCTCCCCAAGGAGCACTAAACATCCAATATCTTCACCCCAAGTTCCCCAATACGCTGTCTAGTCTCCTCAGTAATATACCGACTCTGATCGATTTGTTGCGGTTGATCAGACGTACAGAAATAGCTGTGAATGCTCCGTCTCAGTTTGTTGGTTGTATTTTGTGTGCCGCCGTGCCAGACGTGCGAATTGAATATGTAGACAGTGCCTGCAGGAGCGTTTAGGATGTGTTCGTCTGGGTGCGGGGCTTCTAAATCTTCGATGACATCTTGTGGGAGTTGTGTTGATGTATGAGTGCCGGGGACGACTCGGGTGGCTCCGTTCTCTGACGTGAAATCGTCGAGGAGCCAAATGGAGTTGCAGACTTTATAGGCGCCGTTAGCTATGCCGTCTTTCCAATCGACATGTAAGTTTTGCTGACCCATGCCAGGCTTCGCTGCTCTATAATTCAATGACGATAATTTGAAGTCATTGCCTAGGACATGTGAGATGCCAGCTAGCACAGTGGGCTGTGTATAGAAGATGTCAAAGACTTCGCCTTTGTTGACAAGATCTGCTAGACGATCTGCGCCAGCTTCGACAGGGTGGCGGATGTATTTTGAGTCTTTTAATTCGGCGCCGGCGTGTTGCCCTTCGGCTTGGTGAATGTCTAGTAAGCAATGATTGATGTTGTCAACGTCTTCGCTAGATAATAGAACGCCTAGTGATACAAAGCCATCTTTGTCTAATTGGTCTTTTTGGTGTTGGGTTAATGAACTTGGTGTTAAAGACATGTGCTTGTATTTAATTGAAACTAAGGATTTCTTATTTAAAATTAAAATTTGGATTTGACTTGCCGTTTGAATAATCTCTTTGCTTTACTGTCGGAACAGGTTTATAAGATGATCAACTTTCGAATATATAGAGTTATGAAAACTGTCATTCCGAGGGAAGCGTCAGCTGAGTCGAGGAACACCATCCTTATTCTAAAATCCATTTCGACCGAAGTAGAGAAATCTATTACTCGAATATCGCTATCTATGACAACTTTACAACCCATTGAATATCAGATTTTTAAATTATATGATTTGGTTTTATTCAGTTCTTTTCCTTTGTTTAGATGCTTGGTGACATAGTCTTGCGAGATTTCTTTTCTTTGAGTTAAACACTATACTCAATACTGTTTCTTAAAAGAGATTATTTCTTTTTAAACAAGGTATATTGTGAGCTCCGAATGGGCTGAAATGTAATTTCACCCCCTTTATTCCCTCAGCCTGAGGCTGACAGGCTCAATGGGGACATCTACGCTGCGAAGGCAGGAACCATGTCGAAATCATGGGCATCTTGATTATTTACATTCTATTTGTCATCAGTATAATTTTGTAGCCCGAAGGGATTTTAGGGGATCGGAATGACAGTTTCCATAATTAGGTAGTAGCTAAATAACAGCTTTTATAAAAGTTGCCATAGATAACCTGTCAGGCAGGTTCATGATAAAACTACAACGTCCAAGGTTTTACACATTTATGGACTACACGACAGTCTCACTGATCTTGATTAGCTATATTTATCGACGTGATATGAAGCCCAAAAATTACATCATACTAACGATTTCCGTATTCGTGTTGTTACTACACACCGAATCCAAGGTATTTTCACAAACCAATGAGGGGGTCGAATTTTGGATGACGTTTATGCAGCATAGGGATATTCAAAACAACTCGATGGTTGTCCTCATCACCTCACGGACGAATACAAGTGGTACAGTTAGCATCCCACTAAGAGGATTCTCAGCGCCATTTACAGTTGCCGAGAATAGTGTGACACAGATCAGAATGCCTGCTTATGCTGAGACAATCGGCTCCGAACAAATTGACAATAATGCGATCCAGGTAACCAGTTTAGATCCTGTATCTGTGTATATTCATCAATATCAAGACTTTCATGCTGAAGCTTCCATCGTCTTGCCAGTTAGTTCGATCTCCAATACATATTACGTCATGTCTTATGAAGGCATCAACCGAAATCCAACTGATGATGGCGCGTCAGAATTTATAGTGGTCGGTATTGAAGATGAGACAACAGTCAACATAAATCTAACCGATAATACAAAACAAGGTCTACGGCAAGGAGATGATATTCAAGTCGTTCTAGATCGAGGTGAGACCTATCAGGTCAGAGCGCTGGATACAGAGCGTGATCTGACTGGATCTTTTGTGTCAGCGGATAAAAATATTTCTGTTTTTGCCGGATCCTCTTACTCTGGTGTCCCAAAATTTTGTGGAAATCGAGATAATCTGCTTGAGCAAATGTATCCCGTCACGACGATGGGTAATCAATATGTCACTGCCCCTACTCGATCTGGCTACGATGTCTTTCGCATCCTGGCCATTGAGGATGCAACCGAAATTATCATACTCGATGAAAATGGCAATGAAGAGGAGGTCCGCCTTGATAAGGCAGAGTTCTATGAATACCAACGGTCCGTGCCTACTTTAGTGAGTAATAAAAACCCTGATGACAAAAGAGGCTTTATGCTGGCTCAGTTTTTAGTTGGATCAGAATGCATTGGCGAACAGTTTGGAGGTCCATCCATGGTGATCTTGAGTAGTGTAGAACAAATTCGAGAGACAGTCACCGTGTTCAATTCATCCTTAGAAGACATTAGGGAGAATTACATTTCAATTATTTGTCAGACAGATGATGTCGACGGGATCATGAGAAATGGTCAAGCCATCACTTCAAATTGGCGGACAATTGGCAATGAAAAAGAATTCTCATTTACTGTTGAACCAGTCAATGCGGGCAACCATACCATCACTTCATCAGGTTGTGGTGTGATCGCTATGGCCTATGGCTTTGGACAATTTGAAGGCTATGCCTACTTCGGCGGCGCTAGCTTTAATGAAATCAATGGTAATCCACTTCCCGATGGCGAATGTGTAGGTAATCCTGTACACTTTGAGTCTGGGCTGCCGCCTCGCCGCTATGATGTCGAATGGACGACTGAGCTAGGTGATACGATTTTTGATCATGAATTTGATTTAGATTTTCCTGATGATGATGAAGGCCAATATCTTGTGAAGCTAAAAACATTTGATAATTGTTTTTTGGTGTTGGACTCTCTTGAAAAAATAGTGCGGATGACTTATCAGGCACAATCGATCGCAGGAGATGAGCAAATTATTATTTGTGAAGATCAGCTCTTAGAGTTATCAGTCGAGTCTCTGCCAAATGCAACATATGAATGGTTTGGCCCAGGTGAATATTCCTCAGAAGATCAGAATCCGGCATTCGATGTCGACCCTTCGAACTCTGGAGAGTATGAAGTCAAGGCCACTATTTTTGGTTGTATTGCCGCACCAGATTTTGTGAATGTGGGGATTAATCCATTGCCAGAACCAGACCTAGGCTTAGATAGTGTGTACTGTGGTCGATTGGGAATTCCGCACACATTGCAAGCTGGAAATTTTGATTCGTATCAGTGGTCTGATGGTAGTCAGAATCAAAGTTTAGACATTTTAACGGATGGTATTTTCTCGGTGACGGTTACAGATCAAAACAACTGCAGCGCTTCTGATGACATTGAGTTTGGGTCACAATGCCCAACTGCTATTTATATCCCCACTGCTTTTACCCCAAATGGCGATGGCACAAATGACTTTTTTGAAGTGAGTGCGTTTGATGTGACTAGCTATGAATTACAAATCTTTGATCGCTGGGGGAATCTGGTTTTTATCACTCAAGATGAAGATTACTTTTGGGATGGTAGATTCAAGGGAGAACAAGCTGCTGGTGGTGTGTATGTTTGGATCATCAAGTATAGCGGATTTGATGTTGTGGGCGATGGAATTTCTAAAACGGAGAAAGGGACGGTGACGCTTGTTCGGTAAGGGTTCAAAAATTATGCTCGGGATGTCCCTGTGATCCCCCGTGATAAATCACGGGGCTACACATTTTGTCTTGCCTTCGGTATTTGTATTTATGTTTACTTGGAATTGGCGTGTAGACTTCGGCGAATTCTTGAAATGGTTTCTGGGGTTGTGTTGAGGTAAGAGGCGATAAGATAGAGAGGTGCTCTTTGAAATAATTCTGATCTATCTTCTATCAATCGTAGGTAGCGCTCTTCTAATGTATAAAACTTGGTGTCGTACACCTGCTGCATGATTTTCACATAGGCAGATTCGGACACATAGCGTCCATATTTTTGCCAATGTAAGGATTGTGCAAATGTATTGACCATTTGTGATCGTTCGTACACAAAGACTTCACTGTCTTCTAAAAAGTCAATATGAAACAAGCAATTTTGTTGTTTGATATAGCTGTAAAAGTCAGTAATGTATTCGCCTTCGGCATAGAACTCCATGACGCTCTTTTTCTTCTCTGGCTCTAATCGATAAATCATCGCCATACCTTTTTCAATAAAGCCAACCTTGTCACACACAACTTCAGGTGTCAGAAAATGATCTCCTTTCGTATAGACTTCTTTTTTAGGGATTGTTAGCGCAAAAGCAAATTCCTCCTCGCTTGCATTGACATGTCGTCTAAACACCTGTTCCAAAATTGATTGATCGAGTTCCATTTGGCTTACAAATTAGCATAATTCTAAAATATAGTCATGACTGCTCGCTGGAGAACAGGTTTTCAATGATGTTTTTCTCTAAATCGATGACAAATTCAAAGATCTGAGATTGCTCCTCCACTGACAATTGTGTAAACAGCGCATCGCCTCCCTTAATGATGTCACGGCCCAACTCGAGCCCACTGATTTCTTGAGACGAATAGTGCTGTGGTTGGCTTTTCATTGAATCGATCAGATGCTCGACGATCTCTGAAATTTTCTTGACCAACTCACGATCATGGAGTGTTTCAAACAGAGATTTACTATTTTCAATAAAACTCTCAATATCACTTTTATTCAAAGCACCAATAAAACCTTCAATATCTTCCTTATCAAAAGGTGGTTGTTTACCAGAAGCAATTGCCTGATCAACTAGTTTGCCTTCAAATACATTGGCTGATCTAAACGACCGCAAGGCCTTCATTCCTGCTGATAATATTTTTGGTAGATGCCTTCCATACTTGAAGATCAACTTTGCAGATTCGACTAAGAGTCTTAGCAATTTTTCAGGCGACTTGATATATTCATCTAAGCTATCAAAGGCCTCATTGAGCTCATCACGTTTCTCCGGCTTAGGATAAATATTCTCTAAAAAGAAATCTCTGAATCGATCAACTCTCTCTTGGTCAAATGATGCTGGCAAATCGTAGGCCTCTTTTAAAGAGTCATGCTGATACCGCTCGTGAATAACTTGGCGATACCCTAGAATGACTTCATCCAGTATGTTTTTCCTATCCATTGTTAGTCTTGGTTTGCTGCAACCTATATTCTCGAATCAAAAAATAAAAGGCTATGCCGGTAATGGCTGCAGTCACATAAAATGAAACAGCAAATCGTGCCGGATTGTTGTTATACGTGGCAGCACTAATCAATGCGCCAAAGCCAATGGCCGCTTCTAAGCCAATATACATCGTCCCCATAGCCATACCCCGCCGATCATCTGCACTCCGATCCACGACCCATGCAAACACAGCCGGCGCTGCAATCCCAAGCGAAAAACCAACACAGCCTGACGCAACCATCAACATCGCAGGCGTCACCGCTAAAGCCATCACGACATAAGAGCACATCAAACACCAAATGCTAATCATGATCACAATGATCCGACCATATCGATCTGAAATCCTCCCTGCCACCAACCTTGACAAGATCGAACAGGCTGTAAAGCTGGTAAAAAACAAACCTTTATTCCGAATACCTAAAAATTCGCACTGATCTGGCACAATCGTCAGCATCGCACCCAATCCATAAAAGGCCAGCCCACAAATAATAGCAGGCACAACCGAATGACGATCCACAATCTCATCCTTTTTAAGCAACAATAACCGCGGATGAAATGCTTGTTTGTTTTGCAATGTTTCCTTTATCCCTAACAACAATAAAACAGACAGCACGGCAACAGCTGATGAAACATAAAACAGTACATTCAAAGAATAGGCTAAGACCAAATAACTACCAATTGGCGGTGATATCGATGCGCCTATATTAATGCTCACGCCAATAATGCCCATCGCTTCCCCTCGCCGAGCAACAGGAACAACATCTGCAATATAGGCCGTCATCGCAGTCGGCGTAAAGCCTGTCGAAAAGCCATGAAGCAAGCGCAACAACAAAAACCCATATACTGTACTCAAGATGGGATAAAACAAACTACAAATAATACACACGATCGCACCAAACATAATCACCGGAACACGTCCAATCGTATCTGCCAACTTGCCACTAAATGGTCTCGATAGGCCAGCTGTTAAGGTAAATAATGAGATGATTAAGCCTTTGTACTCAGCCCCACCAAGGCTTGATAAATAAGCTGGTAACTCAGGAATAATCATATTAAAACTAGCACCAAATAAGGCATAACTGCTGCACAGGATAAAAAAGGGAATAGTATAAAGCTTGCTGTTCTCGATCGGCATCGCCAAAAGTAATCAGATTTAAAATAAAACCAATACTTGCATATGCAACTTATATGAATAGTATGCATCTTTGTCACAAAAATTGTGGTCATATGAAAATTGGAATTCCAAAAGAAATTAAAACGAATGAGAACAGAGTGTCTCTTACGCCAGGCGGAGCACTTGACTTTGTTAACAAAGGTCATGAGGTCTATGTCCAAACATTAGCTGGTGCTGGGAGCGGATTCTCAGACGAAGAGTATAGCACTGCTGGTGCAACTATACTCGATTCGATTGAAGCTGTATACGATACCGCTGAGATGATTATTAAAGTCAAAGAACCCATCGAGCAAGAGTACGGTCTGATTAAAGAAGGACAAATCGTCTTTACCTATTTTCACTTTGCCTCACATAGACCACTGGTCGATGCGATGATCAAAAGCAAAGCCATTTGCATCGCTTACGAAACCGTGGAAAATCCAGATGGCAGCCTCCCTCTACTCATCCCCATGTCAGAAGTCGCAGGTCGTATGGCTGTGCACATAGGCGCTAATTATTTAGAAAGCCCCATGGGTGGGAAAGGCATTCTTCTTGGTGGTGTCCCCGGTGTCAAACCAGCAAACGTGATGATTATTGGGGGTGGCATTGTCGGCACACAAGCAGCAAAAATGGCTAGCGGGATGGGCGCTAATGTCGTTGTACTGGATATCAATCTGAATCGTCTGCGCTATCTAGAAGATATCCTTCCAGACAATGTGGACACCTTATTTTCCTCTACTCACAATATCATAGAAACATCTAAAACGGCTGACCTTATTATTGGAGCAGTCCTCATACCAGGCGCCAAAGCTCCTAACTTAGTTACCCGAGAGATGTTGAAAGACATCCAAGCAGGCACTGTGCTCATCGACGTCGCTGTCGATCAAGGTGGCTGTATAGAAACTTGCAAGCCGACCACACACGAAGATCCCATATACATCATTGATGATGTGATTCATTATTGTGTTGCTAACATGCCCGGCGCTGTCCCTTTTACCTCAACTCTAGCTCTTACCAATGCAACCTTATCGTATGCGCTGAACATTGCCAATAAGGGCTGGAAGCAAGCATGTGTTGATCATCCATTATTAGCAAAAGGTTTGAATATTGCTGAAGGTAATATTGTGTATCAGGCTGTCGCGGATGCGTTTGGGATGGAGCATCAGAGTCGGGAGAGATTGTTGAATGTTGAGTAGGACTCCCTTTGGTCGTAGTGTTGAATGTTGAGTTTTGAGTTTTGAGTGGGTGTCGGTGCCTGATATAGCTTCACCGTTTTATTATAATATTCTCCAATCCAAGGTGCTTCAATGTCTAATGTCATTGAGTCATTTTATTTAATCGTTTATACTTCATGGAGTGTTATCAAAGCGATTAGGCAATCCAAGGTACTTTAGTGCCTTGTGCCAGTGGATATTTTTTTTCAATCGTATTTTCTTGAGGTTGAAAACCCCAAGGATCCAGTTTGACTCCCGTTGGTCGTAGTGTTGAATGTTGAATTTTGAGTGGGCAATATCGTTTAGGGGAATTTAATTAAACAACATTGATTCGGATTGTACAGGAATTTATATAATAATTTCAAATCATGAAAATCCTGAAATCATGAGAACCTGTGCGACCATTGGCGGATCCTGATTCAGACAGAAGAGCAGCTCCTTATGGTCGTCGTGTTGAATGTTGAGTGTTGAATTTTGAGTGGGCAATATTGTTTAGGAGAATTTATGTAAACAACTTTGGTTTGGATTGGACAGGAGTCGTTAGTTTGATTTTAACCCCCGAATAAAATCCGCGTAATCCAATAATCCGTTGTAGAGGAATTGTTAGTATTAATATCAAATCCTGAGAATCCTGAAATCCTGAGAACCTGTCCGACCATTGGCGGATCATGTTCAGACAGAAGAGCAAAGATTCCTAGAAATTCAGAAATCCTTACTTCAGTGCCTTGTGCCAGTGGTGAATTTTCAATCGTATTTTTTCAATCGTATTTTCTTAAGGTTTTCCTTCGCGCGCCCTTGCCCTAAAGGGAAATCCGCCCACTTGAATTCACGACATGACTTGGCGTTGGCCTCCCTTTAGGGAAAAAGGGCGCGGAAGGGCGCGGGAGGGTAACCACAAGGATGCTTAGTTGCTACCACATCCGGTCTTATCAAACAATGATGCAGTCTAGTGTAAATCAAATCATGACCATCCCGAAATCTTATAAACCTGTCCGACCATTGGCGGATCATGTTCAGACAGTTGAGCAGTGTGAGATATGTGATGTGGGCGATGAGTTTAATTTCAATCGTATTTTCTTGAGGTTGAAAACCCCAAGGATCCTGTTTGACTCCCGTTGGTCGTAGTGTTGAATGTTGAATGTTGAATTTTGAGTGGGCAATATCGTTTAGGGGAATTTAATTAAACAACATTGATTCGGATTGTATAGGAATTTATAGTAATAATTTCAAATCATGAAAATCCTGAAATCATGAAAATCCTGATTCAGACAGAAGAGCAAAGATTCCATGCAATCCGGATCTAAAGTTGTCATTTTCATTAATATTGATATTGATATTGAATAAAATCTATCGTCCATCGACCATCCTCTATCAACTTTCTTTATTTTGATTTCTTTTATTTCCCTATTTTGTCACAATGAAATCGATGACACTCTTGACTTTATGCTGTCTGTGCTGTATTCAGCTTGGGCAGACGCAACAATCCATAGCCAGTAAATTGGGTTATCCAGCAGATGCTAAATTATTAATTATCCATGGTGATGATTTGGGTGTTGCGCATTCTCAAAATGAGGCTAGTATCTTGGCACTGAAGTTGGGGATGGTGAATTCTGCAAGTATTATGATGCCGTGTCCGTGGGTAGAGGAAGTTGCCGTCTTTGCGAGAGAGCGGCCAGATGTTGATTTGGGTTTGCACTTGACATTGACCAATGAGTGGTATCGCTATAATTGGGGGCCGTTGGCATCTCGTGATCAGGTGCCTAGTTTGGTGAATGAGCGTGGATTTTTATTGCCTAATTGTTTGGAGTTTGGGCAGCGAGCGGTGGTTGCGGAAGCTGAACTTGAGTTGCGGGCACAGATAGAACAGGCGTATCGGATGGGGATTCGGCCTACGCATTTTGACGCGCACATGGGCTGTTTATTATTTAATTCTGCTGAGCTATTTGAGGTGTATTTACAATTGGGTAGAGAATATAAAGTACCAGTCATGGTGAGTCGCTTATTTTTAAAAGCAGCATCACAGGCCTTTCTTGATAAGATTACGGATGAAGATGTGATTATTGAACATGTGCTGACTGCTTCTCCACAAGATTATGAAGCAGGGATGGCTCAGTACTACACAAACACATTGGAAAATCTGAATGAGGGCGTGACTGTGTTGTTAATTCATTTGGCTTATGACAATGCGGAGATGCAGGCAGTGACGGTTGGGCAGGACTATTGGGGAGCGCGGTGGCGGCAGCAGGATTTTGATTTTTTTACGAGTGATGCTTGTCGACGAATTTTGGAGGAGCAGGATATTCAGATGGTGACTTGGCGGGAGATTCAGGAGGTTTGGTATGATTAAATGTTTGTACTAATTTAATATCAACGTGTACCTCTTCTCGTATAAATATAATTGATTCATGCACAATGACACCGTACGGGTATAGAAAAATTATTTTCATTAATAATAAACCTAACATGCAACATCAGCGCGCAGATAATCATCATCAACACCATTATCGCAACACTGATAAGAGTTATTGTATTGAGCTCTTCGTTATGCAAGGTAAGTACTAAGAGGACAAAAATGAATCCGATTCCGATGACTGGAAAGAGACCAAGAAGCATATCGAAAGTGACACTATTTTGTGACTTGTAGGTTTTCATCCCTGCATTCTGAAGTTGCAACTGTTCTCTACAAGAGAGTTAATTCAGCGTAGTTAGAAAATGTATCATCATACGTAATGATTGGATAATTCTCTGCTATTGCTGTCGAAATTATCAACCTGTCAAACGGATCTTTATGATGATGGGGTAATCGTAAAAGTTGATTAAAATGAGTAAACTTTAATTCTATTTTGTTGAAATTAAATTCAATCAAAAAGTCTTCCAAGTCCTCAAGCAGATCTAATTTTCCTATACTTACCTTTACATAAATTTCCCAAATAGACGCTGTGGAAATAAAAATGTTATTGTTAATGTCTTCGATCCTCTTGCGGTGTGTAAGCGATAATTTCTTGTTACCTTCATAATACCAAATGAGTACTTGAGTATCTATTAGGATAGCATCATTCTTCATTAAACAGTTGTTCTATTTCTGTATCCATTTCCTTCCAATCAGCATTGTAAACTACTTTCGATTTGCCCTTACCAAACCCTCCTCTAGATTTCTTTGACCTAAACGGCTTTATTTCAGCAATTTTCTCATTGTTCCTCGCAATAATTACTTGTTTACCTTCTTCAACTAATTTTAGAAGAGCGGATAACTGAGTCTTAGCCTCATGTATATTAACAATTATCATATTAGCTAAGTTAGCTAATCTATGTCGCTAAATCAAGTACCAACAATTAAAAATTATGAAGCGCTGCGACAATGTGGTATAAAAAACAAAGTCGTCATGCGTAGTATCCGAAAAAAGACAAAACTCAAATTCAACAACTCTTAGCTTTTTTTGATAACAGTCAATCCAAATTAGATACACCAAGCTTAAAATATGAATAACTTTACACAAACCACTCACATGGATAAACTAGCGCCATACCAGTCAAAACACAAAATCAGAATCTTAACCTCTGGTTCTCTTTTCGATGGGCATGATGCTGCTATCAACATCATGCGTCGCATCATCCAACGGTCTGGCGCAGAAGTCATCCACTTGGGGCACAACCGGCCAGTGCACGAAATTGTCAATGCGGCAATCCAAGAAGATGTCCAAGGAATAGCCATCACATCCTATCAAGGTGGACACATCGAATTTTTTAAATACGCTTACGACCTCCTCAAAGAAAAAGGGGCCGAACACATTAAATTGTTTGGCGGTGGAGGTGGCACAATCTTACCATCAGAAATAGAGGAACTCCACAACTATGGGATTACAAGATTATATTCTCCAGACGATGGCAGGGAATTGGGATTGCAGGGCATGATCAATCATCTCTTGACGTCCTGTGATTTTCCTGTCGGCAGTAATCTAAATGGACAACTCAAAAAAGTAACAAATAAAGACCAGCCTGCTATCGCAAGATTAATTTCTGCTGTAGAAAATTACCCAGAAGAAAATCAAACATGGATTAAAGAATTAAGTGCTTCTGTGCAAGAGTCTTCAATCCCTGTGCTGGGCATTACCGGCACAGGTGGTGCAGGAAAGTCTAGCTTGGTTGATGAACTCGTCATGAGATATCTCAGACAATTCCCCGACAAAACCTTAGGCATCATTTCCGTCGATCCTTCAAAACGTAAAACAGGTGGTGCTTTACTTGGTGATCGTATTCGGATGAACGCCATCTCTAATGAGCGCGTATTTATGCGATCTCTAGCCACCCGTCAATATAATCTCGCACTCAACAAACACATCGATGCGACGATCTCTATTATGAAACATGCAGGTTTTGATTTGATTATTTTAGAAACATCTGGTATCGGCCAATCAGATTCAGAAATTGTAGATCATGCAGATCTCTCCGTCTATGTCATGACACCAGAGTTTGGAGCTGCCTCACAACTTGAAAAAATTGACATGCTCGACTTTGCAGATGTGATTGCCATCAACAAATTTGATAAGCGAGGCTCACTGGATGCGCTGCGTGATGTCAAAAAACAGTACCAACGAAACCATGAATTATGGGATACGCCGCCAGAGGACATGCCTGTCTTTGGATCCATCGCCTCACAGTTTAATGATCCTGGTGTCAATGAATTATTTAATGCCTTGATGACCAAGTTGTTTCCTGAAGACATGACGAACATTGCTGTTACAGGAAAAAGTGAAAAGCAATATATCATCCCACCAGCCAGAGTCAGGTATCTCTCAGAAATCACAGAGACCATCCGACAATATGATACGAATACTCAAGCCCAAAGTGATATCGCTCGTTTGGTCTCTAGTCTTGATCAATCCATCAAGCACCTCCAACAAGAAGATACAGCGACTGAACTTGTCAATCAATTACAAGAAAAGAAGGAAAACGCTGAACAGGATTTAACAAAAGAAAATAAAGATATTTTAACTGGATGGCAAGCAAAAAAAGCAGCTTATACAGCAGATGAGTTTGTGTATACCATTCGAGACAAAGAGATCAAAGTTGATAATTACACCAAGTCCTTATCGCAGAATAATATACCCAAAGTAGTTCTCCCCAAATTTAAAGACTGGGGTGATATCTTGACGTGGGTGCGGCAAGAAAATGTACCAGGAGAATTTCCATTTACAGCTGGCGTGTTTCCGTTTAAGCGCAAAGGTGAGGATCCGACGCGCATGTTTGCCGGAGAAGGCGGACCAGAGCGGACCAATAAACGCTTCCATTATCTATCAAAAGGCACGCCTGCTAAACGGCTATCCACGGCATTTGACTCTGTCACCTTGTATGGTAATGATCCAGATCACCGACCAGACATCTATGGTAAAGTAGGCAACTCTGGCGTCAATATCAGTTCGCTTAATGATGCCAAAAAATTATACTCTGGCTTTGACTTGTGCGATCCTAGGACCTCTGTATCAATGACGATCAACGGCCCTGCAGCAACGATCTGTGCCTTCTTTATGAATGCAGCCATAGATCAATTGTGCGAAAAATATATCCAAGAACATCAACTAGAGCATCTTGTCGAATCAGCTTTTAAAAAACAGTATGATGATAAAGGATTAGCCAGACCACAATACAACGAAGACATTCCAGACGGCAACAACGGGCTGGGTTTGATGTTGCTGGGCTTGACTGGAGATCAAGTTTTAAAGCCCGCTATTTACAATGAGCTAAAAGCAAAAGCACTAGCCGCAGTCAGGGGCACAGTACAAGCAGATATTTTAAAAGAAGATCAGGCACAAAACACCTGTATTTTTTCAACTGAATTCTCCTTGAAGCTGATGGGAGATATGCAGCAATATTTTATTGACCATCAGGTGCGCAATTTTTATTCGGTTTCCATATCAGGCTATCATATCGCTGAGGCTGGTGCGAATCCGATTTCGCAACTCGCCTTCACCTTGTCGAATGGCTTCACCTTCGTCGAATATTATTTATCGCGCGGCATGCACGTTGATGAATTTGCCCCGAATCTATCCTTCTTCTTTTCCAATGGCGTTGATCCTGAATATGCTGTGATTGGCCGGGTGGCGCGGAGGATCTGGGCAAAAGCGATGAAGTATAAATACAATGCAAATGAACGCTCCCAAAAATTAAAATATCACATACAGACATCAGGCCGATCACTGCATGCGCAGGAAATTGATTTTAATGATACCCGAACCACATTGCAAGCCTTGTATGCCATTTATGACAATTGCAATTCGCTTCACACGAATGCTTATGATGAAGCCATCACCACACCAACTGAAGATAGCGTTAGGCGCGCAGTAGCAATCCAAATGATCATTAATCATGAACTTGGCTTGGCAAAAAATGAAAATCCACTACAAGGCTCATTTATCATTGAAGAATTAACTGATTTAGTGGAAGAAGCCGTGCTAGCTGAGTTTGATAGGCTGACTGATCGAGGTGGCGTGCTGGGCGCGATGGAGACCATGTACCAGCGCAGCAAAATCCAGGAAGAGAGTTTGCACTATGAGACGCTTAAGCATTCAGGTGAATATCCAATTATTGGTGTCAATACATTTTTATCCTCCAAGGGTTCGCCTACCACCATTCCCAAAGAAGTTATTAGAGCGACAACAGATGAAAAAGAATTACAAATCAGTAATTTGAATACGCTGCATAAGACACATGCTGATCATGCTAAATCTGCTTTGGAAACATTGCAGCAATCAGCCATCAATCATGACAATGTGTTTGAACATTTAATTGAAGCAGTAAAGTATTGTTCACTTGGTCAAATTACAGATGCCTTATTTGAAGTGGGCGGGCAGTATAGACGGAGTATGTGATGTGCCTGCGGCAGTGTTGGATGTTGAATTTTGGGGTTACGGAATTTTACTTAACATGTGTTTTGCATTTTCGTTGACCGGATTTAACTCAAGAGATTTTTTATAGTATTTTTTAGAAAGTTCATATTGTTTATTGTGATAAAATGCCTCTGCGAGACTGTCATAAGTATTTGCAGATTCTGGATACTCTTCCGTATTTAATTCAAAGACTAGAATTGCTTTATCAATTTCCTTTTGCTCTAAAAAAGAATAACCAACCATATTCAATACATTTTCAAAGTTAATGAAAGCGTACTTGCTTTTGATATTGCGGTATTTTTTAATCGCCTCATTTGATAAAGAGTTTGAAAATATATCATATATCAATTTTGAAACCTTGGGGCTCTTATCTTCTAGGTCTGAATCAATAAATCCTAAAATCCCATTACAAATATCATCTATATTGTGTGGAGTCTTATATCCATTCGTTAACCATATAATGGAAAGATCTTTACCTGGGAATAGTTTATAATTCACCAATCCTCCACCATTAAAACCATAAGACTTTACGTTATTCAGACTTTGTGTAAACCAACCATATGTAAACGCATAAGCAGCATCAGTTTCATAATCAAATTCAGTAAGCATCTTAATTTTTGAATCAACTTTAATCAAGCTGTTCTCTTTAAGTCTTTTATCCCAGCGGATAAAATCATCTAATGACAACGTAAGGCCGCCTGCACCATACAAATAGGGTACAACAACAAAGTGCGAGTTTATAAGTTCTCCATTTTGGTTTGGCCCGTATTCAGTAACTCTATTTGGAACAATATCAAAGACACTAGAAAAAGAAACATGTTCTTCTCCTTCGAATTGCTTTAAGATATAATCTTGAAAATCTGGACCAGATATTTTTCTTATGATTCTATTCAATAACCAAAAATTGGTTTGATTATAACTCACAGTTTGTCCTGCGGGGAATTGAATTTCAGCTCCATAAACGGTTTTCATTGCTTCCTCTTCAGATGGATCCTTTTCTTCTCTCATGTCAGGTAGTCCAGAAGAATGAGAAAGAAGGTTTGCTACTTTGATTTGTTGCCATTGTTCTGGTAGATCATTTAAGTATTTGGATATTGGATCATCTAAACTAATTTTATGTTCTTCAATTAATTGAAAAATCCCAACTGATACAAAAACCTTAGATAAAGAATGAAGTCTGAATAAAGATTGGCTAGTAACAGGGATTTTATATTCAAGATTAGATAATCCTAAATAGTTCTTATAAACAACTTCCTTATTTTTAATAATTGCAATAGCCGCTCCTGGGATTCCTATATTATCTATACTCTGCTGTATAAATATATCGATTTGTTTTATCTCAGCATTAGTAAGATATGCTTGAGAATACATAGTAGATACCGATAGTAAATACGAAAAGAACAGTCCTGTAAAAACTTTCATGTAAAGGCTTTTTACAAAGACGGCAAGCTTTAGCTATTTGTTACAAGCTCTTAGAAATTAAAATATCACAGACATCAGTCCGATAATAGAAACACTTAAGCATAACAGTGAATATCCAATCATTGGTGTCAATACCTTTTTATCCTCTAAAGGTTCGCGGACCATCATTCCAAAAGAAGTGATCAGGGCAACAAGCGAAGAAAAAGAATTGCAAATCCATAATCTAAATGCACTGCATGAAACACATGCTGATGTTTCACAAGCAGCATTAGAGACACTTCAGCAAGCAGCGATCAACCATGACAATGTGTTCGAGCAGTTAATTGAAGCAGTCAAATATTGTTCGCTTGGTCAAATTACAGATGCTTTATTTGAGGTGGGTGGACAGTATAGACAGAGTATGTGATCAGTAGATGACCTTCAAGCCATCGGGCTTGTACAAATTAAATGATTTGTCTTTTGTGATAATTGGAATATCTAAGGACAAGGCCTGCCAAATGAGAAGTCGGTCAAAAGGATCTTTATGGATTGTCTGACGCAAATGATGAAATTTTAATAAATGGACATTGTCAAATTCTAGAATTGTTACATTCATTTCTTTTGTTGCCTTAATTAGATCCTCTGGTAAATAGCCAATTAACTTGAGCTTCCCTAATCCATACTTCAATGACACTTCCCAAAAACTCAATTGGCTCACGAGCAAATTATTATGAGGGTTTTCTACGATTGCCAATACTTTCTTAGATAAAGTTTTTGGGGAGAATAAAAGCCAGAGTAAAATATGTGTATCAATCAAGTATGTCATCTACCATGCCTAGTTCTTCAGGAGTCATTTTAAAATCATCAGACAACTCAAAATGACCATCTGCTAATATGCCTAACTGTCTCTTTTGAGAATAGGTCTTCGTAGATTTACTTTCTTTGGAAAAATAACCAATGATTCGTTTTGATCTTCCAAAACTTACGGCAATCTCTTTACCGTCTTCTACTAAATCAACAACTTCAGAAAATCTCGATTTGAAGTCAGCCACAGTCATAACAATCATAGAATGCTTTTCACAAAGATAAATACAACTTGTCACCTTGTCAAGTTCAACTGATCAAAATTAACTAAGAATATTCAGGTCAACAGACAACCGATGCTCACCCCTAATTTACTAAGGTTTTATTACCCGACTCGTCCCTTTCGGCAATACAAGAATCGGAATATCAGCTGCCTTGTACGCCCGATTAAACCCTGCTATATCAACATCAATAATTGAATTCATATCTGCTTTTAATGTCGACCATTCCCCCATCAACTCATCACGACGATCCTTTGCGCCTTGCGTCAGCCGCGGATCATTGCCATTAATGCGGCTAATTAAATTCATGATCTCCGCATTGAGTTTATTGGGAAAATTAATCACATCCTGAAAAGTCTTTTGTTTTGGTTGAATTAATGAAGTTTCCCACACATTGATCTTATCCAATATACCCTTGCTTTGAGCACGCAAACTATCCGTCTGATCTAAATCAACAAGCTGCTCATTTATTAAGGCAATTCTTTTTTTAACTTCTCTAAAGTTCGTGACCGATTCATTGATATCTTTTACAGTTCGCTCCAATGCCGACAAAGTCTCAGCTTGCTCATCATACGCTGCTTGAGGAATCGTCATCCTCGGATCAGCACTGATCGTCAATGGTTGTTCAATACTTGTTGTGCCATCTGACAAGCGTAAAGTAAATTCACCTGGTGCAACATAGCTCCCTGCATAGCTACCTAATGTAAATACCTTTTCAACGCCTGGCAAGGTCGCCCTTCGCAGATCCCAATTGATCCGATTGATTCCTTTTTTGTTAGGTAATAATTTATTCGCCTGCGGCCCACCATCATATTTTTTGTAGCTCTTATCTTTTTTACTTGAGTAAGTCCTGACGACATCTCCTCGCTCGTCCAACACCTCCAATACTAATTCAGTACTATCTAATTTCTCTGGAAGAAAATAATCTATCACCGCACCACTCATCGGATTTTTACCACTTCCTCCTGTTCGCATGCCACCCACATATCTGTAATTAAGCCTCGGTGCAAACAACTGGATCTCCTCCTCCCGCAGAATATCCTCCGTCTGCTGCAGCGCACTCAAATCATCCAAAATCCAAAACGCCCGACCCAAGGTCGACACGACAAGATCATTATTCCGAAAGGTCAAATCAGAAATCGGACAGATCGGCAAACCAAACTGAGTCTGCGTCCAATGCTTACCGTAATCATCTGATGTATACAATCCACCTTCAGTACCCGCATACAGCAAGCCCGCCTTGCGCTCATCTTCCCGCACCACGCGCACCCAATGCTCCGCAGCAATACCACTTGTAATCTTTGTCCACGTCTTCCCATAATTCGTTGTCGAATAGATAAGCGGCGTAAAATCATTAAATTTATACTTCGTCGCTACAACAATTGCACGTGCCGGATCATGTGGCGAGACATCGATTGAATTAATCAAACTCTCAGATAAACCAGTCGGTGTGACATGCTGCCAAGCCGCTCCCCCATCCTGTGTCACATGCACCTTACCACAATCACTACCTACCCAAATCACATCCGCATCGTGAGATGAGCATTCCAAATAGCTAATTGTATTGTACACTTCTCCACCTGCACCTTCATTCGTATATGGCGCTCCTCCTTCTATGTGTTTGTCCACCTCATTGCGAGTCAGTTCTGGACTGATTTCTACCCAGCTCAATCCCTCGTCCACGCTCTTCAACACCTTGTTAGCACCATGATAAATAACAGACGGATCTTGAGGCGATGCCACAATCGGCGCGTTCCAGTTAAATCGATATTTCATTTCGCTCGGCAGCCAACCGAGACCAGCTACCGGATGAGCCATGATGTCTTTGGTTGTATTTGTCTTTTCGTCATAAACAGAAATATTGCCTTGATAACTCCCACCAAAAATTGTCTTTGGATCATCAGCATCAAAAGCTAAAAAGGCACTTTCACCACCAGCGACTGGATACCAATCCTTATCCCCGATGCCTCGCCCATTCGTTTGACTCGCAATAGCTACAGTCGAATTATCTTGTTGCCCACCATAGACGAAATACGGAAATTGATTATCTGTGATAACCCGATAAAATTGTGCGGTCGGTTGATTTTGCTGAGACGACCAGGTCTTCCCACCATTGAATGTGACACAAGCGCCGCCATCATTCGCAAGCAAAATATTCTCGGTATTTTTTGGATTAATCCACAAGTGATGCTGGTCGCCATGCGGATTCTGAATCGTCCTAAATGTCTTGCCTCCATCAATTGATTTAAGCATCGGGGCATTCAACACATAAACAACATTCTCGTTTTGTGGGTCAGCAAATATTTCGATGTAATACCAAGCACGGGCTACAGTGATTCTGTCTTTGGAGGTTTGCTTCCATGTCTTTCCACCATCATTCGATCTGTAAACGCCTGCTTTATCACCTTCGGTTTCAACATTGACATAGACTACACTTGAGTTTGCTGGAGAAACATCAATAGATGTCTTACCGACTTGCTCTGGCAATCCACCCTTTAATTTATCCCATGTCATCCCAGCATCCGTCGATTTATAAAATGCTGATCCTGGACCACCACTCCTCACCTGCCAAGGATATCGTCTATGATCCCAAGTCGAAGCATATAATATCCTCGGATTATTTATATCCATACTAATATCACTAGCGCCTGTGGTTTCATCGACATACAATATTTTACTCCAACTCACACCTCCATCTTCTGATTTATAAATGCCACGATCAACACTATCACCATAAGCTGCTCCTTGCACAGCCACGTAGACTAGATCTGGATTTTGAGGGTGTATTTGGATTTCGGCAATGTGGCGCGAATTTGTCAATCCCATGTGAGTCCATGTTTGTCCAGCATCTGTCGACTTGTATACGCCATCTCCATGAGAGGTCATTACGCCTCGCACTGCGTGTTCGCCCATCCCCACATATATAACATTCGGATCAGATTCTGCCACTTCAATTGACCCGACCGAACCAGTTGTAAAAAAGCCATCAGAAATATTATGCCAGCTTACACCTGCATCATTTGTTTTCCAGACTCCGCCACCGCATGTACCCATATAATAGGTCATCGGATCACCTGTCACCCCAGATGCAGCCACACTACGTCCACCTCTAAAGGGACCAATGTTCCGAAATTGTAAGCCTTGCAAGAGTGAATCGGCTTTTGTCTTTTGAAGCTGTTGCGCAATTAAGGAATTATCTGTGTGCAGAACTGCAAGACAAGCTAAGGTTAAAACTGTGATTCTAAGAAATGGTGTCATCATTCTATGTCTATTTGAATTTGAATATAGACAAAGATTATCAATATGACCTAATTGGTATTTTGAACCACATAGGATGATAGGGCCATAGATTCAATTGAGTCATAACTCGAATCTGATTCTTAATCAAGTTCTGCCTGTTGGCTGTCTAAAATAAGGCAATCTAAAAAACCTTAGCTTTCTACACTTGCTTCATCAACAAGATCTACACCTTCTAAATTTTGGGTCACTTTGATCTCACCATTGTCATCATCTGAATGCTTGTCCTCATACTCATCCATGACATCTTCTTTTAAATTACCATCATCATCATAATCATCGTCTTCGTCGACAATCTCCTGAGCCTCAGCCTTTGTCATTCTGATCAAATAATACTTCTCATCAGTCTCGAATGGCAGCGCGCTGACAAACTGATTCTTTAGGTTCTTAAAAGTGA
Source organism: uncultured Saprospiraceae bacterium (assembly GCA_937959275.1). Lineage (GTDB taxonomy): Bacteria > Bacteroidota > Bacteroidia > Chitinophagales > Saprospiraceae > CALFUK01. The sequence continues at coordinate 10,148 of CALGLU010000006.1, read as the reverse complement.
TTAATTGCTTCGTGAATCCGGATGGATAAAATAGTTTGATTTGTTCTTGAACATCGACACTAAGTGCATCATAGTCCTTAACGACTCGGGGTTTGCTCATGGCCTAAAACTTTAATTTTTACAAGTATCAATTATTTTAAAAACAAAACATCCAACACCATCAAAATCACTTCAATCCACAATTAAATGTAAATGTATTTTTAATTAAATACCACCATATTGAATTAATTTTTTACCAAATCGTAAATTATTTTTCACAAGCTAAAAGTAGTCATATCGCAGAGTTTTAAAAGAGCGATCAAAAATCATATCTTTTCTAATTCAACAGTAAAGTGACGCAAGATCTCAGCCTGATTTTTAATCCTGAATCCAGATTGATTGGAGGCACTTCTTTCTGCTACATTCGCCAGCGTCGCAGCTACATAATCCATATGATTTCGAGAATAAACTCTTCGTGGAATGGCTAATCTGAGTAGCTCCATTTCAGGCTTTCTATCCTTCCCGGTAATTGGATCTCTGTCAGCGAGTAAGGTCCCAATTTCTACACCTCGCACGCCACCTTCTATATACATCTCAACGCCCAGTAATTGTGCAGGAAATTCTGATTGAGGAATCTGGGGTAACATTCGCTTAGCGTCTATATACAAAGCATGACCGCCTACTGGTTCTTGAATCGGAATATTATATTCTTTAAGTCGGTCTGCTAAATATTGAACCTGCTTGACCCGATCGTCCAAATAATCAAACTCTATACCTTCTCGCAGCCCAACGGCTAAGGCGCCCATCGCTCTGCCACTCATGCCGCCATAGGTTAAAAAACCTTCATAGATGATCGTAAACTGACCCAACTTATTATAGAGCTCATCATCATGGAGTGCGATAAATCCACCAATATTCACAAGACCATCTTTCTTACTACTCATCCATACCACACTCACCTCAGCAAACATCTCTTTGACAATATCAGCAATCGACCAGTCATGATAGCTGTCTTCTCTTGTCTTTATAAAATAAGCATTCTCAGCATACCGAGCGATATCCATATACACAGGAATCTCGTAGCGTTTAGCAAGCTGACAGGTGGCTTTAATATTTGCCATAGAGACAGGTTGTCCTCCTACAGTGTTACAAGTAACCGTAATATTTATGAATGGTATCCGTTCTCTGCCATATTGCTGAATGACCTCTTCAAGTTTTTCCAAATCAATATTCCCTTTAAACGGATGATATTTTTCTGTATCAAATGCTTCTTGGATGGTACAGTCTATGGCTTCTGCCTTTCTAAATTCGATGTGCCCTTTTGTCGTATCAAAATGAGCGTTACCAGGAATCGCATGGCCCTCTCTGACGACAGCAGAAAATAAAATATTCTCCGCAGCTCTCCCCTGATGAGTCGGGGTCACATAGTCAAAGCCCATGATATCCTTTATGGACTGTTTTAATTTAAAATATGATTCTGAGCCAGCGTAGCTTTCGTCGCCAAGCATGACTTCTGCCCACTGCTGTTCACTCATCGCACCAGTGCCCGAATCTGTAATCAGATCAACAATGACCCAATCGCTGTGCAGATTAAATAAATTATAATGAACCTCTTGTATTTTTTGTCGGCGTTCCTCCTTTGTTCTAAAATAAACGGGTTCGACAACTTTAGTTTTGAACGGCGGGATTTGTGGTAAGGCTATTGGCATGATATGGTTTTATTTATCGAGACGTTGCATGCAACATCTTCTTCTTGGTTTATAAGAAATATGAAAATTGTAAATTGTCTTTTGCTAGAATAGCCTTAGAAACAGTCTCGCCGTTTTATGAATCTGTACTTACAGGATGTCATCAAATATAGATTGTAAATCATCTGCTTCAAAGTTATAAAACTTCTACAACAATTGAATACCTATGACTGAAATCGTGTGTTTGTCAAACTACTCAACATAAACCTTCACATCTTTAAACATAAATTCATTGTCACTTAGTCGTAATGCCTTCCCACTTGTCGTCGTGATATTTTTGAGAACAAGCTCTTTTGTTTTAACATAAGGAAACTCTTCATGATACGATTCATCCGTCATCTCAGAATTAAAATCGGCAAAGACGGCTAGTCCTTCATAGTCTTCTGGATAATTGCTGTCATCAATATGGAGATTTTCTATCATGATGCGTTCTGGCATATAACAGATGTAGCCAAAATCATGCTGTCCTGAATATGATCCACTGATCAATTTGGCATTGCCAGATCTGCCTCCTTGAGGCGCAAACACACAGTCGCGAATAATCATATCACCCTGCCATGTGCTGCCATAATCAGAACGAAGATTAATTAGATTCCGACCACGGACGGTGCTATTCTCCAAGGTAAATGTGCCACTGCCAATTGCATTGATTCCCATATGACCAAGAGTGGAATTTCGGATTGTGGCATTGTAGACTCCTTTGTGTGCGTCAAAGCGAGATAATACACATTGATCATAAAGCAAATTCTTACAATAATTAGAGCCTAAGATTCCCCAAAATTCTCTGTCGTCAATGTCATTGGTCTGCGTGCAATTGATAAAGGAAACATTGAGGGCGCGACCGACTGATAAATCATATGAGCCCATAGAAACGGGCTTGCCTGCTCTGCCAATTGTACGATAGGTCTTATGCCCTGTCAGCACAGTATTCTTCACTGTCACATAAGCACAGTCATGGATACTGATGAAGCCTCGATATGGAGCCCCATGGTCTCCCTCTCCAGTGATGCGATGTTCTAAGCCATCAACAATTACATGTGAACGCTTGATCAGTATATTTCGACTGTGGTAATTGTATTTTGACTCTGCTTGGTTCGCCATCGTGACAAAGCGACCTCCAGATATGCGAAGGGTATCTTCATCAATGGGCAAAGCATTCATTTCTGTGATTTGGTCAAAATCCCAAATGATTGGAGTCTGTGCATCCACGTTCCCATTTTTATCGACCATAAAAATATCTGTCTGCGGAGAACCATTATTTTGATTTAAGCCATAGCGGATGTAGTGTTTGATTTGATCATTGGTAACTGTGATCAAGCAACTTCCTGGCAAAGAGACATTAATGCGCTCCTGATTTTTTTTGAGTGAATGAATGCCTTCCACTTCAAAGAGTTCTTTATCTGAACTAACCATAAATACAGATGAACTTTTATCTTCCAAAGCGGTATCATCAATAATAAATGAAGCAGTACTAAAATCTACATCTGTTCGAATAATCGCTGTCAGTGCTTTGCCACCGATATAATACGTCGCCTCGGAGTTAGCCTTGACTTCTAATTCATGCTCATTCGCATAGGCATGAGTAGCTACAATGGCATTCATATCATCTGTCTTGCCATCACCTGTTGCACCAAAGTCGCTGTAGCTGACATACCCGTTCGTTTTAAATCTCAGTACATCTTGAGTCGATATAAGTCTGTGTTCTTTTCCATCTATTGCTGTTACACTTGCATTGTCTATTGTATTCGAGGTCTTGCATTGAACTAAACATAAGCAGATGAGTACTAAGATAAATGAGAATGCCGCATTAGTCTTGAATTTCATTTTCATAACGGTAGATATTAGTAGACTTGAAGTAAGACTCTCTTAAATATAAACAAAACTAGGGTGGGAATTTAGAAATGGATACTCAATATACAATCTGAGTATTACTCAATTTCAAAATGAAAGGCCTGATCGCTCCAACGATCATCCCACTCGATATAATAATTAATGCCTGCTGTCAAACTGATATCAAATAACGTCGAGGCTAAATTCATACCCGGAGCAGATTCACAATTATTATCAGCTGTTGCCATTAAATTACTACACGAGCCAGCGTAAAGATGTAGTCGCGTATTGACACCTTCATCACACGAACTGATCGTATATCGTTTTGAAACAGGAGGTGTGAATACAAACCAATTTGAATGAGTCGCACCAGCTTGTTGAGCACCAGCTGCAGCGTCTGGTCCATTTGCATAATAGACACCGGTTGTCGCAATCGGACGTGCGTAAACACAGGATCGTCCAAAAAACTCATCACACGTTGCGATGTCAGCCAGAAATTCTGCTCCTTGACTGACTTCAAACTCTTGATGAACAATGATACACTCTCCTGCATAATGCTTCACGTCTTGGCCTGCGTTTAATTGAGCACTAGAGTAAATGACTTGATTGGCATAATAGACTTCATTGGGTAGTGGCTTTGAACTAATCGATAACTCATCAGGACAGAACCAATCTGGATCATACACATGTGATTTACTTTTAGACAAATTATATAATTGCAAATTGCCTGTACTGCTATTTTGATTATATTCAAAAATTCTGAAATAGTAATTACTGGTATAATCTAATTCAAATACACTGGCAGTCGTTCCTGTCCCATTATACACCACATAATTACCGTTACCCAGATGTGAGCCATCACCAAAATTCCAATTTGCAAAATAAGACTGGCCATCGAGTGGAAAGCGATCAACTGGCGATCCTTCTTTAGCGACTATGATTCTTCGAGTACCATTACCCGATTGCCAATCCAGGCTACAGTTGTCAGGACTGACTTGTGTAATGACTAAATCCTTAGCTTGAATAGTAGGCGATTGAAGGAGATCATAAGATGGATAAGAACTGACAGCACCAATACAACTCCAAGGCAAACCATCAAGGTCAGACCAAAAATTGCCTGCTGTTGCGCCAATGACTCGTTGGTTAAGTAACACAGCCCAGGTATATCCAGAATTACTTCTAACCATAATTGTGGCTGTTCCGTCCAAGGCTCCAGTGTGCCACCAATTATTGGATCCATTCACACTCCATCCTTTAGCATAGTTGGCATTATTCGTTGAGGGTAGCGTCATTGTATTGATCGTCGCACTCGAAAGAATGTCAGGCTTCGTATTAAAATTATCGACTGCTAGAATAATCCTCACTAAATCTCTGGCCGTTGAAATCCAGCCACCATGTGCATCCATAGCCTCAAGATTAAATCCGCCATACTCCCAAGGGACGAAAGTACCATTCCCATAAATATCTAAATTATTAAATCCATTGCCCCGGTATTCAACTTCTCGTTCTTGTTTATCAAGTAAGAGATTTTTTCCAAGATGTGTATCACATGCTCCAATAGGTTCAAATATTTTCTTTTTGACATACGCTTCATACGTCATGCCACTTAGTGTTTCGATAATTTCACCCAACACTAAATAGCCAATATTCGAATATTGATATTGTGTCCCTGGCGTAAAGTCTAATCCATTCTCTAATAAAAATATAATTAGCCCTTCTTCTGAGATGGGGTTTGGCAGTCCGAGTTCTTGCGCGACATGGAGCGGAGCAACGATTGGATCACAGCCACCAAAAAAATATGGGTAAGGACTTGTTGGATTGGGAAAGCAACTTATCCCTCTATTCCAGCCAGCAGCATGTTCTAATAAGTGTTGTACAGTAATATTATTTATTCTTGCATCAGTGATGTTAGCTCCAGCAATCTGAGGATGGCTAGCTAAAATGCCTGTTGGCCCAAATACATTATCCGTCATCGTGAGTAGACCATCTTCCATCATCTTCATGATCGCAATTGATGTTATTGGTTTTGACAAACTAGCAATTCGAAACAGATGATGCGGCTGAGTCAATTCTGTATTCGCCAAGTCGGCATTTCCAAACCCTCGACTATAGACCAGTTTCCCATCTTTCGCTAAGGCTATACTTAGTCCAGGAATATTGTGAGTTGTCATAAAGTTAGTCACCAGGGGATCACAAGCTGTAGAGACTGAATTGGATATGCCAGTTTGTGCCGCAGAGTAGCTCGATAATAAAAGAGTTGTTATGAATACTAACATTTTGAGGAAATTGGTCATGCTGTATTTTTTTGGCAAGATATAAATTCCATCTTATATAGGTCTTATTAACAAGACCTCGGTGACAGGTCTTTGCCAAATATTCAATTTGCCGACTTAAATTTATCTTTATTCCAATTCACCGGGTTCTTCTCAATATAATGATGAATGTTATTAAACGATTGGGTATCCCGAATAATGTGGTCATGAAATCGGGCTTGCCATTTGAAATCGGGGTTGATTAATCGTGCATTTTTTGTAACCACCGATTTATATGATCGGATAATGGTGGAAATAGAACCAGGTTTGGGCGATATTTTTGCCATCGTAGAGACGTTGCATTCCGAGGAGACGTTGCATGCCGAGGAGACGTTGCATGCAACGTCTCTATTTATAATCAAAATCCCATGTGTATGATTGGGCATGACCACAAAATTCCCCAATTCCACAAATGGAAAATGCTCAGGTATTTCCATCCAAAATTTTTCTGCTAATTCTCCTAATTCATTCAATTGCATGACAGGATCCCTATCATTGGACGGCTTTGAAATGTTGCCAAAAAAATGAACTCGATCTTTGGTACAGATGGTGATAAAATAGGCACCATTTTGTCGGTAATCATATCCCTGTAATCGCGTAGACGCAATGCGATATTTATTTTTGTACTTTTTCATTGTAAATGTTGTTTCTTAGTAGAGGCGATGCATGCATCGTCTCTACTACTGTCGTTTTTAAATTGTGTTTACATGGACTCCATCAATCCAAACACCCATAAAAAGTATAATACTCTTCTCCCTTTAATTGCTTTGTCAAATACAAGGCCACCTCGCGCATATGATAATCGCCCCACATACTAGACTCACCATTCGCGATCTTGCTGCCCTCTGGCACATGATCCCAACCATTCGGCTGATGATAGATAGAATGCAAAATCAATCCCTGATGTGATCCTTCAACACTGAGGTAAGGCTCTTCTAATAATCGATCCACAATCGTTAAGCCCGCCTGTAAATATCGCTGCGAAGCTTCTTTATCAATATCTTTTAAAAATTCAGATAATCTTAAAAACCCTTGACTCGCAATCGCGGCGGATGAGCTATCCACCGGTTCAAAATCATTATACGGATCCGCCGGCTTATTTAAATAGTCGTCAAGTTTATGTAGTTGAGGTGCGCCAGTATCCCAATAAGGAATCCCGTCAGTCGGCGTATTCTCAATATAAAAATCACAGGTCGCCTTAGCCGCTCGCAGCAAGTGATCCGTCACGCCTGCCTTACCCATATAATTTTCAAAATCCCCTTCATCCGCATCTAGAAAAAATTCTAATTCTTCTGCGAAGCCTGTGATCGCCCATGCCAAGCCCCGTGTCCAAGTGGTAAAGCCGGAGTATCCTTGCTGTGCATTTGGACAACGGTAATTGCCATCCTTGACATTAAAAATGCATTCATGTGCTGTGCGCCCCGATACATCATAACTATCTCTGCCCCTTCCATAAAAGACACAATAATTAGCCGTCGTTAATAAATGATCAATGCCTCTCTCAAACAAATTTACCTTCACGTCATTCTCCGTCCAGATCGCATGCCCTAGGTAATGACTGATCATGAGTGACCTGACTGTCCGTACCGTATCTACAAATAAAGAGTGTGCCCCATTAAAGGAATGTATAAATCCGCCATTGCCACCCAAGCTCGTCCATCGCCGCGCCTGCACAGCGCCGGACATCTTAAGCGCCATCTCATAAAACTCTCGCTCCCATTCATTCATCGGCATTTTGCCTTCCACCATAAGTCGAAGCAAATTCCCATAAGTACTCACATTATTAAAGCCATGATCATGAACTCCAAAATGACCAACATGCGAAGCCATGTGCTCCTTCGTTTGTTCTTTACCATAGCTCAACATCTCCTCATCGCCCGTCGCATCAAATTGTAATATCGCCGAGCCATATTGAAAGCCTTGCGTCCACTCCGTCCAGCCTCGCGTCGAATACTGACCTGCCACGGTAAACACTGGCGACCCCTGACTGGCATCATACTCGTCTCGAATACTTGTAATCTTCTGCCCAGAAATCTCCCAGAACCGATCTAATTTCTCACGTAAAGACTCTACTGTTATCTGCTGATTAATTATCATTGTAAATCAAAATTAAAATCAAAATCAAAATATAATTTAAAAATTGTCATCGCTTAAAAACATCTCTTTTTCTTTTTCAACCACCGCTGCATTCAACTCTCCATCAAATATAACCAACCGGTGTTTTGTCGTATACGCCTGTCCCGCAACAATAGAAAAGCGCTCCTCCACCGCAGGATAAAAACAATAATACGGCATCGTCGGATGGATGCGAATAAACTGCGGATACCTAAAATTAGTGCTGTGCGGAATAATGGCAACGCCTGCCATCGACCCTTCAATATCTCCGTAAAGACTTGCCCACTGAGGGCGGCTGTGATTGGCGACTTCTCGATCTCGAGTTGTATCTGTACCGAAGAGCCAGGCCGCATCTGGATTGTCCAATCTATTCCATTGCTTCGCACCTCGAAAGGCAAAACCGCCATAGCTGTATTCTCCTACAATCAACGGATCCTGAGTAGCGCAACGCTGCGTCGATGACCAATCAATCACATAGTAATCGTCTCGCTGATGAACGTCTATGTCCCACTGCTCAGTCAATACGACAATTGTATCTCCATTTATATTAGCTATATGTTCGAGCTCAACTGAGAAGGCTTGCTCTGCTTCATCGATATCTATGATGCGCTTGTGTCGCACTCCAGCATTTTCTTGTTGTTGGTTCCAAAAATCTAAGGTATCTCCTCTAAAGATAGATCTAGTCCAAGCAGTAAAGAGACCATGCTGATGTGTATGGCCAACAGGAAAGCCATCTGTGATCACTTCTCCCTCTAGAGTGTTAATGGGATGGATAAACCCGCTGCGTTTATAGTAGTCCGGTAAGGTGTCATGTGGAAATTGCATATCTGCATTATAGACCAGCAGCACCTTGTCATGGAGAGACACGTGGATACCTCCCTCTTTTTGTTCTATTTGAAGTCCTGTAGAACTTAATTTTTCCGATTCAGCAGGTTTGCAATGCCATCCATTGATGAGCAGAAGGGCGACTATTAAAATCGATACACATTGGAATGAGAGTTGTTTTAAAATCTTCAATAGAACTTCAAATTAAAAGAGTGATATCAGGCATCTAAAACAAGATACAGAATTAAGAGTTTCTTTTATAGACTTGTGATGTAAATCCAGTTGACTAGGAATCTTTGCTCTTCTGTCTGAATCAGGATCCGCCAATTGTCGGACAGGTTCTCAGGATTTTAGGATTATAGGATTTGGCTTTCAATTCAAAAAAATCATGGGTCTTTAGGTCTTTCTACGACATTGAGATGGGAGGTCTGTCATTCCGAGCCCCTAAAATCCCTTCGGGCTATAAAATTATACTGATGACAAATAGAATGTAAATAATCAAGATGCCCATGATTTCGACATGGTTCCAGCCTTCGCAGCGTAGATGTCCCCATTGAGGGGGATGAAGGGGGTGAAATTACATTTCAGCCCAATCGGAGCTCAGAATATACCTTGTTTACTTTAATTTTATAAGCGCTTAGCGGGTGTCGGGTTCTAAGAAGGACGGGATGTATTGTGTAGAAAAAAACTGTCATGTCATCCTAAAACCAGAGCTGAGTTTCTCAAAAAAAACCAAAAAGTCTATTCTCTGTACCCCAAAAAGCTACATCAAATCTGAGATCGTCGGTTAACATTTTCTTATCTTGCCATTGATTTTACAGAACAGATATCACACACAATAGAGCAAAGGCCGACTGCAATCGGTAATATCCGTTTATAGTTGGAGTAAGGGGGAAGATTAGATGAGAAGTGCGAGGTATAACTAAGTCAGAGGTAATGAAAATCAAAATGAATAAACAACTACTCATATTTACAGTTATGCTGATTTTTTGGTTCGGATGCAAGAGACAAAAAAGTAGTAATTACCCTGAATATTATAAATTATACAATAAAGTATTGAAACTTGAAAAGGCTGATAGAATTGAAGAAGCTTTTCAATTATTTCAGGAGGCAGAGAAGTTGGTAGAATTCATACCAGTACAACATTTATTGTCAGCTAGAAGTTATGCATACAAATTACAAGATTGTAAGTTAACGCTTTGAAGCCCCATGATATACGTTGACAGGATAGTTTAAACTTTAAACCTCTTTGTTGGCAACTTTTCAAAGTTAATAAATAAAATTATTTCAATTTGCTTTTGGTCATATAAGCGGACAAGGGCTCTGCTGGGAAGCAACC
>CALGLU010000005.1 GCA_937959275.1 uncultured Saprospiraceae bacterium | reverse complement strand
ATAATCCATGTTGCCCAAGCCAGATTTTGTGGATCATGTGGATTTTGTTGCTTTGTGGTCGCCCCATTAACCTCGTCATTTATTAGTACAAGGCATTCGACTTCCTCTTTATTAAAAACATCAGATACCATTAATTCTGTTGTTCCTTCTCTCGCTGCCTTTAACTGTTGAATTTTAATACTTGCTTTCATAATTATTATCGTTAATTTTCGAATTGACTTACCACTTTCTAATTCTGTTGATTCTATATCAAAACCATCACTTTTTAATAATTTAAAGAATTCTTCGACACGCCATCTCTGCTCATAGATTCTAATTTGCTCTTTAACCTGATCAGCCGTTTCTATGTTACTTGTTGTGATTAATCTCCAAAGCAATGGTGGTTCTCCTTCATATCCTTTATGGCTTATTTCTTTTACTTCTATTGCCGTTATTTTGACACCATCAGGATTGTTCTTCAGTCTTACTTTTTGTCTATCATGCCAACGCAAGGTGCATTTAACAAATTTTACTTCTACTTCTGCTATTCGTTTTTTTCTCTTATTCCCTTTAATTTCAATATGATCATCAAAACACGATTCCTGTTTAAATAAATAATCATTGAGTTTTTCCTTCTCTCCACTTTCAGTTAAAACCCATCGATTAGATTTGGCTCTGACCAATACATCTGTTCGTTCGTCTGGCAATCTATCATACACTTCCATTATGTCACCTTCTCGATCCATGACAAATGTTATATGTTGCGCTTTACTTAAGGACTTATTTTTACTTGACAAACAAGGACCTATCCACTTGTATGATTCTTTTTCTTCTATGAATATATCTTTGGTTTCATATCTTTTTGATTTGTCCCGCTTTGCTTGCTCTTGTCTAGTCCATAATTTTAATCCACAAATACCTAAAGGAATGCCACTGTGTTGTTCATGAACCAATATTGGGTGCATATAAAATCCAAGAGGATGAGTCCCATTAACATTACCTATTGACCCTAATCCACTGAAGTCTGTTAATCTACCTTTGTGTCTAGTAAAATTAAAACTGCTTGTATCACAAAAAGCAATAAGTCTTTTATTGTCAACTAAATTTTCACATTGCTCATATAAATCTTTTATCAATAAATCTTCGCTAACCTTATCATTAGATAAAAATCGATATGCTCCTTTCCTTGAGCTAGCATTAGTGCAACTCTTATGGATGCTGCAACTTCTAGATGTCATTAAGGCATCTTCCAAGTAGGCCCCCTTTTTTCTAATCGTTTATCGTTAAATCGATTAGTTACATGCTGTGTAGTCATAAGTATATGTTTTCAACTAAGATAAACATATTAAATTTATATATCATATGTTTTGAGATGTGTCCCAACGTTAGGCCATAGGCTGACAGGCTCAAGGAGGACACATGTGTTTCTTGTTCAGAAGAGGTGAGAGGGCGGAGCCCCAATGTCATTTAGTTAAGGAAATAGAAGCGCTGAAAGTGCGACATTATTGTAGCGCGGTACGAAGTGCCGCGTGGAATGATTAAAGAAAGTCTCCAATTGGCGGGATTTTTGGTAAAAATCATGACAATTGGATTTTCAAATGATAATACCTCGACCACTAACTAAACGACATTGGGGCGGGGCCCCTTCACCTGAAATGAAGTTCCAAATGGTTTTCTACAGCTCTTTAAGCAAAAGGGCTCCCGCCCTCTTTGCAATTTTTATACACACTAAATACCACATTCATCGACTGAATCACCTATCGATTGCCTTGATTCTAGTATATTGAAGATTCTATGAGAGGAGTTGAATATATTTTAAAAGATGCTGAATTTCAAATAACGCTATCACAATTAGCTGAACGATTTGAGATGACTGATGAAGCAGTGGAAAAAGAGGCTGCTGTGTATCTTAAAGAACTCTATTCGGAGCATGATGCATACGCCGATGGTGCTATGTTTGAATTGTTAAAATACACACTTTCAAGAGGTTACGATGAGACAATAGATGTCAATCCTGACGAAATCAAGGCATTGGGGAAACTAATGCGCAGACATTCTGTCGCATTTGTCATGACGCATAAGACCTACATCGATATGTGGGCATTGACGCTTGTATTAGCTAGACATGGATTGCCCATCCCGTACATTTTTGCAGGCATCAACTTAAGCTTTTTCGGCGTCGGAAAATTTGGCAGAAAAGCGGGTGTCATTTTTATCAGAAGATCGTTTAAAGACAACGAGATTTATAAGGCTACACTTAGACATTTCTTGTCTCATCTGGTAAAAGAAAAAGAACATTTCATGTGGGCTATCGAAGGGACTCGATCTCGTACAGGAAAATTGGTATGGCCTAAGATGGGCATCTTAAAATATATTGCAGAAGGAGAGAGACAATCTAAAGACGAAGTCAAATATGTGCCTGTATCTGTTGTCTATGACCTCATTCAGGATGTGCAAGAGATGACAAGTGAAGGCCGAGGCAAAGAGAAGAAATCAGAAAATCTCATGTGGATGGTGAACTACATCAAAGACATGGGTAAAAATTATGGCAAGATTTCAATACGTATCGGTGAGCCTATCGAACGAGAAGCTGAGCACTTTGCAGAGATCCCAGATGACCTTCAAGCACCCAATGAAAAATATACCTTGCCTAAGTTGGCATTTGAGTTGGTCCATCGAATCAATCAGATCACACCTGTCACGACAGCCTCACTCATTTGCACGACTTTATTAAGTAAGTTCTCATTGACAAAAAACTTGATCGAACATAATGTACTGAGCTTAATGAAAATCGTGGAAAGTCACAAGGCTGATGCCTTAGTCGATCGAGGTGTGCCTATTAGCCAAACAGTTCAGTATGCGTTAAACATTTTAAAACAAGCAGGGCTCATCCAGCAACTTGGTGATGGGGCAAAAGCGAAGTTTGCCATCGTGCCAGAGAATTATTTGATGTCGACATATTACTCCAATATGTGTGTGCATCATTTATATCATAGAGCCTTTATAGAACTCAGCTTGCTCAAAGTAGCTGGTGAGAAACCGCAGGATCGCCAAGAGGCATTCTGGAATGAGATTATGGAATTGCGGGATTTATTCAAGTTCGAGTTTTTCTATTCGAGTAAAGGTAATTTTACGGATGAGATCGAATATGATCTGGATCTCATGGATCCCAAGTGGCAGAAAAAATTAAACGGAAAGAAAGAAGCCTGTCTAAATATACTTAGAAGTCAGGCTATTTTAATATCGCAAGTTGTACTCTATACCTATATCGAGGCATATAGCGTAGTGGCGCAAACCTTGTTGAACATGGATATCACTGATGAATTCAATGAAAATAAGTTGCTCCATAGCTGTATGTTTCTTGGAGAAGAAATGCACTGGCAGGGTGGTATCCATCGGATTGAATCTGTCTCGAAACCATTTATTACAAATGGACTTCGTTTTGCAAAAAATAGAGGACTCATTCCTACAAAGAAAGATAATAAGCATAAAGAACTAACAGCGTTTTTGGCGCAATTGAAAAGCATCGCTGCGGGTATTAAAGAACTTCAAGACTATGTCTTGCGGACGTCGACAGATCAGGCGAAGATTATACCGATTGAGAGAAATGTGGTACCAGGTTCGAAAACAGAAAGCATTACTGATGAAATTTTAAATGCAGAAGAGGGAGCTCATATCGGCGCTTTTTTTGATTTAGATAGAACGCTGATCAAAGGTTTTTCAGCAACTCAGTTTTTCAAGACACGGCTATTGAGTGGACAGATGAAAAACAAGGAGATTTTAGCGCAGTTTAGTGGAGCCTTGGTGTATGCAGTGGGAGATAAAAATTTTGCGAGTCTTGCGGCGATTGGAGCGAAAGGTGTCAAAGGGATCAAAGAACAAATGTTTATTGAAGTTGGAGAAGAGGTCTATATTAAGCATCTTGCAGATTCGATCTATCCAGAGTCGAGAGCATTGGTGGCAGCGCATATTGCTAAAGGGCATACAGTTGCGATTATTTCAGCAGCGACGCCATATCAGGTCACGCCGGTCGCTACTGATTTAGGCATTGACCATGTCATGTGCACAAGAATGGAAGTCGTGAATGGGAAATTTACTGGAAGTATATTAGAGCCAGCGTGTTGGGGTGAGGGTAAAGCTCATGCAGCAAAAGAATTGACAAAGGAGCTACATTTAGATTTATCAAAATCATACTTCTATACAGATAGTGCTGAAGATTTGCCTTTAATGGAGATCGTTGGTCATCCAATCGCCATTAATCCAGACAAGGATTTGTCAGCCTTATCGTATCAAAATAATTGGCCCGTCTATCGCTTTGATGATCAAGGTCGTAAAGGGATCGGCAATTATGTAAGGACAGTCTTAACGATGGCAAGTCTGATACCCGCTGCTGCGAAAGGACTGATAAGCGGGACATCATCGGGCTCTTGGTCGAATGGCAGAAATTCGATGATGGCAAGTTTTGGAGATATAGGGGCTAAGGTTGCGGGTATAAATTTAGCGGTGAAGGGTGAGGAAAAGCTTTGGTCGCATCGACCTTGTGTCTTTATTCTTAATCATCAGTCCAATGCAGATATGATTGTCGCATCTAAATTATTGCGAAAGGATACGGTTGGTATCGGTAAAAAAGAAATACAACGAATGCCCATCATAGGTCAGCTCTTAACTGCTTCGAAAGGCATGATCTTTATTGATCGTGGTGATAAGGATAAGGCGATTGAAGCGATGAAGCCAGCTGTCGATGCATTAAAAAGTGGTACATCAGTTGTTATCTTTCCAGAGGGCACTAGAAGTTATGATTATACGCTGGGCGCGTTTAAAAAAGGAGCATTTCATTTGGCTATGGGGGCAAAGGTTCCCATTGTGCCTATCGTTATTGAGAACGCACATGATGTGATGCCTAGAGGAAGATCTCTCGTACAGCCAGCGACAATTCGTATTAATGTATTGGATCCAATCGAAACGAAGAGTTGGAAAAAGAAAGATTTGAATGGTCATATTTCACGTATTCGAGATTTGTATTTAGAGGCGTTGGGGCAGCAGGAGGTGAAAGTTTTGAACTAGTGGACAGTAGATAGTAGATAGTAGATAGTAGATAGTAGATAGTAGATAGTGGATAGTGGATAGTTGATAGTGGACAACGGCTGAATTTCAGATCCACATTATGGAAATAAAAAAGATCATTGTGAATGAGGAGTCTATAAGAGTCTATACCAGCGAGCACAGCAAATATTCTCATTTATTCAAACTCAAATCCTCTGTAGATAAGGAAAAACTGATAACCAGTTTATTAAAGATAAACAACAAGATTACGATCTTTTAATATCTGCACAAATTATTGACGAACCACAAATCACCAAACACAAATCACCAACAAACCAAAACACATGAATCTAAAAATAGGCATACTTGGAGGAGGATCATGGGGGACAACAGTTGCTTCATTAGTCGCTAGGAATACGCCAACAAAAATCTGGGCTCGAAATCCGGATACAGTTTTGGAGATTAATGAACAGCATACGAATTCAAAATATTTGAAGGATGCACAGTTGACTAAATCTTTGGTTGCCTGTCAAACCATTGAGGAGACAGTGCAGGATGCAGATGTTATCGTCATGGGGATTCCAGCCCAAAATTTTAGAAATGTATTGACAGAGGCCAAGAAAACAATTCGGCCTTGGGTGCCGATCGTGAGCTTGTCAAAGGGACTGGAGAAAGGGAGTTTGTTACGGATGACAGAAATCATAGAGTCGGTTATGCCAGGCCATCCAGCTGGAGTATTAACTGGTCCGAATCTGGCGAGAGAGATTATGGCAGGTCAGGCAGCGGCAAGTGTCTTAGCGACAGTAGATGATACGATTAGTGTAGAATTGCAAAAGGTGTTTAGCACGGGTTTGTTTCGCGTGTATACGAATGAGGATGTGGTTGGCTGTGAATTGGGTGGAGCGCTAAAGAATATTGTTGCGATAGCAGCTGGCATGGGTGATGGCATGGGAGCAGGAGATAATACGAGGGCGGCCGTGATCACGAGGGGCTTGGCTGAACTGACGAGGTTAGGCACTGCGATGGGCGGAAGACGCAGAACCTTTGCGGGCTTGACGGGAATGGGTGATTTGGTAGCTACTTGTAATAGTACGCAGAGTCGGAATCGTCATGTGGGATTTGAGTTGGGGAAGGGGAGAGCATTGGCAGATATAATTGAAGAGATGTCTATGGTGGCAGAAGGGGTTAAAAGTGCACCTGTTGTTATGGAGTTAGCACAAAAGTATGGCGTGGAGATGCCTATATCATTTGAAGTGAATCGAGTGGTGAATGGAGAGGCGTCGGCGCGCGAGGCATTTCGAGGTTTGCTGCGGACAGAGTCAAAGTCAGAATATGATCCTGGCTAATAAATAAAATCAAAATCAAAATGGGAATGAAAATGAAAATGAAAAATCTCATTAAACAATCTCATAATTCTCTTCATCAAATCGTTTCGTTAGTCTTACATATTCAGTGGTTCTTCCTGGCCAATTATTTTCAATGACTCCGGTTGCTGATTTGTACCAACTGGATTTTGATTTTGTCCAGATCATCTTGCTCAAACGTTCTTGAATGGATTGATAATACTCATTCATTTTCGAGGCTTTGACGTTGACTGATTTCCAGTTTTTTGCTTTAAGTTGTTGGACACAACGGCTGATGTAATTGGCTTGAGCTTCAATCATGAGAAGGATCGAATTATGACCTAGATTCGTGTTAGGTCCATACATCATAAATAAATTTGGGAATCCAGAAATTGTCATGCCTTTGTAATTGACAGGTCCATTCTTCCATGTTTTGTGTAGCTCTTCCTGATCGAGTCCCTTAATGTCTAATCCAAATAAAAATGGATTTGATTTAAAACCTGTCGCATAAATCAGTACATCAAGTTCGTGTTCGGACTCATGCCGAGTTCTCAGTCCAGCAGAAGTTATTTGCTCTATCGGCTCTGTTATGAGTGACACATTATCCTTTGCTAATGTCTGGTAATAGTCATCTGAGAATAAGGTTCGCCTTGCACCGAGAGGGTAGTCAGGAATTAATTGTTGTACAGTTTCGTTATCAGAAATGTGTTCCTTAATATATGTTATCGTCTTTTTCTCATATAAACGCCGAATCATTTTATTCTTATCTTCCATCAGAAAATAATAGGCACCTGACAATGCAAAAATCTTAAGTCGATAGAGTTTGAGTAGAAAAGGGAATATAGACACAAGTCTTTTCTCTATGTCTTTATACGCTCGATCTTGCTTTGGTAATATCCAATTGGGTGATCGTTGGAAAATGCAAAGTGATTTCGCTGAGTTTGCAATTTGCGGAATAAACTGAGCAGCACTTGATCCATTACCAATTACACCGATGCGTTTATTTTCAAGATTAACGGAATGGTCCCATTGTGCCGAATGCCAACTTTGTCCACTAAACGATTCCATGCCATTAAATGCCGGCGTAGAGGGGTGATGCAGTTGCCCGATTGCTGTTACTAAGGTTTTGCTTTTGTAGTTTTCCTGAGCACAATTTATCTGCCACAGACTTTCAGTCTCATCCCAATGTGCAGATGTCAATTCTCTATCAAAAATGATATGAGAAGACAGTTCATATGTATCAACACAATGATGGATGTAATCTAAAATTTGATCTTGGTGTGACCATTTATATTTCCATGCAGGATAGGATTCAAATGAAAAACTGTATAAAGCAGAAGGGACGTCGCACTCAGCACCAGGGTAAGTGTTTTCTCGCCAGGTGCCTCCCACATCCTTGGCCTTCTCAAGTATGACAAAATCATGTACACCTCTTTCTTTTAATTTGATGGCCATACAAATTCCAGCGAAACCTGTCCCGATGATAACCGTTGTGTATCTGTTAGCAGTCATAGAGATGTTTGAACGATGTGACCTTAAACTATGTATTGTGTAGTGGAGCCTACCATTCGACGACTATCTTTCCAAATTGCTGACCCGAATCCTGATAGGCAAACGCATCTCCTAACTGATCAAACGCAAAACTCTTATCAATGTTTAGTTTGATGTTGTTTGCCTCTATAGCGTTAATCATCGCTTCTTGCATCAGTCGACTCCCAACAGCAATCCCATGCAGATTGATAAACTTAAAAAATAACTTAGGAAATGTAATAGACCCTTTTCGCCCATTACCTAGGATGCCTATAGAGATAATTTTGCCACCCATTTTAGTTGCATCTACAGATTGATTCATGGTTGAGCCTCCGCCAACATCTAAAGTAATATCAACGCCTCCACCAGATAATTTTGAAATGGCCTTTCCCCATCTCTCATCTTCTTTATAATTCACAACGGCTTCGCAACCCATACTCATTAACCGCTCCGCTTTTTCATTTGATGAAGTGGTAGCATACACTTTTGCTCCAGCTGCCTTCGCAAATTGAAGACCTAATAGAGACATGCCGCCCGTACCTTCTATGAGCACAGATTGTCCCGCGATTAAGCCACCTGTATGAGTCAAACCATTCCAAGCTGTCAGCCCTGCGCATGGCAAAGTAGCCGCCTCTGCATAAGAATAGCCCTTAGGAATTCGAGTCACTGCCGTCGCTGGTAAGACTGACTGTTCAGTCATATACCCATCTACAGTCTCACCTGACACGCCCGCAATCTTTACAAATGTGGGATCACCATCGATCCAGTTTGGAAAAAACATCGACATCACTTGATCTCCAATTTTCCAGTCAAGTACACCCTCACCAATTGCTATGATCTCTCCAGCCCCATCAGACATAGGGATCCGTCCATCTGGTACAGGGATGCCACCAATCGCTACCAAATAATCGTGATAATTTAAAGATGTGGCATGCCAAGCCACGACAACTTCACCCGGCCCTGCAGTTGGATCAGGTCTGTCTTCAACACTCAAATTGTCTAAGCCACCTGGCTGTTTGATCGCTATCACCTTCATAATTAATTCAGTTTTAATTTTTAGATTACCCAATGTACTTAAAGCATCTAAGACTTTATATTGACTTATGCTAAGAATTGGATATATGAAGCTATATGTCAAGTCTCAAAGACCTGACATATGTTGGATTACAACGAAAGCTTGTCTAATAATCGACATCCTAATTATATACACCTCACCTATCTTGGAGATATTCAGGAGCTTAACCATAGATTTTAACAATCCAAACAACTATAGCTATATTCGATAACGCAAAGAGGTCAATCACTATCCTAATAAATTCCTCAAAAAAAATACATTATGCCTAAAAACAAATTCGACATCATCATCTGGGGTGCTTCTGGTTTTACAGGAAAATGGGTTGCTAAACATATGTATGATACCTATAAAGACACGGATCTTAAATGGGCGATTGCAGGACGAAACGAAGATAAGCTGAAGTCTGTTTTGTCTTTTATTGGCAGTGATGCGGAGGATGTGCCTTGTTTGATTGCGGATAGCAAGGACGAAGATTCGCTGCGTGAGCTCGCTGCCAAGACCTCTGTCATTTTAACTACAGTTGGTCCTTATGCTTACTACGGCAGTGAATTAGTAAAGGTCTGTGCAGAGACCGGTACACATTATTGTGATCTAACGGGTGAAGTGCCTTGGATGAGACGGATGATTGATCAATATCAGGAAGTGGCCAAAAAGAGTGGTGCGCGGATTGTATTTAGCTGCGGTTTTGATTCGATACCATCTGATATGGGCGTTCACTTTTTGCAGCAGCACGCGAAGGCTGCCTTCGGCAAACCAGTTTCTGATATCACGCTATATGTTGTGAAAATGAAAGGCGGAGCAAGCGGGGGGACAATACACAGTCTGTTGAATGTGATTGAAGAAGCAAAACAAGATGAGAGTGTCGCCAAACTGCTAAACAATCCTTATTCGCTAAATCCAAACCCAGATTTTGAGGGACCTGATATGCCAGATCTAACAGATGCTCAATATGATGATCGGCTTAAAAAATGGACTGCTCCCTTTGTCATGGCCGGTATTAATACACGTATCGTCAGGCGTACGAATGCGCTATTAGATTTTAGCTATGGCGAAGCATTTAGGTATAAAGAAACCCAAGTTATGGGGAGAGGACTCAAAGCTAAACTCGGCGCTAAGTCTATGTCAGCAGGAGTCAAGGCTTTATGGGTAATGGCATCAAAAGACCTGTCACTTTCATTTTTAAAGAAATTTGTTCTGCCAAAGCAAGGGCAAGGACCTAAAGTCGATCCTGAAGATCCAGGGTTTTATGTGCTGCACTTAGTAGGGACAACAGATGATGATTCCACCTTAACTGCAGTTGTCAAAGGCGACTCAGATCCGGGCTATGGATCCACTTCGAAAATGTTATCTGAGGCTGCAATTTGTTTGTCAGACTGGGAGAAGTCTCTTGACATTGGAGGCGGATGCTGGACACCAGCCAGCGCAATGGGTGACATTTTATTGAACCGTTTACGAGAGAATGCAGGATTGACTTTTGATATCCAATGAAAACAACAAGGTGCAACACACTGCCCAGTCTATAGATGCAACGCATCAAAAAAACAACGAGGTGCAGCGCACTGTCATGTAATTGCCATTAACATTGATATTGATATTGATATTGATATTGATATTGCCATTGATATTAATTGACATTAACAAAAATCTCAGTCCTTCAAATAATCTGCAATCATACTCCGAGAGACTTCATATTTATCAGTCACCCGCAGCTTATAAATTTCAGCTTTCGTTAAATCAGTAGGAGAGAGTTCACCACCTCGCTTCAATGTGCTCAACGTATGAAATGCCTTTCGCAAATTCATCCCTCGAATGTGCTTAAGATAAACCCAGCTCTCACCACCATCATCGGTTAGCTGCGAGTCAGGGTAAGTTTCTATTTTAGACAAGTCCAAGGCAGGATGGCCATTAGCAGTCATGATGTGATTTTCAATTGCAATCGGATAATCTTGTTTCAGGGTAACAGTTGTTTGGGGATCTTGTCTGATATGAAGCGAGGCACTAACAAGTCCTTTTTTATTAAACTCTGCAGTGCCATATGAGACTTCCGCCCAGTCATTGTCTAAGGCGATGTACATAGCGTGTTGGAAGGGCATCAACTTACGATCATAATGACCAGTCACTATTAATTGCGCCTTCGTATGGAATAGCCTAAGGCGGCGCTTAATTTCAGAGTGAGCTAGACAAATATGAAATGTGGTGTCTTGATGGTCAGCGATGAGTTGCTTCAGCCTTGATAGAGAAGCACTACAATCATAATTAATACCGAGAATATGGAGCCCATTAAAGGTACAGCTGGTATTAGATATCTCTTCGGTGTACTTTAATTTTGCAGTGTATTGAAGTAAATCATCATAATTTTCAATTGGATCATGATTTCCGCTGATGAATTTAGAAGAAATACCTCGCCCTTCAAATAGTTTTAACAATAGCTTCAAAGCATTTTGAAACCCATGTCCACAACCTCCATCTCCTGTTATGTCACCAGCAAGCAAAACAAGATCCGCCTGTTCTTTTATGACAATGGAAAAGTAACGAGCTATGCGCTCATACCTGTCTTTTTGTAAATCTGCTTCTGAAAACTCAGCAATCTCATGTTCTGAAATACTGCGTAAATGGGCATGCCAATTGAGGTCACTAAGAATAACTACTCTCATCGGACTGTAAAATACGATTAAAATAGTAGGCAGTAGATAGTAGGAAGTGGACAGTAGATAATGGGGCAGCATAAATCCTCGCACCGAACGAAGTGAGCGTCGGGATGGATAGTAGGAAGTGGACAGTAGATAGTGGAGCAACACAAATCCTTGCACTGAAGGAAGCGAACATCGTGATAGTTAGTTTGCACATTCAACATTTTGATTTACATTTTGATTTTGATTTTAAAATTGATTTTCATTTTGCTATGCCACCAACGGAAGCTATTCCCTACCTTTACACAAATGGAATTCATCCTTGCCCTTCTTGCAGCAACAATCGTCGGTTTAAATAAGGCAGGCTTAAAAGGCATCGGTGTCTTGGCGGTTGTGTTGTTAGCTCTCGCTTACGGGTCAAGAGCATCCACCGGGATCATCGTCCCGATATTGATAGTTGGAGATATATTAGCTGTGACATATTATAAGCGACATGTAAAATGGAAGTATCTGATCAAATTGATTCCAGCTGTAATGATTGGGGTGTTGGTGGCTGTTTACTATGGGAAAAATTTAGATGAAGCTGCGTTTAAATTTTGGATGGCGCTGCTGATTTTTGCAAGTTTATTCATTATTCTGTACAGAGAGTTTTATAAGCAGACTGCATTTCCCAATACGTGGTTCTTTGCGGGTTCGATCGGAATCGTTACAGGGTTTACAACGATGATAGGTAACCTCGCAGGTGGATTTGCTAATATTTTTTTCTTAGCTACAGGGTTGCCAAAGAATGAAATCATAGGTACTTCAGCGTGGCTGTTTATGATAATTAATGTGTTCAAATTACCGTTTCATATTTGGTCGTGGGAAACCATTACGATGAAGACATTTCTTTTTGATCTGAGTATTATACCCGCAGTGTTTGTTGGGTTTTATCTTGGGATCAAGCTTGTTGCAAAATTTAATGAACAGTTTTTCAGATACTTTTTAATTGGTACAACTGCATTAGGTGCGATTTTAATTTTATTGAAATAAACGAATTGTAGACAGAACGAAATACAAATGGAGTATCAAGATACAAAAGCATTTGCCTTGGCTGCTGACTCAGACGATACATTGGCACATTTTAGAGAGCAGTTTTTATTTCCTAAATCAACAAGAACAGAAGAGTGCATCTATCTCTGTGGGAATTCATTAGGGCTGCAGCCTAGAAGAGCAAAAGAAGAAATTGATTCTGTTTTAGAAAATTGGTCAAACAAGGGTGTTGAAGCTCATTTTGACGGTGATCAGAATTGGATAGATTACAATGATCGATTAAAGCCACAAATGGCTCAGCTCGTAGGTGCCAAAGTTTCTGAGATCGCTATCATGAACACCTTATCGGTGAATTTGCATTTGTTGTTGATTTCATTTTATCAACCAACAGAGAAAAAATACAAGATTTTAATTGAGGCTGATGCCTTTCCTTCAGATAAATATATTGTTCATTCACAAGTACGATTTCATGGCTATGATCCCCAAGAGGCAGTTGTTGAAGTGAAAGCTGTCGATGGAGGTTTGCTAATCGGAGAGCAAGATGTTAAGGCAGCACTTGAGCAGGATGATGCCATAGCCCTTGTGCTATTGGGTGGCATCAATTATTTCACTGGTCAATATTTACCCTTAGAGCAGATTACACAAATCGGGCATGAGTATGGATGTGTAGTCGGCTTTGATTTGGCGCATGCAGTTGGTAATGTGCAGATGGATTTGCATGGGATGGGCGTTGATTTTGCGGCGTGGTGTAATTATAAATATGTTAATGGAGGACCGGGAGCGATTGCATCTATATTTATTCATGAGAAGCATCATAACAGAAGTATGCCACGACTAGAAGCCTGGTGGGGCAATGACTTATCGAATCGTTTTTTGATGAAAGATGAATTTACACCAGCAGTAGGTGCAGAAGCTTGGGTGATGAGCACACCGCCTACCTTGTCGATCGCACCGATCAAAGCATCTTTGCAATTATTTGAAGAAGCGGGTTTCGATCAATTAAGACAAAAGTCAATCCAGTTAACAGGCTATTTAGAGTATCTTTTATATCATTTACAAGATGATAGGATTCAATTGATTACACCTAAACATGCAAATCAAAGAGGAGCCCAATTATCCATACGAATAAATGGTGCAGATAAATCAGTGTTTGACGCTCTCATAAAACGTGAAGTCATTGTTGATTGGCGCGAGCCTGATATTATTCGAGTAAGCCCAGCTCCGTTTTATAATCGGTTTATCGATGTCTATGAGTTTGTTCAGAGACTTAAAGAGGTTATTAATCAAAATTAAAATGAAAATCAAAATCAAAAAAAGCGTTCCTCCAGGCGTCCTGTGATCTTTCAGTTTGGACTATAAGCAACACATCAAAATATCATCAAATTAACACATCAACACATCATCACATCAGCCCTTTTTTATAATTTAGCAATATGAAACTATCATTCTTATGTTTGTGCTTAATCATGAGCATAGCCAGTTGTAAAGATCCTGATGCAGTATTGCGTAAGGAGTTAGACACAGCTGTTTTTAAAATAGATATGCTCGAGCGTCAGCTTAACTCCAGATCAATCTCAGAATCGGGTGATTTAGTCCATCTTGTCTATCTCAATACTCAGGATGATTTATCAGGAGAGGAGTTGAGTCAATTGAAAGAAGCACTCAATCAATTGCAAGGCATAGAAGATATTAAGTCCTTTAGTCTTGGAGGATTTAAAGATTTAAAAGATGTGCGTGCACTCTCTGATTATGAAGTCGTCATGTCTTTGTCGTTTGTAGATGAGGAAGCTTATCAACGATACCAAGTTCATCCAACCCATGTCGCCTTAAAGTCAAAATTGAATCGATTTCTTGCAGGTGCTCCAGTCACTTATGATTATATTCAAGATTAATGAGGAGATCGTTCATGTATTTCATTCCTATTGTCGGCATTTCTCTGTACGCCATACTCTTTGTGTACTCAGCAAGTGTATATCCAGGAGGATCACGTATTAAACCTAGCCAAATGGGTTTTGACTGGATCCACAATTATTGGTGCGACTTAATGGGGAAACTGAGTTTTGATGGTCAGCAAAATACGTCAAGGCCTTCAGCTATTGTAGCTTGGATATCCGTTTGTGTTAGTATGTTAGTCATCTTTTGGAAATCAATAAACGTCTTCTTCCCACGGGGACGATGGCATATCATCTTTAAAATCACCTCTTTGCTAGCTGCCGTCATTGGACTGTTTGCATTTACGGATTATCATGATCTTATCGTTGCTATTTGCTTTCCATTTGGCGCGATCACTGCCATTGGATTAACGATTGGGCTTTTAAAAAGTGAACTATCGTTTTTCAAATATACTGTATGGATTTGCCTTGTTTTGTTGTCTATTAGCTTTTTCATGTATTTCACGAATATTGGCTTAAATTTCTTGGGGGTCACACAAAAAGTCACTTTACTAGTCGTGATGGTTTGGCTAGTCGCATTCCATATGGCATTATTTAAAATTGACGAACAAGCAGTTTCAGCTGCATAAATATTCTTTAAAATAGGATAGGTTATGAAGGTATTATTCATGTTGGTAATCGGATGTATTGGAGCAAGTCTTACTATAAGTATGACCTCGAAGAATGAGGATAGGCCAAATGTGATTGTGATCTATGCGGATGATCAAGGTGCTATTGATTTGAATGCTTATGGTGCAAGCGATTTGCTTACGCCACATATGGATCGATTGGTTAGGCGAGGAGTTCGATTTACGCAGTTTTATGCAGCGGCGGTTTGCTCTCCGTCAAGAGCAGGTTTGTTGACAGGAAAGACACCTCAGCATGCTGGCGTGCCTGGCAATGTCCCATCAGTGCCAGTCACAGATAAAGGCTTGCCGGGTAGCCAATATACAATGGCTGAGATGTTTAAAGATGCAGGCTATGCCACAGCCTTAATTGGTAAATGGCATTTGGGTGATCAAGCAGGTATGCTACCAAACGATCAAGGGTTTGATTATGCCTTTGGTCATCATGTAGGCTGTATTGATAATTATTCGCACTTCTATTATTGGCATGGGCCAAATCGGCATGACTTATATCGCAATGGTGAAGAGGTGTTTCATGATGGAGAATTCTTTCCTGATTTAATGGTACAGGAAGCGTCAGCCTTTTTGGATCAAAATCAGAAGAATCCCTTCTTTATGTTTTATGCATTAAATACACCACACTATCCATATCAGGGCACACCTGAATGGCTACGCTATTACCAAGATAAAGGAGTCGTTTATCCGAGGGATTTATATGCCGCCTTCTTATCGACTCAGGATGATAAGATTGGTGAACTCATTGAGAAGTTAGAATCATTGAAGTTGATGGACAATACAATTATAATTTTCCAATCTGATAATGGATACTCCACAGAAGAACGAGCTCATTTTGGGGGTGGCAATGCTGGACCGTATCGTGGTGCAAAAGCCTGCTTATTTGAAGGAGGTATTCGTGTGCCAGCAGCTATTAGTTGGCCTAATCATTTACCTGCCAATGAGGTGAGGGATCAGTTTTCCGTCAACGCAGACTGGATGCCTACACTGGCTGAGCTGTGTGGTATTCCATTAGATACAGAAGTGTTAGATGGACAATCATTGCTTCCTGTATTACATGATGGAGAGGCGCCAAGCCTGCATAGCGATATATTCACGTGGCAGTTAGGTGAGCAATGGGCGACTAGAAATGGCGATTGGAAATTATTAGGCTATCCCAGAGACAAAAGTAATCGAGCAGAGCTGATAGAGTCAGATACCCTGTTTTTAGTGAATTTGAAAACGGACATAGCTGAGATGCAAAATGTCGCAAAAGAGAATCCAGAGAAGGTGCGTGAACTGAAGCTTCAATACGAAATCTGGTTAGCCAATGCGACTGTACAATAATTATAATCGTGCGTAGATCTACATTTTTAAAACACATTAGTAGTATTTCTGAAGAAGAACTCAGAGATGAATTGCTGCAACTGTTTACTAAGGTTCCTGAAGTCAAGTCCTTTTATTCAATGGAATTGGGAGATGAGAAAGATCGTGAAAAGATTTACGAAAAAGCTAAGGTATCCATCCAGGCGAAATATAAAACAAAGAGTTACCGTAAACCTCGACGCCCACGCATTCAAAAAATTAATGCACTCTTAAAAGATTTAGAGAAAAAGGCAGTCTTTAGTTGGGAGATGATCGATATCTATTTGTTCAATGCCGAGCAAGGGCTATCCTTTATGAGGGATTATAGATTTTATTCTGAACCACTAAAAAATACGATATTGAATTCCTTGCGTAAAGCCTTGCCGTTAATCGAAGAATCACTATTCCAAGAGAAGTATAAGGAGAGGGTAGAAGCGATTATTCTTTTTAAAGTATTTGACTTTGGTATGAGACAAGAAATGGTAAGCTTGATTCGAAAAATTTACCCATCTTTCTAAACCTGCCTGACCGGCAGGCAGGCAGGCTCGATTCAGAATCTGCCTTATGATATCCAGAATCGAGTCTACCTACAGATCGAATAATTTTACCTGACTTAAGCTTGACTAGATAACATTTGTCTCCCGCCCTCTCTGCATTTTCACGAAGCTCATTGAGCAATCATATAGAATTGAAAACTGGCCTTATTATAAAAGTTAGAAACACAGTCGTTGGTGGTGCTATCATCAATTGTACATAATGATTCTCCATCACAATTTATAGGAAGAGCAAATTTGTCCACCACACAATTAGAACATAACGAATACAGCTGATTATCAAATATATAAATTTCAAAGTGTTCGCAAGTTAGAAATGCTTCTTCTTGATCTACGATTTTCAACTCAGACAGCAATGAGCATTCTTCAGTTTTAGGATTCGATTTGTCGCACCCAAGGAATAAAAATAGTAGACTAATTATTCCAAATAGTTGTCTCATTGAGTTTTTATTTATAGAAGAAACGGACATTGATTATAAATATTGAGCATTAGAGTTTCGATTCCGTTGCAAAGATCGACGAATAAAAGAGCTTCCGTCCTCTTTGCATTTTACCTTCACCTCTCAACCATATAAAAGTGAAATTCAGCCTCTTCATAAAATTCAGCCAAACACTGGCTATATGCAGCAACATCCAGATCGAATGGATCAAAAGGACACACGGATTCTCCATCACAATTAACTGGAGGCCCAAGCTTATCGCAAGTACAGCATTCACAAACTGAATACGGCTGCCCTCTATACTCATAAATCAAAAAGTGATTACAGGTTTCAAGTGCTTCTTTTTCGTTTACCCATTTCCATTCTGACCACAAGATGCATTCGCTACTCTCTTGACTAGAATTTGAACACCCACTCAGAGCTACAATTACAAAACAAAGAAGAAACAGTTTTTTCATATCACAAAAAATAGCCGATTAGCTCAGCTTGGTTATTAAAATCTGTCATGCAATCGTCCGAAAAATCACACAGCTGTACGCCATCGCAATCAAATGCCATATCAATTTTATTACAATTACAACACACGCATGTATAATAGAGCTTGCTTTTGTACATGTAAAGCAAATTAAAATTGCATTCATTTGGCGAAGAACCGATTGGTAGAATATCTAATTCCATAATGGTTGTACATTCACTTATTTCTATATCTGAAATATCGACTTTGGAGCAGTTAGTAAAAGCCAAAGTACAAGAACAATACAGAAGGAATCTTAGGTAAGTCATTCTCATGAATTTACAATTCTACATATCCAATGAGTTCGGCATCCTCATAAAAATCAACCATGCAGTTTTCTATCCAGTCGCAAAGCGGTTCGCCACTACAATCAATCGCCATAGGTGCCTTATCGCAATCACAGCAATCACAAACAGTATAGGTCTCATTGTTGAATCGATATACCTCATTATACCAGCATGTGGTTTCAAGATCTTTTTTAAAAAGGCTCATTTTGTTATCAATACTGATGCAGCCTTCCGATGTGACATCAGGTTTGTTACAAGAGATCTGAATCGTAGCTAGGAATAGTAAAAGACATAATAATTTGATGTCATTCAATAGCTTTTTATTCATTGAATTGTCTTTTGTATTAAAGACTGCTGTTCAGATGAACTTGGTTGGTAGATAGAGCTTAAAAAAAAAATATTGTCACAAATCACCAATCACAAATCACCAATCACCAATCACAAATCACCACTATAGACTATCGACAATGAACTATGGTCTATCAACTGTCAATTACATCCCAAAATATACCCATGCATCATTGACCCATTTGTAGAAAACCCAAGACCAAACTCCACAGATATCGCCGAATGATAATTTACCGTAATTCCATTACCTAACAACTGATTTGTTTCAATCAGCCCATTGGTACCATACTCAGTATCAATGGTTAAATTGCCCGACAGGTAGAAGTCATCATTGTTGCAGGCACATACAATAAGAGAAGTTAATAACGTATAGTTTGCAGCAACTGTCCCACTTGGGATTTGTCCAATGTTTGTAAATGAGCTATTCAAATTTGCAAATCCAATACCGATCTGCGAGCCAATAAATGGAATTAAATTTTTCTGAATACTGAGCTCGATACCAGTGGCTGTTTGGGAGAAATAAGCATCGCCGATATAATTCCATGACCAATTTATTCCAGTGCCTGTATATTGATAGATGCTGCCATTTTCAATCAAATAGTTTATTCCTGATGCTGGCCAATAGCTACTCATAAATTCATTTGTACCAATTGCATCATAATCGCTATCAAGATAAAATTGAAAATTATCTGCCATCTGACCTTCCACAAAGAAAACAAGGGAGTCAGCTTGATCTGCTGCGTGAAGAGTAGCTAAGCCTGAAGAACCAGTAGAATTAAGGCTTGGAACAGAGCTCCAATCTTGAAAGTCTCCGTTGACCGTGATACAATGTGTGGTTGTTGTATTGGTAGTCACAGCCAATATATGATTTAAGTCATTGTAGCCAGTGCTTGCTTCCCATGTGTTGGAGTTTGCTAATCGGATGCTATACTCAGGTCGTGCTGCAACTTGATTTTGATTAGACGGATCCAGAATGTGCAGTAATAAATTATAATTTCCCTCTGGTATAGAGCTCGGTAACGTGATGGATTCTTGCAAATTAATAAGGCCTGTAAACCAAAATCGTACATCAGCACTTGGGCTTGAAAACGGAATGGTATGTATTTGGTTTGTGCTAGTTTCGCGCAAAACAAGTTCAATCTGCTTTTCATTGAAAGGAGCAGAAAAGCCAATATTTTCTAGATTCAAGATAAAGTTAAATGGGGTACCAATATTGGCAGCGCTTGGATAGGTGCCGTCGATCATCTCTATACGATACCCTAATTTTTGCTTGATTTCATCCATACAAGCTCCGTCCTCCCAATCATTGTTTACCGCATTATTGTAAAAAGCATTTAGAAAAGAATAATGGAGGAGATCCATATCTGAGACAGCTTGGCCTGAGCAGTTGTTTTGCGGATCAAATCCGTCAGCACAAGTTTCACCTCCCACTGCAACGAATTTTCCATCTGCAGCTGAATAGGGTTTTAATACACTTGTCTGATCTGAAGAAGGTGTAGAGTCTGAACCGTAATCTATATAAGTACCGACATCATTTGGAGAAGATAAAAAACAATCATTGTGAAACGCGAGTCTTGAAATCATAGAGCCATCATGTGCTTGTGCGGCTGTCATTGCTGGCGAACTCACAGGTGCCTCTGGACCAAAAAGAAACTTTTGTTTCATCTGAGGATAGCGGACTTGTACCATTCGATTTGATGGTACAGCATCCAACAAAGCAGTCACAACGTCGGCTCTGTCTTCCCAATTCGTATTGAATAATTTTCCTTGCACAGAAGCATCACCAAAATAATCTGTATAATATTGTTCGCCCCAAATACCAATAAATCCGCTCTGCACAACACTGATCACATCTGAATAATTTTGTAATACATCTTTGATATCTGCTATGTGACTGAGTACTCTGGATTTTGGAGCATCACCATACGGCGCGCAAAAGTCAAGCGAACAACTAGAGTCTGGAGTGACCGTATAGCAATAGCGTAAGATCAGTCGGACACCAGCTTGTCTTGCTGTGATGAAATCTTGTTCCATCAAGTTTAAAAAGTTAGTAGATAAGTTGTCTGTATTCACAAATGCATCTAGTACATAATTTCTATAGACTAGACTCGTCCGGACTTGATAGTTTGCCTGCCAAGGTGTGTAGGGTAGTGTGCGCCTACTCACAAGATCTGCCAAATCTAGTGGGACAAAATTTGAAGCATCTGTTTGCGTAGGAAAATAAAAACCTCGATCTGGATTCATGAAATCTTCAGAACTTGGCAAATAATTCACCGTTTGAGCATGTGAAATTAACCCAAATACAAGCATTCCTAAAGTGAGACATGTCGTTTGAAATGTTAGTCTATTGAAGTTAGCTGTTTTGAATGTCATGAATTAAAGATAAGTTAAAGCTTAGTTGTAGGTCCTTTACTTATTAATTAGTCAAGTTAAATGTCTGTTTCAATTACAGGCTCATTTAACAATCTCAATAATAAAACAAAAGAGAACAACAGGCGAGAGGCCAGTAACTCTTAAGCTCAATAATAGTTTAAATCAATATTTGGAAGGCATTTAGCAAAAGGGTTTCTTCACTAATGTCATTTAGTTAAGGATATCATGACACCATAGGTGTCAAATATTGGTTGCACGGTACAAAGTGCCGAGCATTATTATATTAAATGAGGCTAATTTGGCGAGATTTTTTTTAAAAATCGTGACAAATTAATGTTTCAATAGACTACCTGTCGGTATTAAATTAATTCATATGCCTCTAACTAAACGACATTAGTTTCCTCACTGCTTGCAAAGCTACAATCATGTAAATAACCGCTGATCAAAAATGACTTGCTCCTGTCCAATCACTTTGATGTGTTTCATATCAGGATGAAATGGATTGATCAAGTAGTTAGATTCCGAGGGAATAATGGAACTCGGCACTTTTAAAACGCCAGCTTTATTTTGAAGGACGAATTCATCGCCCAGATTTTGAGTATGCCTTAATGGAGGTTTTGAATTCCAATCGGATGGTAAGTCGTTTAATGGCAGCTCTAAAATCATCACTTGATCTGGAATCTCAATACTAACAAAATAACGATCTGTTGGCAGCGACTCCGCTATATCCAAATGGACGGCAATTTCAAGCATGGCTAAGGCTTTTGACTCAGCAGTATAGACCATATGAGTGTGTAGACTATTCCATCGAAAGCCATCAGACGATGCCGCTCCAATTCCTCTCAATGTTGTTGCTAGATATTTATGTCTTTCTATTCTGTGGACAAGCATTATGCAAAATTACCATACTCAATTCGATCAAGACATTTTTTGACTTCTTGAATCCCTGTTAGTGAATCGAAAAGACTTTTAGGTGTCACTCCACCTAGTGATAAATTCTCCTTGTTTAACCAACTGAGGAATTTCTCAGATTCGCCATTGAAGACATCCAAACCATAATCGACGAGCTCATTGAGTATAAGAATGATCTCACTATCTCTGCCATCTAACTTACTCAATTCTCTTTTTTTCTTATTATAAGTCGTCTGTGGAATCTGCAGAAAGGATAAAAATTGCTTGATCGGAATATTAATTTTAAGGCTTAAAGCTTCTAAAGCTGCATACGGTAGACCTTCTCGAATCAATCGAATGCGATCAAGATGAGTGTACCATACGATACTTTCATTAGCTGTTTGAATTGTTGAAGCTGGAATTTTGTAAGCTGTCTTTGCCATAAGAAGTATATTTGCTACCAATATACAGCATTTATGCTTGCCTCACAATTCTCTTCACTATTTTTCACAATTTTAACATTTATTCAAATGCGTCTGGCCATCTTGTCATGGCATTCAGCAAATAATCCCATTAAAAAAGATCTCTATCACCGCATCTGCATGCGCATCCTTTAGCTCATCTGCAGTACAATCAATCCCATGTAATTTTTCAAACATATAGCTGTTGGCGAATAAGTAACTGACCATACCAAGGACAATTGATAATTGATATTGTTTATCAAATTTCTTTATGACGCCTTCCTTACGCAATCGACCAAAGACATCTTTAGTCAAATTGATGAGTGGATACATCATGTGTTCGATGAAATAATCTGCTCGCTCACTCTTCTGATTCAATTCACTATATGCCATCTTACAAAAGCCATTGTCGTCTGCCCAAAAGTGGACCATTTGGCGAATAACAACCTTGAGTATACTGATATCATCTAAATCCTTGTGGAACTTTTGATTCGAGTGAAAATCATTAATGAACTGGTTCGTCAAATAATCAATGGTTTGTTTCCACAGTTCAGTCTTATTCCCAAAATGATAGTTAATTGTCGATCGAGTGATATTTGCTTCGGTAGCGATTTCAGTTAATGTTGTTGCTTCAAAACCTTTATTACCAAATACTTTTAGGGATGCTTTAAACAATTGTTCCATCTTAAGATCAGCTGATCCCACAGGTCTCCCTACCTTCTTCACCGTGTCTATACTCATACGATTTACAACAATTTGATACTCAAATGTATTTATATAATAGCTTTACTCCAAAATATTTTGACAATAGTGTCAAATAATTCATATTTGTAAAGAAATAAAAGTCTTGGCATGCAGTTATATGTCAGTACATTCATTCAAAGAATCTAAAAAACACATAAAAAATGGCAGAAGCGTATATCTACGATGCAGTACGAACAACTCGTGGCAGAGGTAATAAAAAAGGTGCACTGATAGGCATCACTCCCACACAATTAGCAACCCAATGCTTGCAAGAGCTTCGTGCTAAACACGATCTCAATACAGACTTAGTGGAAGATGTAATTTTGGGCTGTGTCTCCCAAGTGATGGACCAAGGGGCAAATATCGCCAAGACAGCAGCACAACAATCAGGTTATGGTGACCATCTATGCGGTGTCACACTCAATAGATTTTGTGGCTCTGGACTGGAGGCGATCAATCAAGCTTCTGCATATGTCAAGTCAGGGTTTTCTCAGCTACTGATAGCTGGTGGAGTAGAAAGTATGTCTCGTGTTAAAATGGGATCAGATGGTGGAGCTATGTTGATGGATCCATCTGTAGCGATGCCTGGACACGCTATCCCTCAAGGGATTTCTGCTGATTTAATCGCAACAAAATATGGATACAGTCGAGCAGATGTAGATGAGTTTGCCTACCATTCGCAAATGAAAGCCGTCGCTGCAGAAAAAGACAATCGCTTTACATCGAGATTAGATGTTAAAGATGTCAATGGCATTACTGTCTTAGACAGAGATGAAAATGTAAGAGAAAATACAACGGTCGAGAGCTTAGGTGGACTACAGCCTTCATTTGCCATAATGGGCGAGATGGGTGGCTTTGATGCCGTTGCGATAGATCGATATCCTGAGCTAGAAGGCATCAATCATGTGCATCATGCTGGTAATTCATCAGCAATTGTTGATGGTGCAGCGATTGCATTAATTGGAAGTAAAGAAGCTGGTGAAGCCTTAGGACTTAAGCCAAGAGCAATTGTAAAAGGTGCAGCGGTATATGGCACAGATCCGACAATCATGTTGACTGGTCCAACCCCAGCGAGTGAGAAGGTCTTAAAGCAAGTAGGCATGTCTGCAAGTGATATTGATTTATATGAGATCAATGAGGCCTTTGCAGTTGTACCAATGTTGATGAGAGACAACATGAATATTCCAATGGAAAAAATCAATTTTAATGGTGGTGCGATTGCGATGGGTCATCCTCTTGGTGCGACAGGTTGTATCTTAATGGGAACCTTAATTGATGAGTTAGAGCGTCAAGACAAGCAAACTGGTTTAGTGACACTATGTATTGGTGGCGGTATGGGGATTGCTACCGTAATCGAACGTGTTTAATGACCAATAACCAACATTTAAAAATCAAAAAATAAAACAATGGCAATTGATAAAAATATATTAACGGTTGAGACGGGGAGTGATGGGATAGCGATCATCACCATAGATAACAAAAACGAATCAACCAACTTATTTAGCTTTGACTTTATCTCAAGTTATATCGAAGCAGCAAACGAATTAGTGAATAATCCAGCTGTTAAAGGTGTGATTGTGCAGTCAGCAAAGTCGATGTTTATGGCTGGTGCTGATTTAAAACAATTAGAAAAGCCAATCACAGATAAGGAGGAATTCTTGAATAATTCTTTACAAATGCATAAGTCATTTAGAGAAATTGAGAAGGCTGGAAAACCATTCGTGGCGTGTATTGATGGACATGCACTTGGTGGAGGATTAGAGTTAGCGATGATCTGTCATCACAGAATCTCTACCAATAATCCTAAAACTAAAATTGGCTTTCCAGAAATTAAAGTCGGCTTATTCCCAGGTGGAGGAGGTACACTGAAAGCTCCGTATTTGATGGGTATCCAAAATGGATTGATGGCTGTCCTACAAGGCACTAATCATACGCCAGCAAAAGCGTTGAAAGCAAATTTGATTAACGAGGTTGTAGAGACAACAGAGGATTTAATTCCAGCTGCAAAAAAATGGATTGCTGAAAATCCTAAACCTGTCCAACCTTGGGATAATAAGAAATATAAAATTCCAGGGGGAGGATTAATGTCTCCAGCTGGAGCTCAAGTCATGATGGGTGGCATCGGTAATTTAAGAAAGCTGACACATGGTAATTATCCTGCGGCAACGAATGCGATGACTGTCATCTATAAAGGTCTGCAAGTGCCTTTTGATCGGGCATTAGAAATAGAAGCCCGGTATTTCACAGATACGATCACGTCGAAAGAAGCTAAGAATATGATTCGGACTGGCTTCATGGGGATAGGCGCTGCCAAAAAAGGCATCGCACGACCTAAAGGTGTTGAGCCATATCCGATTAAAAAGTTAGGTGTTCTTGGAGCCGGGATGATGGGTGCAGGTATTGCATATGTATCTGCTTATGCAGGCATGGAAGTCGTTCTCAAAGATGTGACGATTGAAGGTGCTCAGAAAGGAAAAGATTATTCTACAGGCATCGTGAATAAAAGAGTAGAGCGGAAGAAAATGGAACAGGATTTTGGTGATGCCTTATTAGCTCGTATTCATCCAACAACAGATCCAGCAGCGATGGACGGCTGTGATATGGTGATAGAAGCGGTCTTTGAGAATCTGGATCTAAAAGCGACGGTGACTAAAGAAACAGAAGCAGTATTAGGAGCAGATAAGATATATGCGTCCAATACCTCAACGATTCCGATTACGATGTTGGCAAAAGCATCTGATCGACCAGAAAATTTTATTGGGATTCACTTTTTCTCACCTGTTGATAAGATGCCTTTGGTAGAAATTATCGTCGGTGAGAAAACGAATGACAGAGCAATTGCCGCGGCGATTGATTATGTGATGGCGATTCGAAAGATACCGATTGTTGTAAATGATAGTCGTGGTTTCTACACATCAAGATGCTTTGGCACATTTACGTCTGAAGGCTTATTCCTGCTTGATGAAGGTGTTCCAGCTGCAATGATTGAAAATGTAGCAAAGACAAAAGGGATGCCTGTCGGGCCACTGGCCGTGTCTGATGAAGTGTCCTTGACACTTGGTCTACATGTCATGGAGAGTAATCCAGATTTAGAAAAATCGCCTGAGATGTCACGTAATTATAAGATTACAAAAATGCTTGTCGAAGAGCATGGACGCAAAGGTAAAAAAGCTGGCGCTGGGTTTTATGAGTACGGCGGCAAGAAGAAGCTTTGGCCTAAGCTTGCTGAGATTTTCAAAAGTGATGTCGAGACCTTGGATAAAGAAATTGTTGCCAAGCGAATCTTGCACAGACAGGCTTTAGAAGCGTTTAGGTGTTTGGATGAAGGTGTTTTACATTCAGTAGTAGATGGTGATATTGGGTCAGTTACTGGTTGGGGATTCCCGATTTATACTGGTGGAGCTTTATCATATATTGATTTTGTTGGTGGAGCAGCATTTATTGCTGACTGCGATGAATTCAAGGAGAAGTTTGGACCTAGATGGGATGTCCCTCAGTCATTAAGAGACTTAGTGGCTGCTGGAAAATCAATCCATGATTTTGAAGTTAAATCAAAAGCTGAGGCAATGCCTGCTTAATGATTTAAAATAAAATAAGTAAAAGCCAAGTTGTAAATTCAGCTTGGCTTTTTTTATGCAACAATTGGTGTTCAATGACTAAGCCATTATTTCTATTGATACCAATCCTAGAATTAGCGATTAACGAACGCCTTAGTTGTGACAGGGTGGTAGTCCTGTGATTCATCACGGGGCTTGCCAAAGATTATACTGAATTATGACTTAACTTCCAAAACCACCGCGCAGCAAAAAGACTTAAAAAAAATATGCCAAGTCCTGCCAATAGGGAGCTCCATTTAAGTGATGCTCTAAGTTGAATAGGCGCATCGTTTCCTATAGATATGATACTTGACCAATAATACGGATGCCTTAGCTCATCGGCAGCCTGCTCCAAATAGCTTAATTTCGCCTGTCGCAAAGCTTGACTTTTGCGATGCCCTTCTTTTAAATATTTATAAAACAAACTAGCTATTTTTGATGTGGATTGATCGTCAACTGACCACAGCGAACTAACAACAGATTTTACTCCAGTGTATAGGAATCCACGTGATAGACTTGATACGCCTTCACCAAGCATGATGTTACCGGTACTGGTATTACACGCACTCATAAATACCAGATCAGATGATGATTTTCTGTTATAGAGTTCTTGTAATGTAATTTTATTCTCTAACTCACTCCCTAAACCAAAAGCTAAATATGTCCAGCTATTATCAATGTTGTCGATGACTGCATGACCACTAAAGTGAATGCTGTTGCCCGAGGACATGGCATCATAGAAATCCTCTTTTGTATGTTTATGTGTTGCATAAATTTCTTGCTGTATGGCTTCAACTTCTTGATTCGAAAAAGCGAGAGGCGTTAATTGAGTATTGGAATTAGCCGCTGGATTATACTCAGGATTAAATAGGGAGACTTTGGTATTTGTATTTTTATAGGCATCGAGTGTAGCGAACAAGCTGCCAGAATTTTGATATTGAAAATTATAGCTTTGAAGTAAATATTGTGGCCGATTCAACTGTTCAATTTTAGATTTTAGTAGTGACTCAAAGGGCAAGAAGTTAAGGACGCCATCAGTTATTAATATGACATCATGACTCTCAAGTTCTAAGGGTTTTATTAAACATGCAAATAGCTCATAGGAAGTAGTGAATAAGTTTGTGAGAGCTTCAATTGAATTTGAGGGCGTATTTAAATACTTAGTATAGGATGTAGCTAAATTGATAATGCTATCCACGTTGCCTAACTGATAGACTTCAGCTTTACTATGTTCAATTTTAATACAGTATAAATAGTCCTTGCCAAATTGGTATTGAATGAGTGTTTGTGAATCGAGTTGGTTAATTATTTCTTCTAAGGCGATTGATGGAAACTTTTTTCTAATCGTTTTTTTCTTCAACTCGCTTTGAATCGTTAATTCAATATTTTTATTGGTGGCTAATTCTATTTTGATGCTATCTTGCTGAGGGACTGTGAGTTTTTCATGTGCCAGTTTATAACTCAGTTCAATTTGTTTTTCTCGATTGATTCTCAAAGAATCAGCAATTTGAGGATCTAAGGCTGACTCAGTTTTAAGAGCATCAAGTAATAAGAGACCTTTTGATTTTTCTGATAATTTCCAGAATAATTCCTTGTGCTTATATTGACCCAGGATATCAATTAGCGAAGGATAGAGCTCATTTGTTTTGTCTTTGATAAAAATAGCTGATTCTTCAAAAAGTGTTTCGTTAATATATAAATCAGCTATTTTATCAAATTCTTGTATTAATTGAAGGATGTTCTTTTTGTTTTTTTGATTGTTATTTTTGTGATCAAGTTTGTATAGAGCAAGTATTTTACTTTGCAAAGCTTCTAACAAGCAAAATTTACATCTGCTTGATTCAAAATTCTTGTTGTCGAATAAAGAAAGCACCTTGTCAGCATACTGAGTTGATAATTTATAATCATTTAGTTCTAAATAGACATCAGAGGCAACATTGTAAATTAAGCCTTCTTCAAGTTCAAAAAAAGGATTTCCATATTCATCAAACGTATTCTCTGCACGTTTCACCCATTGTAGTGCTCGCCGCGGAAGACCCGATTCTAATATTGAAAATGAAAGGTTAGCCATGGCTCTAGCTTGAGTCGGTCCATCGATATTTGAGATGTGTAATGATGAATACATCAAGGCGCTTTCATAGAGTGTAGCCGCTTGATCTGTATTTTTTTCTTTGAGGGCTATAAATGCTTCTTGCTGTATTTGGTGTTCACGACGGACAGGGCTAATGTATGACTTGGTCGCCTTGTTGTAATTGAGATCAACAGATTTACGAAGCGATTCTTTTGACTTTGTTAAATACGAGTCGCCATTGTTAGAATAAGTAATTGATAAATCTAAATAAAATGCCGATTGAGCATTTATAGAGCAAGAATCAATAAATGTTTCACAGAATTCTAACACTCTTATTTCGGTTTCTAAGTCCCCTTTTCTTCGATATATTTTGGCACTAATACGTTTAGCATTGAGTAAGGCATTATATCCCCTCCCGTGAATGTGAAATGTATCTAATCGATCATATGTTTGTATAGCTTTGTCAAGCAAATTCGAATTATAATAAATGTCACCCAATTTGCCAATAATATTGGGATGATGATAGTCTTTATAATCTATACGTTCATAATACTCAATTGCCGTTTCGGCATGAGTTTTCGACTGCGCTAAATTGTTGATATTGAAATATCTGAAACTTAAATAGTAATGGATCAATGCCAGCGTATCTAGGCTAATGTTCTCATTTTCACTATTAGTGAGAAGTTGCTGAAATAAATAAATTTGGGTTTCCTGATCATATGTATTCGTTCGAATACTAGCTATCTGATCTTTATAGGATTCCTGAGCATCAATAGATTGACTAATGTTTAGAAGAACAAGAACTACGACAAATCGAAACCCCAAAAGCTTACTAATAATTAATAATTACAAAAAGATTTAAGATAATAAGAATAGTATTCATTGTCTACATGGATTTTGTGTGAATTGTTTTTCATGATGTCTTTATCAATTGGTCCAAGTGTCATTTGTCTAGTCAACGCTGCTGAGAAAATGGCTGCAGAAAAAGATGTTCCATTTAAATTGCAATAAATTTCCCCCCCAGCTGGCAAATTTCTATTGATAATGTACTGGGATCCCAAGGCTGGTTCTGCGAAGGATTGACTATAATAATTGGATAAATCCCATAAGGGGCGATTAACAACATTTGGCTGGCAAGGATCAATTAAAGACTTACATAGTCCTGCAACTTCATATATTTTTGGATTGCCTGCCACTAGTGTTGAATCTCCAAATTCATCAATGTTCATGTATGGATTGGCATAACCTGAAGGGAAATGTTCTTCAATCGTAAGATCAAGTGATTGATTGCCTGCTGAGCAACTTATGTAAGAGCCAGCATTTGTCGCTTCTTGCAAGATTTGCTGAAGAATCTGATCATTGAAAGGTAGCCCCCAGCTTAAGTTCATGATATCTGCTCCTTGCAGTTCTGCATATTTAATTCCACAGGCTGAATCAAATGTATTGCCTCTTCCACATTCATCAATAATTTTGACTGGTAAGATTCTTGGATAGATCTCTGGAGGCAAAGTTGCTGGATTCATTTTATAGAATGACTCTATCATATTGGCTGCGACTAATGTTCCATGCCCTCTATTGTCTTTTATATAATTGTTGTCATCTACAAAATTCCAACCATAAATTCCATCTACATCTGAGCAGATTGCAGTAGCTTGATTATATAGGTATTTACCGTCGAAAGGATCACCAGGGATTTGATCCAAAAAGTGCGGCTCAAGCCCCGTGTCAAGTATGGCAATCAAAGGCGTGTGTGTAGGTAGAGGGGATGTTTGTGTTATAGCGAAATCATTAAGATTCTGATTGCCAAAGTAGGGGAGTGTAAAGGCATTAAATAACTGAAAATTTGGTTCGTATACGTAATTTAATGAAAATCGTCCTCCTCCTTCTTCAGCACCTGCTCCGCAGGAGGCCTGTAATGGAGTCGATTCCTGCATAGTCATATTATGATTGGTATACTTAATAATATTTTCTCCACATAGACAAGTATCAATTGTTCCTATACCAATACCTGGTCCTAAGATACCTTGCAAAACTAAATCTATATTAAAGCAAAAAGAAGTGTCTCCTGGCGAATTTATTTCTAGAGTATTAGGCCCCATTGGTGGCATGCAACTGTAAATAGGACCCCCAACATTAAGATAGTTTATTGTCACATCAAGAGGGAAGGTTATAATCAAATCGTGTTGGTAATATTCGTTACCCTTAGAATCAAATAGGCTTGGTGGATATGCTTTTGTACACGTATCATCAATACATGGATTAACATCTGGACAAGTAGAAACACATCCTTCAATATCGGCCTCAAAAATTCCACCTTCATAAACTTCAAAGGCTGGCTCTAATACAATTTCATTGCCAGCACTAAACTGAACCGTGCTTGGCGCATGGACTTTCCCTGTTGATGTGATTTGGTTTTCAGCTAAGACTGTACCTGGAATAATGGGATCTCCATTCGCACTAAAGGTATAAGGGCAAGGCTGGGCATACATTCGTACAGATAAAAGTAAAAGTCCTACTAAGATGAAGAGTTGTTTATAGGTGGTGTTCATAATAAGGCTATTTGAAAGAGATATAGTTTTGAGTTTTTATTTACTGTTAGGTGTTTGAGGGTGAATGGAAAAGGATATCAAGGTCGAGAATTCAATACCCTTAACCAAGAACACCTTACTCGTAATTTAAATAATTAAAAGGCAATATTTTGCGTAAGACCGTCATCTTAATATTGGGGTTTAAAAAATCTATCGTCGCGATTAAAAATAGCAACATAGTTTTTAAAATATTTCGGTTATTGTGGGAATGGTTGCTTTGATACGATAAGCGGTCTGTAAATATGGATAATCGGGCAACATCGATGATGATTTGTCGACCATAATTTAGGACCATTACTTTTTTATTTTTTGAGATCATAGTTATGCTTTATATTCGTTTATATTCTAGAGTCGGCCTTAAACATTAATCTTACCTAAGCCAACAGTATTTTTTGTTATGGTATATAAACAATGGATCAAAACAAGTATATAGATGGGATTCGCACTGGTGATAAAGTGATCCTTCGAGAACTATATCAGCTCAATCTGCCTAAGTTTATTAGCTGGATAAGACTAAATAGCGGGACAGTTGAAGATGCGCATGATATTTTTCAGGATGGAATGGAGGCTGTGATGCACCTCTGTTTTGATGAAGACTTTGTCATTAAGTCAAGCCTGAATTCTTTAATCATGACGATTTGCAAGAATAAATGGATTGATAACTTGCGTAAGAAAAAGACCGAACACAAAATAATCAGACGGCTGTTCAAAATATGTTGACATCTACATTTCAACAGATTTCTCCGTTATGTCAGCAATTGCTAAAATTGATTGAAAATGGTGCGACGGCTGATGAAGTTGCACAGAAATTAGAAATGTCTAATGCTAATACCGTCTACAGAAGGAAATTTGCTTGCCTCCAATCCTGGCGCAAACACATCGAAGCACATGACTATTATAACACCTGGAAAAAATCGAAGTTATGATTGAAGATTCCATGTTAGATAAATATTTGTCCAATGAGCTGTCTGCGCAAGATCGTGCTGCTGTGGAGCTGGCTCTGTCTAAAGATGATGCTTTGAATCTAAGATTACAGCTATTGAAGTCACAAAAGACTTTCCTTAAAAACCAAGATGCTATTACAGAAGCAAAAACAGCTATAGCTGATCTCAGCCAAGAATTCCGAGAAAGTAAGGTTGAGCCAT
This sequence comes from uncultured Saprospiraceae bacterium, assembly GCA_937959275.1. Lineage (GTDB taxonomy): Bacteria > Bacteroidota > Bacteroidia > Chitinophagales > Saprospiraceae > CALFUK01. The sequence goes on along the minus strand of CALGLU010000005.1, from coordinate 89,425 downwards.
CATCGTCTAATATAAAACGTAGACTATTCTATTTGATTCCTGCTGCCGTAGCTGCCTTACTTATCATAGGATTGTTTTTAAGGCCACTTATTAGCTCTACCAGTACGTCAACTTCTGATCTTTTTGGACAATATTTCGAGCCTGCACAACTCTCTTTACTCACCAAAAGCGATAGCAATACAAACCTAATGCAAAGTGCACAATTAGCCTTCAACCAAAAACAATACTCAGAAGCTATAGTCCACTTAAAAGAATTGTTATCCAATGATCCAACGAATGAACAGTACATCTTTAATTTGGCAATCGCCGAACTTGGAGTAAGTGACCATGATGTATCATTGAGTAGACTTCAGCCTTTGTTGGATCATCCCATCTATGGTTCTGGTGCTACTTGGTATTCAGCATTGGCTCATCTCAATGTTGATGATATTGAGAAAACTAAGTTATTCCTAAACAAAATTCCATCCCAGTCATCATACTATAAATCAGCTCAAGCATTGTTGCTGGGACTGAATTAGAGTTAGACACAATGCCGTCTAGAATCCTTTCTTGAAGGAGCTAAAATAAAAATAACTCAATAGGTAAGATTCAAAATGTCATTCGACCTGTTGTTGATACTGGTTAATATCTGACGCCTCTTTTATCTTTTCTTTGTGTTTATATGTCGGACGTTAATCAATTTAATAACGAATAATTTTTTAAAATGATTAAATCTTATTTATGCTCACTTGGGTTGTTAGTATTATTGTCAATCCAAGTTAGTGCACAAGAATCTGAGATTCGACATGACGGTCTCTTGCTGCCGAATCTGACAGCTATCCAAATGAATGCCATTGTTAGTCCTAGTGATGGGCATACAATTTTCAACTCTGATACAAATTCTATATGGTTCTATAATGGGACCAATTGGTTGGATTCTAGAATCGATCCGATCACATCCGCACCTTTTGAATCCTCAGGCTCAACTGTTAGGCAAACTGGGGGCTATGCTAATAGTGATTTTATATTTGGGCGAGACGCGATTCCTGACAATAACTTAATCAGTGATAAGTTCTTCTTCTTTGATAAACAATCTGGAGCTCTCCGTGGAGGGCAATTATTTAGTAGTGATGCTTGGAAACAAAGTAGTCTAGGTTCTTCCTCGTTTGCATGGGGGAATAATGCTGAGGCCATAGGAGATTTCTCTTCTGTATCCATAGGGCACCGAAATGAAGCTTCAGGTAATTATGGATCTGTTGCTCTAGGTATCTATTCTAACGCTAATGGCGATTACGGTTCAGTCGCAATTGGTAGTCATAATTCAGCTTTTGGTGAATTCGGATCTACCTCCATTGGTTATAATAATTCTACAAGAGGAAACAATGGAGCAGTAGCCATCGGTCATGGATTGAGGTCATATGGTGATAGTGGGACTGCTGTTGGAACATACAATGACCCCATTGTATCACAAGGAGAGCCGCTATCATCTGATAGCCCAATTTTCATTGTTGGTAATGGTGATGCCACGATAAGATCAAATGCATTAGTTATCTATAAAAATGGAGAAACACATGTTGAAGAAGACTTAATAGTGAAAAAAAGAGCACAGGTTGATGGCGTCCTTCAGGCAAATGACAACTTAATGGTTTTTAAGGATGCTATACTCAACCAGAATGCCCAAGTCAGCGGCAATATGTCAGTATCTGGATCAGTCGATATATTTTCTAATTTAGAAGTGACGAATGATGTACTATTTAAAAACAACTTTGAGGTAAGAGAGGATATGAACCTAGAGGGTAGATTGGTTGTAGAAGATAATGTCACATTTAATAGTAAGCTAGATGTCATCGGTGACTCGAGTATCACTGGTAAATTAACGGTAGTTGATAACGCTATATTTGAAGAGCTTATATTTATTAATGAAGGCATCAAATTCAAACCCACTGTTGCTCCAGGTGTATGCGATTTTATTACTGAAGGTGTCGTCTATTATAATGAATCACTTAAGAAATTGAAATTTTGCGACGGTTCTAATTGGGTTAATTTGAATTAAAGTGTATCTCTAAAACATAAATTAAACATGAGATTTCAGTGGAATGAAATCTCATTTTTAATTCTATTCGTAGTAGCTAAGCAAATATAATAAAGTGTCTTTGATGTTGAAATCGCTGAAGAGATTTAGATTGCCATTGAGATTGCTATTGCCATTGTAATTGACATTGAGATTGAGATTGCAACCGCTAGGCGACAGATCGAATGGCCAAGGTTAAATACCCATACTCAAAAGCCTTTCTAACCAATCCAGCCATATTTTTAACATTCATTTTTTTCAATAGACTTTTTCTATAACTAATAACTGTTTGATACCCAATGAATAGCTCTGCAGCAATTTCTTTAGTGGAATATTCATATGCGATTAGCTCAAGAACTTCTTGCTCTCGTTTTGTTAATGTTGCTTTTTCTTGGTAAGATACGGGTGCGAAATATGTGTTCATAATGTATGTGTTTAGATAATATCATCATGTTGAACTATTAATTTTAATCAACATGCTTTATTATAAGTCTCAGGATTTCGGAAATCTTACCTTTGCCCTTTACTTTTTTTATTCGATGGAATTAATTTGGTCATTGTGCTGCAGAAAATAGTGTGTATTATATTGATTCAGCTAGTCTGGTTTGCTAGCTATGGACAAGACATTCCAATAGATCATCATGTTCATGTCTTCAGTCCCGATTTAGTTGAAAACTTGAAGCTTCGTCAATATGGTAGCGAATTGATCCAAGGAGATCTTGCTCTGTTTACGAATATCGATACGATTCTATCAAAGAATAAGGCGAAAAGAATTTGTGCGATTTCTACAGGATATGGATACCGCCTCAGCTATATCGATCCCAAAGATGAAGTTGCGCTCCAATTAAAAGAACATAATTTTTTATCAAGTCTTGTAAACAAGCATCCCGATAGAGTGATTCCGTTTTACGGAGTCGATCCATTAAAGCCATATGCTTTGCAGTTAATTCGTAGGGCAAGGACGTTTTTAAATTTTGAAGGTATTAAGCTCCACCTCCAAGCCTCTCATGTTGATTTTAGAAAGCAAGAGCATGCCCAGTCCTTAAGAAAGTTATTTGAGTATACCGGGCAACATCAAATTCCCATTATCCTTCATTTACAAAATCATAAAAGTGATTTTGGTAGAGTAGAGGTGGACTTCTTTTTTACTCATATTTTGCCGACTGAGTTTAAACAAACGATCATTTTCGCTCATCTTGGCGGAGGAGGATGGGTGACAGATAAAAGCATCAAGGTGACCGAAGCCATTCTTCATCATTGCACATCTCCTAACATACAGCACAATATCTATTTTGATATATCTGCTATGATCATTGATCAATACCAACATCTAGAGCCCACTTCAGATGCAGAAAAAATAAGTCTGTTAGGTGAAATTGGAATCGATCGACTCGTTTTTGGAAGCGATTATCCACTAGTAAGCTCAATTGATTTTTTAAATCAACTGAAAAGGCGATTTAAATTGAGCAAGAGAAAATGGAAGAAATTGCTAAGTAATAGCTATCCCACGAAAAAATAATACTCAATTAAAAAATTATTATTCACTTTAACTAGGCTGAGCGATTAATATATTGTCTTATCATTTTAATTTTCAAAGCATTACATATGTATAATTAAATATATATAAATTAAATTACATATATATATGATTGTCAGGGAATTAGGTGCATAAATTATGCTCCATATTTATTAGATTTACTTACCAAAGCATGCCTTCCTTTTTGATTTAATACTTTGAAAAGACTATCAAAAAATGACGAAATCACCCCTTTCTAAACTGCCAAGGCTTAAAAGGTCAATCTTTCTGCTTTGTTTTTTATTTTCAGTTCAACCTTTCTTATCTGCTCAATGTGGCAATTTATACATCGCAGGTGCAATAGATGGACCGTTGGCTGGTGGTCAGCCAAAGGCAATGCAATTATGTGCATCGGCTTCGATTGCAGATTTAAGTATTTATGGAATTGAATCAGTTTCAAATGGAGGAGGGTCTGCCAATACTCCAGAGTATAATTTTCCACCAGACGCGCTAAACGCGGGTGATTGTATTTGGATCTCAGGAAATTTTGATGACTTTAATTCATTTTTTGGATTCGAAGCCTGCTTTGCTTCAGGTGTGATAGGCTCAAATGGAGATGATGCATATTTGCTGTATTGTTCTGGAACATTAGAGGATGCCTTAGGAGAACCCGATACAGATGGTACAGGTCAATGTTGGGATTATGTTGATGGTTGGATTATAAATAATACGATGACGCCTAATGGAGGGGCATTCGACTGTGTAAACTATACAATGAGTGGTACAGGTGTGCTATCTGGCGAATCAACAAATGCTGGATCAACCACTCCTTATCCAAATACAACTATAAATTGTCCTGCTCAAGCGTGTTCAATTTCAAATGTAACAGTATCGACCCAAGGATTTTGTTCTGGAGATGACGTTATGTTTACTATATGTGCAGATGTGGTTGGTGGATCTGGTGATTATAATATTGTGGATGTCTCTCTCGGCATAGTAGCTTCAGGAACAGGTGGTACTATTGGTCAAGTTTGCATTACTGGAAATATTACTGGACCAACAGTCGTTTCTACGATCGATCTAGATTTTGCAGATGCGAGTGGTAATACTTGTATAGGTGGAAGCCCAGTCACTGTCAATATTCCTGAATGTCCAGTGATCAATAATTGTCCAATGGCATTCATTAGTGAATTCGCTTATGATTGTGATATAGATGATAATAATGAAATGATTGAAGTGTGTGTGCCGAATTCCTTCACGGGAAATTTATCAGATTTAGTTGTCGAGATCTATAATGGTGGAAATGATATGGTTTATGGCACCTTTATAGTTGGTGTTGATTTATTAGTAGGCACAGATGACGGGACGAACACTTATTATTCAATTTCTAATCCTTCACCTTCCATTCAAAATGGGGATCCAGATGGGATAGCCTTATCTTTTCAAGGCGTAAACTGCGAGTTTATCAGCTATGAAGGTACGATCACAGCAGCTGATGGTTCTGCAACTGGAATGACAAGTACTGATATTGGTGTAGGTCAAACTAATTCTACTACATGTGACATGTCATTACAACTTTGTAACGGTTCATGGGTCGAAGGAACGATTAGTGCTGGTAATGCAAATAGTTGTCCCACAGTTATGTGCCCTGACTTATCTGGAGCCGCACCGACTCCAACAATTGTGAATAGCACTTGCGCCACAGGCGAAACTACGCCAACAGGCGGCTCAATTACTGCTCCTTCACCAACATGCCCTACAGGGTCAACCTTGGAGTATGCAGTAAACGGAAGTGCTTTTTCATCGAATTTACCTCAATACAATCAAGCAGGTCCAGCTCAGGTAATTGTAACTCGTTGTATTTGTAATTCTGATCCCAATATAATATCTGATACTGAAGGCTTAATAACGACAACGCCTGGTACTTGTGCTGGTCCTGGTTGTGATGCAGCAATTACTACATTCCCAGCTAACGGTAACTAATAAACACAAAAGCACCTGAGCATTTTGAGATACCAAAAACTATATAGTTTTTTAATAATATGCTGCGTCATGCAGCTTAGCGTAGATGCCCAATATTATGATGGCATTACGCCTACTGCTTCTTGTGGAGCTCTCAAAACTGAATTGTCTACTCTTATTTCTAGTAATGTCATTTACTTAGACTATGCGGATATTGATGATACCATGTGTGTCAGACTAGATTTGGATATCAATGGAAATATCATAGATCGATACACAACAATTACCTCTTATGACTGCTCTGATTCAGGTAGCAGCTCAAACAGTGAAGGTGGCGGTTGGAACAGAGAACACGTTTTTGCGTCTTCATGGTTTGGTGCTATACCAGCAACGAGATCTGATCTCCATAACTTGTTTCCATCTGACATCCATGTCAACTCCTTAAAAGCAAATCTTCCTTTAGGAGAGGTCACAATGAATAACGTTAATGGATTGTCATTATCTAAAATAGGGCCTGACGCCAACGATTGTTCTGATAACTGTAACAATGAAGCCAGTGGTTACGTTTTTGAACCTGCCGACCAATACAAAGGAGACTTTGCCAGAGCAATGCTCTATATGGCTGTCGCCTACGAAGATCAAGCCGCAGCATGGGAAAATATAAGCTCGTGTGGAGATGATGTCATGACAGGAGATCCATTCAAATTCTATACGACATGCTACCTCAATCTGATGATTAAATGGCATACCATGGATCCACCTGATCAATTAGAATTGGATCGAAATGATGCCATTTTTATTATCCAAGGTAATCGTAATCCATTCATCGATCATCCAGAATATGCGACTGATATCTGGGGTAATAATTGTTGTCCTAGCTGCGAGCCATTCACAGTCGAAGCGATACCAGTTTGCTCAAGCATAGGAAATACGTTTGATATTAGTTATACAATTAATAGTACTTCTTCTATTAGCGGGCCGTTTACGATTTTAGAATCAGTCACGAACACAAGTTTTACGGGACTGACTGCGACCGGAACAATTGCTGGACTTCCATATACATCGACAAGTCAGAATAATAAAGTCACACTAACGATTATAGATGAAGCAACAGGCTGCTCAATTAATTATGATGTTTTACAACTCAACTGCTCTGAGAAGACTGTATGTGATTGTACTCAAGCCGATCCGTTTTCGATAAACGTACAGGCGAGTGGTAATGGGAATGGATTCAGTATGGTCTATACTTTAGTAGACCCATCTACTAGCCAGATATCACAAGTTAATCAAACAGGTTCCTTTGGTCCGTTTCCAGATAATATTGTTTGGGATGTTTATGCATTTAATGTGAGCGATTCTGAACTGACTGCATTCGTAAGTGCTTTACAGCAGTCAGCTGATATTGCAGAAGCAACTGATGATATTCCGTCATCTGCCTTTGAAACATTTTGTTATACCTTCTTAACGACTAGTTTAGCTGCTAGTTGTAATTGCCCAACTATGTGCGAGGACATTGTGGTAGATGCAACGACTGAGTGTGCTGTAAATGGCACATATTCAATTGTCATTAACTCAATTACAGGAGGAGATGACATACTTGGCAATTATAACGTTAGCATTGCCGGAACGAATTACACATTCCCAAATGATTTTCCTTTGACTGGACAAGTGTATTCAGGTGGTAATCAAGCTGGTGTAATTTTATTTATAACAGATGCAGATAGTCCGACTTGTGTTGGGCAATTCACCGTATTTGAACTCAATTGTTTACCTCAAGAAGTTTGTGATTGTACGACTGATCCAATGAACTCACTCACGATCAATGCGCAGGCAACTGGTAATGCCAATGGGTTTTTGATGTTGTATGTACTTGTTGATACAGCGACAGGTAACGTCATTGCCTATAATTCTACTGGTAGCTTTTCTGGGCTTTTGGGCAACAATACTGGCTATACTGTGTATGCTGTTAACTATGATATAGATGACGATTTCATTATTAATGAAATTGATGATTTGATTGGATCTTCAGTCACGCCGTTAGTAACAAATGTTACTCCATTTGATAGCTATTGCTATACAAGTATGATGGCAGCATTTTCAGAAGATTGTGGCTGTTTAATACCCTTTTGCGAAATCAATCCTGAAGACCCGATTAATATTATCTGTGATGACAATGGTACACCAGAAGATCCAAGTGATGATGAATATTCATTTGATGTAATTGTGAATGGTCAAAATACAAATCAGGGAGCTAGCATGACTGCCTTAGACGATCAAGGAAATACAATTGCATACGGATCCACGCAAAGCTATGGACCTTTTGATATTATAAATGGCGATATAACAATTCTCTATACGGATGCAGAAGATCCAACTTGTTTCATGGAAGTAACAGCTCCAGCTCCAGCTCCATGTTCATTCTCTTGCTCGATTGATTTAACTGAAAGCATGGCTGAGTGTAATGACAATGGAACACCAGATGACCCAACTGATGATACCTTCATGTTTGATATAAATGTTGATGGGATGAATACGAATCTAGGTGCATCAAATATGGCAATTGATAATCAAGGCAATACGATACCCTATGGATCAGATCAACAATATTCTTTCCCCATATCAGGAGGTAATGTAACGATAACATACACAGATATTAATGACCCATTATGTACAACATCAGTCGAAATTCTGGCGCCAATTACCTGTTCTATTTCATGTAATCTCATCGTAGGAACAGCAGAGAATATTCTTTGTGACGATAAAGGCACGCCTAATGATTCAAGTGATGACAGCTTCACATTTAGTGTCACAGTTACTGGATCCAATACTGATCCTTTAGCGTCTAATACATTTGATGATGATCAAGGGAATAGTGGCGTAGTCTACGGGACTACACTTAGCTACGGACCTTTTAATATAATAAACGGTGCTGTCGAGATCAACTACATTGATGCTGATGGCGGGATAGATTGTGACGGAATGATAATGGTTGATCCACCAGCTAGTTGTTCAGTTCTTACTTGTTCAGATATCGTGGTAGATGCGACGACTGAGTGTGCAGCAGATGGTACATATACAATTATCATTAACTCAATCAGTGGAGGAGATGATGTAGGCGTCAATTATATAGTCAATATAGCAGGCACCGATTACGATCTGTCAGATTTTCCGCTGACTGGACAAGTGTATTCAGGTGGTAATCAAGCTGGTGTAATTTTATTTATAACAGATGCAGATAGTCCGACTTGTGTTGGGCAATTCACCGTATTTGAACTCAATTGTTTACCTCAAGAAGTATGTGATTGTACGACTGATCCAGTGAACTCACTCACGATCAATGCGCAGGCAACTGGTAATGCCAATGGCTTTTTGATGTTGTATATGCTTGTCGATTCAGCGACAGATAACGTCATTGCCTATAATTCTACTGGGAGCTTTCCTGGACTTCTAGGTAACAATACTGGCTATACTGTGTATGCTGTTAACTATGATATTGATGACGATTTTATCATCAATGATATTGATGACTTAATTGGATCTGCGGTTACGCCTTTAGTTACTAATGCTGCTCCGTTTGATAGCTATTGTTACACGAGTATGATGGCAGTATTTTCAGAAGATTGTGGCTGTGTCTTACCGATGTGTAGCATAACACCAGAAGACGCGAATACGATTGTCTGCGATGATAACGGCTCACCTGATGATCCAACTGATGATACATTTACGTTTGATGTTGTCGTCAATGGATCTAATACCTTCACTGGTGCGGCCAACACATTCTTTGATGATCAAGGTAATGCTGGAATAGCCTATGGTACCACTGTTAATTATGGACCATTCCCGATATCTGGTGGATCGATAACTGTCAACTTCACTGATACAGATGACGGGACTTGTGTGAATATGGTTACAGCTACAGAACCTGCTGTGTGTTCTGCCGCTGGATGCTCAGATATTGTTGTGGAAGCCACGACTATTTGTGATCCAAGTGGGGCTGAGACGTTTTCAATTGATATCCAATCGATAACAGGTGGAGATGGTGTGGGTACAGATTACAATGTTACCATTGATGGGACAGTGTTCTCTTATCCAGCAGATTTTCCACTAACAGGCTTGACGTATTCAGGTACTGGCGTCCAGCCAAAAATCACCATGTTAATAGAAGATGCAGATGATACAAGTTGCACATTGAGTTATGATGTCTTTGAGTTAAACTGCACGGCTCAAGAAACCTGCGACTGTGATGATAATCCGTTTAGTTATGAGATCCAAGTGCAGGCCGCTGCTGATGCGAATGGCTTTGATCTTGTCTACATTTTGACTGATGGTACAAATGTAGTTGTAAACCTTGATGGTAATTTCCCGGGATTGATGGGAGCAAGTAATGCCTATACTGTCTACGCGGTTCATGTTGAGTCGGTAGACTTAGCCACGATTTTATCAGTGAGTACACAAGCGGACTTAGATGAACTGATTGCGCGTACCGGTTCGTTTGCGACTTCATGTTATAACTTGAGTAGCCAGGATTATATTGGCGATTGTGGATGTTCTACAGATTGCTCGATCAATAATCTAATGGTCTCGACAACTTGTGATGGGTCATTCGAAGGGACCTACGATGTTGAAATTTGTTTCAATGTCAGTAACCCAGCATCTACAGAATTTACAGTTTCAATCGCTGGTCAGGATGTTGGTCCATTTGCATATAGCTCATTAGATGCGGGTGGTTGCATTATTTTAACTGTAGACGATATAGCTCTTGTAGGAGATAGCGAAACGAATATTCCCGTTTCAATTTTTGATGGTTCTTCAGGCAATGAGATTGAACCATTTATTTCAGAATTTCACTATGATGATGATTCGACAGATGATAATGAAGGTGTTGAGATTACAGGCATGGATGGCTTTGATCTGACTGGATATCAACTGATCGCCTATAATGGTTCTGGAGGAGCCCCTTATCGTACAGTGAATCTAACTGGGACGATTTCCGGTAGTCCGTGCGGTAGTTTGTTTTTTGATATCAACGGCGCACAGAATGGTCCTGATGGTTTTGCACTGGTGGATCCTGATGGAAATGTCTTAGAGTTTATCAGTTACGAAGGTGTGTTTGTTGCCACCTCAGGTCCAGCGACGGGAATCACAAGTACAGATGTCGGTGTTGTAGAGACAAGTGGTTTGGATACCGAATCACTGCAATTAACAGATGCAGGCTGGGTAGGTCCGATAACAGCGACGCCTAACGTGATCAACGATAATTTGACATGTGGTATTGAAGCCTCTACCTGTATGGCTGAAACAGTGTATGATGAATTGCCTTGTTTTGATCCTTGTTCGGCAAGTGTGATTGCTCCTATTTTACCAGATATTACAGAATCTTGTACCATTGAAGATCTATTTGTTTCCATTGAGCCAGGAGAAGTTCTAGAACCAGTTCCTGCGAGCACTTTATTTTTTAGCGAGTACATTGAAGGATCAAGTAATAATAAATGTTTTGAAATATTTAATGGTACAGGAGCACCCGTGGATTTAACAGACTGGAGTGTATCAGTATATACAAATGGGAATTCATCCCCGTCAAACTCTGTATTACCACCAGGTGTCATCCTTGCTGATGGAGATGTATTTGTGGTTTGTAATACCAGCGCTGATGCTGCCGCACTTGCGGTCACTGATGCAAACATAGGAGGTGTTACAGGTTTCAATGGAAATGATGATTTGGCCTTAGTTAATCCTGATGGAGAAATCGTTGATTTTATCGGGACTGTAGCCACTTTGCTAAACTTTGGAACTGATGTCACCTTGGTGAGGGATTGTAGTATAGTCGAGGGCAGAACAGATAGCACAGGTTTGTTTATTGCAACAGATGAATGGCTTGTGTTTCCAACAGATGACTTTTCTAATCTCGGCGCGCATGACTATTGCGGCTTAGGCTTTGTGCCAGAAGACTGCACATTCAATGTCTACTTACAAGATCCAGCATCAGGTGGAGTCGCAGTCCTTACCGACGTTGAGGAAGGATTTGATGTAGAAGATATTCCTATTGACATAACAGATGATCAAGTCTTCTTTATCACTTGTGTCAATGAATTTGGATGTGAAAGCCCTGCGTCATCGACTCAGATATTTATACAGGATTTAGGTACGATTGCTTGCGAAGATTTAGTCCAGGTGAGCCTTGGTTTTCCTTGTGATTATCAGGTGCCAGGATCTCTGTTATTATCAGATGGTCGAAATATCAGTTTTTATGATTTGACTTTAATCGAAGAATATGGAGACACATTACCAAGTGATATAGTCACTCAATTCGACGCTGGTCAAACCTTGGATTATAAGCTAACGGATTTGTGTAGTGGTGTGAGTTGTTGGGGAAAAATAAAAGTTGAATTGAAACGCAAACCTGTTGTCACGTCTCCATGCTCATTTATACCTGGATCAGAACAATTGGTATTAGGTTCATTTGCTGATGATATAGATGATGAATTATCATTTGAAGTCATTGACGATTGCCAAACAGTTGAGATTAATGTGTCAGCAGATCCAAAGTATTCTTGTGGAACACAGAGCAATCCAGATTGGTGCAATGGGACTTTCTCGGTGACAGTCCTATTTCATGATGGTATTGTCTATTCAGAAACAGGAATTGTAGATCAGACAACGATTTCATTAAATAATTTACAGCTAGGAGATTTTGTCGTCTTGATAGAGTCAGATGCCCCAAGTACAGAAGGTAATTATACCTCAGAAATTATAGTTTCAAATTGTGATCCTGCCATAGATTGTATTTTGACTTGTGCTGTAAACGATCCGATTGATAGTATCTTTTTCGGAAGCCTAACAAAGCCTTCAAATGGATTTTTAACAATATCTGATGTTTTACTCATTGTGAATGAAAGCTGTTTTCAACCAGTATTCGATATGAGACAAACGATAGTAGAATCTGGAGATAAATGTGACGGCGGTATTCGAAGAGAGGTGACATACACGGGTTCTATACAAGACGGTCATGGAGGATTTGAAAAAATTGAAGTCATAAAACAGGTCTATAAAGAAGTGCAAACACCATTTGACACGATTCAAGTGCCTCATAATTTAGATCTACCCTGTGATGCGCCTAACCATCCAGATAGTATTTTCAATCGCTTTTTTATTGAGGATAATTCAATTGCCGATTCTATTGCAATTTCAAATGCCTATCCGTATGTATTTTTAAAAGGAATGTTAGGAGGGCAGATCATAAGAAGTGTCCGAGTAGAAGTGCCAGTCATCGATCATTATTTAGTCAATATAGACACAGTAAAAGTAGAACGACTCATTAATGACGAATGGTTATTAGTCGAGTTAATCAATAAAGAATTGCGAGATTCGATTCGATATGTTGAAGTCACCAAATGGGCTTATGTACTCATACCATTTACACCACAAAATCCAAAATGTGATTACGTTTTAAATTTTGATGATGTGATCGTCCCAAAATGTGGCAACGAAGTCTTAACACTTAGGACTTGGACATTTATCGATTGGTGTACACAAGAAATAAAAACTCTACCAGCCCAACGCATTCGAAACATCGATTCTGGGCCAGAGCTTGTAGACTCATTAATCGATCAGACGATTTCAATAGATCCATTTGTGTGTACTGCCTCCTTTGAATTACCTGCAATCACAGGAACAGATGCATGTGGTACTGACGAAGGCTTAACTGTTGAATGGAAAACAGATGAAGGCCGAATTGCTGACGGCTATGTTTTGGATTTATGGGAAAGTAATTCTCCGGTCACATTAGTCGCTACCATTTCGGATGAGTGCGGTAACAGTGCAAAGGATACAATGCTGCTCACGATCAATGACTTTGTTGCACCAACAGCCATCTGTTATTCAGAATTAGAAGTTGGCATCACAGATGGAGGCTTAGTCATATTTGATGCTGATGATTTTGATAATGGTAGTCATGATTTTGGTTGTGGCGATGTCTGGGTCAAAGCGATACGAGTCGAGAGTCTAAGAGGCACAACGAATGGATATTGGAATCGAAATGGTGTAGATAGACAGCCAGATTATAGTCTTGGTCCGGATCCGAGTTTTACGTTTAGGTATAGCTGTAGTAATGAGGATGCAGATGATTTTACTGCATTGTATCGTGATCAAGAAACTGAATTAAGAATACTTGGAGTCGATATCGGTAGGCAAGTCTTTTATGATGATCAGCTCGGCATCTGCTGTGCTGATGTTGATAGCGAGGAGATTTTTGTGCGCGTGAGAGTTTTTGATGTCAACCCAGGCCCAGGCCCAGTTGACCCGCGTCGGATGGAAGTCGAGCCTACAGGACCAATTTATGTGAGAGACAGATTAGATAAAAATCGATTAGCACCAACTAATAAATCAGTACCGAATGATTTATTTGGTCATTTTACAGACTGCATCGTCAAGCTTAATTTTACAAACAAGCTAGAACCCCAATTGACTTGTGAAAATTACAACATTGATTGCTTGACGGATTTGTCTTCTATTCCAGCACCGGTGGCTAGAGGAGGTGTCTGTGGCACTCCATCTGCGGAGTTGATAAGTCAAAGCGAATTCGTAAATACATGCGGCAATGGTGATATTATCCAAGAGTGGTATATCGATACCGATGACCAAGCAGGATTCTCAGAAGGAGATGAACATTGTATTCAAATTATTGCGGTGAATGAAGGGCCTGGTCAATTTGATCCGTTTACAATTAAGTGGCCAAAACATATGGATGGATCGGTCATGCAAGGCATCAATCTAGAATGCGCTAAGGACTCAGTGTTTATGGATGAGATCGAAGTCCAGATGGGAGACGCTATGAATTGTATTCCTTCTTTTGATTCAGAGTCAGATCAGGCGGTTTGGTGCACACCCACATGTGCTCTAGTCGGTTATACTGTTGATATAGATACAATTGAAGCGTCAGATGTTTGCCTTAAAATTATTCGGAATCACACGATTATTGACTGGTGTTTATGGGAGCCCAATGGATCAAATCCTGAGGTTGATTCAGATCGTTTTATTGCGGTAGAAGACTGGGCGCAGGGTGACTGCATCTTATGTGAAAATGGTGTGACTTCAATAACAGGGGGAGCGGAGCAGGTTTACTTAAGATATACTGAAGTAGACACCGATGGATATTACAATTATAGTCAGGTATTAAAAGTGTTAGACACGACAAGACCTGATGTGTTAGTACAGGATACCTTCTATGTTGAGATTAGGGGACAGGGTGATAAGGATGGTACTCAAGAAGACTGTCAGGCAAGTGGTTTGATTACTGCAGTTGCCGAAGATTTTTGTGGGTTAGAGACCACAACTGAAGTCTTATTGGCTTGGAATGTGACAGTCTATGACGAAACAGAAACAGTCTTGTTTTCAGAATTCCAATTAACAGACACATTTTCATTTCTCTCTCCAGAGGGTATGGATGATAATGTCTATCGGGTAGAGTGGGAAGTTCGGGATGGTTGTGGCAATTCTTCCACAGCAACATCTCTGATTGTCTTTAATGATGTTGCTGCGCCAGTGCCGCTTTGTGTACAAGGAACAACGACTGCCTTTTTACAGCCAGAGAATGAAGTGAAGATATATGCTAAAGATTTTGATTTGGGCAGTTATGATGCATGTAGCGATATACTGTTCACGATTGTGGGTAGGGGAGCAGAGCCTCTTAAGCCTGGACAAATAGCTTTTGAAGATCAACATTCCATCACTTTAGAATGCCAGGTTTTTGTCGATGTCGCACAGCTAGATGTATGGGTATGGGATTCTTCTGGCAATGGTCGAAAATGTCCAGTTAATGTCGTCATTAATGAATCTTGCGAAGACGAAGATGAGATACCAGAAGGTTCTGCCTTAATTACGGGCTTTATTCAAACTGAAACAGGAATTGGTATCGAAACAGCTGAAGTGAGTATACACACGACTGCACCAGAATACCCAGTGACAACGAATACAAGTAGCGGCGGTGCCTATAGTTTTATCAATAACCCATTTGGCTTGGATTATGAGTTAGATGTATACAAGACAGGAGATTATTTAAATGGCGTTTCGACAGCAGATTTATTAGCTATTCAAAAACACATACTAAATCAAGAATCCTTAGATAGTCCCTATAAGTTAATTGCTGCAGATGTTAATAATGATCAAAAAGTTAGTGCATTGGATATCATTAATCTTAGAAATGTGATCCTAGGACTAAGCAGACGATTTTCGAATAACACAAGTTGGAGGTTTATAGACGCAGCATTCGAATTTGAAGATCCACAAAACCCGTGGCCGTTTACTGAGAAAATTTATATTGATAGATTGAGAGAAGCAATGCTCGATCAAAACTATGTAGGCGTAAAAATCGGAGATGTCAATGGTAATGTTCAAGCCAATAGCATACTGCAGTCAAATCCAAGACGACTACATGAAGTTGAGCTTTCGACTATAGATCAGGATTTTGCAGAAAGCGAGATCATCAGAGTGCCAATTTATAGCGCTGAGCAACAATTGAATGGATTTCAATTTACACTCGAACATCCTCAATTAAGTCTCTTAGATATCGAGAAAGGATCGATCAATATTACAGAAGCTAATCTAGGTAGACATACCGATATGACAACATTTAGCTACTATGGATCCGATACACAAGTTACCAATGATGCTTTATTCACTCTCGTATTTGAAACTCGATTCGAAGGAGCATTGTCAACGATCTTGACACTATCTTCAGCGATCACGATAGCAGAAGCATATGAAGTAAAAAGTAATGTGGTGAATGGGCTAGCCTTACATATCATTAGCGAAGACATGCCAGGAATTGAGCTGCATCAAAACACACCAAATCCATTTAGCGAATCCACTTACATCGAATTTTATCTGCCCGCAAGTATGTCAGCTCAACTTATCATTTATACTGTACAGGGTCAGCAATTGTTAACGATTGATCAAGTTTTCGAAAAAGGCACTCATCAAATTAAGATTGCTTCAGACCTCTTCTCAACATCTGGAATCTATTATTATGAGCTCAAAACACCAGACCTAAACCTCTATAAGAAAATGCTATTTGTAGAGTAAAGTGTAAATCAAAAACTCAGCATGAGGCTGATCAGTCTCTGGCTGAAAAATCAAAATGAAAATCAAAACTGCCACCAGTGGTCTCTGATTCATTGGCATTAACTAGGTGTTGTCACCAACGAGCTTTGAAAAGACAATCGTTATCAAAGATCAAATTCAAAGTTTCAATAGTGATGCCATTGTCGTCTTCTCCTAAGACCTCAACCTCCTTCCTCCAACCTTCCCCCTTCCTCCTCCAACCTTCCCACTCCCTCCTCCAATCTTCCCCCCTTCCTCCTCCGACCTCCTCCTCCAACAAATATCCTCCAATTTAATAATATGATCGTCATGCAATAATCTGATAATTAGATATATACATATTGCTATTTATCATAATGTATTTTGTTGCCTCAAAATGGCTCCCCTTTGGCGCAATTCTTGGTTTAACACATATGATGAATCTTTATAATAAGGGCGCATCAATAAACCAAATTAGATGTATAGATTCAAACTTACATTTAGCGCATTTTTAAGTCTCTTCGTGATATTTTCCGTTAGTACTAGCGGTCAAAATATCACGGGGGACTTGTTTGTGTGTAAAGGCTCCACTGAGATATACACGATGCCCAACGCGTCAGGTACTTCTCAAGCTTGGGAACTTGTTCCGCCATCAGCAGGGACGATTCTTTCTCAAAGTGCTACGACCGCAACGATAGAGTGGGGTCATGCATCAGGTAATTATAGTATACAATATACAGGAGCGACTTCTTCAAATACATATCCGATTGTCGTTGAGCATACGCTTAATCTAGCTTGCGATAAGGCAGTTACCGTATCCATGGATCAGAGTTGTTATGTGGACATTACACCTGATCTGATATTACAAGACATGCATTTTGATGCTGCTTCATATACCGTTTCTCTTAAAAATCAAGTGACAGGGGAGTTTTTAGATTCGCCGACATTAGATGGGAGACATGTTGGACTCATATTGGAAGTGTCTGTTATTCAAAATTGTTCACAAAACAATTGTTGGGGTTTATTAGTCGCAGAGGATAAGAATATTCCTGAGTTACATACATCTAGTTATTTGATTGATTGTCTTGCAGATTATGCGCCTCATGCCATGAATGCATTTCCAATGAATGGTAAAATGGAACTGGTCAATGATCGAACCTATTCTGTATCAGAATATAATTATTGTGCAGATATGATGCTCTCTTATGAAGATGTCCATGCCAACTCTGATTGCCATGGAGAATACGCGGATATTATACATCGCCACTGGACTCTCGTACCACATGGTGGACATATCGCAAAGGGAATAGACACCATCTACATGAAGAAAGCGAAGATGTCGGATATGGTTTTCCCAAAGGACTGGGAGGGTAATCAATCACTCAATTGTCATCTAGCAGGAAGTGAAAATGGATGGACAATTTTAGAGTCAGGCTATCCGTCACCTGCCTATACTGGTAGCCCTGTTGGCCCAGCATGTGGCAATGTGCAAATCAATCACTACGATACAAAATTTGAAAGTTGTCATTCATCATCTTACAAATTATTGAGGCGCTGGGAGATTGTCGACTGGTGCTCAGGTGATGTAGTAGAGCACAATCAATATATCCATGTGCAGGATCAGAAGAAACCAGTGTGTACGATTGCTGAGTACACTGAAGTGACAGCAGAGTGGACTGACTGTTATGCGACATTTAAAGTGCCTGCTCCTGAAGTTGATGACTGCTCTGACGTTCATATCAAGGCTGGATATAAATACGTAAGTGAAGGTGGCTCGCCTTACGAAGATTATCATACGACCGGTGTGTCAGAAATAGATGAAACTGGTTGGTTTACGATGAGTAATATAGAAGTGACAACTGAAGAAATATGGATCGTATACATTGCCACTGATGAGTGTGACAATAGCTCCCAGGCATATACCACAATACAGCTATACGATAAGCTTGCTCCGATTGCTATATGCGATGATCAGACGACGATTGGCTTGGGTGAGTATGGCTATGCTTGGTCGGATTATAGAGCATTTGATGATGGTAGCTGGGATAACTGTGGCGTAGATTCATTGTTAGTCCGTAAACTGGATGGTAATTTGTGTGAGACGGATAGACATTGGGCTGAGCGTGTTAAGTTTTGTTGTGAAGACTTAGACCAAATCCTAACTGTCGAATTAAAAGTGATAGATAAGCACGGCAATGCCAATGTGTGTAAGACTAAAGTTACTTTGCAAGATAATGAGCCACCCGCCATTGTTTACTGTCCAGCAGATACAATCGTGAATTGCGATATTAATTTAGCTGATTTAACAATATTCGGGACTCCTGAGTTTAAAGACTTTTGTGCATTTACAACTACAGATTCGACTCGATTTCAATTAAATGAATGTGGGGTAGGGACGATCCATAGACTATTTAGTGCGAGTGATGATCATTATAACACAACATCTTGTGCTCAAGTCATTACGGTTAGGTCAACTGTTTCGCTCGATTCAATCGAGTCCAATATTATTTGGCCAAAGGATCTTGAGATTGAGGCATGTGAAAGTGTATCTGTGGCTCCTGATGATTTAGATGAAGACTATAGTCGACCTATTTTAAATGGATTTAGCTGTGCAGTACCTGCCATTAATTATGAAGACACCAAATTTTATGCAAACGACGATGGTACTTGTATTAAAATTCTTCGAGAATGGACCATTTTAGAATGGTGCCAATTTGATCCAACGACAACGTTCAATGGCGTATTTAGTCATACTCAAGTCATCAAGCTGCAGGATACAGAAAAGCCTGTCATCACTCAAGGATGCGCTGATATAATAGTCAAGGATGCTATTCCAGAAGAGAATTGTATGTATAAAATCCCTTTGCTATTTGCTGATGGAACAGATAACGGGTGTACAGAAGTCGAGTTAAATTGGAGATATACGATCGATTTTTATGAAGATGGTAGCTCTGATAAGATTGAACCGTCTCATCAAATCATAGACGAGCTGTGGGGGATAGGAACCCATAAAGTCACCTGGTTTGTCTCAGATCAGTGTGGAAATATTGATGGATGTAGCCAACGGATTACTGTTGTCGATAATAGAGCACCGACTCCTTATTGCATTACAAGTGTATCTATTTCTTTAGACGATGAGACGAGTGAAGCTTCTATTTGGGCAAATGATTTTAATCTTAAATCAGAAGATAATTGTAGTACAGATAGTTTGACATTTTCGTTTTCAGATGAAGAATATAAACCTTCCTTGACCTTAACTTGTGAAGACTTAAATAACCTTTCACTTCATTTAATTGATGTAGACATCTTTGTGAGTGATGAGAGTGGAAATACGGCTAATTGCAAGTCAACAATTAATTTGCAAACAAGTATGGAAGGGTGTAGTACGTCTTCCGTTGGCTCCGGGATGATTATTGGTAGTGTAAAATTCTGGACGGATGAACTTCTTTCAGATGTCATGGTTTCTGCAACATCTACTATAGAAGGATCACCTTTAGAGTCAATGACAGGTGTCAGTGGGGAATATCGATTTGAAGATATTCCTATGTCGGATGAATATATTTTATCAGCAACAAAACAAGATAACCCCTTATCAGGCTTGAGTTCTGTAGATCTGGTGAGAATCCAACAGCATATTCTAGGCGTCAAATTATTAGACTCACCTTATAAGATTATTGCAGCTGATGCGAATAAATCTGCTAACATTAGTGCGAGTGATATCCTACAATTAAGACAATTGATATTAGGCCTAGAACAGTCAGAATCGCATAGCTGGCAGTTTATACCAGAAGATTTTGTGTTTGTCGATGAAAATAATCCCTTCCCTTTTGTGAATGATGTAGTCATCCCCGAGTTTCATCAGTCTGTCATGGAGAAGAATATGATTGGAATAAAAATGGGTGATGTTAATGGATCATATGCAGGTGCGACGCCGAGATCATTAGAGAAAAATCAATTGATATTCCAGAGAGTAGAGAAGAATATACTTTTCAAAATATCGGAAAAAATGGATGTCCATGGATTCCAACTTTCTTTTAAAATTTTAGGTCATTATCCTCATGTAGGAGTAAGCTCGGATGTTATAAAAAGTAAAGACGAATACGCAATTATTCTTGATGACAAGCACACTTATGTAAATATTTCATGTGTTTCTGCGGACATGGTACAATTATTGAATAATACAATATTGTTAGAATTGACAGGATTGCCAGTTGATGTTGAGCTTACACTCTCACATCAATCATTAAAGTCAGAAATATATAAGTCTATTTCTCAAATTGATTTTGATGTACTTGAAGTAGAATTGATAGAGGCGCGGTATGATGATGTTTTTAAGATCTATCAAAATGAGCCTAATCCGTTTTCTACAACGACTGATATTCCAGTTATGCTGACAGTTGAAAAAGAAATGGTGCTATCTATCTATGATATGAATGGCCGATTAGTCAAACAAAAGAAAAAATATTTTCCTTCTGGTAAATCAACATGGAGAATACATGCTGATGAGTTGCCAAATGAAGGGAATTACTTATATCAGGTTTCGGATGATGACCATATGATTGTAAAGAAAATGATCATGATTCGATAATTACTTAGGAGGATACCTGCGCCGAAAACGTTCGGCGCAGGTTGATTTTTTTTAGGAAGAATATAAGAAACTAAAATGCTTCACACAATTAGCCAAAAAACCTTTAAAAGGCTGTTTTTTAAGACGAGTTTCTACTTAAGCATCCTTTGCTCAAGCACGATTCCTGTTTCACAATGTTTTGCACAGAATAGCCTAGTATGTAATCAATCTATTCAGATTTCTCTCTCTGAAGTATGCGAAGCTGTTATCACTCCCGGTCAGATTATAAAAAATTACGATCCTTATATTGATTACAGTATGGAAGTGACAGGGGCAGATGGTCAAATCATTCCTGATCATAAAGTCACCGTAGATCATATAGGTGAGCAAATCAATGTCACCATTAAAAATACAAGTACAAATATCTCATGTTGGTCAACAGTTGTTGTAGAGAGTAAAATATTTCCTGAATTTCATGGTTGTGGCGATATCATTATTCCTTGTGGAGCTTTTCCAGATACATTAGACTATATGCCAAGACCTGAAATGGGTGAAGGTCAATGTGGTACGTATTCGATTTCACATGAAGATAGAATAGTAGAACAACAATGTTCTGCAGATGGATATAGCCATATTGTATATAGAACTTGGATACTGGAAAACCAATCCAAATTCACTTATACGTGTGAACAGCGGATTTATGTGAAGAGGCAAACTTTAGCTGATTTATATTTCCCACCTCATTTTAATGCAAGTGATTACCCTGCGATTTCTTGCGATTACGAATTATTAAATGACGAGGTAGTCTATCCGCACTCCATTGAGTTTGCTGAGGATCTATCACCATCTATCAAGTCATATCCACTGGGTACTGGATTTCCAGGAGGGGAGTATTGTAGCAATATAAAAGTCAACTTTAACGATACGCAATATCCGTCTTGTGGAAATCAAATTAAGATTTTACGAAGATGGAATATTATTGATTGGTGTACAGGGAAAGATAAAGTACAAGATCAAGTCATAGAAATCGTCGATGACAGAGGCCCTATTTTAAAATATTCTGGGCATTATGAAACAATACATGCAGACTATGCCGATTGTTTTGCAACCATTCAGTCCGTTCCTTTTCCATTAGAAGTACATGATTGCTCTGAAACGGCGTATAGTGTTGCTTATAAGTATAAAAATGAATTCGGCTACGAAACAGACGAAATTACAACTGGTGTGTCAAGAAATGATGATGGAACGTTTAAAATCGCTGAGATTCCATTAGATACAATTACAATGGTCTATACGGTGACAGATGACTGCGGACATCCAAGTAAAAAGGAGGTCGTATTTAGATTAAAAGATACAAAACCACCTGTTGCGATATGCCAAACGCGGTCTGTCGTAACCTTAATTGAAGGAGGATATGCTGTGTTAGCGGCTACTCAATTACAACATCACAGTTTTGATAATTGTGGAATTGTTAAACAGTTAATAAAACGAACGGATAGTGCATGTGAGAATAATGATAGTGATTTAGACTATGGGAGTGAAATTACATTTTGTTGTACAGATTCAGGTGACGTCAACCATGGTGTTTCTCTACGATTATTTGATCGGCATGGGAATTATGCAGATTGTCAAACAGAGATAGTCGTGCAGGATAAAATAAAGCCAGTCATCACAAACTGTGCTCCACATAAAGAAATCCATTGTCAAATCGATCATACAGATATACAGGCAATGGGAGGCGAACCAGAAGTGTATGATAATTGTCATATGACGATGACGTATGAAGATGATGACCGAGGATTAAATAGCTGTGGATTTGGAAAAATGTTTCGTACTTGGAAAGCTTCAGATGATCATGGTAATTGGTCAACCTGCATACAAGAAATACATATTATTAATGAATTTGCGACAAGCTCTCATGACATCGTATGGCCGAGACCAAAAACATTGACTGAGTGTACTGATGCAGATTATTCACCTACAAAGTTAGGTGAACCAAGTATTCCATATGCAAATTGTTCGAATTTTGCATTTACTCATGATGATCAAGTCTTTTATGATGGGGTAGAGGAGTGTATGAAAATATTAAGGCATTGGACAGTTATAGACTGGTGTGTCTATGATCCCGCATCAGAGGTTTCCGATGGATATTGGACTCAGACACAATCAATTAGATTAAGTGATTCTACAAAACCTATTTTCCAAACTGAATGTAAAGGCATTGTAGTAAAAACAAGTGGGACAGATTGTGAAGTCTTGGTCAATATTGAAGTCGATGCCATTGACGAATGTTCATTACATGATTTAGACTATTCGCATACCACTTATAAGTATGATGCAGAACCCGAAATGAAGGAAGGTAAGACAGCATCAATTTTATTTCCGCCTGGCGAGCATTCCATTCTATTCCAAGTATCTGATGGTTGTGGTAATACAGATGAATGTGAAGTTGCGGTTGTTGTGAATGATAATAATTATCCGCATTTAATTTGTTTACAAAAATTATCAATTTCATTAGGAGCTACTGGAGAAACTGAAATATGGGCGAGTGATTTTGTGAAAGAGGCGAATGTGCCATGTCATGCTAACAGTGAATTGGATTTTTCATTTACAGAAGATATGTCTTCCCCCATTTTACCATTCTCGTGTACAGATTTTATTGAAATTATTGGATCTAGCCTGACAAAGAGCTTCTCTGTATATGGTATAGACGATTTAGGGCGTAAAGGCTCCTGTAGTGTTGATATTACAGTCACCGATAATTTTAATTTGTGTGCAGAGGAAACGACAAGTTCTGGGCTGATTAATGGGAAGGTGTTTCTTGAGAATGGGATACCTGTCATCAATAAAATGGCTTTTCTTGAAGATATGAATATGTCTTCTATCCGAGAGAATGAAACAACAGAGTTAGGAGAATATTCATTTGATGATATCAATGTATTACATGAGTATAAACTAGAGTTTGAATCATCAGGCAAGGTTTTAGACGGAATATCAACACTTGATCTGATTGCAATTCAAAAACATATTTTATCAACAGAAATATTAGACTCTCCATATAAAATAATTGCAGCAGATATAGATCACTCCTTTTCCATAACCGCTACAGATCTACTGTATTTGAGGAAATTAATTCTTGGCCTTGTAGATGATATGCCAAATCAAAGAGTCTGGCGGTATATAGACGCTGACTATGTATTTATGGATGACACACAGCCATGGGAATTTCAAGACTTTCACTATGTCAGACAAGTATCAGAAGGACGTTTAAGAAAAGACTTCGTTGCTATAAAATTAGGTGATGTCAATACAAGTCTTAGCCAGTCTGAAACTAGAAATAATAGTCAGGTTAGCTTGAAGACGTCGATTTCTAATGTAGATGATAATTCGGTACAGTACAAACTAAATACCGAAGGAATTAAAGACATCTATGGTTACCAATTAAGTCTTAATTATGATGCTGAATATTTAACACTTCAAGCTATAATTGATCATGAGGGTAATCAAATGAATCATAATTTATATGTAGATAATGAAGGTGTAGTGACTATTTCATACAGCAAGGCAATATCAAGTCATTTTGATTCCCATCTTGGTATGTTGACTCTTCAGTTTAAGAAAGAAGAAAATAGTGAAACGACAATACCCAATTTAATCGTAAACCCAGCATTCGATAATGAAATTTATTCTGGAGATTTGGAAGTGATTGATATATCCGAAATCAGTAAACATGATCGTCCAAATGACACCGAGAAAATCATAGTCGTAAATGCGTATCCGAATCCATTTATATCGAATACAAGTTTATCAATCGTTACGGCAGAACCAACCAATTTAACTGTAACAATGTATACTCCTACTGGTATGATTTTATTCTCTGAAAATATTAAAAGTGTAGGTGGACTGGAGTGGATCCCATTAGAAATTATAGACAATAATTACAGAGGGATATTATATTGTAAAATAGAAACAGAGAGCTATCAAGAAATAAAACAATTAGTTAGAATTGATAATTAAATGTAGTTGTCAATCACATTAGGCCTAATTTTTTATTGACTAGTAGTATTAAAGCAGAAATAGACCTATATTGCACCAAATTTTTAAAATAATATTATTAATTAGATATGGCAGTTAAATCATCAAAGGAATTAAAGAAGCTAAAAGACGCTGTAAGCAAAGCAAAAAAGAGTCTTAAAACAGCTGAAAAAAAGTTGAAGAAAAAAGAAGCAGCACTAGCTAAAGCAGCTAAGAAAGCAGCATCTAAAAAAGTTGTTAAGAAAAAAGCAACAAAAAAATCTACAACGACAAAAAAAGCAAGCAGACCAAAAAAAGCTGCAGCTAAAAAAGCAGGCAGACCAAAAAAGACTGCAGCTAAAAAAGCGGCACCGGCTAAAAAAGCAGGCAGACCAAAAAAGACTGCAGCTAAAAAAGCGGCACCGGCTAAAAAAGCAGGCAGACCAAAAAAGACTGCAGCTAAAAAAGCGGCACCAGCTAAAAGAGCAGGCAGACCTAAAAAGACTGTAGCTAAAAAAGCGGCACCAGCTAAAAGAGCAGGCAGACCTAAAAAGACTGCAGCTAAAAAAGCGGCACCAGCTAAAAGAGCAGGCAGACCTAAAAAGACTGTAGCTAAAAAAGCGGCACCAGCTAAAAGAGCAGGCAGACCTAAAAAGACTGTAGCTAAAAAAGCAACTGCTGCTAAACCTGCTGCAAAGCGAAGAGGCAGACCAGCTTCTACAAGTACTGCTAAAAAGTCAACGGCAAGTAGAGGCAGAGGTAGACCACCAAAAGCTAAAAAATAGTTTCTTCGATTAAATATTAAATTGAAGAAAATCCTTCTATTGTCGGACACCCATAATTATTTGGGTGAGGATGTTATATCTCATTTGCGCGAAGCAGATGAGATATGGCATGCTGGCGACATAGGAGACCTTCCAATCTTAGATGCACTTCAGTCGCTTGGAAAACCATTACGAATAGTATACGGGAATATAGACGATAAAGAAATGCAGAACAACGTCCAACTCAACGAATTATTTACTTGTGAAGGGTTAAAGGTATTTATGACCCATATTGGAGGATATCCAGGCAGATATACTAAACGAGTGTATGGCTTGTTGATGAAAGAGAAACCTGGACTCTATATCTGTGGGCATTCGCATATTTTAAAAGTGATGCCTGACAAAAAGATAGGACTACTTCATATGAATCCCGGCGCCTGTGGTGTTGTTGGATTTCATAAATTTAGAACTCTTCTGAGATTTGAAATTAGCGATGGAAAAGTCACGAACTTGAATGCAATAGAATTGGGCTTGCGATCATCAGTTATCATGCCTTAATCAAATTGCGTTATTGTAAACCCCGAACAGGTATTTAGGTAATAACTCTATTTTGGGTCCGTATCGCAATTTTAAACAGACTTCTAGATCTTGGACTTACTTAATGTAGAGTGACAATATTTTGTAGGACAACAAACATATACTCTAGCATATGACTTTGAATTGTATTGGTTTCTTGTTAGATTTATATGCATCATATCTATATTTTTCAAAGAGTAATGTTTAAAGAAAGATTCTATGGACAATTCAAACGAATTAATTTTTAAGGATAATAATTATCGTGACTATGTCAATGTAGATGAAGCGGTAAAAAACCATTATTTGAAAATGCGCACGCATCAGACATATGATTATGTGCAAAGAATGAAGGACAAATATCTTGTGTTTGATAAACCACTTGATGTGTGGGCTGCATTAGAGAAATTAGATGATCTAATCGATGTTAGTGACCCAGATTTAGACTTGCCTAATGTCCAACATCTTATACAATCTGCAGAAGCAATCAGGGCAGATAATAGACCGGATTGGATGCAGTTGACAGGCCTTATTCATGATTTAGGGAAGGTTATGTATTTGTGGGGTGCAGATGAGGACGGTACGAGTCAGAGCGAGCAGTGGGGATTGGTAGGTGATGTTTTTGTTGTTGGCTGTGAACTACCTGACACTTGTGTATATCCAGAATTTAATTCACTAAATCAGGATATGACTCATGATATCTATAGCACCAAATATGGTGTCTATTCACCTCATTGCGGTCTCAATAATCTTGTTCTTGCATGGGGACATGATGAATACCTATATCAGGTACTTAATAATCACAAGCAGAATACATTGCCAGAAGCTGCAATGGCAATGATTAGATTTCACTCCTTTTATCCTTGGCATACAGGTCAGAGTTATAGTCATCTACTTTCAAAAGAAGATGAAAAAATCAAAGAATGGATCATCGACTTCAATACCTATGATCTGTATACAAAGTGTGAAAGAGTCACAAGTCTGAACGAAATTATGGATTACTATAAGCCAATAGCAGAAAAGTATTTAGGCACAGATCCTATCTATTGGTGATAGGATTAAGCTTTTATCCTAGTATTAGTGCTTATCCTTTGTAGTAAGTTCTATGGCATGCATTGTGTACATGCCTGTGGTTTATGCCAAGCCTGAGACAAACAGATTCAGTAGTGACACCATGGATTGCTTTATTTTTATAAATTGCACTCAAATTAACTTTAAATGGAATCCTTCCTTGCGTTAAACATAGATATTGACGGTAACTTATCCGATTCTGCATTCAATAACAGTTCGTATTCCTGATTTAAGCGATTGAAGAGTCAGTCTAACTAAAGAATTGCATTTAACATATCCTAGTGCCTCCTTACTATGAATTCAGATAAAAAAGATATTGAACGAAAATTTGAGTTTCGTAAATTAATTGTGGATCCAGGCCAAACGCCTATGAGAATAGATTTATTCCTTATGGATCGATTGGAGCATGTGACCCGTAATCGGATACAAAACGCCTGTCGCGCACAATTGATTTTGGTAGGGAATAAACCCGTAAAGCCAAACTATAAAATAAAACCCAATCAGGAAATAGCTGTCTATATGCCCAAAGCACCTCTAGAACCTGGTCAGGTTATAGCTGAGAAAATGGATTTGGACATTCGCTATGAGGATGATGATATTCTAATTGTACATAAGCCACCAGGACTTGTTGTACACCCAGGTATTGGTAATTTTAGTGGCACTCTTGTCAATGGCTTAGTTCATTATTTTAATCAGAATGAATTACCTGTTATGCCAGGAGATCCACCTGACAGACCAGGCCTCGTGCATAGGATAGATAAAAACACCTCAGGCCTATTGGTCATAGCTAAGCATACTGAAGCGATGAGTTTCTTGGCCAAACAATTTTTTGACCACTCCATTGAACGCGAATATTATGCTTTAGTATGGGGTAATTTTGAAGAAGAAAGTGGTACAATTACTGGACATATCGGAAGACATCCTAGAGACCGTAAAAAGAGATTTGTTTTTCCAGATGGAGATGAAGGTAAACATGCCATTACTCATTATGAGGTGATTGAAGATATGTATTATGTCAGCCTTGTTCGATGTCGGCTTGAAACTGGACGGACACATCAAATCCGTGTTCATATGAGTCATAAGAACCACCCACTTTTTAGCGATGATGTTTATGGTGGAGATCGAATTATTAAAGGGACTATCTACTCAAAGTATAAGCAGTTTGTAAAAAATTGCTTTGATCTTATGCCAAGGCAGGCCTTACACGCTAAGTCTCTTGGCCTTATTCATCCGAGGACTAAGGAGTTTGTTAAGTTTGAATCAGAGCTCCCTGATGACTTTGCGTCGGTACTCGATAAGTGGCGCCATTACGTACAACATAAACGATCAACAGAATGACACTTTCAGAACGGATAGCTGCAGTGGTGCAACTAGGTCTCAGTCTTACAGAAAATCGTGAATTAGTAGAGTCGGCGATCAATAAGTCATTCCATCAAAATCAATGGTTTGTTAAAGAAAATATCCATAAGGCACTAGACTCTATTTGCACACAATATTTAGCTGAAGAGAAACTAAATACTTGGCTGTTGAAATACAGCCTTTCTAACATTGAAAAAGCTAAGTCGATTGGCCTTGTCTTAGCTGGAAATATTCCACTTGTTGGTTTTCATGATGTGTTAACTGTTTTCATAGCTGGACACCATTGTGCGATCAAATTATCTGATAAAGATAAAGAGTTGATTCCTGCGTTAATTAATCAGCTCGGCCAGATTCATGCTGATTGTCTTGACTACTTTAGTTTTGTTGATCGACTTGAAGACTATGATGCGGTAATTGCTACTGGTAGTAATAGTACAGCCGTCCACTTTGAATATTATTTCAAACATGTCCCTCATATTATTCGACGTAACAGGAATGCCATCGCAATTCTTGATGGTGCAGAATCAAGAGAAGATATTCTAGCTTTAGGGCAGGATATATTTTCATTTTTTGGTTTGGGATGCCGGAATGTTTCAAAATTGTATCTACCTAGAGAGTACAATACTGATTTTTTAATGGAGGCTTTACACGATTTTAAAGAACTCGCCCTCCATAATAAGTACAAAAACAATTTTGACTATAACTATGCTATTTATCTGTTGAATCAAGATAAGTTTCTCATGAATGGTTGCGTATTGCTAAAAGAAAGTGAGGATATTGCATCCAGAATAGGGATGGTGGGTTTTGAATATTATGATGATATATCTCATTTGAAGAGTCTTATTAAACCAAGAATGGATGAAATACAATTAATCGCATCGAACAAAGCTATTCCAGATATCAACACTGTTCGGTTTGGAGAAGCGCAAAACCCTCAGCTTTGGGACTATGCAGATGGTGTCGATACCCTTCAATTCTTATTGGATTTGTAAAATATGTCATCAATGTTGTAACCTTGTATGTATACAGATCAATGACGAAACAAGAAAAAGCCAATCATATCTCAGAGATTCTAAATGAGTTGTATCCAGAGACCCCAGTGCCCTTAGATCATCAAGATCCGTATACATTGCTCATTGCAGTCTTATTATCCGCCCAGTGTACGGATAAACGTGTGAATCTAGTCACCCCACGTTTATTCGAACAAGCAGATAATCCTCATGCCATGATTGAATTGGATGTAGATCATATAAGATCCATCATCAGGCCTTGTGGATTGTCACCTAGAAAATCTAAAGCGATATCAGAATTATCTCATATCATTATAGATAAACACAATGGTGAAGTGCCTCAATCTTTTGAAGACCTTGAAGCTTTGCCCGGAGTAGGGCATAAGACAGCCTCTGTAGTGATGTCTCAGGCGTTTGGCGTTCCAGCCTTCCCCGTGGACACCCATATCCATAGGTTAGCTTACAGGTGGTGTTTAAGTACGGGGAAGAATGTGGTAAAAACAGAAAAAGATCTGAAACGATTATTTTCCAGAGAGAGTTGGAATGCCTTGCACTTACAGATTATCTTTTTTGGGAGAGAGTATTGCCCTGCAAGAGGGCATGATCCAAAGCTGTGCCCAATTTGTAGTTTGTATGGCAGAAAAGGCATTTAATATGATTATTGTATAACATAACGTAATAACAATGTACCGTATACAAATGAACAAGGGACTTATGAGAATTTTATTTCTTTCAACAATTGTAAGTTGTTCAATAGCGCTATCCGCTCAGAACTCATCAACATTTCCGCTACCTGATGCGCCTAAGTATGAGCGAGATTTAAGTGTGAATATGCATTCAAACCTGATTACATTTAATGAGTTTCCTGTGGGTCCAATCAGTAATGAATATCAAGCGAACGGCATTATTTTTTCTGGTTCTGGTCCTAAAATAATTAATGACGGATCTAACTCAACTACTCCTGTGCTAAGTGGGACACCTACTTTGTTAGGCGACATGACAGGTACATTCATGATGCCCGGAAGTACAACTCCTGGAGTGGTCAATTCATTTATGTTGGATGCTGGCTTTTTTAATGCAATCGGAGAAACAACCTTAGCATGGTATGACATCAATGGTAATTTGATTGGGTCTGTTACGAATACTCAACTTGGTATTGAAACATTTGCCATTAATGCTGCTGATATTGCTAGTTGGAATATTTCAGCAACGGTAAATGAAGGAGGAGGTTTTGCAATTGACAATTTGTCATTTGACGAACCCGTAGCTTTTAGTGGCGAGCTTACATCCTCTATACCTACTATGGGAGAATGGGGCTTAATCTGTTTGTTCCTGTTATTATTAGTTGTTGGTGTGATTGGTGCAAAGGTGAAGCAAGCAGTTTCAGCTTAGTTCGCTAAGCCTTCACGCGAACTTAAAATGGATAATTAATAGCAACATTGATATTACCGAATAGACTATTATACGATTCACCATCTGTGCCAGGAATTGTTTTACCAAAGACAAAGTGACTCCCAGAATCATCTAAAGGAAAGGGACTCCTCAGCTTGTATCCAAAATCAATTCTAATCAGAAAGTAAGTGAAATCTGCACGAATGCCCCACCCAGTACCAACAGCCATTTGATCTAAAAAGGCGGTACTGATTTTTGTGTTTGGTCTATTCGGTTCAGTACGCAATGTCCATATATTACCTGCATCCATAAACACAGCCCCTTCGAAAAATAAAAATAGATTCCATCGATACTCAATGTTAAATTCGAGTTTTACATCTCCTGCTTGGAAAAATGGTGGTTCTAGTATTTCCGAAAATCCACCCGGTCCGAGCTCTCTGATTTGCCAAGCACGAAGGCTATTCGGCCCACCAGCATAAAACTGAGATAAATACGGAGTCTGAAGTAACGTACCATCATTCTTTTTACCAAAGGGAACAACTAGACCGATGTCTGCTCTTGCGGCAATTTGAGATTTTTTAGTAATATCCCTATAGAATCTACCATCCAATTCCATTTTTACATATTTGGCAAAATTAAAACGACCGTCACTTCCCAATTCCCAAGCATTGTTTTCACCAGATATTAAATTGGCTAATTTATTAGCTGCAAAAATTTCTAAACCTGATACTTCGAAATTCGTCAATAGACTAAATGACCGTCCACGACGATTTTTTTTGCCGTTAAAAAAATACCTTAAATCTCGAAAGAGAAATCCAGTGGATATATTATCCTCGAAACTATTAGCTAAGAGCTGATTGTCATCCAGGTTGTTCCTTCGAAAACTTTCTGTTGGATCGAATATAAATAAATTCAGCCCAAGCTGTCTCATTTTATATAACGACTGTGCGTTAGCTTGATATGTATACCCCCAAGAAGCGTTGAATGAACTGATTGAAAAATTACGGATACTCTTTGTAAAATTATAGCCTAAACTGATATCTGTTCGTGCCTCATCTTTAAATCTGTCGTAATTATTTGTAGGTATTACCCGAATTTTTTCTAAAAATTTGCCAAAGCCAAATAAGTCGACCAATCTGGGTAACTCCAAAATATTATTAGCACCAAATGACCATCGATTAGCAGCAAAACTAGGGATTGCTAATTCAACAGAACCATCTAGATTAAAGGAATATTTCTCAGATCCACCAAAGAGGTTACGATTCTGCAAACTCCCAAAAGCGCTGAGCCCAAATAAATTTTGTTGGAAGCTTGTCGAGCCGAATGCATAAAACAAATCTAAGCCTTGCTCCGATATCCACTTGTGTTCATATGGAGATAAAAAGATATCTATATCAAAAATGGAATCTTTTTCAGTATTCAATTTCGGATTTACTTGCACGTATTTGTATGTACTCAGGCTGTTAAGCGTACGCTGCGTTTTTATTCGATCTGTATTGAGATAGAGATTACCATTTCTTAGATAGATGTTTTTGGCAAGAAACTTAGGTTTGACAATAAACTCTGAACTTCTTGCAAAATAATTGGAGCGCTCGAATGTGTCTTGTATTGAAAAAGAAGGATTGGTCTGGACTAGGTGCTCTGTAAAGACATTGATTTCACCAATATAGAATTTTTTGTGTACGGAGTCTGGTGGCGGTACGATGACATTAAACTCTACATCCACTAGATAATTGGTACTATCTCCAATAATCTCAATAAAGTTAGAAACAAAATTTGCGTAGCCTAAGTTTTGTAATTCGCCTACGATCCGACTTCTCTCTATTTCAAATAACTCAGAATCGACAGGATCCCCTCGACTGATGAGAGGGAGACTTTGGAGATGATTAATTTCAGAAACAATTGATTTGTCTTGGCTTGTGATTTGGTAAGATTTTACTCGATACCGTGTGCCTAAGTTTACAGCAAAATTAGCTGTTAATTGCTTGCTCTCTATATCTACATCATGTTTGACTACGGCTTTATAATAGCCTTTTTTATTTCTTAAGAATTTTTCAATAGATTCTGCAGATTCTTGAGCTAAGTCAGGGTCATACACGATCATGGTATCTTTGCTAAACCAGTTTTTAGGTGGCCAAAGTCTTGAGACATTTTCGTCTTGCTTAAGCAAGGATTCAATCTCATACCTCAAATTGTCCTTATTGTCTATTCGCTCATCACTAGAGAATATGATAGCATTCTTTTTTAATAAGTATTTATCAAAGTCTAGTGTTCGCTGTGTTGTTACGCAAGAAGTTAAGAAACTTACACAAAGGAGTATATAAATGAAAGTTGCAATGTTGC
The DNA here is from genome assembly GCA_937959275.1 of uncultured Saprospiraceae bacterium. GTDB lineage: Bacteria > Bacteroidota > Bacteroidia > Chitinophagales > Saprospiraceae > CALFUK01. The sequence continues at coordinate 55,728 of CALGLU010000005.1, read as the reverse complement.
TCTTTGTTATCTTTGGGCCAATATGAATTTGAGTCAGAGTCAAATTAAACTTATACGTTCGTTAGGTCAAAAAAAGTTCAGGCAAAAGTATCAATATTTCATTGTAGAAGGCAGTAAAATAACACTAGATGCATTGCGATCTTCCTATGATGTCGTAAATATATATGCACTTCCTAGTTGGGTAGAAGAATACGCAATAGAATTAAGCAGCTATCAGCATCGAATTACGACAATATCTCCAAAGCAACTGAAGCAAATATCCTACCTAAATACGCCAAATCAGGTGCTAATGGTGTTAAGGATTCCTCAAGGTTCAATAAATTCTATAGATACAACCAAGGGTTTACACTTTTATACTGATGGAATTCAAAATCCTGGTAATCTGGGGACGATTATTCGTATCGCGGATTGGTTTGGATTTGAGTCAGTGATTGCTTCTGATACGACTGTCGATTTCTATAATGAGAAAACAATTCAGGCAACTATGGGCGCTTTTATTAACGTTAAGCTGGTGAAGTCAAATTTAGTTGATTTACCACAAATTGATCATTCAAATATAATTACCTCAGCTCTAAAAGGGCAGTCCATTTATAACATTGATGTCCCTGATCACGGGATTATAGTCATCGGCAACGAAGGATCTGGTATTTCAGATGCCATCTTTGAAATGAGTACGCTGTCTGTTTGCATCCCAGCCCATCCCAACAGCACTACAGATTCGTTAAACGCTGCAGTTTCAGCAGGGATTCTTGCCAGTATGTTTAGGCGTTCTTCTTAAAGATATTTGATGACCTCTTGTTCGAGTGTATAGCGTGGGTCGATGGTTGCGATTTTACCTTCTCTATCGATTAGAAATGTTTTAGGAATACTTCTGACTCCATATTGAGCAGCTGCACCCGAATCCCATTTCTTTAAGTCGCTGACATGCCAGTCCCAAGCTAATTTATCTTGTTCAATAGCTTTTTTCCATCGCGCTTTTTGATTTTCCATCTGTGAAGGTATTTGATCAGCTGGATATCTATTTTTTGTGCGGTTATCAAGACCATCTAAGGAGACACTAGCCACAGTAAAGCCTTTGGATTTATACTTATTGTACACATCAACAACATGCGGATTTGCTTTGCGACAGGGACCACACCAACTTGCCCAAAAATCAAGTAAGACGACTTTGCCTTTCAGATCGCTGAGACTTCGTGTTTTGCCATCTGGACCTGGTAATGAAATGTCCGGTGCAACTTTACCAACTTGTACCAACTCACTCGCTCTTTGCTCTGCTAGCATTTTTTGCATTTGACCAACATATTGCCCGTACATAAGTGTCAGTTCATTATCCGGCATAGATCCAACCATTTTATTATATACGACTTGGTGAGTCGCTATTTGAGATGGATCAGTCAATCCGAATATTGCCAGTGCATGTGCAACTAGCGGGCTTGATTCTGATTTCACAAGCTCTGAAAATTTATTAACGTCCAATTGTCGATTTCTTAACTGATTCATTGAACTAACGAGTCGAGCACTTCCAGGACTGCCTTCTATTTGAAAATTGAAGTTTTGAAGTTCATTCAGATCACCTGTGATTTGAATTGGTTGGCTGAAATCATCAAGCACCAAATATGCAGACTTTCTTCCAATCCGGATTCGGTAAATACCTTCTTTCATGTTTTCAGAAAACGGGATTGTAAAATTTCCAGATCCGTTTGTTTCAGATTTCCCTACCACACTATTTGTATTATTGAGTGGATTGGAGTAGTCTAGATGAACACTTAAGTTTTCAGCACCAGTTATGGCACCATTAATACCTGTGCTTACTGTTGTACTGCCGCAGGATAGAAGAAATGCTGCCAAGAAAAGTATAAAAGCCTGTTTCATAATTTCAAATGATTGATTGAACATAAAAGATAACGAAATTGGAAAATCAATTGTTTTGAGAATACAAAGGTACAATACAATAAGAACATAAAAAAGATATATTAAATATTTCCTTATATATAGTCTATTGATTTCCTGTTAGCATTTAGGATTTATTCTGAAGCAGATTTCAGCTCATTATCATAATTATCCAAATATTCGTACTTGCTGCTTTGTTAAGAATATTGATGTCAATCCAAATTTCACAATATCATGCCACAATTGTGAGTGATATGTACTTATTACATATTCACAATACAAGTTGTCACAGAAGTAGCCAGTTGTCCTTTTAAATCAAAAACATACTCTTTGCAAATAGAATTAATAGCCTGGAAATTGTTTCGTTTAATTGGCTTGTCAATGAGTGATGCTTGACATTTCTACTTGCAAATTGTAACTGATACAAAGTTAAATCGTTTTTTGTTATGATTACGTCACATAAATATGTGACATAGATCAAAGTGATTACATTAAATGTATTTTGATAGAAAGTCGTAAATGTGCCTGAATTTATCAGTAGATTAATTGAATCTTAGATAATCTTGAATATGATGACTGTCTGATTGGTAAATATTCAATCTATTAAGCTAATATGAAAAAGACCCTAACACTACTTTTTATACTATTTGTTATGAGTTGTTCGAAGATCAATCGACTCAATGAGGTGCAGGATGTACAAGTTGACAGGGCTAAGATCTATGTAGAGCAGTCTAGCCAACGCATTGGCGATATTGAGAAAGGTCGTGACTATTTGATTCATGGCGATTTTGTTGACAGTGGATTCCCAATGATGGAAGGTATGAATATCTTTTCCAATAAAGGGGAATCACAGTTATCCCCCTTCACTCAAATAGAATCTCAATCTGGTGTTACCATGATCGCGCCTAATTGTTTTCAATGCCATGCTGACACCTTGAATGGTGAGTATATTCTAGGCTTGGGTAATACTCATTTTGACTTTACAATCGATATGAGTTTTGCTACTCAATTTATAAAGAAGACAGTACAAGTATCTTATGGTATTGATTCAAAAGAATGGCTTGCTGCGTTCCCATTTATAAGAGCAATGGAAGCGACGACTCCGCACATTAAAACAGCTGTTGTTGGAGTGAATCCGGCCGATAAGTTAGCCGCCGTGCTTGCTGCTCATAGAAATAAAGATGATCTCAGTTGGCGAGAAGCACCAGGATTACCTATACCTAATGAGCTTGTACCAGCTGACCCTCCAGCTTGGTGGTTATTAAAAAAGAAGCATGCTATGTTTACAACGGGAGTGGGTAGGGGAGATTTTGCCCGCCTCATGATGGCCTCGAGTTTGCTAACACTGCAAGACACTGTTAAAGCAAGAGAAGTGGATGGGCACTTTGCTGATGTGTTGAGTTTTATTGAATCTCTTGAACCGCCGACGTTTCCTGAGCCGATTAATGATGACATAGTAGTCAGTGGTGAGTTGATTTTTAATACCCATTGTTCGAAATGTCATGGGACATATGGCAAAAAAGAAGTTTATCCGAATCTATTGATTGATATTTCATTAGTGAAGACGGATTCATTATTAGCCATTAGTAATTTTGCTTACACAGAATTTGTTGATTGGTATAATGATAGTTGGTTTAGCAAAGGACAACATAGTGCTCATTTGGTGCCGGGTAGGGGATATATTGCGCCGCCGTTGGATGGTGTGTGGGCAACAGCTCCCTATCTGCACAATGCTTCAGTGCCGACGATTTATGATCTTCTCAACAGTAGCTCACGACCTAGGTACTGGACTAAGTCATCGTCGTCATTCGACTATGATTTTAAGAAGCTAGGTTGGCAGTATAGACAACAAGAACGCAAATTGGATAAGTATACATACGATACAACATTGCCCGGTTACCGGAATGAGGGCCATTATTTTGGAGACAAATTAACTGAGTCGCAAAGAATGGCTGTGATTGAATATTTGAAGACTTTATAAGATAGTATCGACGGTGAGAATGTCCAATTTAATAAAAGCCATTAGTCCCAAATATTTAGAAACAAGTTGCTTATTGGCTTAAGAAAATAAAGTGTAAATTAGCCTTTAGAACACAGCAAAGAAGTGACTTTACATTCACTTTAATAAATTGAAATATGAGCAACGACGATTAAAAAGGTATGAGTATCTTTTTTTTTAATCAGCGATTACTGGATGCAAGGTATCTAGATCGCTGTATCATTTTCGATTCTTGTTATTGCGTCTTTGGCTGAGAATTCGGCATATCGCAGAGAACGTAAATGATTCGTCAGAGGGACTTGCCAGTCCCACGCTCATATTTCAATTGATATAAAGATACGGATTTTTGATCTGTTCGTCAAAGCTAGTTTTTTGTCAATTTTATCTAAACAGACTACTAGTTTTTCTCAATCCATTCTCTAGCATTCACGAATGCTTCAATCCATGGAGAGACCTCGTCTTGCCTACCATTTGGGTAATACGCCCAGTTCCACTGAAAGATTGATCTCTCTATATGCGGCATTGTGACGAGATGTCGGCCATCATCACTGACAACCATAGCTGCATTATAGTCGCTGCCATTTGGATTAGATGGATAGCTATCGTAACCATAGGACGCAACAATGTTATACTCCTCTTTTTCCTCAGGTAGACTAAATTTTCCTTCACCATGCGAAACCCAAACCCCCAAATTGGCACCTGCCAAACTTGATAGCATCACCGAATGATTCTCTTCAATCTGTACAGAAGTAAATGCGCTCTCATGTTTTTGTGAATCGTTCCACAGCATGGTAGAGGGTTGTTTGTGTTCTGGGTTAATTAAATTTAATTCTATGAATAACTGGCAACCATTACATACACCAATTGTTAAGACATCTTCACGGCTAAAGAACTTGTCTAAAACCTCTTTCGCTTTTTCATTATATAAAAATGCTCCTGCCCATCCTTTCGCTGATCCCAGTACATCCGAATTAGAAAACCCACCCACAGCACCTAGAAATCGAATATCTTCCAATGTCTCTCGGCCACTAATCAAATCTGTCATATGGACATCCTTCACATCAAACCCAGCTAAGTACATGGCATTCGCTAATTCTCGTTCTGAGTTTGAACCTTTCTCTCTTATAATAGCTGCTTTGGGACGTGGCCGATTGCTGTTGATGGCCGGCAACACTCCCTCAAAGTGACTCGGAAATGTAAACTGCAGTGGCTGCTTTGTATAATTCTCAAAGCGAACCTTAGCTAAGCCATTCGCTGTTTGATGTTGGTCCAATAGATAAGATGTCTCAAACCACTTGTCTCGCAAATCAGCAATATCAAAATCGAATTCTGTGTTGTGCCATATTTGTAATAGCCCAGAATCTGTAACGCCTCCTATTTTAAAAAGCTCGACATCTGCTGCTGCAAAAGCCGCCTCAATGCTCGCATCATCGCCCTGGAAAACAAGACCTGCGTTTTCAGCAAATAAGAGTTTGATAGTATCCGCTTCGCCCAACTCATTCAAATTAATCGCTGCGCCTAATTCTGGATCTGCAAAGCAACATTCTAATAAGCAAGTCAACAAACCTCCCGCAGAGACATCGTGCCCTGCAACAATCTTTTCTCCTTTGATCAACTCCTGCATCGCATTAAATGCTCTTGCAAAAAAAGCATCATCCTGTATCGTTGGTGCACTGTTTCCTATCCGATGTAAAGTTTGTGCAAAACTCGATCCGCCTAGCTTGTAGGTGTCTTGAGATAAGTTGATGTAATAAATAGATCCCTTACCAATTTGAAAAACAGGTTCGACGACTTGAGTGATGTCACTACAAAGGCCAACTGCAGAAATGATAACTGTACCCGGAGAAATAACGTCCCCATCTGGATACTTTTGTTTCATTGATAATGAATCCTTACCTGTTGGTACATTGATACCTAAAGATATTGCAAAGTCAGATATAGCCTGCACGGCTTCATACAGGCGCGCATCTTCTCCTGGGTTTTTGCAAGGCCACATCCAGTTAGCTGATAGTGATACTGATTTTAAATTGTCTTGTAGTGGAGCCCACACAAGGTTTGTTAGCGCCTCAGCTATCGAATTTTTCGAACCAGCAATAGGGTCTATCAAACCACTAATAGAGGAATGACCGATTGAGGTTGCACTGCCTAGCTTGCCAACAAAATCTAAAGCCATCACTCCGACGTCATTTAAAGGCAATTGGAGTGGCCCGCAACATTGTTGTTTAGCCACGCGACCTCCTACACAGCGATCTACTTTATTCGTTAACCAATCTTTACAAGCAACTGCTTCTAATTGTAAAACATGTTGAATGTAATCTTGAATGAGTTCCTCACTATAGGCCAAGTGCGCGTAATCTCGGTCTACAGTTTGATCAATGAGGATCGTTTTGGGACTTGATCCGAATAGCGATTCTAGTTCAACATCCATTGGTTTTTCACCAGCTTTGGTTTCAAAACTAAATCGATTATCTCCAGTCACTTCTCCGACAACATACATTGGTGCTCGTTCTCTTTCAGCAATCCGTTTTAGTTGATCAATATCTTTCTCAGCAATGACAAGCCCCATTCGTTCTTGCGATTCGTTACCGATGAGTTCTTTTACAGAGAGGGTAGGATCTCCAATTGGCAATTTATCTAGCTCTATTTTTCCACCAGTATCTTCTACTAATTCGGCGAGGCAATTTAGGTGTCCTCCAGCGCCGTGATCGTGAATGGATACGATGGGATTGACATCACTTTCGACTAAGCCACGGATGGCGTTTGCAGCGCGCTTCTGCATTTCCGGGTTTGATCGTTGGACAGCATTGAGTTCAATTCCAGATCCATATTCCCCTGTATCTGTCGAAGAGACGGCAGCTCCTCCCATACCAATTCGATAATTATCGCCACCGAGGATTACGACTTTATCTCCCGTTTGAGGAGTATCCTTGAGAGCTTGCTCTGCTTTTCCATAACCAATTCCACCAGCCATCATGATCACTTTATCATAGCCGAGTTGTCTCCCGTTTTCTTCGTGTTCAAAGGTGAGTAGAGAGCCAGCAATTAGCGGTTGGCCATATTTATTTCCAAAATCTGAGGCACCATTGGATGCTTTAATGAGGATATCTATTGGCGTTTGATACAGCCATTTTCGTTCGGGCATTGCCTGATCAGTTGATCCATAGAGTCGCGGATACGATGTCATATATACTGCAGTGCCGGCTAGAGGCAAAGAACCTTTTCCTCCTGCTAATCGATCTCTGATTTCACCACCAGAGCCAGTCGCTGCACCATTAAACGGTTCGACTGTTGTTGGGAAATTATGTGTTTCTGCTTTGAGAGATAAGACGGATTGATAAGGGGTATTTTGATAGTAGTCTGGTTTATCTGCCGACTTTGGTGCAAATTGGACAACGACAGGTCCTTCGATAAAAGCGACATTATCTTTGTAGGCCGAAACGATTGTATTTGGATTTTCTTTCGACGTTTTCTTGATCAAAGCAAATAGGGAAGATGGCATTTCTTTTCCATCTATAACAAATTGACCATTGAATATTTTATGGCGACAATGTTCGCTATTCAATTGAGAAAATCCGAAGACCTCAGAGTCTGTGAGTGCTCTTCCAATGCTTGTCGATAAGGTTTCCAGATAGTCTACTTCTTCTTGACTTAATGCGAGCCCCTCTTGCTCATTGTAAGCCGCAATATCAGTTATGAATTCAATTGGATTGGGTTCGCGGTCAATGGTGAAGATGTCCTGGCTTAATGATTCATAGACCTGCTCTAGCATCGGGTCATGAGCTATTTCTTTTGTATTCGATCTGAATTTTTCGATTCTTCGGATACCTTCGATGGCCATGTTTTGGGTAATCTCAACTGCATTTGTACTCCATGGAGTCACCATGGTAGCTCGAGGACCAATAAATGGATGTGGTATCGATTCTTGAGTGAGCTGACCAACATTTCCAAATAGCCAACTTAATTTTTGGAGGTTGGAAGCATCTAGAGGAGTTAAGGTGTCGACTGCAAAAATATATTCAGAAGGGGTTCCGAAGAAAAGAATCATAACAGTGGCATTATTAAGCTACAAATGTCAGAATTTAAAGTGTAACTCTCTCTATAATCCGACGATTATATGATGAAAATCTTTAATAGGAAATGTTGCTTGTGATAAATGTGTAGATGAAATAAAAAAGTGAAAAGAGCATTGTCAAGAGCTCCTTTCACTTCATAAAAAATTGTAAAATGTATTTTTAATCTATGTGTCGTTAGACTAAATGCATTGTTTTAAAAGGGTTACATGTAGAAAGGGTGTTAGTTAATAGTATAGTTAAAGAGGTAGTTAAAAAGGTGTGTAGGTGCAGACACGGTGCATGTGAAGGTTGGATTACCCGAAAGTTTGCGTTAAAACAAAAAACGTGATAAGCGCAAAAATACTTAATACTTGAGCAGTTTGAATGTAGTTGTCGATTGAGAGATTGATAGATTTTGTCATTATATTTTAATTTAAATATTTCAGAAATTGTATTTTATAATGACGCTCACAATTAAGACGCACGATTTAAAGAAAGGGGTACATATAATCTACAGATTTTTATCAAAAAATGAATAAAATGATTGGAATGTCATTAATATTAAATTAATAGTTAATATGTATATTATTGAATACCAGTATGTTAATTGCTTGTTTTGTTAATAAATCAAATATCATATTTTTTGTAAAAAAACTACAATAGCTATACAGATATTAGATCTGAGCTTGATTATTTGGGGATATTCTGTTTAGGACGGCTAGTATACGATCCTGTTGATGATTTACATACAGCGATCTTATGTATTCAAAAAAAATCCAGTTAACAGATTGAATTCACCAATTTCCCTACATTAGTCCGGCTGAGGTGTAGTTCTTAAATATGGCTTGATGACTGTATGTCCTTTTGGAAATTTAGCAGGAATATCTTCTGTAGCTATAGAAGGTGAAACTATAACATCTTCTCCTTGCTTCCAATCCGCTGGTGTGGCTACTGAATGATTGTCCGTTAATTGAAGGCTGTCAATCACTCTCAAAATTTCCATAAAATTTCTTCCCGTTGCCGGTGGATACGTTAGGGTCAACCTCACCTTTTTATGTGGATCAATGACGAATACCGTCCTTACGGTTGTTTTTTGTGAAGCATTTGGATGTATCATGTCATACAGCTCAGCTACAGTTCGATCGTGATCGGCAATCAAAGGGAAGTTTACACTAACGTCTTGTGTTTCATTAATATCCTTAATCCATTCTTCATGCGAGTCCATCGGATCTACACTAACTGCGATTGGTTTGACACCACGCTTTTGAAATTCACCACTCAATGCAGCAGTTCTTCCTAATTCTGTTGTACAAACAGGTGTAAAATCTGCTGGATGTGAAAACAGAAGTCCCCAACTGTCACCTAACCAATTGTGAAATGTAATTTCTCCTTGAGAAGTTTGTGCTGTAAAATCAGGAGCAATATCTCCAAGTCTGATTGCCATACGTTTTGAGTTTTAATTTGAATAAATAATGAACTGCTTTCAAGATATAATAATTCGTGGTGAAGTGATTTAAAAATCCAACTTAATCAATTGGATGTGCTTAGATTGTCAGTATATAAACGAGTTGCTAAAACAATCACAATTCGATTTTTAATTCCCGTCAACTGAAATTACGTAATTGATTCCGTTTATATCAAATAATTCACAAGGAAAAATAGCACTAGATATACCCATAAAATATCCAGGAAATGCCAATAAATAGTCAGTATATCTAACTTCCTCTTTTTATCAGGATCTGAAAAATAGACTAAGACACTCACTGGTTCTTTCATTTTCTTAATCGCGCTGTAAAGAAAGAATCCCAAAAATGGTATCCCAGCAATGACATGAGTAAAATGTAGGCCTGATATGACGTACAAATACGAACCCATATTCCCTCCATCCACAAAAATATTTGACTGCTGTAATTGTCTCCAAGCAAAGAGTTGTGCAATGATGAAAAGTATAGATAGTGCTAGAGTTACAGCTAACATCAGTTGGTACCGTTCAGTATTATCTAACCGATAGGCTTTTTTTGCATGTCGCAGTGTCAAACTTGAGGCAACCAACACCAGTGTATTCAAATAGAAGAGACTCGGTAGTTGTATCGCTTGAGCTCCTTCTTGAATTCTATTATATAAATATGCCCCTGAAAACCCGATGAATAATGAGGTAATGCTTGCCAATACCAATGTGATGGTGATATACAAAGGGTGAACCACATAGTTTCTATCTTGCACCATGTTATACAAATAAATTAAGTCTTATAAATGTTTAGCAAAACGAAAACTAATTCATGAAGGAGCCTGAATTGCATACGATAAAGATAAGTAGAACTGCTCATTATTATACTACAGGAGTACCTTGCGATACCGCATCTCAAGTTTGGTTAGTTTTTCATGGCTATGGTCAATTGGCCTCACGAATCATTAGAAAATTTGATCATCTAGATTTAGAGCATACTCATGTCATTGCTCCTGAAGGATTGAATACCTTCTATTTTAAAAGAGATCCACTGATCTTGGGTGCCTCTTGGATGACGAAGCATCATCGTTTGGATGAGATCAATGATTATATCCAGTATATAGATCAACTCGTGGAATCACTAACACTTAGGTCCTCACAGACATTGAATGTGCTAGGATTTTCTCAAGGTAGCGCGACCATGATGAGATGGCTCGATCATGCTCGACCCAATATTGCAAAAATGGTAAACTGGGCGGGAGAATTTCCACCCGATATTGAATATGAAGCCTTTATTCCTTATCTCAGGACGATTGATAAAAAGTACTATTGTGTAGGCGATGCGGATGAATTTATTACACCTAAAAGAGTCAAAGGCATCTCTGAATTTATTGACAACACCGATGCTAATATTGAGTTAAAGAAGTTTGTCGGGACTCACGAAATCAATCGCGAATTGTTATCTGACATTGTTAACTCATAGAGTTTGATTCGATAAGTACTCTAATTTTAAATAACGTTTTGTCTTTGGTGTAATCTTAACTTGATGGGCGATTCGATGTCCAATGATCCATATGATCTTACCTGCAGATTCTACTAAAAGCACGTTCTCTTTTTCAAAGATTGACAGCTTTTGATTTGTAAAAAAATCCTGTAAGCTCTGCGATTGGCCGTTCATTCCTAAAGGAGAAAATGTATCACCTGGCTGCCAATGCCTAATGAGTAAAGGGAAGACGACTTCGTCCGCATCGATTAACTCTATGTATTTGCTAGGATCAAAATCTTTTGCAGTAGGAATCGAAATACCGAATGTACCAACGTCATGGATTGGATAGCTACCAATAGCAGCAATGGATACAGGATTGTCGAAACCATCCAGATGATTTTTTTCGGAAATAATAATTTTACCTCGGTTGATTATAGCTTTGTAGTTCTTAGCATCGAACTTTGCTCCTGATTGTGTGGTCTCTGCCATGTTAAGGATTTGACTTCTGGTAAATCCATATGGCTCAAGGCAATAGTATAAAAGACTTATCCGACCAAGAAATGCTCTTGAGGGTATATCAACAGTAATCGTATCGTTTGATTTTTCAATCCTATGCGTAAGTTCTGATTTAAGGAGTGACTGAAGTAAGGCATAGCTGTCTTTTAGAATGTCTATACTCTGAAGCATGCCTGATTGAGCGGAGGGCTTCAGTTCAGTTAATTTGGGTATGATCTGATGCCGGATCGCATTTCTAAAATAGTCTTCTTTTGCGTTTGATGCATCTTCTCTATAGGCGATAGCTCTTTGGTTGGCATAGCTTTCTATTTCCTCACGTGTTATGATTAATAGAGGCCGTATGGTGATGCCATTCTGGAGAGGTATGCCTGACAAGCCTCTAAGTCCGCTTCCATCGAGTAGTCTCATGAGCATTGTTTCAATATCATCATTCGCGTGGTGTGCGGTTGCGATTTTAGTGTAGCCATGTTTTTGGCCAATTTGATGGAAGTAGTTATATCGTTCTTTTCGTCCAGTATCTGAGATATTAGCCTTTTCTGCAAGCGCTATGCCTTTTATATCTAATGAAATACTGTGAAAGGGTATATCTAAGGTCTTACAAGTGCGTTCAATGAATTGTTGGTCTTGATTTGCATCTTCACCTCTCAGCTGGTGATTGACATGAGCTACAGCATACGAATAGGGCAATTGACGAAAAATATCCAATAAACACATAGAATCAATGCCTCCACTAACTGCCAAAAGAATTTGATCATCTGGCTTTAAAAGGTCTTCTTTTTGAATAAATTTGTGAACTTTAGTGATCATAAAATCTCAGCCTGCAGTTTTGCGTTAGAGAATGGTATAAATTAGATTAATTTTGAATATGAAAAACCTAATATACTTTTTAGCAATCGTCGGGTTTGTGTCGATATCCTGCAAAGATAATAGTATTAATGAACCTGAATCTTCTGGTGGACGAATACAGAATACAGAAAGTGGTAACGAAATACATGTAGCTCCCGGAACAATCAGTCCTGAGGAAAAGGCCTTAATCGATAATAACAGGAGCCACGCCTATGCACTTATCGAAACAAGATCGCAATCTGAGGAAGCGTACTCAATATTAACTGCTGGCTGGTGGATTTATGAAGCCATATTTTCTGGTGGAGAACGACCCAAACCTGTTGAGCCAGGCTATTATGTCAAGTTTGAAGATGACTTTAGCTATTACTATGGTCAATATGGAGAAGTACACGGCGGCGGCAAATACCATCTAACCTATAAAACAGATGGTGATCCTAAGATTATCATGGTCGATGATAATCCGAATAAAGTACCAGAAGAATGGTCAATCTTATCAAAAGAACATATTATGATATTTGTTGGATCAAATTATTTTGGTAATAATCCAAAACAGATGAAGTTGAATAAGGATTTGCAGCCACCAGTTAAACCAAGCTAATTTTGTATTTAAGGCTTGTATGAACTGGTTTGTAGATTTAACAAATTTTTGAAATTTGTCAAATCTTGGGTCAAATCTTAATTAGAAATGATAACGTATTGACAAGCCTTGATCCGTTACCCCTGCCGCCCAATAATTACTAGATGTTTCTTCAGGCACCGCAGCATAACCGTTGACATATTCAATCAGCTTATTCCGTGATTTGGTTTGTTGCAAATTAAACTTTGCAGCAAAACCTAAAGATCCTAAAAGAGAAATAACAGGCAGAGTCCGAGTGAGGAACCTGTAGCTAGATCCTCGTGCAGTATCCTCATTGACAACACCTGCAGCGATTAGTATTTCAGAAGCAATGATCGCACCTCCAACAATATAAGAGACCTTCAAAGATCGTGTAGTCCGTTTTCGAAATGTTTGAAAATTGGTAAATTCAGCATTTGTGAAGTCATCTTTCATTAACTCTGTGCCCAATAGATGAAACTTGTCTGTTCGATCACCTACGGACCATATTTTTTCATCTTGCTGTTGGATAATTTTATGGGGAAAGAGTAAGGCATTTTTTTCACTTTGTATGTTTTGGTCTGTCATACCTGCCAAAGAACCTAAGTTGATGGCGTTGATAAGTCTCCACTTGTGTTTTGCTTTTTGTGAGCCAAATGCTAAATTTCCAATTAATAGAGTCGCTCCTGAAGCAGCACCACCAAGGACAGAGATAATGGCAGCACCCAGTGCGCCGTTTTCATTTTCATTATAGGCAGCACTTGCTAAACTGAATGTCCCAATTAATAATGAGGTCCCTACAATATTGACGACCCGTTGACCTTTTCTAGCATTGTTAAACTGGTTAAATTCTGTTCGTGTAAGATCGTTCAGTGTGAGTTCAACGTCGAACTTATGCAAACGTTTCACTGAATGATTGTATTGATATTTGGTAGCGCCTACTTTTTCGATTCGAGGCCCCTCTTGCGCATAACTTTGATTTAATGTAAGGCAGACAAATAACAGGATAAGACTTCTATACCCAACGGATTTGGGCTTGATCTGTTTAGTGTGAGGATATTTTTTTAAGATCAAGGCACAAAACGTAGAAATAGAGGTGCTATTACGATGCTTTGTAACGCATAGATTGAAAAAATATGCAGTAAATAGGTCAAATTCAAGTGCATTGGGTATAAGCATATCTAAAGTTCAAGTTTCGCAATAATTATTAGTCTAAACTAACCAGCCATTTGTTGAATTGGACTGGATACTCAGTTAATAGTACGTCAAAAGTTTACTTTACCCCTAGGCTGTCAGCTTTTTTAACAAATTGGCAGGATACAAGAACGATTATGAAATGGCTATGTACGGAAACCTAGACTAAATGAATTTTGGCTGTGAGTGTAAACAATTACCACTCATCGCGGATGCCAGATTTTGCTAATTTCTATGATTGTTTTGTACAGGCGGAATGTCTATACTACTTGAGCGGCAAGCCAATCTCCGACGTCACTTGTGGAATAGGCTTTTGAATCATCAGCTATATCCTCTGTGACTATGCCTTCAGCAAGTGACTTGTCGACTATATCTTTAATCAACGTAGCTTCTTCTTTTAAATCAAAGGCATATTCGAACATCATCGCAGCTGAAAGTACAGTGCCAATTGGATTCGCAATGTTAAGCCCAGCTGCTTGTGGATAGCTACCATGAATAGGTTCAAACACTGATGTGTGTAGTCCGATACTAGCAGAGGGCATTAATCCCATTGAGCCAGATATTACAGATGCTTCATCAGATATGATATCGCCAAACATGTTTTCTGTGACAACAACATCAAAACCTTCTGGCCATTGGATGATACGCATCGCTGCTGCATCTACGAACAAATACTCCGTTTCAACGTCGGCATATTCTTTTTCAAGACCTTGACAGACTTCTCTCCATAATCTAGAAGTCTCTAAGACGTTCGCCTTGTCTATAACGGTTAATTTTTTGCGTCGCTTTTGAGCGTATTGGTATGCCAGGCGGACGATTCGTTCGACTTCAGGTTTGGTGTATTCGCATACATCCCATGCTTTGTCTCCAGCTTCATTTCTGCCTTTGTCACCAAAATAGATACCACCAGTCAATTCTCTAATACAGACAAAATCAGCATTCTCAATCAGCTCTCTACGCAAGGGCGATTTATGCAAAAGTGAAGGAAAAACGAGAGTAGGACGAATATTGGCATATAAGCCTAACATCTTGCGCATACGCAGCAAGCCTTGCTCTGGTCTAACCTTCGCTGATGGGTCATTGTCAAATTTGGGATGGCCTATCGCACCGAATAATACGGCATCAGCATCCATACAGATTTTATGGGTCTCCTCTGGGTAAGGATCACCAACTGCATCGATGGCTGCTGCTCCAGTAATCGCTGAAGTGAAATTCATGTTATGGTCAAATTTTTGACCAATTGCTTTTACCACTTTCATCGCTTGATCTACGACTTCAGGGCCAATTCCATCACCTGCGAGTACTGCAATATTCATATTCATTATTCATCTTATTCTTGATGAGGCGCAAACATAGTTCAGAATCTTGGATTCAAAGGAACTACGTCTCATTATTTTACTAACAATTGATAATAATATGTGTGTAAACCGCTATATGTGATGGTTCACTCTACTATGTGTTAAAATGGTAGCTCTTTTAACCCTAGATCTACTGATTAATGAAGAGTGTCATCCTGAAATTCATAAATAGTAAACCATATGTGAGTTATCGGAAGAATTAACTAATTTCAAGTGTGAAACCTTCCAATAATAAACTCAGTGCCATCTTATTTTCTGACATCGCTGGATATAGTGCTTTGATGGAAAAAGACATCAATGCTGCCATGTCATTACTCGATCGGTACTTTGACATTTCTCAATCGGTGGTCCAAAAATTTGGAGGACGCATTGTCAAAACATACGGAGATGGGAGTATGATCACCTTTAGCAGTGCTGTACAGGCTGTTGGGTGTGCAGAGGAATTACAACTGCGGTGTTTGATAGAACCGCGTATTCCCTTGCGGATTGGCTTGCATGTTGGAGAAGTGATTGAAAAGGATGGAGATGTATTTGGCAGTGCGATTAATATTGCTTCTAGGATTGAATCAATGAGTGTGCCTGGAGGTGTTTTGTTTTCTAAAAATATTTACGATCAAATTAGAAATGAGCCACGGTTTTCTACGACTGAAATAGGGGCATTCGAATTTAAAAACATTCTACAACCGATTGAAGTATTTGCCTTGACTAATCATAGGTTTCCGGTTCCCGAGCGAAAGGCAGTGGCTGGAAAATTGAGAGTTGAAGAAAAAAAATCAAAGAGTTTACCACTTCTAGTAGCCGGTGTTTTGTGTTTGTCTATACTCGGATTCTTTGGGTATAAATTTGTTGGCTCTTCAGATAAAGTTCATGTAGTCGAATTAAAAAATACTGAAGTAGAGAAGAAAAACTCAATTGCAATTCTTCCTTTTGACAATATGAGTGCGAATGAAGAAAACCAATATTTCACAGATGGAATGCATGATGATTTATTAACGTTTTTATCTAAATCCAAGAACTTAAAAGTGATATCTCGTTCATCAGTTTCTAAGATGAAAGACAGTGACCAAAACCTCAAAGACATTGCTAAACTGTTGAATGTCTCGCATGTAATGGAAGGCAGTGTGCAGCGGGTAGGGGATCGGGTTAGAATAAATGTGCAACTCATAGATGCTACATCCGATGTTAGTCTATGGGCAGAGACATATGATAATTTGGTCACGGCAAAAAATATTTTTGATATCCAATCAGAGATAGCAACAAAAATTTCGAACACCCTAATCGCGTCCGTTTTTGCGGATGATGTAATTGTTGAACCCAGCCAATACACTGAAAGTTTGAAGGCTTATGAGAATTTCTTGCGAGCTAAACAATTGAAGGAGTCAGGTAATAGGGAAGCCTTATATGAAGCTAAAGAATTATTAGATGAAGCTATTTTACTGGACAATGACTTTGCAGAAGCAATTATACTTCTTGGTAATCTGCATATTCATTTAATATATTATGCTGGAGAAGATCCAGATATAAATTATCCTAAAGCATGGGATTATATGAAGCAGGGTATGGCAATCAAACCTGAATTGTCTGACGCTCATGTGCTAAAAGGAAGTTTGAATCATTGGTGGAAAAGAAATTTTGAAGACGCAAAAATTGCTTATGATCAGGCGATAAGTCTCAATCCTAATAATTATGCTGCTTTGTATGGCTTGGCAATTGCAACCCAGGATTTAAATTTAGATGTGAAGGCGATTAATGTTCTTATCCAACAGGCATTAGCAATAAATCCACTAAACCTAAATTTAATTAATCTAAGAGGCATTTATCAGCGAGAAAATAACGAAATCGATGAAGCATTAAGGACTTTTAAAAAGGGTATTGAGCTCGAACCAGATCATGCAAACTTATGGTTTAACTATGCTAAAACATTTTACTTTAATTCACGAATAGACTCTGTGGCAATTATTAGTTACAACAGTATGCAAATCAATGGGAAAGAAGGTAAAATGTATTCGACCTATTTGGAGTCCTTGATGAAATTAATGGCTTATGAAGAATTGAATACTGAATTGTCAACGATGGAGACAGAATCAAGGCAGCAGCAGATTACTAAATTACAGTATCAAAGAGCTTATTTTATTCAGAAACTTGATTATCAAAATGCAGAGCAAATTACTAACCAATTAATACAATTAAAGGCTAGGAAACAAGATACCAATTCCAAACACTCTTCACTGCTTGGTGATTTGATGGCTTTTGAAAATGCCTTTGTACAAAGAAAATATACTGAAGCGATTGATCAATATGAGACGATTTTTGCTGATGTTGACCCTATGGCTATTGTAACCGATTATTCTCAAAATGACTTAAGTGCAATGATTAATTATATATACGCACTAAAGCAAACAGGAAAAGCAGACAAGGCTGACGCATTAATTGATATCATCCGCAAAGAAAGAATTGATCAGCCTAAAGACAATATGCGACTCAATGATATTTTATATGAAGATTTTTTAAGATCTGCATTTGCGATCTTCAAGGGTGATAATGCAAATGCTATAAAATATTTAGATAGCTTTATTAGTAAAGGTAATCTAGGTAGTGCCCGATGGATTGACAAAGAACCTTTATTTGATTCTTTAAAAGGAAATAAAGAGTTTGAAGATATGTTAGGGAAATACAAAACGAAGCTTTCCCAACAACTTTATTCTTTCAGACAATATTTAGCTGAATCCACGCCGATTTGATCAAATTAAAATGGTGAGCGGGCAAAAGCACTTCAAAATGGTAAGAGGACAGGATCCTTATACCTTAATCATTTTCCCGAATTAATTTATGACTTTGAGTAAAAGGGCTCCTGGCCTCTTTGCGTATTGGACTTAATGGTGAGAGGGCAGGAGCCCTTCACCTCAATCATTTTCCCGAATTAATTTATGACTTTGAGCAAAAGGGCTCCCGCCCTCTTTGCGTATTTTTATTTATACAAAGTCAAAAAAGGAAACTCCAAAATTCCCGTTGCATAAGATTTTGAAGATGAATAGAAATATTTATTTGGATTCTCTACTTCTTTGTATTTACCCTTTGTTGGATTAAGATGGGTGTACTCCAATTTCTGTTTTACAATATCCGAATGCTTTAACAGGAGACATGCTGATTTAAGTTTCCAGAACTTATTTTTCCTATCATGTCTTATTGAAGTGAAATGTGTAAGTACATAATTCAAGTCAGTGTCTTTCAAAAAAGCGATGATTGTCTTTCCTGTAAAGGATTTAAATCTTTTGATAATGGCTTTGATTTTATACGGTTCATTAATCTTGCAGACAAAGTGAATATGATCTTTCATAATGACGAATGCATGAATTGTAGCTATTTCCTCATGAGTAATATAGTTGAATGAGTCCAAGATAATTTGTTTGGTTTCCGGGAAATCATGAAAGACAGGAATCCATCCATTGACTGTAATTGTCAGGAAATATAAATTGTTCATTGTAAAATTGTTATGTTAAAGATAAAAAGAGAAATGATATAAGGAAGAGATTGGTTGTGTAAACCGGTGGTCGGTCACGCAAGTGGTAAGAGGGCAGGAGCCCTTTACCTCAATCATTTTCTCGAATTAATTTAAGACTTTGAGCAAAAGGGCTCCCGCCCTCTTTGCGTATTGGACTTAATGGTAAGAGGGCAGGAGCCCAATGCCATTTAGTTAAGGATATCATGACACCATAGGTGTCAAATATTGGTTGCACGGCACAAAGTGCCTTGCATTATTATGTTAAAAGAGGCTAATTTGGCTGGATTTTTTGTAAAAATCATGACAAATTAATGTTTCAATAGATTAACCTGTGTTATTAAATTAATTCTTATGCCACTAACTAAATGGCATTGGGGCAGGAGCCCTTTTCCTCAATCATTTTCTCGAATTAATATATGACTTTTAGCAAAAGGGCTCTCGCCCTCTTTGCATTTTTATCGATTGAAATACTGTGTATACTTATGATCAACCAGTTTGTATCGGTTCAATATGTCATCTTCTCCCTTAGTCATTAGATGGTTAATGCCAAATTTTGACAATAAATGTCCATTTACTTTTCTGGCAGAGTGTATGAGCTGTTGTTTTGAATCAAAATACAAACTGATACCATGTTCTTCCAAATCCTCTAATCGACAGGCTTGATACTGATCATCAATGAGGATCGTTTGTAGTGTTTTATTATCTAACTCCAGCCAAAACTGAGCATCAAGAAAGGTGAATCCGTGACAATTAAACTTGTCATTAAATTCGGTTTTTTCTATGATGATTTGCTGTAGTTCTATTGGGATATATTTGTCTTCGTGATCTAGAAATACTTGATTTGTTGCTTCAGATCCATTTAGTTTTTGGTATGCCGACAGCACAGTGTTCTTGTCTGTATATACATTGCAAATCTGATAAGCTGATTGGTAAAGTGACTTGACAAAGGGACCTGTTTGCTCCTGGAAGTATTGATAGATGTATCGTTCTGAAACCTGATTGACTTTAAATATTCCCGTTTCGTTGTACTCGATTTTGTTACGCACTCGCTTCACGTACCGTAAAATTATTTTGGTTCTGCCCAAAATTATTAAGCCCATAAAAAAAATGCAAATTTTAAGTATTGATTTTTTTCTAAAAATTATACAAAATAAGTTGAAGGACAAAAGACAGGAAAGAGCGTATAGCTTAGCGTTTATTTTGGATAAAGCAAAGACTAAATAATATTAAGCATCCGTTGCGTTGCCTTGATCGCAGAAACAGTCTGATCAGAATCCAAGCCTCTTGTTTTTAAGCCTTTAGGTCCATGATCCCAAGTGATAAATGTCTCACAGAGAGCATCTGTCTTCCCCCCAGGAGGGATTCGGACACTATAATCTAGTAGAGTAGGGAGTTGTAGTCCTTTTTGCTTATATATTTTCTTTAACGCATTCATAAAGGCATCATACTGCCCGTCTCCCTGCGCGCTGCGCTCGATGATCTCTTCCCCGATTTGTATTTTGATTGTTGCCGATGGTTGAAGGTCAGACGCATGAGTGAGTACATATTTAATCACCTTGACGTGCTCCTCTATACTACCTTGATTCAAAACATCCGAAATGATATAAGGCAAATCCTCTTTTGTGACTGTCTCCTTTTTATCACCTAACTCGATAATATGGCGAGTTACCTTTTTGAGATCTTCATCTGACAAACTGATGCCCAATTCAATCAAATTATTTTCAATATTCGCTTTCCCACTCGTCTTGCCCAAAGCGTACTCACGGGTCCTCCCAAAGCGCTCCGGCATCAAATCACTGAAATATAAATTATTCTTCTTGTCTCCATCTGCATGTACACCAGCAGTCTGAGTAAAAACATTCGATCCTACGATCGGCTTATTCGCAGGTATCCGCAAACCTGAAATATTCTCAACCAGCTTTGATACGGAATACAAGGATTCTTCATTCACTCCAAATTCTATGTCACCCGCATAATCTTGTAGCACAGCAATCGCAGAGGCCAGCGGCGCATTGCCTGCCCGTTCACCCATCCCATTCACCGTCAAGTGTAGACCATGCACTCCTGCCCTCACAGCCTCAAATACATTCGCTGTACCCAAGTCATAATCATTGTGTGCATGAAAATCAAAATGACAACTTGGATATTTATCTATAATTTCTTTGACGTAGCCAAACGATTCTGCTGGTGTCATAATGCCCAAGGTGTCTGGCAGCAGGAGCTTATCTACATAACTATCGCACAAATAATCGAGCATTTGAAAAACATACTCTTTAGAATGCCGCATCCCATTACTCCAATCTTCTAGATAGACATTGACAGAGATACCAGACTCTTTTGCATAATCTAATACTTCTTGAATATCAGACATGTGCTCTTCTGGCGTCTTCTTTAATTGATGTGTGAGGTGGTTCATCGAACCCTTAGTCAGCAGGTTCATGACTTTGGCTCCAGCGGCTTCCATCCATGTGATCGATTGGCGGCCATCCACAAATGTCAAGACTTCGATCTTGTCAAGCTTACCCACTGTCGCAGCCCATTCTGTTATTTTTTTGACAGCGTCTAGCTCTCCAGATGAGACCCTAGCTGAGGCCACTTCTATGCGGTCGACTTTAACCTCATTGAGCAACAGCTTGGCAATGGTTAATTTTTCTGAGGCCTTAAAACTAACACCACTTGTTTGTTCTCCATCGCGGAGAGTGGTGTCCATGATTTCTATTTTTCTTGGCATAGTGTTTAGAATGGTCGAGTTGTAGCAAACTCTTCTATCTCATCTTTCATTGCCATTAGATAGTCGATATCATCATAGCCATTCAGTAAGTTATTTTTCTTGTAAGTGTTTATTGCGAATGTTTCTTGTAATCCTGAGCTTAGCATCGTGATCTTTTGAGTATTCAGATTGACTTCTACTTGCGTTGCTGGATCTTTTTCGATTTCTGTGTAGAGGTGATCTAAGAACTCTGGTGATACGGTAACCGGGAGTACGCCAATATTCAAACAGTTATTGCTGAAAATATCAGCGAAGAAACTACTGACGACACATCGAAATCCATAATCGTAGACCGCCCAGGCAGCGTGCTCTCGACTCGATCCACAGCCAAAGTTTTTACCTCCGGCTAATATCTTACCTGAGTATACAGGATTGTTTAAAACAAAATCCTCCTTTGGTGAATCATCAGAATTGTATCTCCAATCTCTAAATAAATTGTCACCAAAACCCTTGCGCTCAACAGCTTTGAGGAAGCGAGCCGGGATGATCTGATCCGTGTCAACATTTTCTATTGGCATCGGTACTACTGAGCTTGTGAGTATGTCAAATTTATCGTAAGCCATGTTTTCGTTTTCTTAGTTTATTAATTCTCTAGGGTCTGTGACGACTCCAGTTACTGCCGCCGCGGCTGCAACCAATGGGCTGGCAAGCATGGTCCGCGCACCTGGACCTTGTCTACCTTCAAAATTTCTATTGGATGTACTGACCGCATATTTACCCGCTGGTACTTTATCATCGTTCATCGCGAGACACGCAGAGCAGCCAGGTTGGCGAAGCTTAAAGCCAGCTTCTGTCAAAATATCCAAAATGCCTTCTTCTCGAATTTTGGCTTCTACTTTTTGTGAGCCAGGTACGAGCCAAGCAGTGACATTATCTGCTTTCTGTTTTCCTTTGACGACTTTTGCGAATTGTCTAAAGTCTTCGATTCTGCCATTGGTGCAGCTGCCCATGAAGACATAGTCTACATGTTTACCGACCATTTGCTCACCGACATTGAATCCCATATAGACAAGGGACTTCTCATACGATGCTTGCCCATCCATGACATCTGTAGGAGATGGAATCGCTTTAGATATCCCAATACCTAAGCCAGGATTTGTCCCATATGTAATCATTGGTTCGATATCCGCCGCATCAAATGTGTGTACAATGTCATACTCGGCTCCTTCATCAGTACGAAGTGTTGCCCAATATGTTTCTAGTTTATCCCAAGCCTCACCTTTTGGTGCATACTCTCTTCCCTTTAAATATTCGATCGCTTTATTATCTGGCGCAATGATGCCACCTCTTGCTCCCATCTCAATGCTCATATTACAGACCGTCATTCGACCTTCCATTGACATATTCTCAAAGACTTCGCCTGCATATTCTACAAAGTGACCAGTACCGCCACTTGCAGATATTTTTGAAATGACATACAGTATTACATCTTTCGGAACGACAGACTCGGAGAGTTGACCATTAATCTCAATCCTCATCTTTTTTGGCTTTGTCTGCATGATGCACTGAGAGGCCAATACCATCTCGACTTCTGATGTGCCGATACCAAAAGCAATCGCACCAAAAGCACCATGTGTAGATGTATGCGAATCACCACAGACGATTGTCATGGAAGGAAGTGTGATACCATTTTCCGGACCGACAACATGTACGATACCGTTTTTCTTATGTCCCAATCCCCAATGTGAAATCCCATTTTTTGCAGAATTGGATTCTAGTGCTTGCAATTGCATAGCTGAAAGAGGATCTTTCACCGGCAAATGTTGATCAATGGTTGGTGTATTATGATCAGCTGTCGCAAAGGTGCGTTCTGGATAAATAACACTCATGCCTCGTTTATCCATGTTAAGGAATGCCACTGGGCTAGTCACCTCGTGAATGAAATGCCTGTCGATAAATAAAATATCTGGCCCATCTTCGATTCGTCTCACCACATGAGAATCCCACACCTTATCGAATAATGTTAGCGCTTTTGTCATATCTATTTCTTGTATACTTAAACTTAATTTTGAACTTGCGTAATTCTTACCAATAAAAGAGACAAATATAATTCACCACCCTTAATATTTCCAAAGTGATTTCTTTTATTAATTTGATATACATATGCTTATTTATTGGAGCATTATATTTAATACATTGAGTAAAAGTTAACTTAAATAGTTGATATATAGTATTTTAAATATAAGTATTATTTCAGATGTGAATTATTTACCCATTTAGGCATCGTAAAGATTTTAGAATCAATTGGGAGATAATGGCAGTATTTTTAAGCTTAGGAAGTTGACAAAGATTATTCAGTTGTTTTACATGATTTTAAGACTTAGCCATTTTCAAGGAAATAAATACTGCCATCTGAAAGCTCATTTTTGAAAATGTTATGTCAATCTACCATCAATGATTCTGTACCTCGTCATACAAAGGAAGACTAAAATTAATATTTGTGCCTTTTCCGACTTCTGATTCCGCCTTGATTTCTCCTTTGTAATGCTGGACAATTTTTTTACAAGTGGCAAGTCCAATTCCAAAACCTTCGTATTCAGACTGTAAATGTCCTTTTTTAAAGCCTTTAAAAATGGTATTTAGTATTGATTTTTGTATTCCTATACCATTATCAGAAATCGAAACTTCAATTTTATTTTTATCTGTTGATGTAAATGTGATCTCTATTACTGGATTTCTATTTTCTGCTGAAAACTTCAATGCATTCTGAATGATATTTTGAAATAGGACGACTAATATTGCATGATGTCCAAGAACAAATGCTGAACCGTGAAGGATGATTTGTCCATTTTTGTCATCTATTTGAGATTTCAAAAGAGACTTTACAGAGTCTACTATTTCTTTTAAATCAATTCGAGTTGGAGCAGGTAAGTCTTGATCAATCTTTGAAAATACGAGTAAATCCTCTATCATTTTATTTAATGAGACAATATTTCCTTTGATAAGGTCGAGTATCTTTTGGTCTTTTGGTTGTATCACCTCCTTATATTTTTGGGCAAGCAGTCCGTTTAGCGAGCTTATTGTTCTTAGCGGAGATTTTAAATCATGCGCTGCCGTGCCAGCAAAATTAATGAGATTATTATTGATGTCTTCTAATACCTCTTGTTTATGTTTTAACTTATCATTGTTCTCTGTCAGTAAACCATTGACTCTTGATAATTCAGCATAGGTTTTTCGTTTTTGAATGCTGTTTTTCAATCCGAGACCTATGGTGATCAGTGATAATAAAAGAAGTAATCCTGATAATAATAACGATTTTTTGTTGGAATAAATGATGGCATCTTTCTGTATATTATCAGTCTTTAATTTTTGTAAATTTAGTTCTTGTTGAAGACGTTTTTTATTTGTTTCATATTGGAATATTAAATTTTCTATTTCTTTAATTTTTTCTACGTTATATAGACTGTCCTTTAGGACAGAAGCATCTTTAAAATAAAAGCAGGATCTACGGTAATCATTGAGCTTTCCAGTGATTTCTGCTAATTGTAGTGTTGCTTTTAATTGGATACTCAAATTTTCGTTCTCGGTAGAAAGATCTAGCGATTCTTGTGCATATTTCTCTGATTTGATTAGTTGGCCTTGTTGAAAATGTACCATAGAAAGAGCTAGCAATGTTTCCGACTCGTATGGTGACATATGTATTTTTTTCGTTAGTGCAAATGCTTTTTGTAGCACCTTTTTTGCTTCATTGTATTTACTAAGTTTTATATACAATATGCCTAATTTGTTATAAGCATATATGAGTGTACGGTTTTCATTTAGTTTCTCTTTTTCCTCGATACTTTTAAGTAAATATTCTTCAGCCTTATCATATTCTGCTAAATTTAAATGAGCTACTCCAATGTTATTATTGACATACGATGCTAATTTTAAATCTCCAATTTCAAGAAGTTTTTTTAGTGAAGTGTGAAAGTATTTTAATGATCTGGTATAGTCTTTTTGCCTTTCATAAACTAAACCAATATTATTATTGACATAGGCGAGTGTTGTTTGATCATTCAGTTTTTCAAGTATAGGAATAGATTGATAGAAATTTCGAATTGATTTATTATAAAGACCCTTAGCTTCATATAGCATTCCTTTATTATTGAAGATGGCTGCAACCCCATGTTTATAGTTTAGATCCTCAAAAATTTTTACCGCCTCTGAAAAAATAGAATCAGCTTTTACATACTTTGATTCCAGTACAAATTGTGTTGCTAAAAATTGGAACAGTGTTCCTTTTGTGAATAAAAGTGCATTTTCATCTGCCTTATCTATACATTGATAGAGTAGATCTGTCGCTGCCTTTTTATTGCCCTCATTTTCATATATTTCGTAAATTAACAATTGTATCTCAATCCAAAGTTCTGATTCTTTTAATGAATCAGCATGAATCGCAATGTCTTTTAATTCAATCCTTCTACTTCCAATTTTAGTAGATTCATCAATGAAATAGGTGTAAAACTTGTACCTGATTTTCTGGACTTCATTTTCACTGGCTTGAAAAAAATCGATAGCTGATGCTAGTACATCATTGAGGACTTTGTAGTTGCTTTTACGAAAGGGTATATCTGCTTTTGCTAGGAAATATTCAAACGCAGTTTCATTGGTCAATTCACTAAAATCGATGAACTCTTTTTTGCTTTCTAATATGATTGAAGCTGTGTCAATTTTAAATTTTGAATACTCATATACATCCTTAAAAGAAACAGTCTCAGTATCATCGACATGATACGAAGCATATACATTTGCATTTGCAAGCCCAATAAGATAGCATATGAATACAATACGATGCAACATGGATTAGAATTCCGAATTTTGATAAACATGAAAGTCAGAAAGCGCAGTTAATCTATATAAATATACTATTAATGACAACTGTAGGACTGTTTGTTCTTGTCTATATCATGTGCAGTCCACTGAAATACATCTAAATCTGGTCAAAAGGTAAGGTTAGAGACATTGTTATATCTGTGTCTCTAGCTGCTATTCGCAATTAAGAGTTGGATTTCGTATTCATATTGAATAGGAATTATGAAATTCTTACGAGTAGAATCTGGTGAAATGAAGAGTAAGAACAAAGCTGTACTAAGCTAATTCGTGTGATATGGTTTATACTTCAATCTATTCGATCCTGTTTTTAACGTGCAAATACATTTTGATAGTCGTGTAAACGACACCACTTGTCAACAATAGATGTCTTTTTGTCATTCCCGATGCGTGCGCCGCCCACCACATGCTTATCTAAACCTGGTGCTCGTTTGCTGTTGTGCTGTTGAATATTTTTACAAGCAGCAGTCTTATGCATGTGAATCGAGCCTTCCTTCTATGTTGCAATCCAAGTAAAAACAATATTTTTTCCCCAACCAGGCAAAAAAAACTAAAGGCTAAAGAGAATCTTAGCGTAAGAAATTCTTCTTTCTCTCACCCTAAGTGAGAAAGAAGAATTTTTGAAGTGCCTATCTTTTGAAGTTGATTTAATTTAGTTGAGCCTTCTATGATCAGTCTAAATCAGATTTCTCTTGTTTTTAGCTGTAATATTTTATCATACCAAAATTAAATGTGGCTGAAATCTACCGGATTCAGTCTCTTCATTATTAACATAATGAATAGCTGTAGGCAGGCCAAGCAGTCCACATGGTATAACTTTGATCAAATCAACTCTTCTATTTTATACTTCAGCAATCCTATATGGCTCATTATGAATCCATATGTGTCTAATTCGCCTGACTAGTTTGACTGCTATTTTTACTATTGCTTTATTTGCTGATTTTTGCTTTTTCCATTCCTCATATTGTACGGCTAATTCAGGGTCATGCCTAATGGCTATCCACGCTGTTTCGATTAACGTTTTTCTTAACTCAGACCTTCCTCGATTAGTCATCTTTCCGACCCGTTGTGATTCTCCTGACTGATTGGTTGTTGGTACAAAACCGATGTAGGCCAAAAGTTTGTCTGTGTTAGAAAACCTATCCATCGTTATCAATTCTAGCTTTAATTTAATACTTGTTAATGGTCCTACACCTGGTGTGGTTTCTAAAGTTTTGCATACCGTTACATGTCTTTCCTCTCTTAATAATTGGCGTAAACTCTTTAATATCGAGGCATGTTCTTTTTTAATCACTTCTAAAATCGATAATTGGTGTTTTAGTGAACTTAGATTTTCTTGTTCCTCAATTTCCTTTAACCATTCGATGAATCGTTTAGTCCACTTTACACTTGACTTAGCTCCTATCATTTCTTGTGGTATATCGATACCTAAAAAATGAAGCGCACTTTTAATCCTGTTTTTGCTCTGTCTCTCTACTTTAGCCACTTGTCGCCTTGCTCGTATTAAGGACCGATCCCTTTCTTCTATGGCAGTAGGGCAATGAATTCCTTCAAGTTCACCACTTCTTAGACCAGCTACTATTTTTCTAGCATCTCTTTTATCTGTTTTAAATACCCGATCTTTTCCTGACGTGGGTATATCCGATGGGTTGACAACTAAGGTTTCAAATCCACATTTCTCTAACTCCCTTTTCGCCCAAAAACCACTGAATCCAGCTTCATAGGCACAAGTGAATTGTGCATTTGGATACGTTTTTTTAGCATAGTTAACTAAGTTTTTCACAAAAGGCTTCTCAAAACGAACCTTCTTCATGTTAACAGCATCAAGGGCAAACCTAGCTTCCCATGAATTTTTGTGAACGTCGATACCGATAAGAATCTGTCTGCCTTTGTAATCTTTTTTTTCTTTAACTTTCATTTGAATTTTTTTAATGTTAATGGTCTAAAGTTAATATCAGTTAACATTATAGACCATTGACCTTATTTAATTGCAAACATATAATCTACCAGTCAGGCAGATTCATATTGACACGCACTTTTTTGAATTCGATTTAGGATCTCTTACTATTCAATAATGAAAAGTTTAAATCTAGAATGAGGAGGAAATATAAATTAGATGTTTAAAACAGTTGATTAACTACTCCATAAATGTTCCTTCAAAATCGACATCCTTCAATCCAAATGGATTCAAACCCAAATCCAGTTCAATAGCAAACTCTGCTCTCGTCACAGGAAAATTATACGGAATAATTTTAATCCCATCATGCTGACACTCCAAGTCAAAGAGCTTGCACCCAAATTGAATAATATCCTGCACCTGCGACTGACTAATATGTTTTCCTAACAATTCTAAATCTGAAAACCCTGCATCGTATTCAATTAAGTTAGCTTTTAATTCGTCAACCACAAGTAAGCTGTCTGGGTCAAACCAAGTTTGGTTCGCCCACTTAAATGGAACTGGCCGACCTTTCAAAATGCCTGTCGCCCCAATACGCTGCACCGCGCCAAAGAAAGCATCTTCTGGACTGACATCGATGTAAGGCATAATATATCCTTGCGCCTCAATCAAAGCTCGTTGCGCCTCTCTAATGTTTAACTGCTTAGGAGACTTTTGTTGCTCAACTGACATCGCAGCAATCAAGCCCGCAGCCTGCCCGACTTGGATGATTACTGGCTGCAGTCGCGAGGCACCATTGACAATATTAGTCACTGACATCGCTTTATCTGCGATCAAAAAATCGTCAATGCTCTTGGGAATAATCGCGCCAAT
Organism: uncultured Saprospiraceae bacterium; assembly: GCA_937959275.1. GTDB lineage: Bacteria > Bacteroidota > Bacteroidia > Chitinophagales > Saprospiraceae > CALFUK01. The sequence goes on along the minus strand of CALGLU010000005.1, from coordinate 26,491 downwards.
CGGTATCGAAAACGAAGGCACATTTGGAAATTCTATATCAGGTGATTCTGGATGTTTGCCATGATGGTGATCGATAGGGTAGTCCCCAACAGCAATACCGGTTTTATAGAGATTATGATCAAAAGGTTTTGAAATATGGTTGACATTCAATTGTGTCATGCCATGTATCCGCCGCCCTTCACGATGATATGGCATCAATGCCAATTGGTCTGTTGTCGGAAACTCATCATCTGCCAAACCAAGATGAGAAAACCCCAACTCTGTTTGGATGTAGTATACAAATCCTAGCGTGTGCTCTTTTGCTAATTGATAGACAGAATCTCTTTCCTGTCGATTTAAGTTGACCATGTTGGCATAGTAATCATTCCCATGAAAGGGCCAATTGATCATGTATTTTTGATTGGGGAGTTTGCCATAATTGAGCATCACATCACAAGGATGCATTTTGGGATCATCACAGTTATGTTGACATGAACAGTCATACAAGTCTTTACGATAACCCAAGGGTTTCTCAATGGTTTTATTTTGCCCAGGTCCATAGTCCTTTAATATGGCAGCGTAGGTAAAGTCTTGAATGATCTCATTGGCAGTCTCTGGTGCCATTGATTCACCAGTCGTATGATGACTATCCATGCCCAGATCAAAGCCAACACCGACCTGTGCGGCAACATCTCCTAAGTCAGTACCATCAATAAGGATTTGACCACTGATTTGTTTATCAACGGATGGTAGTTGGATAAGCCACTCATCAAGTTTTTTAATATCTCCCCATCGAGTAGAATCGTAAATCGTCAAGCGTTTTTCTTTCTTTGCCAAGTATCGCCAGTATTGCTCCCCAATATGTGGTTCAAACATTGTATTGCTCACCCAACCTGTAAACAAACTATCGGGCCCTCCATAATGTGATCGGAGCAATGCTCTCCACTCCGCCCACAAGCCCGCATGTAGTTTATGATTGCCATCCGTAGCAGACACACCCGCTGAGGTAAGCATGCCGCCTAACCAAGGCTGCGGGTTAACTAATATCGTCTCTGCTCCCGATCGGGCAGACTGGATGGCAGCTGCAACAGCACCTGTCCCTGCTCCGAGAACCACCACATCATATTGCTCTTGATTAGCAGATTCATTGCATGATAGTAAAAAGATTAAACTGATGATTGAAGACCAAATAAAATTCATAGTATACTTTTGGTATAATGAATATAAGAAGAACAATAAACACTTGTGTCCGATAGTTGGTGTAGATCTGAAGGTGCTGTTTATACAGTGAGGAAGATATAATTGCTAAGTGTCTCTAAACTATTTTCTATGGATATCAAACCCACTGTATCCCCCTTTTAAAAAGAGGACTTGTCCTTAGTTTTCACCTAAACGTTTTGCTTAAAGTGATTTTAGTTTATACTAAGTTTAAACGTCCCCCTTTTTAAGGGGATCAAGGGGGTTCCTACCTCAGTTTATGTATTAAAACAGCTTTAAGCATTTTCATAATGACCAATTTTGATTTGCATTCAATACTAACACGAGACTCCAAGTTTTACCAATACCAACTCGTAAATCCAATTTGCTCTTCGTACATTAGACACTATATTCAACTGGTGTTCTGATGATGATATGACATATCGCTAAAATCGTATGAAAAATAGTACTCTATTAAGTCTGGCTTTTGTCGTGCTTGCTTGCTTGTATTCTTGCCGACAATCACCTGATGGCACAGGCATAGCACAACGAACCCAACAAATTCCATATCAAATCGATTTTAATTTTCATGTCAAACCAATCTTATCTGATCGGTGCTTTAAATGTCACGGGCCAGATGAAAATGTGAGAGAAGCAGATTTGGCATTTCACACCAAAGACATGGCGCTTGCAGCATTAGGTGATGATAAAAACAGATATGCTATTTTTCCGGGACAACCAGATAGCTCTACATTAGTCAGCCGGATCTATACAGAAGATCCTGACGACATCATGCCGCCACCTGAATCCAATTTGGTATTAACGGACTACGAAAAAGAAATATTAACAAAGTGGATAGAGCAAGGCGCAGAATGGAAAGAGCATTGGTCACTCATCCCTCCGACACAAGCCGACTTACCAATCATAAGCAATGCGGATTGGGTCAATAATGAAATTGATTATTTTGTGATCCATAAATTAGAAGCCCAGCAACTGACACCTAATGAAAAAGCTGATAAACGTCGATTGTTGAGAAGAGCAAGTTTTGATTTGACAGGTTTGGCTCCAACGGAAAAGCAACTCCAAACATTTGAGCAGGACGACTCTACTGATGCCTTTGAAAAGCAATTAGATAACTTATTAGGCAGTACGGCCTATGCCGAACGGATGGCGGCTGACTGGCTTGACCTCGCTCGCTATGCAGATACACATGGCTATCAAGATGATCTCGAACGTTATAATTGGCCTTGGAGAGATTGGGTCATCCATGCCTTCGATACGAATCTTCCCTATGACCAATTTGTAAGCTGGCAACTTGCTGGAGACTTGTTGCCTGATGCAACGCTAGAGCAAAAAATAGCGACAGCCTTTAATCGCAATCACAAGATTACACAAGAGGGTGGTGTCATCCCCGAAGAGTATAGAGTCGAATATGTTGCCGACAGAACCAACACTTTCGGAATGGCATTCATCGGCATGTCGATGGAGTGTGCGCGGTGCCATGATCACAAATACGATCCCATTTCTCAAAAAAATTATTACGAATTATATAGCTTCTTTAATAGTGTGCCTGAAGTCGGATTGATCCCTAGCTATGGAGCGATTCCCGAACCTTATATCATGCTTACACAAGAACAGATGAATTCAACAGTTGATTTTATAAGCAGTGTAGATAGTATTAAAGAAGTACCTGTGCTAGTCATGGGAGAATTAGATGAACCTCGCCAGGCACATATCCTCAGCAGAGGCCAATACGACCAACCCACTACAGAAGTCTTTCCCTCTACACCTGAATCGATTCTGACATACTCAGAGGAGTACGACAAAAATAGATTGGGTTTAGCCAAATGGTTGTTTGATGAGAAGAATCCTTTGGCTTCGCGTGTGGCAGTCAATCGACTCTGGCAACAATTGTTTGGTAACGGCATTGTAAAAACGGCTGATGATTTTGGTAATCAAGGCACCTTGCCGACCCATCCCAAGTTATTAGATTATCTAGCCGTAAAATATAGAACAGAAGGCTGGGATGTGAAGAACATGTTGAAATATATCATGCTCTCTGCGACCTATCAACAGTCAGCTAAAGTAAGCCCCGAACTCCTAGAAATAGATCCTGAAAATTTATTACTAGCAAGAGCTCCACGACGAAGACTCCAAGCAGAAATGATCCGTGATCATGCGCTCGATATCAGCAAGTTATTAGTTGATCAAGTCGGCGGGCCAAGTGTCAAGCCCTATCAGCCGAATGGATTGTGGCAAGAGACGACTGGCGGCGGCGGCGGCAGTACAGCAAAATATGTAGAAGATAAAGGGGATGGTTTATATCGACGAAGTTTGTATACATTTTGGAAACGTACAGTACCTCCACCAAGTATGATGACCTTCGATTCAGCATCGAGAGATCTCTGTAGTGTCAAGCGGCAAAATACCAGTACGCCCTTGCAAGCCCTCGTCATGATGAATGACCCACAAATCGTCGAAGCCTCTCGCATGCTAGCCTATCGCTCTATCGAAGACATCGAGTCTAGCCCAGCAGAGAGAATCAGTCATATGTTTGAGTTAGCCACATCTAGAGCTCCGCTGCAAGAAGAAGTCGATGTCATCCTGAGTTTATACCAAGATGAATTAAAACGCTTTGAAGCAAACCCCGCTGATGCAGAAGACTTTTTAAAAGTGGGTAATTTTCAAATGACAAAACTGATAGAGTCTCCTGAGTTTGCTGCATATGCTGCAGTAGCCAGTGCCATTATGAATTTAGATGAAACCATCACCCGTGGATAAATAAACGATATGGAAGAATTACTCAAGCGATCATTGATGCAGAATAGAAGAGCCTTTTTATCCAAGTCTAGTCTTGGGATTGGTACAGCTGCGTTGTCGTCTATTCTAGGGATGAGTTTTTTTACTAAAGGAGACAAAGGTATTATAGAGCGAATTGACAAAAGTGGTAATGGGGCAATCGATGCGCTTCACTTCGCACCCAAAGCAAGACGAATCATTTACTTATTTCAAAGTGGTGGTCCTTCACAATTAGAGTTATTTGATTATAAGCCTTTATTAAATGAGCGACGTGGTGAAGAGTTGCCAGAGTCGATTCGTAAAGGGCAGCGATTGACGGGCATGACTTCTGGGCAGGATTCGTTTCCGTTGGTGGGGTCAATATTTGACTTTAAACAATATGGGCAGAGTGGCGCATACATGAGTGATGCTTTGCCCTATACAGCAAAAATTGCAGATGAATTATGTATTGTAAAATCAATGCATACCGAGGCGATCAATCACGATCCAGCGATTACATTTTTTCAGACTGGTTCGCAGCAACCTGGACGTCCGAGCATGGGCTCTTGGCTGAGCTATGGCTTGGGTAGCGAAAATGAAGATTTGCCAGGTTTTTGTGTCTTGCTGTCAAGAGGTACAGGTAGACCATTTGGCCAACCGCTCTATTCAAGATTGTGGGGCAATGGGTTTTTACATTCGCTACATCAAGGTGTGCAATTTAGATCAGGCAAAGATCCAGTCTTATACCTAAACGATCCTGATGGGATGGATCGCAACAGCCGGCGCCAGATGCTTGACAAGCTTGCAGAGCTAAATGAGAAACAATTGCAAGAATTTGGTGATCCTGAAATAACGACTAGAATTGCTCAATACGAGATGGCCTATCGGATGCAGACGAGCGTGCCTGATGTGATGAATATTGATAATGAACCAGATCACATCTACCAGATGTATGGGCCAGACTCAACCGTGCCCGGGACATATGCAGCCAATTGCATTTTAGCTCGGCGCCTGGCGGAGAGAGATGTGCGCTTTATCCAGTTGTACCACATGGGCTGGGATCAACATGACAATTTGCCAACAGCATTAGCTGCGCAGGCCAAAGATGTGGATCAGCCATCGGCAGCACTCATTATGGATTTGAAGCAACGCGGTTTGCTAGAAGATACACTTGTGATTTGGGGAGGAGAGTTTGGGCGGACGAATTATTCTCAAGGTACATTGACAGATACCAATTACGGACGGGATCATCATCCTCGATCCTTTTCAATCTGGATGGCGGGAGGTGGTGTCAAGCCTGGGATGGTGTATGGTGAGACAGATGATTTTGGCTATAACATCACAGAGAATCCAGTACATGTACACGATTTTCAAGCTACGATTATGAAATTACTCGGTGTCGATCATGAAAAATTCACCTATAAATATCAAGGTCGTCGATTTCGATTGACAGATGTTCATGGTTCCGTCGTAAATGATATATTGGCTTAGTCTATGGATATTATTGGTCGCTTACATCCCCTAATTATTCACTTGCCTATTGGGATTCTTTTATTGGGAATGCTGATGGAATGTGCCATTCGGTTTGGACAAAAAGAAACACTTAAGTCAGCCATGTCATTTGTTTGGGGTGTGGGTGCAGTTAGTTCAATTGTTGCCGTTGTGACAGGTTTGAATTTGGCCAATAATGGGGATTACGATCAGACCTTATTGTCGAGGCATCAATGGTCGGCGATTGCATTGGCTTGCCTGAGTGTGTGGGTATGGTGGCAGCATCGGCGAACGATTAAGGCGAATACTAGATCAACTCTTTATTCGTATTCATTAGTTGGCGTTAGTGTTTTGCTTGGATTGACCGGTCATTTTGGTGGCAGCATGACCCATGGCTCAGATTTTCTTTTTGCGGGAAAGTCATCTGCACAAGCAGTGCAAATTGAAAACATTGAAGAGGCCATTGCCTTTGAAGAAATCATCGCACCTATACTAACTGCAAAATGTAATGGCTGCCATAATCCATCCAAAGCGAAAGGTGATCTGATTATGACGACACAAGACGGTATCCGAAAGGGTGGTAAAGAAGGTGCGGTTCTTCTTGCTGGAAAATCAACGAAGAGTCCATTGATCAATCGACTGCATGTACCGCTTGAAGAAAAAGAGCATATGCCGCCAAAAGGCAAGAAGCAATTGTCAAAGGATGAAGTGGCCTTACTAACATGGTGGATAGATAGCGGTGCTTCATTTGACAAGCAGATCAATGCCTTGGAGGTGCCAGAATCGATTTCGACAATTCTGAAAAAATACCAGCAGCCTAAATCTTCGTATGCCTCATTGAATGTAAAACCAGTGTCTAGTAATCAATTGAATGGTTTGCTTAACAAAGGCATCAAAGTGAATGCATTGGGAAGTAGCAGTCCTTGGCTTGATATTAATTTATCGCATAGACAAGATATTTCGTCTTCGCTGTTGCGGAATTTAAACAAGGTGTCTAATCAAGTCTCTGAACTCCAATTAGCCAATACGAATGTTGACGATGACATGCTTTCAGGGATTGGTAGATTCAAACATTTGCGAAAGCTCAAACTGCAAAATACGCTGATAACAAACAAGACAATTTCTCGCTTGACAGCTTTAGATCATTTGGAGAGTTTAAACCTCTATGGCTCCAATGTGACAGATGAGATTCTAGATGATTTAAAAGAATTGAAGCAGCTGAAAAACTTATATGTGTGGCAAACTAAATTGACAGCAGAAGGTATTGAAGAGCTCAGTAACAGTAAGCCTAAACTCAATATCGAATATCAGCTTGATACAGATTTATTTGGAGACGCCATTTTGAGAGAACCACTCATCACCTCAGAAAGCGACTTATTTAAAGACTCATTGCTGGTCAGTCTAGAGATGAATTTTAAAAATGTCAACATACATTATACAACAGATGGGACAACTCCAGATTCATTGTCGGCGGTATATACAGGCCCATTCACCATCGAATCGACAAGCTTAGTCCGAGCTATTTCTCGTAAAGATGGTTGGGATCCAAGCGGGATTGCTGAGCGGCAATTTATCCGAGCATCGATTGAGCCCCAGAAAATCGTTGTGTCACCACAGCCTAATGATAGGTACAAAGCTGAAGGTGCGGCGAGCCTGATTGATTTTAGAAAGGGGAGCGTACAGTTCACAGATGGGGCTTGGCTAGGTTATGAGAAGCAGCACCTTACCACGACGATGACACTTGATGCTGAAACAGAAGTAAAAGGTGTCACAGTTAGTGCCTTGAGAGCAGCCGGTTCCTATATCCATTATCCCAAACAAATCATTGTCTCATTATCATCAAATGGTAAAACATATCAAAAAGCAGGTCAATTAGATATTCCAGTTGCAACAGAAAGCACAGCTCCAGAACTCAAAAACTTTTTTGTAGAAATAGAAACGAGTAAAGCCAAATACATCAAGGTCGATATCAAAAGCCAATTGGTTAATCCAGATTGGCATCCTGCACCAGGCGCTCCCTGCTGGATGTTCATCGACGAGATTCTAGTAGAAGGCTAACCAAAACGTCCCTCAGACATTCCTGTCTGAGGAAAATTGAATCTCACACATACGGATCTCTAAAGGTTTCAACTTTACGTAGAGGCATAGGATTGCTACAATCGTATTGCTTCGAGGTTGAAAACACTCGAAGATCCATCGTAGAGCGACTGTCTTTTTATCCTCATGGATCTCTGAAATTTTCAACTTCAGAGACATATGGTTGCTTCAATCCTATTGCTTTGAGCTTATAAGCGCTCGAAGAATCATACGCACATTTTCCAATGCATATTATTTATGTGTTGTTAGACGAATCTCTAAAGTTTTTGACTTCAAATCCACCTCAAAATCGGTCTCACGTATCTCTCCAATAGGCCATGACCCATAGCTAGCCATTGGTTACATCAAATTGGGCAATTTTTTATAAGGATTTGATTTAGAGTTGTTTATGGCTGATTGAGATAATTTTAGACACAATAAACGCATCGAAATATAACATTAAATTCTAATAAATAAAACTCAAAACATACTCGTATGTCGTACCAACTATAGTTATCTTGAGCTTGCATGTTAACGTACACAATTATAAACTAAACTATATTTAATGAAACACTATCTATGTTTTGTACTTATGTTTTGTGCTGCTGTGGGGTTTTCCCAGCGGACAGTCACAGGTACTATTTTAAATTCTGAAGGTGATCCGATGATCGGTGCCAATGTCATCGAACAAGGAACATCAAACGGCACCATCACCGATCTTGATGGTATATTCTCTCTGGAAGTAGCTAATGATGCAACATTGGATATAACTTATACAGGGTATACTGATCAAACTATTGATATAGGCAATAGCTCAAATTTTGATATCGTACTTTCTGAAGGTGCAATATTGGATGAAGTTGTTGTGACTGCATTAGGTATCGAGCGTAAAAAGAGGGCTCTTGCTTATTCAGTAACTGAGCTAGACGGCTCTTCTTTAGCGACTGCAAAAGAAGTCAATATTGGTAATTCATTAGCTGGAAAAGTAGCTGGTGTAAATGTCAGTAATCCGGCGACTGGTCCCGGTGGTTCGACAAGAATTGTGATCAGAGGAAATGGTAATATTTCTGGAAACAACCAACCGCTTATTGTTGTTGATGGCGTACCAATCAATAATGATAATCTCGGATCTGCAGGTATGTGGGGCGGACAAGATTGGGGAGATGGTATCTCAAGTCTTAACTCTGATGACATTGAGTCGATGACTGTCTTAAAAGGAAATACTGCAGGAGCTCTTTATGGCTATCGTGCAGATAATGGAGTTATACTTGTCACGACTAAAAAAGGTAAAGCGGGTTCGGGGATCAATGTTGATTTTAACTCTAATCTTCAATTTGAATCTATCCTGAATCAACGGGATTTTCAACAAGAATATGGCCATGGCAATCGAGGCGCAAAACCTGGCGATGCCGCAGAAGCACTTGAGTTTGGTGTGCAGTCTTGGGGTGCAGCCTATGATGGTAGTTCTGTCCCCCAGTTTGATGGTGTTTCCAGACCTTACTCCCATTCAGGAGACAACATGTCTCGCTTTTATGATACGGGTGCGACTTGGACAAATACCCTTGCATTAAGCGGAGGAGGAGAAGATTATGGGTTCAGATTGTCTGGCACTAACTTAGCCAATAAAGGAGTGGTACCAAATTCTACTGTAGATAGAAGATCATTTTCTGCGAATGTCAATGCGAAAAGAGGCATTTTCTTTGGTAATATAAGTGGCTCTTTTATTAATGATGATACTAGAAATCGACCAGGTCTTTCTGATTCTCCTGGTAATCCTAACTATGTACCATCAGTATTACCTGGATCTATAAATATCAACGACCTAAGGGGACCAACTGATAAAATAGGTGCTCTTGAGGATGGAACAGAAGTACTGTGGAACGGTAATGGCTTTAATACAAATCCATGGTGGAGTGCATATCAGTTTAATCGAAGTAATGTCAAAAACAGACTATTTGGAAATTTCCAATTGGGCGCTGAGTTGTATACTGGATTGACTTTGACTGGTAAGATTGGAATGGATAGATTCAACGAGAGAAGAACGAATTTGACACCTTATGGAACGGCCTTTAGTACTTTAGGAGGCATCAGTGAATCAAATAGAGAGGTGCAGGAAATAAATACAGAGGCCATACTTCGATATGTGGCAGATATTAATTCCTCTGTAGGAATTGACTTATTAGTCGGAGGTAATCAACAAAAGAACTTTAGTGAAAGTATTGGTGTCAGTGGCAATAACTTCAATATCCCATTTTTACATACGCCAAAGAATGGAGCTAACCAAAGCACGAGCTATGGTTACAGTCAATATCAGGTCAATTCAGTGTTTGCTATGGCTGAATTTTCATTATTCAACTCATTGTATGTAACAGCTACTGGAAGACAAGATTGGTTCTCAGCATTAACTGACCCGAATGGTGGTGTTTCTGAAAACTCAGTATTCTATCCATCCATAGGTGTTGCATATGATTTGGCAAATGGTCTGGGCGATAAATTGCCTGCGATAATTGACTTTGCTAAAGTGAGAGCTTCATGGGCAGAAGTTGGTGGAGCTACCGATCCATACAGATTAGGACTTACCTATGGTATTCAAGGTCAAGGTCACTTAGGGCAACCATTAGGCGCTATTTCAAGTGGTTCTGTTCCACCAGCAGGTTTAAGACCATCAACTAATGCTGAACTTGAGTTTGGCATTGATGTCAGAATGTTTACGGGAAAACTGAACGTGGATATAGCTGTATATAACCGTTCTACTACTGATGGTATCCTCAATGCTGGAATTTCTGCAACATCAGGTTATGGATCTAAGGCGGTTAATGTTGGAGAAGTCACAAACAAAGGAATAGAGATTTTGATAGATGCTCAGATTTTAAGAACGAATTCATTTACGTGGAGATCTAGTATCAATTTTGCACAAAACACGAATGAAGTTGTCAGTCTATTGACCCCTGAATCTGATGGAGAACAAATTCGATTGGAAGAAAGTAGAACACGAAATGCTTATATACACTTGGTAGAAGGTGAGCCTTATAGTCAGGTGATGGGATTTTCCTATGCACGCGATGGTAGCGGTAATATTATGCTGGATGACAATGGTCTTCCGATGCAAGGAGAATTAATGGCTTTTGGTACAGGTGTTCATCCGACTTCAATTGGTTGGCAAAACTCTTTTGATTTTGGAAATTTTGGATTTAGTTTCTTAATAGATGCAAAATCAGGTGCTAAGATATATAATGCAACAAATGCTTATGGTTACTTCTGGGGCATACATCAAAATACCTTGGAAGGAAGAACAAGTGGGATTGGTTCTGTTGCAGCAGCTGATGTTCAAGACTATTATCAACGGATTGCCTTTGGTATTTCTGAGGAGCACATTCAGGATGCAAACTTTGTGAAATTGAGAGAATTGATCGTTAGCTATAATGTACCAAATGATTTGATTCCTAATGCACCATTCAAAAATATTAGCTTGTCATTAGCAGGAAGGAATTTGGCATTGTTGGCAAGTAGTACGGATAATATTGATCCAGAATCTACTTATACCACAGGCAATGGACAGGGTCTAGAAATGTTTGGAGTACCGGTGACCAGAAGTATAGGAATTAATCTAAGCGCTAAATTTTAAGAAAAGAAGCTAAGAGGTCAAAAGCCATTTAGCTCAATAATCAATTTTTAAAATAGATAAAAATGAAAAATATTACATATAAAATTATCCTTGTTTCATTTGGATTACTGTTTTTCTGTTCGTCCTGCGATGAAGGATTTGCAGACATTAATACTAACCAAACACAAGCAATTAATATTGATCCCACTTTTCAATTTAGTTGGGCTCAACTCAGGACGTCTGGTGGACGCTATGAAAATTGGAGAGCGAATTTAATTTATTCCTCAATGATGTTGCAACATTTATCTGCAGTTTGTGGGTATTGGTCAGGTGATAAATACACCTATAATGGAGGCTATTCATCGTCCTTGATTGATCGTGCTTATACTGAGCAAGTAAAAGACATTGTAGACCTAGTTAATACATTGCAAACGACAGAAGGTAGCGATGCGACTATGCTGGGTATGGCAAGAATCTGGAAAGTTGTCATCTTCCAAAGATTGACAGATACCTATGGTGATATTCCATATTTTGAAGCAGGTAAAGGAGCAATAGAAGGTATTGATTTTCCGGCTTACGATTCTCAGGAGTCTATTTACATGGACATGTTGAATGAACTTGAACAGGCTGTTGGACAATTGGGTTCTGGTGGATTTGGGAGTGCTGATTTGATCTTTGGTGGTGATGTTGATAAATGGAGAAAATTCGGTAATTCCTTGATGTTGAGACTTGCTATGCGTTTATCAGAAGTCGATCCTGGTACTGCTCAAGCCTGGACTGCGAAAGCAGTTGCTGGTGGAGTTATGTCAACTAATGATGATGATGCATTCTTAGAGCATACGAATGGTCCAGAAGGTATCAATAGAAATGGAATTGGAGAAGTAATGGATAAAGCAAATGGATTTGGAGACGATTGTCCTCGGGTCAGTAATACATTTATGGATTGGATGATTGCGAATGATGATCCTCGTCAAAATGTAATTGCAGTGCCTTCTACTAACACGGGTGAATTCGCAGGCATGCCAAATGGACTTGACGCAACTACTATTGCGACGAATCCATCAGGTGCTTCTGTAGAAGATTTCAGTCGGATAAATCCGGAAATAGTAAGAGTGTCCTCTCCGATGATGTTCCAATCTTCTGCTGAAGTCCAATTATTACTTGCTGAAGCTGCAATGAGAGGTTGGCACAGTGGCGATGCTTCACAGCATTATGCAAATGGTTTGACCAATGCCTTGGGCTTGTGGGCTCACTATGGCCAAGCTGTCGATGCATCAGCAGCTGAGGCCTATGTGGCAGCAAATCCATTAGATGAAGCAAATGCGATGAGAGATATAGGCTGGCAATATTGGGCAGCGACATTCTTAAATGAATACGAAACATTCTCTAACTGGAGACGTACTGGTATTCCAGAATTAACACCAGTCAATTATTCAGGAAATGTTACGAATGGACAGATTCCATTAAGATTGGCAGGTAATCCTGGAGAAGCAACTCTTAATCCAGGTTGGCAGTCAGCTGCTGATAGACAAGGATTATCTACGGATTTTGCGAGTCACATGAGTGTTCCTGTTTGGTGGGATAAATAGTCCCAAAGAATATATTGTATTTAGAGGCAGATAAATTTAATTTTATCTGCCTCTTTTACGTTTTACGAATGCGTTGAAGTAAGTAGACGTGTGCCTAAATTGAAGGACAAAAAGGACCAATTCTTATAACTACTCCAACTTATATTTCAGAAAAGCATAGTATCTTAATTCACTAATATGAAAATTATGAGATTCTTTATTCTGCTGCCATTCATGTTCTTCTTAGAAAGCATTAGTGCACAACAGCTGTTCATCGAGCAAGCCTTATTTACAAATGGTACAGAAGGCTATGTCTGCTTCAGAATACCTGCTATCATAAAAGCGGATAATGGAAATCTACTAGCATTTGCAGAAGGCAGAAAACAGAATTGTGGTGATTTTGGTAATGTTGATATCGTTTACAAAATCAGTAAAGACCATGGAGCGAGCTGGAGTCAATTGAAATTGGTAGTTGATCAGCAAGAATTACAAGCTGGCAACCCTGGGCCAGTTGTTGTCGAATCGAGCGATGGTACGAGTCGGATATTTCTATTTTATAATACGGGGATTGCTTCTGAGCATGAGACTCGAGAAGGGAATGGATTAAGAGAAGTGATGTTTATTACAAGTGACGATCATGGCTTCTCATGGTCTAAGCCTACAAATATTACTGCACAAGTAAATCGGCCTAATCGCCCAGACCTTAACCCTAATTATGCCTATAAAGAAGACTGGCGAAGTTATGCCGTCACGCCTGGCCACGCTTTGCAACTAAAGAAGGGTAAGTATAAGGGCCGGATTCTTGTACCCGCCAATCACTCAGCTGGGCAACCACTAGATCAATTTGATGAATATAGAGCCCACGCCTTTTATAGCGATGATGGTGGCCAAAGCTTTCAGTTGTCTGATGATGTGAATATCGAAAGTTCGAATGAGGCCATCGCTGTCGAGTTATCGGATGGTCGGGTGATGATGAATGTGCGGCATCAGAGTGGGAGAGAGCGAGAGCGTTTGGTTGCCATTAGTGAAGATGGTGGAGAGAGTTGGGTAGAAAGCTATTTTGATTCTGTGTTGGTGTCACCTGTTTGTCAAGCGAGTATATTGGCTTACGAATCGGATTGTGAGATTGATTTTATCCTATTTAGTAATCCAGAAAGTCAAAGTAAAAGAGAGAGAATGACAGTTAAGGTTAGCCTTGATGATGGTAAGACCTGGCCCGTGAAGCGATTGGTTCGCAATGGAGAGTCAGCCTATTCAGATCTTGTTCAGCAAGGAGATGGCTTTATTGGTTTATTGTATGAGCAAGGCAATAATGGTAGCATTCACTATGCACAATTTAATGTAGATTGGTTGTTCGGTGCAACGACTAGTTCGTACGCGCTTTTAGACTGTAGATAAACGAATAAGGGATTGGTGAAAGCTCTGGGTGTAATCTAATTTTTACTAATAAATCCACCAATGAGTCTTAGTATTTCTGTTTCTGCAAGTTTAAGTTGATAGACTGATTCTAAACTTTTTAATTGAGCATCTAATAGTTCCATCTGCGCATTTCTGTATTCTATAAAAACTGAATAGCCAGATTCGTATCTCTCTTTATATAAGTCTAGACTTTCAGTCAGATTATTAATTAAGCGTTGTTGTGTATTTAAAATTCTCTTCCGTTCTTTATAATCTTCATGATTTATTTTAAGCTGTTCTTTTAGGTTTTGTTTTTTCTCATCCACGCTGACAAGTGCCATGTTTTTCTCTAGTTTCGCGACTTCTATTCTTTGTTTTTCTCTGTACCCGTTAAAAATGTTATACTTTAATCCCAATGATAGATAGTAGTCAAAGACAGCTCCTCGCTCGCGGTTTTCACCTGTAAATTTGGATGTACCCAATTCTTCGCTAATGCCACTTCTCACTTCGATTGATGGTCTGCGGGTCGACTCGGCTAAACCAATTTGGTGTTGAGCTAGGTTGACATTGATGATTTCATTTTGAATGTCAATATTATTTGATAAGAATGCTTGTTCAAGTGTGTGGAAATCTGGGATCTCAGTTTCAAAATCTAATAAGTTCGTAAGAATGAGCGAGTCGTTTGTATTATAACCGATTAAGTATTTTAATGAAACTAGTGTCTTATTGTAATTAATTGACTGTTGTTGATAGCTTATTGAATCATGTAAATAGGCATTTTTGAAATTTAAGAAATCATGTTTTGCAATGTCTCCAAAATCAAAAAGGGCTTCTGCATTGTTTTTTTTATCTTCTGATAGCCTTAGTGTTTCTACATAAACATTTAGTTTTTCACTTTCAATGACGGCATTGTAGTAGGCGAGTATAATCGAATAGATAGTGTTCTGGAGAACGAGTTGAGAATGTCCAGTACTCAGTTTTGTTAATTCTTCAAGTCTTTTTTTATTAATTTTGTCAGCATTGCCTTCATAAATTGTCCATGAAGCATCAATACCTGCCGTAAATTCAGACTTCGTATATGAACCATCCACAAATGATGTGGGTGAGCTATCGATATTTAAACGATTGTATTCTCTCAGATTAAGTGTAATTCTAGGTAAGCGCTCAGGGACTCCAAATTCATTATTTGTTGTTGCAATTTTTTCTTCTATCAGGACCAATTTTATTTGGTAATTGTTATTTAGGCCTATTTGTATAGCTTTCGCCAAAGACATTTCTTCTTGAGCAATGGCTGTAAAAGACACGGAGCAAAAGAGTAACAGTATAAATGTGAGACTGGATAAATGAATTCTCATTCCTATATTTTTCTAAATAACATGTTGGCAACGTATTTTGATAATTTGATCTTATTTAAGATGACTTCTCCAGAAACCTTATAACCGGATTTTAAATCAAAGTTCTTTTCATTGAGAATGTCGGCAGTGACATAAAAAACATTTGATTCATTCTTAGTGATTTGAATGATCTCTGCTTCTAAAAATCCATGTTGATAATGATTATAGGCTTCTACTTTGATCTTTGCTTTCTGTCCGACTTTAATGTCCTTCATTTCTTTTTCGTTTATTTGAAGATTTGCATAAAAGTCAGATTCATTTTTGGGATTAACCGTGAGCAAAGCTTGGCCTTTTGAGACAAAATTCAAATCTTTTTTCAAATTAAAAATAGAAGAAGCATAACCATCCATTTCTGATATAACGACTAGTTTACTCAATTCTTTTTTGATTGATTTCTTCCGCTGATCTAATTGTTGTAACGCTGAGTTTTCTTGAGCTATCTGGTTTTGCATGTCAAGTCGTAAAGACTTACTCGTAATGATAGACAGGTTTTGATTTTCTATGGAGCTAGCTTTGGTTTGAGAATGATTTTGAAGTCTATTCTCTATTTGGAAATATTTATTTTCTAAGCTTAAGTAGTTGTTGTTTTCATCTTGAAATGCTTTTTCTTTCACTCGAAATTCTCGTTCGCTGACGGCTCCCTTTTGAAATAATTTTAAATCTTTTTCTATTCTAGTTTTTGATTTTTCTAACTGTAACTTCAGAGAACTTAATTGTTGGGCCAATGATTTAAATTCGTATTCTAGACTTTTTCGTTGTGTACTCAGATTGCCATCTAGATAATTTAATTCACGATTTTGAATGTTGATTTTATCATCTAAGTTTTTAATTTTCTCTTTCAACACATATAAATTAGTCTCTTTTAGTTGTTGGTCTTTATGTATCGTCATCAACTCTGCAGATAAAGTTTCATTTGTTAATACGAGTATAGTGTCCCCTATATTTAATGGATCTCCTTCGTTAACATATATTTTTTGAATTTCAGATTCTACAGGAGCTAGATATTGCTTTGGCGCATTTTCAGAGAAAATTTCTCCATTGGATATTTTTACTGTCTCCTGGATTTCTAAAGTGAAAAATAGAATGGTCCCTATGAATGCGGATGTAATCAAAATGATAAACATCGTTTTAATAAGACCGTGTGTATTAGGAACCTTGCTTGAATAAATGTCCATCTTTAATGTTGTATTGTTGATCAAAATCAATATGATCGATATTGGAATGGGAAATAATAACGAATGCTCTATCATCAAATGAGCCAATTAATTCTTCTGCATTTTTCTTAGAAACATCATCATATCCTGAAAATATTTCATCTAGTATAATCAGATCAGCTTTGGTCATAAGGGCTCGAAGTAGCAGTATTTTTTTTCGTTGACCTGTAGATAAATTTTTACCATTTTCATGTATGATGAAATTGAACTTATCAAATTTTGAATTTAGAAAGTCATATATGCCAATCTTTTGTGCATATGACACTAGTTTCTTAATGTCAATCTTTTTACCTAAACTCACATTAAATAAGAGTGTATCATTAAATAAAATATCTTCACCTGATATAAAGACTATTTTTTTTCTTAAACGATTTGTTTGGTAATAAGAAACATCTACTCCATTTAGCATGATTGTACCCTTAGATGGTTTGTAGATTAGGCCAACGATTTTGCATAGTGTTGATTTTCCTGATCCGTTTCTTCCCTTAATCCAAATTTTTTCTCCTCTTGTAATCTCAATATTTATATCCTCAATGACATTGTTTTCATCATCGTAAGAGAAATTTACATCAGACAAACTAAATTTTTCAAATTCAAAATCGACGATAAGATTAGTATCAAGATTGTTTGTTGCATTAAAATCATTGTCTTCTGCTCGATCTTCTTTCCCAGTTAATTCATCAGACTTAGTTTTAAATTCATCAAAATCGAAAAATCGTTTGAGTATGACTTTATGCTCTTGAAGTGCTAAGTTTTTGCTTAATAAACTACTGAAGGCACTAAATATTTTGCCAGACATGGAAAGGAAAGTTATAATCATTCCTAATGACAATGTATTGTACGTTATCATTTCTCTAGACGTCAAGACTAATAGTAAAAGAGATGAAAACGAAACAACTAATGAAGTTATAACTGAATTAATGATCCCGACATATTTTGATTTGGTGTGAATCTTAATCAAATCTTCAATTCCTGTTTTGATTTGAGTTGAGGAATAATCTTCGATACCCATAGCTTTGATCACCTGTATGCCTTCTATTTTTTCAATAAACTTTGACATAAAGCTAGCTTTCTTTACATAGCGCTCTCTTTCAAGTTTAGCGATAATCGGAGTAATCATGTAAAAGAGAAAGGCAAAAATGAACAAAACTAAAATGACAATTAGACTAAATTTCCAATTGATCATAAACAGGAAAAACAAGGATAAGACCGCAGTTAAGACGTTGACAAAAATGCTTGAGAAATATTTAACGAAAAATGATTTCAATTTCATGACATCACTTAGACGCTCTGTTAAGTCTCCTCTCTTATAGCTGTGAATGTACCTTAAAGAGTAGCTTGAGATCTTTTTGTCAAACACAGAGAGAAAAAATCGATCAAGTGCATTTGATAGATGTATTGAGATGAACTTCTTATAAATACTGAACACCGTATTGATTAGGTAAAATATGCCTACACCAACAGCAAACAATTGAAGAGTGGCCAATTGATAGGATGGTAGTACGTGATCTATTAAGATTTGATTAATAAAGACAGCGACATATGATATGCCTGATGCAATGATTGATGTAACTAAGAATATGTACCAGAGATCCTTAATGGAATGGATGCTTTTGAATAATCGCCAATAGACATTTTGAATCGTTCTGTGATCATCTTCAATGATAGTGTCTTTATTGGTTCCAACGGATAATAAAACAGGAGCTTTTATATTTACTCTTTGTTTAGCATTGTTGTATGTTAAACCTTCAAAATGTTTAGGTATATGTTGTAAGTCTTGATTAATGATAAGGTCTCTTAAAAAGCGATCAGAAGCATCTTTGTTTTTGAAACCGAAATTTTCACTCAAATACGTAAAATATGTAAATTTATTAAAGAGAGAAATAAGCTCACTATGTTCCGGCTCTTTTTGAAGTGTAATCTTATGAGCTTTTAATTCTTCGCTGACTTTAAGTTTAAGCACTGGCTCTAATTCCACGTAGTCTAGTGGTGACTCACTATAGTAAACAGTATTTTTAAGTTCGTCAACTGTTAGCTTATAAGGTTTTAGTTTAGCTGGATCTAGAACTGTGAACTTATAATTTTTTAATTCTTTAAGGACTAAATAATGAAAGCCGACTTTCTTTTTTACGGCTACAATACAAGGAAATAAATTGTTTAACTCAGTTTGATTCCCGTTAATTGAGTTGATGTCAAGTAAATTAAAATTAGTTTTAAATCCATGTTCAACAAAAAACTTATTGATGTTAGTTAAACTTGCTCCATTTTGAGTTAGAAAGATATTGTCTTCAATAACATTTCTTGAAATATTGACGTCTAAGACATTACATATCGTTTTAGCAGCGCTTATGCCGCAATCATTTTTTCTTATTTGTTGATCAATTATGTTGCCCATTGCTACTTATGTAGTGCTTAGTCCTAGTTGATGTACTTTATCGAATGCTTCTAAGAAACTAGATGCTGAATCAAATCTTTTTGAAGGATCTTTGGCTAAAGCTTTATGAAGGACGGCTATAAGTTGCTCAGAGATCATTTCTTTTTGATTAGCTATGGACTGCCTAAAGTCAGGTTCTTGGTTCATGATATTATGCCCTAGAGATTTCCAGGTGAAACCTTTAAAAGGTAGATCGGTATAGAGAACAAAGTAGGCTAAAATCCCTAATTGAAAGACTTCTGATGTAAAATCTGCTCTTTGTGACAAGAACTCGAATGAATTATTTGAAATTCGTTCAGGAGGAATGAAATAATTCTTACCACCATTTCTTAGAATCTCATCTTCATTTGGCTCTGCATAATTGGATAAGCCAAAGTCTATAAGTTTAACATTGCCTGAAGTGTCCACCATAAAGTTACTGTTATGGATATCACCATGCAGTATACCTTTATTTTGGACATGTGAGATAATGTCAATAATACTTCTGATGATAGTGAGTTTTTGACTTAAGGTTAATGCGGTGTCAATCACATACTTTCTCAAACTGACGCCGTCAATGTATTCCATTATACCAAAAGCTTGGTTTGAGCTTTCCATGTACGTTTTTAAAATGCAAATCGACGGATGGCCTTCAAGTTCTTTAAGTACATTAAACTCTTTTCTGAATCTAGCTATGTACTTATCTTGAATAATTTTGGTAGCTGTAGATGGTGGGAACATTATTTTTAAAACGTAGATTTCTTTGTCTTTGTCTTCTAATAGATAAAGTTGTGATTCTTTTCGAATAGTGAGTAAACTATGAATGGTGTAGTCTTTAAATGTTTGTCCTGTTTCAAATTTAGCGGGCTTCTTTGATTTGGGATGTTTAGTTGGATTTAGTTTTGATAAGTCCTCTTCTTTAATTATAACCCTTCGCTTTCTCATTCTGTGCAAAAAGCTTTTTATATATGTTTCAATCTCTGCGACAGAACAATTGGCTTCTGTCGCAAATAAACTTGATACATCCTCTAATGTAGTTGGGCTTTTGAAAGACTCCAAAAAAAAGTTTATCGTCGGATTGATGACGAAAAACCGCTCAGTTGGTACTTCTTTGAGAATAAAGAGTTCTCCTTTTTCTAACTTTAGGAATTCTTCATTATCGCGGTAATCTTGAGTTTTGAAATTAAAAACCTCATGAGGTTTTGGCAATGAATAAAATGAAGAGATGACAAATTTTTGTCCTGAATCATTCATATGATTATGTCATTTTGATGCAAAAAGCTATATGTACCTAGAATTTAACCATCAATGGCTCAAAAATAAGTTAACATCTAATAAGAATCAAAGATATAGAGTGAAAATATAGGAGTATAAAAAGAAAAGAATAGCAATTGACCACTAGGCCAAGTTGCTATTCTTAAAATTTCACTAGTAAACAATAGTTATTTCATTATGCAAAATAGTCCAATTAGTGATTTCTCATATTCTTGGCTCATTTAATACAAAGTGAATCGTAACACTGATTAGCTAGTATAATTTAATTAAGGTGTTTATGACCCTAATTAGATTCTTACATCATGTCAACAGTAGTACTTGAGCTTTCAGAACTTACTGAACTCTCTGAACTAATGCTACTTTCTGAGCTTATTGAATCAATGCTGCTACCTGCTGCAACAACTACTTTATTGATCTTGTCTTCGTTAAGATCACAAATGATACTATTTAGAGTAATCATAATACTTAAAATTTAAAATGTTAATAAATAAATGAATAATAATGGCTACTATCAGCCATTTTATTTTGACTATAGGTTAATTATGGGAAACTTAAGTATTAGAGGAGGCTAAGACTAAGTACGGTATATCAAGGTTTTTCAAACGTATGGTTATAAATATAGTTATTAATATTAAATTACCCAATATTTGAAAAATAAATTCGATCATTATATATGCGCGCGACATATTAAAAGTTTATACAAAGCCACAACTATTGTCATACTAAATACCCAAAACTAATTTGTGAAAGACGGTCCATATATTTATAAAGCATCGGATAATGCGTACTTAAAAATCACTGTTGATTCTCATGGTCGTATTGATAGGGACTATGTAAATAGCATTGGAGATCCAATTAGATGTGAGATTGATAATGGTGATGATGAGAGCTTTGAGTTCAAATTAAGGAAGGAGAATAATCGTCTGAATATTGCTCCTGCAACAATGACTTCTAAATTAATCGTCATTTCAGATATTGAAGGAAACTTCAATGCTTTACAAGGCATCTTAATGGCTAATGGTGTTGTCAATAAAGCCTATGATTGGGTATTTGGTGATGGTCAACTCCTACTTTGTGGTGATATGGTCGATCGTGGAAATAATGTTATTCCTGTGTTATGGCTCATTTATAAACTTGAATCTCAAGCTCAGAAAGCTGGAGGACATGTCTATTTTTTATTAGGTAATCATGAAGATTTATTCCTGTCAAGTAAACTTAGATATGTACATCCCAAGTATATAACTAACGCAAAATCAATCACTAAGATTGAAAGCTCTATTGATGCTTTTAATGAATTAAATTCAGAATCTCTAATTCTCAGACAATGGATGTCACAAAAGGATTCACTTCAAAAGATTGGTGAGATTTTATTTGTCCATGGAGGTATCAGTATTGATCTTATTGAAAAAGGACTAGATGTTAAAGAGATAAATAGTTTGATTAAAAAGGGTCTAACTAAGGATCCTTTAAAACCGACAAGCCGTATGCCGCTTGTTTCTTTTTTATTTAGTAATAAAGGACCTTTGTGGTATAGAGGAATGGTCATGGATTATAAAGACCAATACAAGAAAATGGAAGAAGCCGATGTGGATAAAGTTCTTAAGTACTTTAATGTTAAGCATATCGTTATAGGGCACAGTATTATTAGTGAAGTATCTTCCGACTTTAGTCATAAGTTATTTCGAATTGATGTAGGTCATCCCGAAGAGCGTTCCACGGGTAAGGCTCAAGGTTTATTAATTGAATCTAGCAACTTTTATCGGATAAATGACTTAGGTGATCGGGAACTGTTATGAAAATGTGCTTATTGATCATTTAATTATATGCGAAGATAAGGCAGCTGGTTTAGGTTAGTAGTTTGAAAGAAAGGGGTAGAGCTGAAATAATTAGTGTTTTGGGTAAGGTATGGATACATATGTAAGAGGACAAATTTTATTGATATGAATAAATAGCTTAGATATAGTTAGTTTTATGCTGTTTAGTTGATTTCATTTTACCACTGAATTGTAAATGTGTAGACACAATATGAAATACCTGTCTTGTATCTTTTTGATTTGCTTATCAACGAATATTGTATGTAGTCAGTCTTCCCATACTAACGACCTTCTTTATACTAAAAATATTATTCTAGCTAGAGCTGCCTTAGAAGAATCAAAGTTTGACTCGTGTATGATCTACTATAAGGAGGCATTTACTGTTAAGCAATCAACTACTTTAATAATCATGCATGCCGCGGCTTGTGGATATGGTGCTTTTGATGTTGATTTCCTAGAGGAACAATTGGGCAGGGCATTTGAATTAAATTGGCACGAAGCAAAACAAGTATTTTATAAGAATCCTGAGTTTCACTATTTAAAGGACACTCCCTTTGAGGATATGGTTATAAATGCTCATGAAGATGCATTACTTGAAAAAAAAGAATCACTGACACAGGATACAATGCTCATCAAAAAGGCCAGATTAAAAGAAGACGTAGTGACAATTCTATCAGAAGAACCATCTCCCGCAGGAAAACACATAGTGACAACAAAAGAAGTTCTGGTCGCAAAAGAGTCACTTGAACTTACAGAAGATTCTAACACAGAAGAATTAAAGAAAAGCCAACAAGAAAAAAGGGAGTTTAAAAGCACATACGGCAGCCAATCACTTCAAATTGATTCATCAGGTGTTATAAAAAATCCTATGGATTCTCTCCACGCAGTTCCGATTATTGAGATGATAGATAGTCTCCGAGCAACAATGGGTTTAGGACCATTAAGAGAACATACTAAATTATTAGAATTGGCCCCTGACTTTGCGCCGCCTGTCTCTGTTAAAAAACCTAGTCGATCAACTAGAAATTAGTGAAGAAGTAAATAGAAATCTTAATTTCTGTATTTATTTATCAATAGACTCTCTGATTGGCAATCAAGTCCAATAACTAAGATGTACAAGCTTGTATGCTTGTACGTAAAATAAAAAAATAAATACTGAGTGAGATGTCATTTACATAACTGGATTTATATTAACCTGTGAAAACCCTAGTTATGGCGATGCCTTCAATGCTAGCCCTCAGGCAGCGGTTCGTTCTTGAGTAGAGCTCTTGTCTAGAGAACCAAGAACTTATAACTCATTTTAACATTCATTGCCAAACCACTTCATTTTAAAATATATTTACACATCTTTTAATTAATTTCAAGCACTTAAAATATTTTTAATAATTCGACATGATTACGATTAAAGCATTTAAAGGATATAGACCTAAAGATGATCTAGTGGAGAAAATTGCATCCGTGCCTTACGATGTCATTAATAAATCAGAAGCACAGCAATTAGCAGAAGGGAATCCTCATTCGTTTTTACACATCACACGATCCGAAATAGATTTGCCTGATGATACCGATGTATATAGTCAGTCGGTCTATGATAAGGCAAGAACAAATTTTTTAGATTTTGTTGACAAAGGTTGGTTGACTCAAGACAGCGAAGATAGGCTTTACTTATATCGACAAGTGATGGGTGATCATGCTCAGACTGGTATTTTAGCTCTGAGTAGTATCACAGATTATTTTGAGAATCGAATCAAGAAACACGAGTTCACTAGACCTGTCAAAGAACAAGATCGCATCAATAATATGAAAACTGCTGGGATACATCCGGGGCCTGTTTTCTTGACATACAAACATGTTGATGAGATTAATGCTTGGGTAAAAAGATTCACAGAAGACAATGAGGCTGTTAACGATTTTGTTGCTGATGATGGTATTAGGCATAGCTTATGGGCAGTCACGGATCATACAGAAATACATCAGCTCGTGACATTATTCAAAGAAAAAGTGCCTGCTAGCTATATTGCAGATGGACATCATCGAGCCGCATCTAGTGCAAAAGTAGGGAAGGCCTTAGCAAATGAAAATCAAAACCATTCAGGTGAAGAGTCGTATAATTATTTTTTGTCTGTATTGTTTCCTGACCACGAAATGAAGATTTTAGATTACAATCGATTAATAGCAGATTTGAACGGCATATCGGATGAAGATTTCTTAGTAGCAATTGCGGAAGATTTTGAGGTGGGTCTTGTTGGTGTCGATGCCTATAAACCTGAGAGTGCCCGATGCTTTGGCTTGTATATAAATAAACAATGGTATAAATTGAAGGCAAAGCCACATAGCTATGATGAAGCTGATCCGATTGATACATTAGATATTAGTACGATTTCGAATCACATCTTGGCGAAGCATCTAGGGATTAAAGATCAACGAACAGATAAGCGGATTGATTTTGTGGGGGGAATTAGAGGTCTGTCAGAATTGGAAAAACGAGTTGATTCAGGTCAATGGAAGTTAGCCATTGTTATGCATCCAGTATCCATACAGCAATTAATAGATATAGCCGATAGCGGTCAGGTGATGCCACCAAAAAGCACATGGTTTGAACCCAAATTGCGCAGTGGTCTTGTCGTCCATCGGTTTGCTTAAATTCCTTAAATGTCAAAAGGAAAAATAATTCTGTAATTCTTAGTCTTGATGATACAATATCTAAACAATACTTTCGTCTTACTTGCATAACAGAACGTTGAAAAACTAAAAATGTCGGTTTCCATCACAAAAAAGTACTCTCTACATAATGGAGTAGTACTTGTTGTTTTGCTCTTCATACTAGCAAGTAGTGGCTTTGCTCAATCCAACAGCAAACCTCGCATCTTTTTAGATTGTCAAATGAATTGCCATACGATCTATGTCAAACAAGAAATTCAGTTTGTGGATTATGTTCGAGATCGACAGGTAGCTGATATTTATGTTTTAGCAACCAATCAACGAGCTTCAGCGGGAGCAAGAGAAGTGCAGCTTGTCTTTAATGGTCAGCATGAATATGAAGGTATAACGGATACACTCGTTTTTTACTATGAAGCTAATGTGAGCGATACAGACGACCGCACTAAGTTGGTTAAAAAACTGAAGGAGGGATTGTTGCCCTATCTTATGAGGACTGATATGAAGTCAGAAATTACATATCAGGTGAATGTTGATAATATGACTCAACCTGATGATGAGATTCATGATCCGTGGAATTTTTGGTCCTTTAATGTCGGACTCAATTTTAATTATGATGCTGAAGAAAGTAATAATGAGATAGATCTCGGTGGACGTTTTTCAGCACAACGTGTCACAGAAGATGAAAAGCTGTTGTTCTTTACTCGCTACAGTTATGAGAAAGCGACATTTAAAATTCCTGATAGTGATGATATCGTTAGTGTCTTGGAGAGTTATTTCTTTTTTACTGAATATGTAAAGAGTCTGACTGACCATTGGTCTATTGGCTTGAGAGCGGATTTGGGGTCGTCAACTTTCGGGAACACAGATATTGATGGCGCAATCAATCCAGCATTAGAATATAATATTTATCCATACTCTGAGGCAAGTACAAAGCGCTTTAGTTTTTTATATATCATCGGTCCAGAGTATAGAGACTACACCGAAGAAACCATTTTTGATAAATTAACAGAAACTCTTTTTCGACATGAAGTCCGGATGGAATTTGAACAAATCCAAAAATGGGGTGATGTGTCTGTGAATGGCAGATTTCGGCAATATTTACATAACCCCAAATTATACAGTGTTCAAATAAATCCGAATATTGAATTAAATCTAGTGAAAGGATTACGATTGGACATAGGTGGCTATATCGAGTATGTGGGGGATCGAATTAATATTGCAAAATCAGATAATACCGTTGAAGAAATATTACTTCAAATCAAACAGTTGGATACAAGCTATTCACTGTATTCCTACATTGGAATTAATTATCGATTTGGGACACAACAAAATAATATTGTTAACCCAAGATTCTAGATCTCTACGTAAGTTGATTGTCCTTTTTTTGCGCCGCCATTGATCCATTCCCAATCTAGTGCATCAAGAACTAAATATCTAGCCATATTAAATTGTTCTTTTCCGCCTTCTCTACGTTACAGAACCGACCTTGATAGCTTTTACCTTTACAATTAAATCATAATACAGGTTGTTCCCTATTAGTTTTAACTTTAGGAAGTGACTCTGGGATCACGAGTTTATCAGATAGTTAAGAAGACATTTATGTCATTCAGTGCCATAGGTATAACCGTG
>CALGLU010000004.1 GCA_937959275.1 uncultured Saprospiraceae bacterium | reverse complement strand
GATATTCTATATAGACTACCCTTCCAACTTAAATCGGACAGGAAGCGTATAGAGTACTTTTACATTTTTTCCTCTCTGTCTACCAGGAGTCCATTTTTGAGGTAGATTATTCATCGCATCGACAACTGATAAAGCCGCAGTACCACATCCTGCACCGATATCTCTCACAATCTTGGCTTCAGTTACTGAACCGTCTTTTGCAACGACAAACTGAATCACACACATTCCTTCTACACCATTCTCTCTAGCAATCGCAGGATACTTCAGATTCTTATAGATGTACTGTAGCATCTTTTGCTTGGCACAGTCTTCTTTTGCTTTATTGTCACCTGGCTCATTTTCACAACCTGGGAAACGAGGCATTTGCTCCACGACCTTGAATATCTCCTCAACTTCAGGCTCTGGCGGTGGTGGTGGCGGCGGTGGTGGCGGTGGTGGGGCTTCTTCTACCACTGGTTCTGGTTCATCCAGAACAGTTTCTTCTTCAATATCTTGATCGACAAACTCTGGTTCGTCTTCTTCCATGATTTCTTCCTCTGGCACTTCTTCAATCACCGGTGGTGGTGGAGGAGGTGGAGGTGGAGGCGGCTCAGCAGTCCGAGGCGGCTCTATCTCTATTTCTTCATCTAATTCCAACGCATCTTCTGGTATGAAGACATCGGCTTCGTAAGTCGTCCAGCTAAAAGCAAAAAGTGTCAATGCCAATGCTGAAGCTAAACCATACCTAAACAATGGTCCAGAAAAAGCCATACCATCTACATCAGGATACTTAGTCCTACTTTTTAAAGGCGACGACCAGACTTTGTCTCGATATTTCTCCTTAAGATCTATTTGAGATCTTTTGTTCATTATATTCCTAATAACGAATATAATGAGGAGAGTTACGGCGACAACAGCTAATCCAGCCAACATGGACTGCATTCCTGTCAATGAAACATCAATCATAACTTCATTTTTTCAAAATTTTAAAAATTATCAACCCCACTAATGAGCCTATAATATTAGCAATTAAATCGAGAACGTCAAAATGACGATCAGCAAAAAATTGATACTGGATCAACTCCATGCATAATCCTAGCAAAATACTCAAAAATGGCGCTAAATACCTGTAGTTTAATATCAATAATTTATCCGAACGGCGATTCATTGCATATAAAAGCAAGAATGTGTGAGTACCATAAAAGATCAAATGACCTAGTTTATCGATATTCCACATATCAGACCATGAATAGCCATCCAGAGATTCTCCTGGCATCACAGACAAACTCACAATGATAATTGTCCAGAAGATTGAGGGTATATATCCGTTGAATACACCTTTAATCATACGATTCTGCCTTTAAGATGTGGTAGTACATAAAATTGGTGTGTGAGATTTCAATAAATCTGTATCTGAATTGAGATAATTTTCGTTATTTCCTCAAAAGTAGCTGACTTTTAGCTAATCATGGATATTTATTCTCAGAAGTCAAGGTGGCAAGTCTTGTTGGCAATAGGAACGATCCTGTTTATGATCGCGACTTTCTGGTACACCAATTCATTAGCCAAAAAGCTACTTGAAGGAGAACGTGATAAGGTACGCATCTTTGAAACCTTATTGGAACCTATGGCTAATTCCGATCAGGAAAGCCTAAATGACGAAATCGGGATATATGTAGATATCATTGAAAAAGTCAATCATATCCCTATCATTTTCGAGAAAGAAAATGGTGAATTAGATGGGTGGAATTTAGATGGTGAGCCAAGCAATGATGCATTCACAGACCAAAAACGACTTAAAAAAGAAATTGATAAATTAAGAAAGTCAGGATTTGAACCCTTTGAAGGTGTAGGTTATGCTAAGTGGGTTTGGTATAAAAACACACCGCTATATGACAATCTCAAGCGGCTTCCACTCTATATGTTCTTATTATCTTCTCTTTTTGCAGCATTAGGTTATTATCTATTTAACAGTACTAGAAATGCAGAGCAAAATAGAGTTTGGGCCGGTATGGCCAAAGAAACAGCACACCAACTTGGCACTCCCATTAGTGCTATCATTGCTTGGATAGAACACTTAAAACTGGATAATACCGATGCCGATCAATTAGAGATTATAGAAGAACTACGTAATGACGTCACTCGTCTGGAGCTAGTCGCAGATCGGTTCTCAAAAATTGGCTCAGCGCCAGCTTTAGAAAAAATAGATATTGCGGAAGAGTTGCAGCAATGTATCAACTATATGGATAGACGAGCACCTAAACGGGTTTCTTTCCATTTGGAGAATAAAACGACAGCTCCCTTTGCCATGATCAATTCTCATTTGTTTGATTGGGTCATTGAAAATCTATACAGAAACGCACTTGATGCTATGGAAAGTTCTGGCACCATTACAACGACGATCTATAAAGAAGGTGAAATCCTAGCCATTGACATCGAAGACACTGGCAAAGGTATTCCAGCGTCTAAACAAAAAACTGTATTCCAACCGGGATTTTCAACAAAAACAAGAGGTTGGGGATTAGGGCTTTCATTAGCAAAGCGAATAATAGAAAATTACCATAAAGGGAAGATATTTGTGAAGCAATCTAAAATAGACCATGGGACTACGTTCGCGATTCGCTTACCAAAAATATAAACTCACAGCACTCCTGAATCTTGTGGTATTCGTCTTGGTTGGACAGATGTCCGTTCAGATCATAGATGAGACCAATGCTCCCCTAATTGGCGTAGAAGTCTATACTAAAGATTATTCGTTTACTGCTATCAGTGATGCCGAAGGAAGGATCACCATCGAAGATCTAGTCATTGACAAATCGGTAACTTTTAGTTATCTAGGTTTTGCAGACTTTACAACAAGTATATTTCAATTAAAAAAAGGTAGTGGCATTGTACAGTTGAGACCTTCTGATATTCTAATGGAAGAGGTTCTACTTGTCGGTCGAACAGAGATGGCAAAGGATGCACTACCCTACCATGTAGAGACCATAAACCAAGCTAAAATCGCGAGCACCAATCCACAAACTTCAGCTGATGCATTGGCCCAGCACGGCAACTTGTATGTACAAAAAAGCCAAATGGGCGGCGGTAGCCCCGTTATCCGTGGCTTCGAAGCCAATAAGGTACTATTGGTCTTGGATGGTGTGCGAATGAATAATGCTATATATCGTAACGGCCATTTACAAAATGCGATTACTGTAGACCAAGCAATGCTCGAAAAAATGGAGGTTATTTTTGGTCCGAATTCGCTGACGTACGGGAGTGATGCTCTGGGTGGTGTCGTCCACTTTAAAAGTCGCGATCCCAAGCTACAATTTCTAGAAGGACAAGGCTTGAATACCATTACGAATTATGGCTTGCGTTATAGTTCTGCCAATCAGGAAAAAACAGGACACTTAGATTTTAATATTGGAGGCAAAACAGTGGCCTCTCTGACCAGCCTCAGTTTCTCAGATTTTTCAGACTTGCGTTCTGGCAGTCGTCGACCATCGGCTTATCCAGATTACGGCAAACGATTAGAATATATAAATACAGTCAACGGGGAGGATCAACTGGTCTCAAATAAAAACCCAAATCTTCAAGTTGGGACAGCTTATAGCCAGTTCGACTTCCTTCAAAAAGTCCTCTATCAACCTGACGATTATTTTCAGATGATCGCAAATTTTCAGTTTTCAACGAGCACTGATGTGCCTCGATATGATCAACTCATTGATCGCTCAGATGGTGATTTAAGGTTTGCGGAGTGGAACTATGGACCGCAGAACCGATTCTTAGCTTCCGTAAAATTTAAATTTTTAAAGCCGATTTCTATTTACGATAAAGCGATATTCATCACCTCTGTCCAACAGCTTACAGAAGAGCGAATCCAACGACGCGTAGGGAGAACCGCTCAGACTAACCGAAAGGAGAATGTGACAGTACAAAGCTTTACAGCAGATTTACAAAAGAGATTCTCACCCCAACATGAATTATTTTATGGTGGAAATATTCAGATGGACATTGTACGTTCAAAAGCCTTTGATCTTGATATCCTGACTATGCAAAGGGACGAGAATGTGTTTACACGCTATCCATCAGCAGGAAGTGACATGACATTGTATGGTCTATATACCCAATATCACTATTCCACACAGAATGATAAAGGGCATTTAAATATGGGTTTGCGAGCCTCTGGTACTCGTTTATCATTTGCCTATCTCGATGCAGATCCAATAGAATGGCCCCAATCATTCACAGACGGTATTTCGAGTTCAAATCAATCCTTGATATGGTCCTTAGGTTGGTCGCAGCGTTATCCTCAAGGTTGGAATTGGAGAGCATTGGTGTCTTCTGCATTTCGATCTCCAAATATTGATGATATGGCTAAGGTTCGTGTCAATGGTGATGAAGTGACTTTCCCAAATGAAAACCTGAATCCAGAGAGATCATTGAATGCTGAATATTCTCTGGGAAAAATCTTTGGTGAAAACCAGAGCCAAATCACACTCACTGGATTTTATACGGAGCTTAGAGATGCCATCGTGAGAGAGTCGTTTACTCAATCAAATGGAAGTCCTTTGTTTGTGTCAGGACTAGACACCTTTTCAATTTTTGCAAATGTGAACGCACAAAAAGCACGTATCGGCGGATTCTCCCTCACTCTAAAATCACGAGTTTTTTCGGGCTTAACGGTTGAAACTGACTTAAACTGGACCAAAGGAAGAGTGATTGATGAGCTAAGCGGAAATCGACCTCTTGCACATATTCCACCCCTTTATGGAAAGTTATCACTCGTCTTTGACCAAGCTAATTATTCATTGCGGGCTGTGATTCGCTATAATGGAAACAAACCCTTGTCTGAATACGGCGATTCTTCAGATAACCCCGAATTTGCGACACCAGAAGGCAGCTTGGCTTGGCAAACAATTAATCTATATTCCAATTTTAAAATTCGTAGAAACATCAGTCTATCCTTAGGTGTTGAAAACCTGTTAGATACGCATTACCGTCAGTTCGCATCTGGTGTAAGCGCAGCAGGTATTAATGGCATTTTTTCAATTAAGGGTAGCTTTTAAAATCAATTTATATTGTCTCCGACAAAACAAACATTTCGCAAATAGAAAGTACCTTTATGTAAATCTAATGCAATTATATACTGTAATGATTGCTTAGGTTAAATTGATGACTCTCCAAAATGTAAACCTTGAAACCTTGGACTTCATATAATCTTCTTTATTTACTATTGATCTATCTAAGTCTTCAGGTGGTTTCGATACATATTTTACATGCCACTGATATTAAGCTAGCTGAATCAATCTCTTGTGATTCACTAAATACTTTTATAGAAAACATATTTATTAACGAAGAAACATTCACTATTCACACCCAAGAGATCGCAGACGAACTTTTGTTATTAATCCAAAATAAGCATTGCAGTTCAGAACCAGATGCACTTACATTACTAGGCACCATTCACTACAATTTAAATGAACATCAAAAATCAAAGGCATACTTCAATAAAGTTTTATCGTTGCTTGATGACAAGCTCGCTACAAGCAAAACTGCAACACGAGTATATTTAGCATATGGCTTACTTTATATTAGCGAGAACAATTATAAAAACGCAGAACTCTATTTTAAAAAAGCGTCTAGAATTAGTCATCAGTTAAATGATAGTTTAGGCATACTAAGTGCTAATTTGAATTTAGGGCTTTGTTATACGAATGAAGGTCGATTGAATGAAGCGAAAGCAATTTTTTATTCGACTAAGGATATTATTGATGGGATTGAAAATATTGAATTGGCTGGCTATGTTTATCAAAACTTAGCAAGAATATTCATTGCTGAAAACAATTACACTCAAGCCATCGTCAATACCCAGAAAGCATATACAATGTGGGAAGGTATAGATTTTCAAAAAGGAATGTTTTTTTGCAACTCAAATTTTGCTCTCATTTATGAAGAACAAAAAGACTCTACCAAGTGGGTGGAATATTTAACTAAACTCATTAATTATACGGGAAAAGAAAAAGCATTCATTCGTCACTATCCATATATGAAATTAGGGAATTATCATTTTTCTAAACATAATTATGATGATTCGAAAAAATACTATGAACTCGCTCTTCAGCAAAGCAATACAATCGAAGAGGAAGAGCTCCTATCAATTGTATCAAACTTATACACCTTATATAACCGAGGCAATGATTTAGAGAGTATAAAAAGAATTAACAATGAGGTCTTGGCTATCTACGCGTATAAGTCTGACATCTATACTTCAGAGGCCGAAAAATGGTTAACAAAGGAAGTTGAATTAGAAGAAAAATTAAAAGAAAATAAAGAGCTAAAGGTCCTCAACTTTGATTACCTCAAGAAAATTAAGCTTCGTAATGTATTACTGGTTCTGCTATTTATTGTAATGAATGGAGGGTTGTTTTATTTTCAAAGATCACGGTATAAGAATAAAATATTAGCCGAGAGAAGACAAACCGATATGAGAAATAAAATATCACGTGACCTCCATGATGACGTAGGTACTATTTTAGCCGGTATATCAAGTCAAGCACAGTTACTCGAATTGATTGCTAGTAATGAGCTACAGCCATCTATAAATACAGAAATTATTTCCTCAGCAAATAAAATAGTAGAAGGTAGCCAGACTGCAATGGATAATATGAGAGATACAGTTTGGGCGATGGATACAAGAAGTGATAAATTGATTTCTCTGAAGATGAAAATGTTAGATTTCCTTCGATACACTATGGAACCAAAACATATAGAATATATCTGCAATTTTAATTTATTAGATGAAGATTTTACACTTAGACCAAATGTAAGACAAGCAGCATATCTCATTTTTAAAGAATCAATAACGAACATTGTAAAACATTCTGACACTGAACGTATAGATATCTGCATGTCAACAAATAAGAAAACACTAATTGTCTCAATTCAAGATTATGGCCAACAAAAAAATGATTTAATATCTGCCGGACAAGGATTAAAAAACATGGCACTACGAGCCGAAAATCTATTGGGCACTTATTCTTTTAACTTTAGAAATGGTTATCGTACTGAATATACAATACCGCTTCATAATTGATATGATAACAAACATTAAACTCTTATAGTACTCAAATGGTAAAAGCAGTCATTTTCGATGCCTTTGGCACTCTCTTTAATTTAGACAATAGTCTGTTATCAAATATTGATCACCCAAAGGTCAACGATATTCTAGATTATACGAGACAGAAACAATTGTCATATACATGGCTACATAGTTTGATGGATACATATATTCCATTCGATGAGATTACTCAAACCGCATTAACTGATGCCTTATCAAAACATGAAGCGCCGTCCTCTTTGATGGAAAGCTTTGCAAGCCTATACTTTAAGCCGGTCATCTTTGATGATGTGCTGGCAAGCTTGGAAACTTTACAAAGTCGTTCCCTGCAGATTGGAATATTGTCAAATGGCACTCATAAAATGCTTCAAGCCGGTATCGTACATAATCAGATGAGCTCTTTAATTCAACACGTCTTTAGTGCAGATGATGTATCCATATTCAAACCATCACCCAAGGTATATCAAATGGTAGTGACTGCATTGGATGTTAACCCTGATGAAATATTATTTGTGTCTTCGAATCAATGGGATGTGGCTGGAGCATCAGCATTTGGATTTCAAGTCGCATGGGTAAATCGATCCAATGGCTTTCGAGAATCGATTACACAGTCAGAAAGAGTTACTGTCATTCAGTCGTTACTAGAAATAGCAGCGATTGTATAGCAATTAAAGTGAAGAAGCGCGGTAATAATCTCACATCGAAAAGACGATTGGTGAGTGATCATAACATCGGGCAACTAACTATTAATACGACTATAGAAATAACTTTTGGCAATTAGCCGTTTCTAAACCTTCCTTTTTCTACTCAACGCTAGCAACCCAAGGACTGGCCCTATGGCTAAAAGTGCATAAATACTATTTGAGTCTGTCATCTCTCTTAGCAGATTAATCATTTGAATACTAAAAATTGTTACGGCAAAGCCAATACAATTGACAATCGTTAGTGCCGTACCTTTAAGCTCTGATGAAGCATTCTGCGCAACTAGTGTAGAGAACAAAGGAGAATCTGCTATCACCACCATTCCCCAAAAAAGAAGGAATCCAATAAACAAATAAGTGTGACTTATCGCAAATAAAAATGGAGAGACCAGACAGCACATACATGATAACAGCAGCGCCAGAAAAGCAACGCGCTTAGCTCCAAAGGATTGCGACAAATAACCACTCACAACACAAGACAAGCCACCAATACCAATGATCAAGAAAGAGAGAATGGGAATATTAAACGAAGTAGATGGATGTATGATAAGATATGATTGAAGAATGACGGGAACGAATGCCCAGAAAGCATATAACTCCCACATGTGACCAAAGTAACCGAAGGCTGCAGATCGAAATTCGTGCGCTTTAAAGACTCTAAAGACGGATGAAAAATCAAGCCCTTGGCCTTTCCGTCTATGCGGCCCATCAGGCACCAACAACACCATCATAAGCCCTCCTAAAAAGGCAAGCGCTGAAGTTGCTATTAACACTGCGCACCACGGCAAGCTTGATGTTATCCCTTTTAATAGATGAGGAAAAGCTGTACCAAGGACTAAGGCGCCGACTAAAAATCCTAATGATTTGCCGAGTCCTTTCTCAAAATAATCAGCAGCTATTTTCATACCTACAGGATATATGCCTGCCAGACAAAAGCCTGTGAAAAATCGCAAGCCTAACATTGTCACTAGCGTATTCCCTTTCCAAATAATACCAAGATTGAGCAGTGAACCTATTAAAGCGCAAACTAAAAATACTTTTGACGGAGAATACCTGTCAACGATTGTCAGGATTGCAAAAACCAAGGTCCCCGCAATAAAACCAAATTGAACTGATGAGGTTAAATTGCCAAGAGCGCTTTCTGTAAAATGAAAGTCTACGACTAAGTCATTCATAACAGCATTGCCTGCAAACCACAATGACGTACAGCAAAACTGAGCAATTACAATGACAGGTAGAATTGCTGTCGTCGGCTTTTTAGGTTTTAGAGTCCTTGTATTTAATGTATCCAATAGCTGTAAACGATAATGTTTAGCAACAAGAATAGCTAAAATTATTGAAAGTAGAGGTTTAGGTTTTTGACGCGGATTTCAAGTGTCAACTAGTGCTTTGCCAAGATCAAATTGACGTGATAACCCGGTGTCTCAAGCACTAAATAAATAAAAACCACAATGTGCGTCATTCAAAGAAGTGTAGAGAGAGCTGTTCTTTAGAATTTAAAGCCAATTGAAAAATCTAGACTAAAATTTCGATCGAAGTCATCTGAATAAATAAACGAGTTATCCGGATTCAAGTCTCGTAGACTGTAGTCAACAGTATTATTTGTGACGTCTCGAAATCCATACCACCCCTTGAGACCTAAATACAAGCCTCTATTCAAAAAATATGAAATGCCTCCTGTTAAGCCATAATCCACTTTATTGATCAGATCACCCCGATCCTCTGTTTGCAAATAATATGCACCGACTAAGGAGGGCACATTGGCATCCTGGCCATCTACAATAAGCAATATAGCTCTAGCAAAAGGAGACTGCTCTCCTGGCAAATCACCATCATAGTCAAAATTTAAACCTTGCTCAAACACGTAATTAACTTGATCACGACTCCCAAATCTCCATGTCCCAGCACCTACCGGAGACACTAGGAAATTGAGATAACCTCCCCCATGAAATTCCCATTTATCACCAACAGAAAAATGAGCTGTTAGTGGAAATGATAAATAGGCATTAGAAATATCTAATTTTAAATTGGTACTATCCTGAATTAAGAATCGATTATCTGTAGGCAGATTAAAAAAATAAAAGCCTTGACCTGAATAATTGTAGGTTGATCCTTGCTGATTGTAGAGTATCTCACTGCGCACATAGATTACATCTGAAATCTTATACCCAACATTTATTCCAAAGTGAAATCCGTTGTTAAGCCCAAAACTCTCTTCAGCCGTTTGCTCTCCCAAAAACTTGGAATAGTTTAATCCTGCTCGAATACCGAATGTCAGACCCTGACCTTTAGTCTCCAGACAGCTTAACAATAAAATTCCAATCACGAACACCAACGTACAATGCTTAAACATATGTCTTTTTTTCAGAGGGCAAATATACTCCTTTCTTTGAGGGAGAATGTCCTAATACAAATTTCTCATTCAAGACGATATGGAGGACCCGTGTGCTGTCACCTTAACAAAACATTAGGATAGAAATAGGTCTCTGAATTGAAAATCATTAAAAACGGCTACAAATCCTTTCAATCTATAGCCGCTTTACATGAATCGGACTACATCTCTACTTACTTTAGAAGTATCAGTTTTTTAGTTAAAACCTGCCCTGAAGTCTCTAATCGATAGTAATAAACACCAGAAGATTTAAAATCAGAACTTGACAAGTTGATTCCATTTTCACCAATCTGGCCATATACATCACGTTCTAAAACAAGCTTTCCTGACATATCATGGATACCTATTTTTACAATCTGCGCTGTCGGTAGATAGAACCGAATCGTTGTTTGCTCCGTGAATGGATTCGGCTCATTCTGATACAGCACTGCCTGATCCTGATTGACTACTACATCATCAAACGTAAGGACCACATTCATCAACTCAAATGTCCCGCTCTGGTAAGCTTCTTTTTTAGTAATCAAAGAGCTTAGCATGAGCTGCTCTGAAACTTCCATATCCTGCTCAGCTCTAAAGTTGAGGTAGAATAGAACGTCCTCTTTAGCAAAATCAGTATCAGCTTGTGACCAGCTGAATGTGAGTTTGTCTTTATGAATTCCAATATGAGTTTCATTAATTTCCAATCCTTTTGCTTCTAGATTTAAAAACGCCAAGCCAGGATGCTCCAAGGTAAATTGGAATCCTGCAATCCCATCAACTTGTTGCGTCTTGATAGGCAAGCTAAACACCTCTCCTTGTTTTACTATCTTATCTTCAGTATTCAAGGTCAACACTAAATCTTGTCTTGTTGTTGCTATGTCTCTACTCAGATTATTCGTAACGACATCCCCTGTCACATCACCAGTTTTGATACCTATGAAGTTCTCCTCCATCTGATTTTCGGTAAGATTTGACACGTCGATACTTTCTGCAAATGGGAATGGATGACTATCGTCAATAAATGATTGTGCTTCCTGGA
Organism: uncultured Saprospiraceae bacterium; assembly: GCA_937959275.1. Taxonomy (GTDB): domain Bacteria; phylum Bacteroidota; class Bacteroidia; order Chitinophagales; family Saprospiraceae; genus CALFUK01. The sequence continues at coordinate 29,295 of CALGLU010000004.1, read as the reverse complement.
TAAACCTCCAACTGTTTGTATTCAGGAATTCCTGAGTTATGCCTAATACCAATCTTCGCAATTCTAAAATATCTGAAGCTCTTACAACAGCATCGCTATTTACATCTGCAGCAATTATTTTACGAGGATCATCAAACTCATCAATTGAGAGAATGTGTCTTTGGATCATAACTGCATCAAGGGTTGACACACCATTGATCGCTTCATCGTCAAGACTTGCGGTTAACTGATAATTGTAATTCAGTGGGTTATTTTCAAATTGATATTGACCACTTCGATTTGTCTGACTTTGTATTGGATACTCTGACAAAGTACTAGCTATCACAACTTCAACATCCTCCATCATATCTCCAAATGCCGACTGGACAGATCCAGCGACCATAGCACCTGAGCCAACTTCAGGACAATCATCAGGATTACTAAAGGACAAGCCAACCGTACATTTATCTCCGTTACCTGAAGCATCCCATACCCATATATCAAGATCGGTGAAGTGCCCTAGTCGATTACAATCAAAGGTGATAGACGATTGAGCATCAAATCCAGATGCACCTGGCTCAATTGGATTGGCACCTCTTTGTACTACAGTAAATATCAATTCATCCGTCGGCGTACAATTATCAAAACTGCCAAAATCAAAGTGTTTACCCGTCACTGTTGAACTACCAGTTTCATCTAAGAAGATCGTGGTTAAGTTACCGACACAGATTGGTGTTGGACTCACAGTATCACCAAATAAAACTCTCGTTGTTTCAATTCGTTCATTGCCCTTGCCATCAGTCACTCTCCAACTAATGATATGTACATCTCCGGGAGAACCTTCCTGTGTATTGATTGCGATTTGTGCACCACGCTGTTGCTCTGTGTGAATCACTTCTCCATTCCTTGATATTGTGACTAACCATTGCAATCCATCATTATTCGAGCTATGACCACCGCAGTAATCTCGAGCACTTGCTGTAATCATAGAAGAACCTGTACAATTCGCCTCCTCTATCTTATTCTGAGCACCATCGGCAGTGATCACTTTAAACTCCGCTGGAGCGATAATCTCTGGCGCTTCATCGTCCTCTATCACAATAATCTGGTCATAAGTATAATAGCCGTCAGTATCCACTTCAGCATATTGTAAATACACATTATCCGCCACAGGACCATAATCAGGACAAGCAGCACAGACACCTTGTGCCCAGTCTTCTACTGCAATAAACTGATCACTTGACTGATCATTTTCAACATCATAATTAGTGGTATTGGGGTCAAATACACACCAGTCCACAATTGTCCATCTACGGATGATCTTATGTACTGATCCTGCTATCTGAATACTATCGACCTCTACTGTATATCCAACCAAGCCACAGTCTGTGTCGCACCACACTGGCACGTCGTCAGCCTCTCCTGGCGTACAAAGGAATGAGCTACCCATCGATACTTTAGTTTCTGTTTGGACTCTATTGGAATCATCATTACACTCTACATTAATGCCATCGACGACTTTGTTATCAAAGTGTTTAGGCCATTTTATCGTGTAAGGGTCAAATGGGTTTGAAAGCTCTATCTGGATATACTGTTTGCAATAAGGATCTCCAACCGTATAGTCCCCACTTCCATCTAAATCAATGAACCACTCTCTGATTGATTGTCCGCCGGCACATGCACTGCTTGATTTATTTTCGGATAATAATTCAACCTGATATTTAGCTTCTGATTCGCAAATGCCACCTACCAATGGAGGTGCATTCATAAGGCCATCTTCCACACAAGTGATGATATCATCAGTGCATGTAATCCGAGGCTCTCCACCGTCAACAACATGTACATCTACCATACACTGTGAAACATTACCATACGCATCCTCTACAAAGAGGATAACTTGAATCACCTTACCTGCATCTTCGCAACAGAATTGCACATATTCTCCAGCCTGACTAATCGCTACCATGTTATTCTCATTATACACACAGCCTTCTTTCGAAACAACTTCACCCGCATCAACTTCTATAGTGAGAGGAGCACAAGATTGAGGTAAATATCCAATTGTGTTTTGATTACAATCTTTAACTCGAGTTAGCCAATCTTTCATTCTGACTGCTGTCAACCGTACTTTCCCACAGCCAGAATCATGACTGCCTTCATCTATATCTTTTGCAAATAGTCTGGCTCCACCATAGCCTGTAGAATTTCCTGCCAAGGCAACTTGCAGTGCAATATCGCAACTTGCTACTGGTGCTACATCATCAATCACAAATGCATTGAAAATGACAGAATCTTGATTACCACATTGATCTGTAACGGTACCAATTATATTGACGGGGTCTGTGCTTAACCACATGTCTTGCATATAGCCATCTTTGACATTGCCTTCATCCGAATGCCATTCAATCGTTGGATTTTCATCACAATTATCTGTGACCAATAGTGCTGGCAGTTTGATAGAAGCTTTACACGCCCAAGGCTCAAGACCAACGATGATATCATCAAGCATATCTGTTTCGACCTCCTGTCCATTGACTATCTTGAAAATTTTAGGTTTTTCGGTATCAATGACTTCAATGGTTTGATTTTGAGATCGGCTGAGATCTGACACACACCAATCAATCATTTCCCATGATCTGATAATTTTTTGCCCATTCCCACAGGCATCAAACACAATATCAGTATAGCCAACTAATACATTACAAACTCGTTCCTTAATGGGCACTTTAGGATTGACAGGACCATCTGGATTATCTATATAGCTAGTGTCTGGGACTAGTTGTGTAATCTTATCAATGACAGTCTTGAGTACCCAAATAGAATCTGTTCCAATCAATTCTTTTACCATCGTGTCTCTTTGGACTTCTCCTATGATGACTTCTACAGAATCAATAACTCTGATGGTATGATTTACTAGCCGATGCATATCCACATAGTAAGGGTAAGCGAGCGTGGAATCTTCTGTGATTAGATGTATATCCTCTGGAGTTGTCAACGATCCACAATTCAATGTCACGTCATCAGGAAATCCAAAATTCATATTGAAGTCTTCCTCAGACCCACTGATATCTAACTTCATGATACTATACCTCTGTGTCAAAATATCAACTACTCTGATTTGACCATGCTGGATGACTTTTCCTGTATACACGACTTCTATAATTTGGCCTTGAGGATCACAAATATCTCCTATTATATTTTCTGTCACATCGACATCACCAAGTAGTTGTGGGCCGCAACTTCCAAATGTTAAATGTACCTCCGATGGAGATATTAAAATATCTGGCGTTGCATGATCCACACCGCACCAAAAAATACAATCATCAGGAATACTACCATCCTCATTGGCTGGACATGGCGTTACAAACTCGGGAATCTGATTTGCTTCCACAATGATTTCTCCCCAGCACGAATTATCGAGACAGCTTACCTGATATTTTCGAATCTCTCCGACATCATCTGCTGTTAGGAAACTATCACGCAAATATTCGTTATGATGATCAAATATTTGGATCGTGTAATTTCCAGCAGAATGGAATTCTAACAGCATGTCGGGGGTCAATTCTAACTCACAATTTTGATCTAATGAAATTTGCAGATCACCATTACATACTAACTCATCACATATACCGTCAACAAAAATATTGTCTTCTGAATCCTCACCTGACATCAATATATCTTCAATGACATTGGGATCACCTCCATCAATATCCGTGACTGAAACAAAATCCTCAGGATCAGATTCGATAATGGTAAACGGACCTGGATCAATATCTTCAAAAATGTATTCACCATTTTCGTCTGTCTCTGTCGTAAAAACATCTCCATCACTATCAATCAATGTGACCGTAACGCCAACTAGAGGAGTCTCTCCATCAACAGAATCATTGTCTTGATCATCTAGTACCTGACCAGAAATGTCTGCTGGTTCTTCATCTATAAAGTCAACATCTTCAATGACTTCACCTGCTTGAGCAACACCCGTGACTGTATTGTCATTATTACCATCAGCATCTTCCACCGAATTAAATCCTTCAGGGTCAGTTTCAACAATTGTAAACGTTCCAACAGCAACGCCCGTAAATGTATAATTACCTTCAGCATCTGAAGTCGTTGTTTGTTGATTGCCTTGCGAATCTGTAATCGTCACTTCAACAAATGGTAAAGGATCATCTTCAACCTCATCACCATCGAAGTCTTCAAAGGTTGTACCCATAACTGTAGCAGGTTGCTCTATAGGCGTATTCGTAGGGTCATCAAATCCACCTGTTTCATTGACGTCGTTCGGATTAGTCGTATCTGATAAATCAGTCAGCATATTCCCACTCGGATCGATTGCACTTGTGACAGCTTGATTGTTTATAAAACCAGCAATAACATCTGCCTCTGTTATTTGATATGTCGAACTCACTGATGTTGATTCACCAGGTGCCAATGTTGTTGTCTGCAATGGACCAATGTCAGGAACTGGTCCTGTGCCTGTAAAACTTACATTGTTTTCAGAAAGAATAATATTAGAAAGTGTCACATTACCACAGTTTGAAACGGTATAAGTATATGTCACGACATCACCAGTATTTGAAACACCATCCGCCAGTTGATCAAACGTCGAACCTTTAAATAACTCTACGCATGGATTTTCTCCTACTTCCGTAAATGTTGGATCGTCATCTCCGCCGGTTTCATTCGGATCATTTGGATTGGATGTATCGGAGACATCCTGTACATCATCGCCATTAGGTGACTGTCCAGTAACAATTGCTTGATTGATAATTTCACCTTGATCAACATCTGCTTGAGTAATTTGGTAGACAGCAGTTGTTGTCGTTGATTCTCCTGGTGCAAGCGTTGTTACTGCCAAAACATTAGGTTGGGGCAATGAACCAGATCCAGTAAATAAATCAACCGATTCATTCAGCATGAGGTTCGTAATTGTGACATTACCACAATTAATAATCTCATACGTATAGGTAACTAGATCCCCTGCATCTGCAATCTGATTAGCCCCTAAGTCTAAAAATGAGCCTTTCAATAATTGGAGGCAAGGATTATCGCCAATAGGTGTTGTCGTTGTATCGTCATTACCTCCTGTTTCTGCTGGATCATTTGGATTGGACGTATCTGATTGATCTTCCACCTGATTACCAGAAGGCGTATCAGCAATGACTAATGCCTGATTGGTTACGAACCCAGCATCTATGTCAGCCTGTGTGATTAAATACGCCGCTTCTGCTCCAGCTGTTTGACCAGGCCCGAGGGTTGCTGGCATTGTATTCCCTGGAATTGGTAAATCGTTTGTTCCTGAAAATGTTTCCACAACTTCTGATATCTCTATATTATTCAAGGTGACATTCCCACAATTAGAAACAGAATAACTATAGGTAATCACATCTCCAACAGAAGCAATACCATCACTACCAAGATCTAAAAATGAGCCTTTCAATAATTCAATACATGGTTCTTCCTCTATACTCGTATTGGTGGCATCGTCATCTCCACCTGTTTCATTTGGATCGTTAGGATTGGAGGTATCTGATAAATCTTCGACACTCTCTCCTTCTGGATCTATTCCTGAAGCAATGGCTTGATTGTCTACACTACCTGCATCTATATCTACCTGTGTAATGGCATATGTTGTACTGAGTGTAACAAGTTGGCCCGGCTCTAATGTGGATGGTATAACAGCAGGGACTGCTGGCAATGATCCTGACCCTGTGAAGCTTGTTGACTCCTCCACTATCTCCGTGTTCGTCAATGTCACATTTCCACAATTCATCACTTCATACGTGTACGTGATCAGGTCTCCTGGCGTGGCAATACCATCAGCACCAAGGTCAAGCATTGAGCCCTTTGTCAATGAAATGCATGGATCAGGTCCTATATTCGTATTTGTTGGATCGTCATCACCACCAGTCTCATTTGGATCGTTTGGATTAGATGTATCTGATAGATCTTCGATTGTATTACCTTCTGGATCGTCACCGGATCCAACTGCTTGATTGTCGATTCCGCCCGCATCTATATCTGCCTGTGTGATTGTATACGTTGCCATAGCCGTTCCAGATTCACCTGGCAACAAGGTCGATGGACTCACAGCACTTGGGATTGGTAAAGTACCCTGACCAGTAAACGTTGTTGGGTCTTCGCTGACACTTACATTTGAAAGGCTTACATTTCCACAGTTTGATACGACGTAAGAATACGTAATGATATCACCAGGGCTAGCGACTCCATCCGGACCAACATCAAGTGATGAGCCTTTTGTAATTTGTATGCATGGTTCAGGTCCAATATTAGTATATGTTGGATCATCGTCTCCACCTGTTTCGTTTGGATCATTCGGATTGGACGTATCTGATAAATCTTCAACACTCTCTCCTTCTGGATCAATCCCTGATGCAAGTGCTTGATTATCTATTCCTCCTAAATCAACATCTGCTTGTGTGATCTCGTATGTTGACACTAGGGTAGCAGATTCGCCAGGCGAAAGCGTGGATGGTACAACTGGATCTGGTTCCGGCAACATACCTGTTCCTGTAAATAGGGTTCCGTCTTCCGTAATCTCTACGCTATTCAATGTAACATTTCCACAGTTTGTCACAACGTAAGTGTAAGTCACGATATCACCAGCAGATGCAACTCCATCAAGACCAAAGTCAATTGTAGATCCTTTTGTTAAGGAAATACAAGGGTCAGGTCCTATTGTTGTAAATGTTGGATCATCATCACCACCAGTATCATTGGGATCATTCTGATTGGATGTGTCTGATAAATCTTCAGTCGCCATGCCATTGGGATCTGTCCCATTGGCAAGAGCTTGATTATTAATCCCTCCTGCATCTACATCTTCTTGAGTGATGGCGTAGGTAGCAGTGACGGTAGCTGAACTTCCTGGATTAAGCGTTGAAGGAATAACAGCTGCTGGTGTTGGTAATATACCTGTACCTGAAAATGCTGAATCTAATTCCTCAATTGCTACGTCCTCGAGAGTGACATTTCCACAATTCGTCACTGTATACGTATATGTTATAATGTCACCTGGGCTAGCTTCATCGTCAGGCCCTAAGTCAAGAATTGAGCCTTTCGTTAATTGGATGCATGGTTCTTGACCAATGGCAGTATTTGTTGGATCATCATTTCCTCCAGTTTCATTGGGATCATTTGCGTTAGACGTGTCCGATATGTCTTCCACTGTATTTCCGTCGGGATCTGTGCCTAAGGCAGTGGCTTGATTATCAACTTCGCCTGCATCAATATCAGCTTGTGTAATCGCATAAGTGGATGAAGCCGTAGCGGTTTCACCAGGCTGCAGTGTGGGAGGTATTGCGACTGATGGCATAGGCAGAGAACCTGTTCCTGTGAAATCAATTTGATTTTCTAACACCTCTACATTTTCTAATGTGATGTTTCCACAATTCGTAACCACGTAACTATATGTTATGATATCACCCGGAGTTGCGATGCCATCAACACCTAAGTCCAGCGAGGATCCTTTAAGGATTGTAATACACATGTCGTTATCGATCGGTGTATTTGTTGGATCATCATCTCCTCCTGTTTCATTGATATCATTGGCATTTGAGGTGTCAGACAAATCTTCAACAGGATTAGCATCAGGATCTAGACCTGAAGCCAATGCTTGATTATTTAACAATGCATTATTCACATCTTCTTGAGTCAATACATAAGTAGATGAAGCAGTTGCCATTTGACCAGGTGCTAAGCTTGTCATGGTAACGACTCCAGGAATTGGCAATGAACCTGTTCCTGTAAACCCAGCTTGTAGTTCTTCAATGACAATACCTGTCAAGGTGACATTGCCACAATTGAATACTTCATATGTATACGTTACGATATCTCCTGCTGAGGATTCTCCATCTGCTCCTAAGTCAAGAGATGACCCTTTTGTCAACTCGATACATGGTTCGGGAGTTATCGGTGTATTGGTTGGATCATCATCACCTCCTGTTTCATTCACGTCAATCGCATTTGATGTATCTGATAGGTCTTCAATTGTATTGCCTTCTGGGTCGACTCCAGCTGCCATTGCTTGATTATCAATAAATCCAGCATCAATATCTGCTTGTGTTAGTGCATATAAAGATGTTTGATCGACAATCTGGCCTGGGCTCAGTGTTGAAGGATTTACAATACCCGGATCGGGAAGTGTTCCTGTACCCGAAAATGCGGTAGGCAATTCTGTCATGACAACATTTTCTAAAGTGACATTACCACAGTTTGTGATCTGATACGAATAGGTCACAATGTCTCCAGGACTAGCAACTCCATCTATGCCAACATCTAGCAATGACCCTTTGGTTAAGACGATACAAGGATTGATGCCAATTGGCGTATTTGTTGGATCATCATTTCCACCAGTTTCGTTTGCATCATTTGGATTAGATGTGTCTGATAGGTCAGTGATTGGATTATTGTCAGGATCATTGCCTGTTGCCAGTGCTTGATTATTGACAAATCCGTCATCAATATCAATTTGTGTAATAGCATAGCTTGACATCACAGTCGCCGATTCTCCAGGTAATAATGTTGAAGAGGTTAAGGCTTCTGGAGTCGGCAAATCTCCGGTACCAGAGAAACCACCAGGTACTTCGATTATTATAACATCAGTTAAAGTGACATTGCCACAATTTATGACTTCATATGTATAGGTAATCACGTCACCTGGGCTTGCTTCGCCATCAGCCCCAACATCAAGCGATGACCCTTTAAGCAAACTAACACATGGATCAGGACCAATTGGCGTATTTGTTGGATCATCATCTCCACCGGTTTCGTTGATGTCATTTGGATTTGATGTATCAGATAAATCAGAAACTGGCATGTTGTCTGGATCTGTACCAGTTGATATTGCTTGGTTATTCAGTGCATCATTATCAATATCCTGCTGCGTCAACAAATAGCTTGAATTAACAGTTCTTGATTCGCCAGACGCAAGGGTTGATGGTATAATATCACCTGGAATAGGCAACGGCCCAGTCCCAGAAAATGATCCCGTTTGTTCTTCGATAATAACATCTGTTAATGTCACATTGCCGCAATTGGTAACTTGGTACGTATATGTCACAATATCACCTGGCGTAGCCGTCATATCTGCACCTAAATCAAGCATAGAACCTTTCACCAAGTTAATGCACGGCTCCGGTTCAATTGGTGTATTTGTCGGATCATCATCGCCCCCAGTTTCATTGACGTCTCCTGTATTAGATGTATCAGAAAGATCAGTCACTGGATTATTGTCAGGATCATTACCGATTGCTTCTGCTTGGTTATCGATAAATCCAGCATCAATATCTTCTTGCGTGATGAGATATGTAGAAGTCGTCATCACCATAACGCCTGGAGCAAGTGTATTTGGGATGAGTGCCCCTGGAGTTGGTAAAGCTCCAAAGCCTGAAAAACTTGCCGTTTGTTCAGATATAGACACATCACTCAATGTTACATTTCCACAGTTTGTCACTTGGTAAACGTACACGATCATATCACCTGGAGTTGCAACACCGTCTGCTCCCATATCAAGAGTAGATCCTTTAATGATAGCAATACATGGCTCCGGATCAATCGGCGTATTTGTCGGATCATCTGCGCCACCAGTTTCATTCACGTCAGCTGCATTTGATGTATCAGACAGATCAGTCACTGGATTATTATCGGGATCATTGCCGATCGCTTGTGCTTGATTATCAACAAATCCAGCATCTATATCTTCTTGTGTGATGATATATGTAGACGTCGTCATCACCATATTTCCAGGAGCAAGTGTATTTGGAATGAGAGCATCTGGTGTCGGTAATATGCCAGAGCCTGAAAAACTTGCACTTTGTTCTGTTATTGTCACATCACTCAATGTTACGTTTCCGCAGTTCGTCACTTGATAGACGTACATGATCATATCACCTGGCGTTGCAACTCCGTCTGCGCCCATATCAAGAGTAGACCCTTTAATAATAGCAATGCAGGGTTCTGGATCAATTGGTGTATTTGTCGCATCATCTGCGCCACCAGTTTCATTGACATCTGGAGAGTTGGAGGTGTCGGATAGATCAGATAAAGGAAGTCCATCCGGATCATTGCCAATCGCAATGGCTTGATTATTAATAAATCCAGCATCTATATCTGCCTGAGTGATTGCATAGCTTGAGCTTGAATTTGCAGACTCTCCTGGTGCAAGCGTGCTTGGCACTACAGCAGCAGGCACAGGCAGATTCCCAGATCCTGTAAAGGTCATATCGTCTTCTGTTATGGCTACATCACTTAAGGTGACATTACCACAATTCATCAGCTCATATGTATATGTAATGATATCTCCTGGGTTTGCAATCCCATCAGCTCCCAAATCAAGAGCAGAACCTTTTATGATTTCAATGCATGGATTTTGGTCTATTGGCGTATTTGTCGGATCATCATCTCCACCAGTTTCATTCGCATCATTTGCATTTGCTGTGTCCGACAGATCAGACGTTGGCATACCATCTGGGTCGTTACCAGTAACCAGTGCTTGATTGTCAAGAAAGCCTGCATCAATATCTGCTTGTGTAATTTGATATGTTGATGACACCTGTATTGATTCCATTGGATCCAATGAATTTGGACTTGGTTGATTTGGTGCAGGCAGACTCCCTGTACCTGAAAATGAGGCATCTTCTTCAAGAATAATTATATCTGTCAAGGTCACATCGCCACAATTAAGAATTGTATATGTATAGGTAACAACATCAAGAGGATCAGCTATCCCATTGGCACCTAAGTTTAGATCAGAAGCTTTTGTCAACTCAATGCAGGGACCACATGTCTCGCCAACATCTACTGTACAAACTTGCAAACAACCATTGCTATCTGAAATGGTGACCTCATGGATGCCAGATGTAAGTGCTGTGGCTGTCGGTGTCGTTTCACCATTATCCCAAAGAAAGAAATAGGGCGCAACGCCGCCTTGCGCGCTGACCGTAGCCTGACCATTTGCTAGACTACAGATGGCATTTACATCTGCAGTTGTTGAACATTCTAAGAGTGCGGGTTCTTCGACTGTCACACTTGCTACGACTGTACAATTATTTGCATCTGTGACTGTGACAGCATAAGTTCCTATGAATACATTCTCCTGATCTTCTTCTGTGACGCCATTACTCCATACAAAGGTGTATGGCTCGACTCCTCCAGATACCTGAAGATCCATATTACCGGAAGCTTCCCCAAAGCAAATCACATCTTCTTTGTCTATCTCAGCACTTAATAGAGTTGGTTCTGTTAATGTAATTTGGATTGTTTCATTACATAAAGCTTGATCTTGAACGAAAACTTGATATAGTCCAGCAATCAGCCCACTGGCAGATTCTGTTGTACTGACGTTAGGCGTCCAAGCATAGGTAATAATACCTTTAGCTCCAACAACTGTAATGTTGATTTCTCCATCATTCCCGCCGTTGCAACTTATATTTTCTCCATTAATACTCGCTGAAAACGCTTCGCAGAATACTCCCTGAACAGTACAGGGTGTCTCATCTGTACATCCATTCGCGTCGGTAACAGTAACTGTATAATTACCTTCTGTTAAGTTTGTGGCAGGATTAGACGTGGCCCCATTAGACCATAAATACGTATAGGGTTCGGTACCTCCTGACACTATGATTAATGCCTCTCCATCTGACCCGCCGACTGTAGATACAGCGACAGATTCGCAATTGTCTATGACTAACTGTGCGGGTTGTGTAATGACAAATGTCAATTCCTCCAAGCAGCCTATGGCATCTTCTGCAATCACTTTATAGACGCCTGCTGTTAGACCTGACTGTGAAGTCCCAGTCCCAAAAGCAACGCCTGCTTGTTCCCAAGAATAGGTTATCGGTAAGGATGAAGAGGTGCCTATAACTGTGGCACTACCATCACTACCGTCTGTACAACTTACATTGACTATAGTTCCAGCTTCCAGTTCTAAATCGCATGATAACGAACAAACTAAAAAGCTTTCAGTGGTTGAACAATTGGCCCCATCAACGACCATTATGTCATATTGCCCATCAGATAGATTTGACCAATTAGGTCCTGGCAGATTGGGTGGTACATCCATACCAAGAGAATCTGTAATGGTAACCGTATAAGCAGGAAAACCGCCAGAAACAGCGTAGGTAAGTTCAGCATCCCCACCAGGAAAAAAGGTCATCTCACATCCAATTTGTATATCAAGAGCAAGCGAAGCTGGTTCAGTAATTGTAATTCCTATTGATGTGGTACAGCCGTTTGCATCAAAAACTTGCACAGTATAATTCCCTGCAGGCAAATTAGATCTGTCTTCCATCATAGGACCGTCTCCCCACACAAAGGTATATCCAGGCGTTCCTCCTGATATGCTGATATCAATTTCACCTGTTTCTTCACTATTACATAGCACATCGACTTTCGTAAAATCGAGCACTAAGTCTGTTGGTTCTAAAACAGTGACTTCAGAGCTGACTGTGCATAAATTGGCATCTGTAACGGTCACTGAATATATACCAGGTCCGACACCTGGTTGATCTTCTAAGGTAACGCCATTGCTCCATAGAAAACTGAACGGTTCGACGCCACCAGACACTTGTAGATCCAAGTTGCCATCATCATTTCCAAAGCAAATCACATCCTCTTTATCTATTTCGGCATTTAATAAGGTTGGTTCAGTTAGGGTGATCATAATGGTTTCTGAGCAAAGTGCCTCGTCTATAATATCAATTTGGTATGCTCCTGCCACGAGTCCAGTAGCGGATGAGCTTGTACTCACATTGGGAGTCCAGGTAAATGAGGTCACTCCAGTTGCTCCTTGTACTGCAATATTTATTTCGCCATCATTATCACCATTACATGAGATGTTTGTGCTGTTAGGCGTTGCATTGAAATTGTTGCAAAGAAGAGGCTGTACTGTACAAGATGTTTCTGCGGTACACCCATTCATATCTGTAACTGTCACCGTATAAGTGCCTGCGAGTAAGTCTGTAATTGGGTTGGTCATATCACCATTCGACCAGTCGTAAGTGAATTCTGGTGTACCTCCAATCACTGGTATTTCTATAGTCCCATCACTGCCCATGAATGTCGTGACATTCTGTACAATGCAATTCCCAATAACAAGTTGTGCTGGCTCATCAACGACAAAGGTTAATTCTTCGAGACATCCAATAGCATCTGTCGCAATGACTTTATAGACTCCAGCAGCCAAATTGGTTTGTGTTTCACCAGTTCCAAATTGAACATCAGCTTGTTCCCACACATATGATATGGGAAGAGACGAAGATGTACCAATGACAGTAACACTTCCATCACTAAACCCATTGCAACTTACATTTGTAATTTGGCCTTGCTCTAACATCAAATCGCAAGACAATGCACAGACAAGAAAGCTTTCTGTCGTGCTGCAATTCGCTGAGTCTGTGATTGTAATATCATATTGCCCATCCCCTAAATTTGACCAGTTAGGGCCTGGTTCGTTAGGTGTAACGATCATACCATTTTCATCTGTGATTTCGACTGTGTATGGACTAAATCCACCCGTGATTGTATAATCTAAATCAGCATCAAATCCAGGAAAGAAGGTCATTTCACAACCAATTTGAATATCAACTGCTATGGGCTGTGGCTGTATAATGGTAAACTCTCTGAGTACCGTACAATTATTAGCGTCTGTTACAAGGACTGAGTAGTTGCCTGCAGGAATGTTAGTTCTGTCTTCCGTCATCACTCCATCATTCCACATGAAGGTATATGCGGGTGTGCCACCAGTAGGATTGAGATCGATGGAGCCAGTACTTTCATTAAAACATATGACATCTACCTGAGTGGCATTTGCTGTCGAAATCATTGTTGGTTCGGTGATCGTAATATCTGTTATAAATGTCGAGCCACATGCATCTGTGATTGTAACAGAATTTATACCTGGCACAAGCATCACTGCTGTTTGAGTTGTTTCACCTGTGGACCAAAGAAATGTATAAGGACCATTCCCTTCCGATGGCGTTATGGTTGCCGATCCATCGTCGGCCATAATGCATTGTACATTTTGAACGAGGGTGATGTCACCCGTAACACATCCTATATCTTCATCAACCCAATTTTCAGAGAAGGGCGTTTGGCAGGAGGTTGTCACACCATCTACATCAAAGACTAATCCACATGAATTAACGCCATTCGCAGGTATGCCATACCCGTCAGAAATAGCGGTATCGTTAACATTAGGATTTACATTTGTACAAGCTTCTGTTGCATCAGGACATCCGTCACCATCACTATCTAAATCCTTGAAGTCCTCTATACCGTCCATATCAGTATCAATAGGTGCCGTAGCACAAATATTGGTTAAGATTCCTGTGCTCTCTCCATTCATCATTTGGTAAGTACCATCTCCATTAAAATCGAGCGTGCACTCTTCTAAAATAAGATTAATTGTCATGATACCACATGCTTCTATTGCATCTGGTATACCGTCATTATCAGAATCTAAGTCTTGAAAATCTGGTAGTCCGTCCAAGTCAGCATCAGGACCTGAAAAGGTAGGTGTCGGACTAATCAAAAAGGTAAATGATCCTCCACCGTCGACACCTGATGTTCTCGTATCATAAATTCCAAAGACAAGGCTATCAATACATCCATTGAATTCAATGTCAAATGCATGGTTATCTACATTTCCAGTGACAGGATCCGCATTGGTCGCACAATCAAAACCGTTTACAATACCTCCATTGATATCATTGTTTAGTGTATTAGCGCCATCATAAACCAAACATCCGCCCTGATTCGTCACACTGAATGGGACAACCATACCATTACTATAACCAAAAACATAGATTGCGTCGTCTCTATCAAGATCAACAACACGTGCATTCAAATTACAGACAGGCTGACTAAAGGAATAATTCGATTGTACAAAGTTCGCAGGTCCATTGACGGGACCTTGTACACCAAGTCTTATCCCAAAACTACCATCTTCTTGAGAATCGTTGATTTCAAACTCATCAAACATACCAGCGCCACCAGTAAAAATAGAATCAACTGTAAGAATCGCACCGGCTAGACTAATATTGTTACCATTCAATGCATCAGTAATAATACTCGGATCAGGCATGCCATTCATATCGATACCAGAGAGCCCATCAAGAGAGGATATATCAAACACATCAGCAATAGCTCCTTCTAAAATATTAGAGATGCCATCATTGTCGATATCCAGATCCTCAAAATCTTGTACTGTATCATTGTCTTTGTCTGGTACCATTTGAGCGATACCTACGTTTGACAACAATAGCAAAAAAACAAATAAGTATATAGATAGACGCAACGTAGGACAAACCGTAAAGCTGGGTAGCAGTTCGTTAAATTCGGACATTTCTCAAGTTTCCGTTAAATTATATAGACTAAACTTGTATAAAGAAAATAAGAATATGTGGCTCATCATAACAAATCAATGATAATTTTAACATTTTGTAACTCGCTGATAAATGAATGTTATCCCTATCAACTGCCCTAATCGTGATGTTTTTTGAAGGATTTTGAATTCATACTGTCATTTCTTTGAAATTATTAACTCTATCATAGTCTTGTTCAAGTTATGTCTAGTCTTTTGAATTGCTAATACTGTCCATTAATAGTATTTTAAAGAAAGTATGGATTATTGATATTCTTGAGTGTGAAAAATTTCACTTTAACTAGAAAAATTAAACGGCTACTTTGGGTCTTTTACGGCGGAGTTCTAATATGTTCGTGTCAGCTAGAGTTACCTGATCAGATTCAAAATGCATATGAAACTTTACCGGAAAACGTTGATTTCAATACTCATGTAAAGCCAATACTTTCAGATAAATGCTTTGCCTGTCATGGTCCAGATCAGAATCAGTTAAAAGCAAACTTGAGACTAGATTTGGCAAAACATGCATACCAGACGATAGCTACTTCAAGTAAAAGAAAAGCAATCAGCAAGGGTAGCCCCAAACACTCTGAAGTGATTCACCGTATTCTATCTGAAGAGGATGATTTTAGAATGCCACCACCTGAACATCATGTTGAACTCAACGATTTTGAAAAAGCCGTTTTAATAAAATGGATTGAAGATGGCGCTGTTTACAAAAAGCACTGGGCATTTATAAAGCCATCAAGACCAACGATACCTTCTGCAGTTCAAGATTTGACAAACCCGATTGACCAATTTATAGCCAGAAAATTAGACCAGCTAGGCATCAGCTTCTCACAAAAAGCAGACAAAGAAGTGTTATTAAGAAGACTCAGTTTTGATCTTACTGGCTTACCTCCGCAGATTGATGACATTCGATCATTTTTGAATGACAATTCTGAGCACGCTTATGAAAAACAAGTAGACAAATTGATTGCCTCAGTTCATTATGGAGAAAAGCTTGCAACTGACTGGATGGATGTCGCGCGGTACTCAGATACATATGGGTATCAAGTAGATCGATATAGGGACATGAGTCCTTGGAGAGATTGGGTGATTGAGGCATTCAATGACAATATGCCTTATGATCAATTTCTGACGTGGCAGTTAGCAGGTGACTTATTACCAAATGCAACTCGCGAACAAATCATCGCCACTGGTTTTAATCGGCTTCATTCTCAAAATATGGAGGATGGTATTATTGAGGAGGAATATAGAGTCGAACATGTATCTGATCGAGTTGCTGTGTTAGGTGATGGTATTTTGGGACTCACTCTGTCGTGTGCTAAATGTCATGATCATAAATATGATCCCATTTCTCAAAAAGAATATTATGAATTATTTAGTTTCTTCAACACCATAAATGAGAAAGGGCAGATTGCCTGGGACTATAGTACACCTGTGCCCAACTTATTGATGCCCACTCCTGAACAAACAAAGATCTTAAATCAACTGAAGCTTGATGAGCAGGATCAAATAAACAAACTGCAGCAAATAACGCAACAAGAAAAAGAGGATGTCGAACAATGGTTGACGTCAAAAGCACTCAAAGATATAAGCAGCCGTATTCCACAGCATGGTTTAATTGCTCATTATCCGCTTGACAATAGTTTACAAAACACACTTCATCCCCAGCAGAAAGCGAAAATGGAAAGAGAATTTTCAAAGCACGAAGTGCCTCAATTTGAAGCTGGGTTTAAGCAACATGCTTTGGCACTAGATGGTGATGCTTGGTTAGATTGTGCAGAGGTTGGCATCTTCAAGCGCTCTGATCGCTTTAGTATTGGCTTATGGGTTTTTTTGCCGCAAGACCTGAAGGAAGGTGTTATTTTTCACAAAAACAAAGGGTCTCGATTGCACTCGTTTAGAGGTTACCAACTTTACTTAAAAGAGGATAAGCTAGAATGGTGTATGGCACGAACTTGGCCTGAAAACGCCATTATTGAGAGATCGACGACAGAGATACCTAGGGACGAATGGGTACATGTAACAGTGACGTATGATGGTTCAAGTACAACAGAAGGGACAGCATTGTATATGAATGGAATCCTACTAGACACTCGAATAGAAAAAGACAATTTGTATAAAGACATCATATTCAATGACTTTACGGATATTATTTATCCTGAGCCAATAGAACCAAATCTACAAGTCGGCGCGAGATGGAGAGGGACTGGCATCAAGGGCGCAAAAGTTGATGACATTTTAGTCTATGACCGCACCTTGACTGCTTTAGAAATAATGCAAATCGCTAATCCTGATATCTCTATTAAACAATTGATGGAGACTAATCCAAATACTGTTGAAGAGTATTATTTATCAAATCTTTCAATATCCTACCAAGATGCATTAGACAGTCTACAGATTATTAGAACCGAATTTGTGGATAGCATGGACAAGGTGAAAGAGATTATGGTCATGCAAGAAATGGATAATCCCCGCAAAACTTATGTATTAAATCGTGGGCTGTATGATAATTATGGTGAAGAAGTATATCCCAACACCCCAAGCAGTGTAATGCCAATGCCAGACAGCTATCCTAAAAATCGACTTGGATTAGCTCAATGGGTAACTGATGCTAACAATCCATTAACGGCAAGAGTTGCTGTTAACAGGTACTGGCAACTATTCTTTGGTAGAGGCTTGGTTAAGACAGCGCAGGATTTTGGCAATCAAGGAGACATGCCTTCACACCCCGATCTCTTAGATTGGCTGGCAGTCAATTTTATCGAAAGTGGTTGGGACGTGAAGGCACTAGTCAAGTCAATCGTTATGTCAAAAACATATCGTCAAACTTCACTCGCTGATGATGAATTACTGAAAAAAGATCCAGACAATAGATGGCTAACCAGGGGACCATCCGACAGATTGACCAGTGAGATGATTCGAGATAATGCCTTAGCCGCAAGTCAATTACTCAACACCAAAGTTGGAGGAGAAAGTGTCTATCCCTATCAACCTGAAGGTCTTTGGTCTATGAACTTTGATCCCTATCCGCAAGACACGGGAGATAAACTGTACAGGAGAAGTCTATATACGATGTGGAGACGGACAATTCCAAACCCTACCCTTGCCACCTTTGATCAACCCGAACGAAATGTGTGTACCGTCAATCGACAAAAGACAAATACGCCTCTTCAAGCATTGGTACTTCTCAATGACCCTACATTTATTGAAGCCGCAAAAGTGATCGGAGAAACGATGGCTAAGGTTGATAACGTGCAAGAAAGTATTCGGACTGCTTTTACAAGATTAACGGGCAAGTCTCCCAATCAAAAGGAGATTGAGCTCTTACTATCCATGCACCAAACTGAATATGAAGTCTTTAAAACCAATCCAGAAAAAACAAAAGGTTGGCTTGAAACTGGAGACTACCAAATAGATGCAACTTTAGATAAAAACCTGATTGCGGCCAATGCCATTGTCGCCAGTGTCATACTGAATGGAGATATCACAATCACAAAACGTTAGCGAGCTATGGATCATCACGATGATATATTGCGATCAGATAATCAAGACTTTAAACCCTTAGAACGGGCTCTAGATCGTCGACAATTTTTCACAAAAACAAGTTTAGGCTTAGGTGCGCTCGCCATGAGTTCATTGATGGGGCCTTCTGCATTATTAGGAGGAAGCGCAGAGCCAAGCCAACAAGGGATGATGAGGCAGGCTTTGGGAGGCTTAGCTGATCTGCCACATTTTAAGCCCAAGGCTAAGCGAGTGATTTATTTGTTTCAAAGTGGCGGGCCATCTCAATTAGAAAGCTTTGATTATAAACCAAAATTGCATGATTATTATGGTCAGGACCTTCCTGATTCTGTGCGAAAAGGGCAGCGCTTAACGGGCATGAGCGGGTCTCAGTCATCGCTTCCTATCGCTCCTTCACTGTATTCATTTGACCAATATGGTGAAAGCCGCGCTTGGGTGAGTGAGCTGATGCCATATACTGCAAAGATGGTTGATGACATGTGCTTCATCAAATCTATGTACACAGAGCAGATCAACCACGATCCAGCCATCACCTTTTTTCAAACTGGCAATCAACTTCCCGGTAGACCGTCGATAGGTTCTTGGGTGAGTTATGGTCTCGGTTCTAGCAATGACAACCTACCCACTTTCATTACTCTCGTCTCCAAAAAAGGAGGCGGCCAACCCTTATACTCACGACTTTGGGGCAATGGCTTCTTACCCACTGAACATCAAGGGGTACAATTTCGCTCAGGCAAAGATCCTGTCTTGTTTTTGAATAATCCAGAAAACTATGACGGCCATGATAGAGAACGCATGCTGTCCTACCTCAAGCAGCTCAATGACATCCAATATGATACCTACAATGATCCTGAGATTACGGCTCGCATCGCTCAATACGAAATGGCGTTCCGCATGCAAACCTCTGTTCCCGAGGTTACGGAACTGTCAGACGAACCGGATTACATCTTTGATCTATATGGAGAGGAAAGTCGTGATCCCGGCACCTATGCTGCGAATTGCTTGCTCGGCAGGCGCCTGCTTGAAAAAGGGGTAAAGTTTGTGCAGCTGTATCAGCGCGGATGGGATCACCACAATTTTTTGCCGGGCGGCATGAAGAGGCACTGCAAAATGACAGATCAGCCGACAGCAGCCTTGCTACAAGATTTGAAGAATAGAGGTATGCTTGAGGATACTTTGGTGATTTGGGGAGGCGAGTTTGGTCGGACGGTGTATTCGCAAGGGAAGTTAACAGCGACTAATTATGGGCGAGATCACCATCCTCGTTGCTTTACGATGTGGATGGCTGGTGCGGGCGTGAAGCCAGGCTTCAGCTATGGGGAGACGGATGACTTTAGTTATAATATTGTCAAGGATCCTGTGCATGTTCATGATTTTCATGCGACGCTACTGCACTTGATGGGTGTGGATCATGAGCGGTTGGTCTTTAAGCATCAGGGGCGGCGGTTTCGGTTGACGGATGTGCATGGGCGGGTTGTTTCGGAGGTTTTGGGTTGAGGCGAGGATGTTGGGAATAATAGCTACGAAGCTATATAATGCCAATTACGGAATAGACATGAAAACTTTGACAGGAATCTTAAAACAATTTCGATCAAAATCTCCTCTACGTATTCAATTGGATATTCATTAGAAAAATTTGATTATATATCAATTCAGATTGGACTCTCTGAGGCCTACTTCATACACCTCTTTATTTATTCCAATTTTCAAACCTTTCCTTTGTCAAAGTATATTCTCTATTATTAAAATTTTTCAAACTATCAACGATGTAGCTTGCCGTTTCAAGATAGCCTTGCCCAAATGCCTCCCAGCCCTTTCCAATCCCATATTCAAAAACGACTATTGAATTAGAATCAAGTTTTGCAATGCTATCTCTTGCTGATATATACTTATTCAGAATAATTAAAGAATCATTTTCTGCATAATAGAAGTTCAAATTTCTTTTTGTATCCATCCATCCAGTATTTGCTTTATTTCTAGTCCTTAACACTCCTGATTTTGGTATTCTATATATGCGAGTATCATTTTCATATTCTTTTGGGTTCCCTTCTTTTTGATTAAAAAAAACATAAACCATTCCGATGTATCCATTAGGTAGAATATGTGTTTCTGATTTCATTTTATTACATCCCCCTCCAAATGCAAAAATAGCCCAAAGAAGATATAAGCCGTATAAAATAAATAATGCAGATAGAGATTTAATTATAATATTAGACACTTTCATAAGGCATGAATTTATTTTCAAACCATAGCTTAAGATTTGACATCAATTTGTTAGGATTATGCCAAAAATCACAACCAGAGCTTGTCAAGCAACAGAATTAGCCAATCCATTACAATCATGACATTGGGTAAAAAGACGTTAAAAAGTAATAACTGGAACTACTAACTCAACTGCCCAACAATAACATCCCCATGATGCCGCGTATTCTCAATGAACAACCTATTGGTCTTTAAGCCACCGTTAACCACACCTGCTATAAAGACATTCTTCAGACTTGTTTCTAATGTGTCTTCATTAAAAACTGGGGTTTGATATTCGTCATCTTTGATCTGAATACCGATCAACTTGAGCAAGCTATAATCCGGTCGGTAGCCAGTCATCGCTAAGACGAAATCATTCTCAATCGAAAACTGACCTTGAGTTTCGTTATATAAGATGACTGAATCGCTTTTGATCTCTTTGACAATAGTATTAAAGTGTGCAGTGATAGACCCTTCTTTAATTCTATTTTTAATGTTGGGTAGAATCCAATATTTGACTCGCTCGTATAGCTCAGGACTCCGCACTGCCATGGTGACTTTAGCTCCTTTTTGCCAGGTCTCTAATGCCACATCGCAAGCTGAGTTTGCTGCCCCAATGACGAGTACCTTTTGTCCAATGTAGTGGTGCGCTTCATCATAATAATGCTTGACTTTAGGCAATTCTTCTCCCGGCACATTCATTAAGTTAGGGATGTCATAGAAGCCAGATGCAATGACAATTGCTTTTGTGTGATACGTCGCCTTATTTGTACGAATCACATATCCAATCTCCTGAGTCTCACAGCCAATAACCGTTTCATACAGCTGAACAGGAAGTTGATAGCTGGTGACAATTCTGCGATAGTATTCTAAGGCTTCTTTGCGGGTTGGCTTATCGGTATGTGAGATAAATGGGATATCTCCAATTTCCAAAAGTTTGGACGTGGAGAAAAACGTCATGTTTGCAGGAAAGTGAAAGAGTGAATTCACTAACACGCCCTTCTCAATAATCTTAAATCTTAATCCGGCTTTATGAGCAGAAATGCCACAGTTGATACCTGTAGGCCCACCACCTATGATAACTAAGTCAAGGATTGGGTTCTCCATGTAATCGTAGCTGAAAGTCTTTATTTAAGAAGGGTCACATCTCCTTTGACACTGAATTCGCCACCTTCAGTTTCGTAGCTTGCCACATAGACGAAGACGTCTCCTCTGACATCGCTACCTCCATCCATACCATTCCATTCATCATCAATGGCATCAGATTCGAAAACCTTTTGACCCCAACGATTGAATATTTTTAGATTGTAGCTTGTGATATTTGAACAAGAATTCACTGGACCAAAATCCTTGTTAATATCATCATCTATTCGAGAATCAGGATAGAATGCATTTGGAAATTTTAGACACTGGCATGGATCTGCGATTGAAGCTGTTTCCGCATTTTGACAAATATCTTGAACACTGACATCATAGGTCCTATCCGCTGGCACGCCAAGTTGATCATCACCTAGCAGAGCCGTACGCACTCCATTCTCATCAGTTTCGGACCAGCTAATCGTTTGTGGAGAACCTGATAGAATAGAGACACTTAGGTCAACTTGATCATTACTACAATTCTCAGAGACTATTGCGATTTCTAAGGGTTCTAGCAAATCATCTTCTCCAATCGTCACCTCATCACCAACTTCAAATCCACAAATGTCAAGAGCAGTTACAGAGTAAGTACCAACTTCAGTTACGGTTATTGATCTATCAGTTGACCCTGTACTCCATACTATATTTGTAAAGTCATTTGGCGAATTAATCGACAGTAAGACTTCTCCAGGTGTTGTACAGCGATCTGGAGCCGCTATGGCTAAAGGAATAGGATCGGGTTGACTTGCTTCGGTCAGATTGATCTGTGCTTGATCGCTATCATCACAAACATTCGTAACTGTAAGACCATATGAACCGAGTTCAGTTACTTCAATCACGGTTTTATCGACTTCTCCAGTAGACCACTCGATTTGTGTAATAGAAGCTCCTTGTATCGTTGCTTCCAATTCGAAGATTCCTTCTAAACAAAAACGGTCAGGGTTTATCATTAAGCCTACAACTGGTGGATCTAAATCTGTCAACACGGTTGTATCACACATAATGTAACACATGTCTTCTTCGACAAATACCTCGGCCACATATTGGACATCCAGTTCTGTGGCGATAAACATGCTATCAGTGCTGAGTATGTTAGTCGGTTCTTCTGCGTCATACCATTTGTATTGAGTTGCCCCTCGCGTGGTCGCATCAAGCAAAAACAAAACAGGGTCTCCAGGACAAAACATGGTGTCTCTTAAAGACAAAATCGGTGCAGTATATTGACCAAATCCAACCGTTGTTATCTTTAACGTGTCTTTTTCTAAAGGTAAATCTACTGAATCCCAAAGTAAGGTATCGTTACCTAATAGTATCGTGTCAAGGCTAGCCACGAGATCCATTTCACAAAGCGTCTGTGCTTGTGCATTCGTTTTGATTAAGCGAGTATAGAAGAAGCCAAGATCAGTGCCTGGCGCTGAATCAATCCCATGCTCTATGCCTGTACCCGCGAAAATGGCTCCACCATCTACTGTTGGAACAATCTCAACTGAATTAGAGGTACTATTCAAAAAGATCGAAAAATCCGAAGCGAATAAAAGCGCTCCCGCTGGGCTCAATACTGATTGAATGGGGAAAAATGCACCTGCATCATTATTCTGACCTCCAATCATCACGACAATATTACCATTATCTAATATGTCAATACTCTGCCCATTGGTTTTAATCGAAGGACCAGCATTCATAAATTGGCTCCAAAGAATATTGCCACGCCTATCAAACTTCACTATGAAGGCGTCATTGGCACCGATGACATCATTTACAACAATACCCGTGACAACAATCGTAGAATCTTCTGCAACAGCAACATCTGATGCAAGGAGATTAGAATTATCTAAAAATCGAACATCGTACTTTTCAGACCAAATAATACTACCATCGTTTGGTGATACTTCTATTATAAAGAAGAGTTCATTCGCACTATCTGACCCCGTAATAAGTACAGTCGAGTCTTGGGTTAAGGTCATATTCCGATTAAAGGGATCAATCGTATCATCTCCAGGTAAGTCGAGGGCTTTGGACCACAGTTGGTCACCTGATTCAATCTCAATACCAGTTAGCAGCATTTGTTGACCAGCATCAGTTTTAGCTGAACCCATTAATATCAGTACAGAATCACTTGTATTCAAAATATCAATCTTACTAAATAAGACTTGATCACCCTCAGTTCCAGACCCATATTTATTAGACCATACTGGATTTCCAGCCTGATCGACTCTAAACACAAGATTATTGTAAACAGAGTCAACTGCACTCATAGCACTCAGGATAAAACCTTGTTCAAGATCGACAACATTTCCAAACGCAAAAAGACTGATTGTATCTTCAAAGGCATAGTCATTACTAAAGTTGACATTACCTTTTAGATCAAATGTGGTCAAATTCGTCATCGTCGGATCGATCACACCAGGATCAATGGTATCAACTGTTGATAGTACCACATATGTTTCATTTTCAAGCTGTTGGATACTTTGACCAAACATAGATCTGTCTGGTTGGACTCGATATAATCTGTCAAAGCGCTCTTGAGCTGTTATGCAGCTCATGCTTATCAATGTTAATGCTAGAATTGTGTAGATTTTAATAAATCTCATTCGCTAATATTTGTGAATAAAGCCTACCTGAAAATAAAGTTACCAAATGTTTCAATATCACAGGCCTCTTATATTGAAGTTGTTTAACATGTTTTATACAACTTCACCAGTATATAACGACAATAGTAAGAAAACTAAGGTATAAGACCTCAATAAAAAATTGTCAAAGTTGTAAAATGGGCATGGGTAAATCAAAGCGTGCAACTATTGATATTGATAATGCTACAGAATTGATGATTTGCATGGCTAATCGGTCGCATATGTGTCCTATGAATAGCGATTCAGCATACGAAAAGATTATCTTTGAGTTATGTTAAGAAAGTATTTTGAATATGTTGTCTTCACAGTAGGCGGAAAGGAGTTTACAGCGGGCGAGATTGCTTTCTTTGTTGTTTTGAGCTTATTCATCCTTGGTATTTATCAAATCACCAAGCGAAAGTTGTTTAGAGGTCTCTTAGAATCAAGTGAAGTCGATAAGTCGGAGGTTAGAACATTTTACTCGTATGTGAGACTCTTTATTGCCCTTTTAGTCCTTTTAGCCGGTGTGTATCTGCTTGGTTTGAATTATAGTTTTTTCACCTCAGAGAACATCAATTTTGATATTGGCTTAATTATAGGCGGTATGCTCATTATTAATGCGGCTAGGATTATCGACTGGATTATTTCGAATTTGTTCGTTCATAGCTATTATTCTAAAGGTGAAGACCAGCCTACAGCGATCAATGCTAATCAGAGTGAAGTCAAGATGACACGGTGGGTGAAAATGATTATTTACATTTTCGCTTTGTTCTTGATTTTAAGAAATTTCGATGTTTTAGACCTGACTCTATTTCACACAGAGGTTGGCGGCAATAATTTTGATTTTAAATTATCCAATATTTTATCAGCAATTCTAGTCCTATTGCTTGCTAGAGTTATCGTCTCACTATTGACAAAACTCATACTCGCTGGTATCTATCAAAATAGTAAAGTAGATATAGGCGCGCAGTTTGCATTGAACCAGCTGGTCACCTATGTCATATTTGTAATTGCGTCAATTATTGCTTTGAATTTCCTTGGGTTTAATATGACTTTGATTTGGGGTGGAGCTGCTGCCTTATTGGTTGGATTAGGTTTGGGTTTACAGCAAACATTTAATGATCTATTCTCTGGTATCTTACTGTTGTTTGAACGGTCAGTGACGGTAGGTGATATTTTGAAGTTGGAAAACAACACCTATGGGACAGTCAAGCGAATCGGTCTAAGAACGACCTTATTAGAAACCAGAGGAAATGAGAGTTTGATTGTTCCAAATTCTCATATTGCAACAAATCAAATTGACAATCTAACGCACAAAAACAACAAGATACGATTTGATATATCGGTTGGTGTTGCCTATGGATCAGATACAAAACAAGTGAAGTCTATTTTGTTAAAAACGGTAAAGAATAATCCTTATATATTGGATTTTCCAGCGCCTTTTGTAAGATTTATTAATTTTGGTGAATCATCATTAGATTTTCAGGTATTCTTTTTTAGCCGCAATCTAATCGTAATAGAAGATATAAAAAGTGATATTCGTTTTGAAATTGATCAGGCATTTAGAGGGAATGGCATTGAAATCCCATTTCCGCAACGTGTCGTTTGGTCAAAGAATGGAAATAATGAAAAATAAACAGATAAATAGAATACTACTTGGCCTGTCGATCATAGCGTTATGTTTTAGCTGCAAATCAGAACCTGGTCCATGCGATGCCTATAATGACGTTTTGAATGGCTATTTCGAAACAAGTATAATGGAGGGAACGTGGAGATTTTCTGGTGGTAAAGCAGGGACAATCATCATTCGGGGTTTGGATTATAATGATATGGACTGTGGCTATCAGATTACAAATTGTGAAACAGGTGATGCTCACATGAATTGTGAGGGAGCGGGTCTAGATAAACGCATACAGGTTATCAGTCAAGATGAAATCAAGGTTGGTGACATGACTTATAAAAGAATATCAAAATAATACACATGATGTTTAGATACATTTATTTGAGCTTGATTCTAGCAATCCTTGTTGGATGTAAGCAATCTGATAACTCTTTATTGGAAAAAGACGAGGACACTAAAGTTATCAATGAAGTCCTAAGCCCTAAGAATGGCGTAAAGAAGTTGGGAGCAATCACAGAAGGAGCGATTATGCCGCACGGCACCTTAAAGACAATTGACAATTCTGATGTCTCTTCAAGTTCGTTTGCAGGACAAGCACTTGTTCTAAATTATTGGGCGACATGGTGCAAGCCTTGTATGACTGACACCCCGAAATTCCAAGAAACTGCAGCTGAGTTTCCAAATGCAAAATTTGTTTCTATTTCTATTGATAGAGAGTTTGATACTTGGAAATCATTTATTCAAGACGAGAATTGGTCAGGCAATCAATATTGGTTGGGCATGGATGAAACAAGTCCATTATACTCATTTACCTATTCCAATTTAAATACGGATGATATAAAAGGTGTCCATGTCACACTACCAAAATATATTATTATTGGAGCCGATGGGACCATTCATAAAAAGAGCATTCCGAGTCCGGGGACGCCGAATTTCAAAGAGGAACTAACAAAGTACTTGCAATAGTATACTCTTACTATTAAACGCAGAAGACACAACATAGTGCCGCTGTTGGTCTCCGAACCAACAGCATGTACGTTGGATCGGAGTCCAACGAAGGCGTTTTATAAATTATCATTTCCTAAATTAATTTTAATAAAGTTGGAGTTCTATCCATTATATCGTAATATTGCGATCTAATGGGCTTATCCAAAACAGAATTGTATCCACAGCATTATATCGATATTGCATCGATGGCAAAGGCTCTTGCGCATCCTGCCCGGATTGCGATCTTAGATTACTTAATTAAGAAGGGAGAATGTGTCTGTGGAGATATTGTAGATGAGCTACCACTTTCGCAGTCCACAGTTTCGCAACATTTGAAATCCATGAAAGAAGCAGGCATTATCAAAGGTGATGTTGATGGGGTATTTAGGTGTTATTGTATAAACACGACGACATGTCAAACCTTAATGAATCAAATTAAAAATTTGTTTACTGGGATGACGGGTTGTTGTTGATTTTTTTTGGCTATAGCTATCGTAATATTACGATGTAACCATATTTTTTAACCGAAGTGATCACATGCATTTTGATCATTTCACAAATCATCGAATATGAAAAAGTTAGCATTTTCGGCTCTGGTTTTACTAGGGCTTGCAGCTGCAATCTATCCTTGTTGTCAAGGTATGGGCTGCTGCTAAGCTATTAACATTAGCTTAATGGATGTGGGGTAAGTGAATATTTCATTTACCCCATTTTTAATAGGATTTATTAGATTATCAAGATAGACATGATCGGTCATTGGTTTAGAGCATAGCCGTGTCATGATGGAAGTGTAGGCCTCCTTGGTCTAGAGCAACAAGTACATCTCGGTCCTAATGCTGTTGGTTCGGAGACCAACAGCGGCGGCCTTTTGGGATAAGCAATTAGAATTATGGACGTAATTATGACATAATGATTACCTTGATGCCATCAAAAAATACTAATGAACATTTCTGTTGAATTAACACTGACACCATTAAAAGATGACTTCGAGCCGGCTATCATAGATTTCATAAAATCACTTCGAGCGTCTGGCCTAAAGATGATAGAGACTCCATTATCAACTCAAGTCTTTGGCGATTATGATGCCGTCATGAAGATACTAACGGAGGAAATCAAACCCGCGTTAGCAAAGATTGGCGATGGTTTGATTTACATGAAAATCGTCACCTCAGACAGATCAGATTATGAGCCAAATTTTTGAATTAATCTTTGGACAATACCAAGATGAGCCGCAATACCTTATGATATTAGAAATGATTGCGGTATTCTTTGGATTTTTAAGTGTTTGGTTTTCTAAAGAAGAAAATATTCTTGTCTATCCAACAGGTATCATCAGCACTGCCATTTTTGTGTATATCTTATCAGTATATGGATTATTAGGTGACATGATGATCAATGCATATTATTTTATCATGAGTATTTATGGCTGGTACATATGGACACGCAAAATAGATGATACTCAGTTTACACCCATAACAACTATAAGTAAAGTAGAGCTTCGAAAAAGTATTTTTCTATTCATCGGTACATTGATTTTCGTATATATCATTTATAAATTATTTGACAAATGGGATAGTTGGACGGCCTACGTTGACACTGCCACAACCGCCATATTTTTTGTGGGCATGTGGTTGATGGCATTAAAGAAAATAGAAAATTGGATTTTCTGGATTATTGGAGATATTATTTCTGTGCCTTTATATCTATATAAAGGTTTAGTATTTTCTAGTCTTCAGTATTTTGTCTTTACGATCATTGCCATTTATGGGTATCGGGCTTGGAAGCGGAAATTGAAACAAGCG
>CALGLU010000003.1 GCA_937959275.1 uncultured Saprospiraceae bacterium | reverse complement strand
CTAGCATTGGGCTATTCGATATGTATGCTTATTATTGTTCAAAATTAATGAAACCGCCCAGTACGTAAGGCGTACGCTGGGTGGTGTGAGAGGACGAAACGACCAATTTTATTATTGCTCGTTTCTCCTACTCGATTATGCTTATGTTGCTTGTCATAATCACTTTCTAAGACAAGATTTCTGTTTATATTGATATTTGGTCAGGTACAGTGAAGGTAGAGAAAAATCACATACCCATTCTGTCTGAACAGGACCTACCTATCCGCCAGGCAAGTTTATACGATGAATATGATGAACATGATTTTTGAAAAGGAGCTGTGTTTTTTTGGAGGCGTCTCGCCTCAGGTTTTTGTAGACAGGATAGCCAAGCATTTTGATTCCATCTAAGAAAGAAAAACACATAAGACACAAAAGGCAAAGTTGAAGAATGCAAGACACATAAGGGGGATCGACTTGTCCTGACATATCTTGCAGATATGTGAGGTGTTATGAGAACAAGTCAAATGTTATGGGAACAAGACAGAAAACACTACCAGAAATGTCAGGTCTTTAAGACCTGACATTTGGATATCCTGCGGAGATGTGAACAAGTTCAACTCTTGCAAAATCTACCCAATCAGTGCTTGATAAGCAGCCGAGTCTAATAAATCAGCGACTTCAGCAGCATTTGAGATTTGAATTTTCACAATCCAACCTTCCCCGTAAGGGTCTTCATTGATTAAGCCAGGATTATCACCCTCATCTTCATTCAAAGCAGGATTAAATTCAAGGACTTTGCCTGTGAGTGGCATAAACAAGTCTGAAGTCGTTTTGACAGCCTCAACAGTACCAAAGACTTCGTCCTTAGCAATGTCTTCGCCCACAGTATCAATTTCTACATAGACGAGCTCTCCTAACTCTGATTGTGCAAAATCGGTAATACCAATGGTTGCGGTATTGTCATCATGAACACGAATCCACTCATGTTCTTTCGTATATTTTAAATCTTCAGGTAGTACACTCATGATTCGTTAGGCATTTTCTTCAACAAAGGATTTAATTGCATCATAGGTCATGGATTTTGGTCTTTCTAATGGAAAACCTAGAGCTCTAGACCAGCATAGTGATGACAATACACCCAATGCTCTAGATACGCCAAATAAGACTGTATAGAATGTATACTCCTTTAAACCATAATGAACGAGTATAGCACCTGAGTGCGCATCTACATTTGGCCAAGGATTTTTTACTTTGCCTAGGGCTTCTAAAATAGGTGGTACGACTTCAAATAATTGCCATACGATATTGACATGTGTGCTACTCTTTATATATTCTTCAGCAAACAATCGTTGTGCTGTGAATCGTGGATCTGGCTGTCTTAGAACTGCATGTCCATACCCAGGAATGACACGACCTTTGTCTAAGGTCTGTTGTACAAATTCAGCGACTTGTTCGTTAGTCGGTGTATCTGTACCAACTGTTTCTACCAATTCAAAAATGAATTTGATGACTTCTTGATTAGCCAAGCCATGTAGTGGTCCTGCCAGTGAGCACATCCCTGCGGCCAATGACAAATAGGCATCACTCAAGGTAGATCCAACCAAATGTACGGTATGTGCAGAGGCATTACCACCTTCATGATCAGCATGGATTGTCAGATACAATCGCATCAAGCTTTTAAAATCCGCATGATCAGAAACACCCAACATATGAGCAAAATTACCAGCCCAATCTAAGCTCGTATCAGGAGCAATATGATTACCATCATGATAGGTACGTCTATATATATATGCCGCGACCACTGGCATCTTAGCAATGACATTCATCGCATCCTCAAAGGTCGCATCCCAATAGTCAGATTTCGACATGCCTTCAGCATAACGCTTTGTAAATACACTTTCAGACTGTAGTGATGTGAGCGCCGCAATTAACTGAGTCATCGGATGAGTCGTTGCCGGAAAGCTCTCTAGCATATCAAAAACATGCTGTGGAATTGAATTTCTTTTTTCCCACTCGTCACTAAGCCAGTTGACTTCTTCTTGCGTTGGGATTTCATCAACCAACATTAACCAAAATAGAGCCTCTGGTAGCGGTTCTTTATCACCTTCTCGCTTGGGTAATTTATCTCTTAATTCGGGAATTGAGTAACCTCTGAATCGGATGCCCTCTTTAGCGTCAAGCTGTGAGGTCTCCCAAATCATACTTTTGACGCCACGCATACCACCAAAGACTTGGGATAGTGTGACTTCATCAACTTTTTTTGAGCCATTTTCTTTTAAATAGGCTCTCATCTCCGTTCGTAATGCAGAAGATTTATCGAAAAACTTTTGTTTTAGTGGATTCATTAAACTGATAAGATATATGTAAGGATTATTTTGGGTGCAAATCTACTATTTTTACAGCATAAAAACTTGTGATTGTAAGACCTTAGCCTATAAAATCAAAATTATCAAGAAAACTAATTATCATCGAGTGAATTCTGAAGCCATATGATCATTATCCAAGAGAAAATAGTCAGTACACAGCTATTTAAAAAGTCCTTCATCTGTAATCTCAGCAAATGCAAGGGCGCCTGCTGTTGGGAAGGTGACTTTGGTGCTCCTCTTGAGCAAGATGAAATTGAGGCCATTCGTGATTCGTATGAGGTGATCAAAGAATATTTACCAGCTGCAAATCGTGAATACATTGATACCAATGGACTTACTGTGTATTACAAAGGGATGGATGCAGAAGGGACAATGTTGATGCCGGATAACTCTTGCGTGTTCATGAATAAAGATCATAATGGAATTGCTGTTTGTGGCATTGAGCAAGCTCATCGTGATGGTAAAACGGAATTTAAAAAACCGATCTCCTGCCATCTGTATCCCATTCGCGTCAGCAAAAATGAGAAAACGAATTTTGAAGCTTTGAATTATGATGTATGGGATATCTGTTCACCCGCCTGCCAGTTGGGTGAGGAAATGAAAATGCCTGTCTATCAATTTTTGAAAGAAGCGATTATTCGGAAGTATGGGGAGGCGTTTTATGAGGAGATGGATGCGGCGAATGAGTATGTGAATCGTGATGTTGTGTGAGTCTTTGCATTTGTTTTTTATGCTGTATGCATGTGAATAACTAAAATAGCAAATTAGTCACACAAAGTTGACATATATGTCAACATGACTTATCTTTGAGTTAAGTGAAAAGTTCAGAGAGATATAGGTTTAATGTAGAATTCTTAGAAGAAGCTCTTAAGTTCTTGTCCTCTTTAGATGTGAAAACACGAGAAAAAGTTTTAGAAAATATAAGAATTTCAAGGTTTAAAAGAGACCCTAGACTCTTAAAGAAAATAGATAAAGAGATTTGGGAATTCAGAACAAAATTCAATTCTAAACAAATTAGACTTCTTTCCTTTTGGGATAAAGAATCCAAAGCTATGATCGTGTGTACTCACGGTTTTATAAAGAAAACTAAAAAGCTGCCCACAAAAGAACTGAAACGAGCCAAAAAGCTTAAAGTAAATTATTTTAATCAAAAGAATAGAAAATGAAAACGTATAAACTCAAAGAAGTAGAGGATAAATTAATCGGTAAGTTAGGAACACCCAAAAGAGATGGTTATGAATTGAAAATTAAACTTGCTCAATTTGGTCAATTAATAAAAGATGTTAGAAAAGAAAAAGAACTAACTCAAGATCAACTAGGCGAATTAATTGGAGTGACAAAATCTCAAATTTCAAAACTTGAGAATGGAACATCAAATATGACGATTGGCACAATATTTAAAGTCTTTGAAGCCATGAAATCAGAAGTTCATTTTGAAGTCAAAGAATTACAAACTGCATAAAGTACATCAGCATATGCATTACTGGCTATAAATAGTACCGATTAAAGCATGTATTGCTGATTCGAAGTTTGCCAATATGAATATAAAATATGGAAACTGGATTCTAATATTGTCTTTAGCCTTTTCATTTTGTCTGAGTTTAAAACCACTTGACATTATTGAAACCAGATGTTAGTCATAATTTAGGAGAATACAGATACTTCGGCTCAATCTTAATAAACGGTCAGTTTTCTTCTCTAATCCCGATATTTCTATATTTTACAGTGTTGAATGAAACATTAATTATCTATGAATAAGACTGCAAACCAGCCTTTTGCCGATCAGCCTCAGCTCTGGGGACACCCGATTGGACTCTATGTGTTGTTTTTTACTGAGATGTGGGAGCGTTTTTCCTATTATGGGATGCGTGCAATATTGGTGCTTTACATCACAGCCAAGACGATGGATGCTAATCCTGGAATGGGATGGACTGATCCTGAAGCGCTTGCACTATATGGTTGGTATACGATGTTAGTCTATGTGGCTTCTATTCCGGGTGGATTGATAGCTGATAAAATCATCGGACAAAAGAAGGCAGTTTTATATGGAGGGTGGATCCTTGTGTTGGGTCATACTGTTTTGGCCATCACGCAAGACTGGGCATTTTATACTGGGCTTGGGCTTATCATAGCGGGTGTTGGTATGTTGAAGCCAAACATCTCTACTATGGTTGGTGGGCTGTATCAGCAAGGCGACGAGCGACGAGATAAAGGCTTTACTATTTTTTACATCGGTATTAATATAGGTGCATTCCTATCCAGTTTGATTGTGGGTTACGTAGGTGAGACGATTGGCTGGCATTATGGATTTGGACTTGCAGGTATTGGTATGTTAGCTGGTATGCTCGTTTTTCAGTGGGGACAGAAATACTTAACAAACGTTGGGAATTTTATTGGCGACGCAGATAATCCAGATAGAGAAGCGAAAGATAAACCGTTGACCAAGATTGAAAAAGATAGAATGTTGGTGATGTTTTTATCCTTCTTTTTGATCATCGTTTTTTGGGGTGCGTTTGAGCAGGCTGGTGGCTTGATGAATCTGTATGCTAAAGAGAAAACGAATAGAATGTTGGGAGGATTTGAAGTGCCAGCATCATGGTTTCAATCAGTGAATGCCTTTTTTATTATCACCTTAGGAACAGCTGTTGCAGGATTTTGGTATAAATGGAAATTAAAAGGTAAAGAAGGCTCGTCCTTATTCAAGATGGCCATTGGACTCATCATTATGGGACTTGGGTTTTTGTTTATGCGCTTTGCTTCACAGCAATTTGAAGCAACTGGGTCTTCGGCAATGTATTGGTTGGTCTTGGCTTATTTGTTTCATACAATTGGAGAGTTATGTTGTTCGCCAGTTGCTTTATCTTTTGTAACCAAATTAGCTCCAGTCAAATATGCCTCCTTTATGATGGGTGCTTACTTTGCAGCTACTGGTTTGGGTAACAAAGTGGCAGGTTTGTTAGGTGAGGCAGCAGCAGATGCTGGAGAGAAAGCCATTTTTACTGGAATTGTAATTACAACTGTTGTTATCGGATTGATCGTCTTGGCACTTTTAAAACCATTGAAGCGATTAACCCATGGCGCTGAGGATTTGGTCATGGATGACAACGATTAAGCAAAAGATTTGAATTAGCATAAATTAAAAAACTACGAATTAATAGATATGAGTCAGTCAACAGGAGTAGAGATTAAACCAGACGTGATGGGGCATCCATCGCAGTTGTTTGTGATTTTCTTTACAGAAATGTGGGAGCGGTTTTCCTACTATGGCATGCGTGCTTTATTGATTATGTTTTTAACTGCCTCGATTATGGATGGTGGTTGGGGCTGGCCGCGTGAGCATGCCTTTGCCATATTTGGTACCTATGTCTCTCTTGTTTATTTATCAACGATTGTTGGTGGATATTTGGCTGATCAAAAAATTGGGTATCGCTATGCGATCCTCATTGGTGCCTTATTGATGACCTTGGGGCATGGTTGTATGGCATTTGAAACACCGTTTTTTGTCTATTTAGGACTTACCTTACTTGTAATAGGGAGTGGTTTTTTCAAACCAAACATGACATCCATTATTTCCGAAATGTATAAAAATCATCCAGAGAAAAAGGATGGCGCATATACAATATTTTATATGGGTGTGAATGCTGGTGCCTTTTTAGGAATCTTATTGTGTGGCTACTTAGGTGAAAAAATTGGATGGTCTCTTGGTTTTGGTTTGGCTGGTATCTTTATGCTTTTTGGTCTACTTCAATTTTGGTTTGCCCAAGGCATATTTGGAGATATAGGCCTGCAACCAACTGGGGACAAATTTGCAACGACTGATAGGGAAGGAGAAGACAATCAAAGAAATCCATTTACAACGACAGAGAAAGTACTGGGTGGAATTTCTGCATTTTTGGCTCTTTCTTGGATCATCAATGATCCTGTCTCTGTAATCTCTAATGGAGAGATCAATTTGTATGGCTTTATGGACAATATAGTTGGCGGTATCTCAGGAGCCAATTTGATGATTCTGACAGCCTTGGTTTTGTTTCTAGTGATTTTATTTTTGAGGGTTCCAAGGTATGCGACGATTACCAGAGACCGAATGTTGGCAGTGATCTTCTTTTGCTTTGTGACAATTTTCTTTTGGGCGATATTCGAGCAAGCTCCTGGATCGTTGACCATCTTTGCAAGAGATTATACTGACAGAGTCTTAGAAGGTGGTGCTGGGACTACATTTAAAATTGTCAATTCATTGATGGCGATAATCCCATTGCTTATTTTAAATTATGCACTGTTCCAATTATTCAGAAAAACCTTTGGTAAATACGCCTTATCTAATTTATTCCTAGCAATTAGTTTTGCCATCATATGGGTGATTACGATTTGGATGTTGTGGAATCAATTTAACGAAGCAGCGCCAGAAGTGCCGGCTTCATGGTTCGGTGTGTTGAACTCACTATTTATAATAGCCTTCGCTCCGCTTTTTAGCAAGTGGTGGGAGAGTAAATACAATCCCAATGCCAATATCAAATATGCGATCGGCATGGGTTTACTAGCACTTGGTATGGCAATGGTGGCTATTGGTTCCTCTGGGATTAAAGCTGGTGCGACGACTGCATCTGTCAGTATGATTTGGTTGGTTTTAGTCTATTTATTTCATACGCTGGGAGAATTGTGTATTTCTCCTGTTTCGCTGTCATTGGTGAGTAAGCTAGTGCCAGGACGGATGATCGCCTTTATGTTTAGTATTTACTATTTAGCAATTGCTGCAGGTATGAAGTTAGCAGCGGTGTTTGGTGGTAAATCCGAAGGTATTGCGGCTGAACATGGCTTAAGTTATTTCTTCTGGATTTTAACGATTATTGCGATTGTATTGGCTGTCTTGTGTGCCATTACCTATCCTATTGTGAAGAAGTTGATGCATGGCGTGAAATAGTTGCTTTGCAAATGTTGGGTGTTGAACCTGCCTGCAGGCAGGCAGGTGTTGAGTGGTTTATTCGTAAAAGTGGAACCGGTATCCATTCCATTGAATTATGAGACAATGTTAGAGGCAAACCACAGGTTAGTCTTTTGAAACATTAAGACAGAATGGGCTTTGAAATTTTCTTAGCATCGGCCTAGACGCTTATGTGTCTTACATTCTTCAACTTTGTCTTTTGTGTCTTATGTGTTTATCTTTCTTAGATGGAGTGGATAGCTTTTGGCTATCCTAATTACAAAACCTGAGCCGAGACGCCTTCAAGAACACGGGTCCTCTTCAAAAATCATGTTCATCATATTCATCGTATAAATCCTGTTCTTTGGCACGACTTTTACAAAAAATCCCCAGCCAAATTAACCTCATTTAACATGGTCATGAGCCATTGGAGGACAATATGGAAGTCCACGTAAATCAATCCACTAATCACAGATCACGAATCCACCAATCACCAATCTACCAATCACAAAATCACCCATTCCGCGGAATCCGAATATGATAAATATTATTCTTAACGGTTAATTTATTATCGATCAACCATGGGTTGTAGACTTTCAACATCCGATAGGTGATGCCTTTCTCTTTGGCGAAGTTACTCCAGCTTGAGACAGAGGAATCGACGACGACTTCATAGTAATCATCAAAAGGTGGATATTTTTCATGTGGCTCGACATAGAAACCAAATTTTTCAGGGTTCTGCATGATTTCTTTAATGGCGATGAGGCGAAATAAGTATCTGTTCGTTTCGATATTCATATTCATATCAAAGAAGGAGAACTCTTGTTGTCTTTTGCGGGCGGCGTTGAAATTGCCTTGACCGACATTGTAGGCAGCGGCGGCATTGGTCCAGCTGCCGAAGCGGGTGCGTAGGCGTTTTAGGTATTTAGCTGCGGCGCGGGTAGCGCGTTCGACGTGATAGCGTTCGTCGACTTCGTCGTTGATTTCTAAGCCCATTTCTTTGCCGGCGGCGCTTCTGAATTGCCAGAAGCCCTTGGCGTTGGCGTGAGAGGTGGCGTGGCGAAGATCACTTTCTGCGACTGCGAGGTATTTGAAATCTAGTGGCACGCCTTCTTCTTCAAGGATTCGGTCCATAATTGCGAAATAGCGATTTGCCTTTTTGATGTTAAGCATCGTATTGGACTGCCAATAGGCGTTGACGGAAAGCTCACGATTTAGCCTT
The DNA here is from genome assembly GCA_937959275.1 of uncultured Saprospiraceae bacterium. Lineage (GTDB taxonomy): Bacteria > Bacteroidota > Bacteroidia > Chitinophagales > Saprospiraceae > CALFUK01. The sequence goes on along the minus strand of CALGLU010000003.1, from coordinate 36,376 downwards.
TCTTTGTTATCGAAATTGTCAGGCATGACTTCTCCTGCGAAGGAATATTGTTTGTCTTCAATGGCAGAGCGGATCTGCTGTGGAAGGTTAATATTTGTCTTGTCATCAGATGGTCCAGGATTTTGAGAGGACACAAAGATGAGTAAAGTAAAGATTGATCCAGCGATAAGACCAAAGGCAGAAAAATTGTAGCTCATGAATCTATGATTTATTAGTCGATAAGACTAACGATAAAGAAGCGAAAATAATGCCAATAGATAGGTTTACTTCATCGCTTATCTTGTCGCTATTATTGGCGATGAGAGCTTAATCCAAAAATATAGTCCGTTTCTCATCAGCACTTTTTCTGGCTGCATCTAATATCTCAACAACAAGCAAGTTGTTTTCCAGAGAGTACAAATCATAGGGTGCGAGTGAGATGTCAGCATGGATCACGGCAGCAAGCACAGCAAATGGGTCGTGATACGGATACTCTCGTTCTTCTAAGGTATAATCTTGTTGCTCATAATCGCTATAGCCTTGACCTAGCCTAACGTGCATGTCGTGCCTGTTGTCAACTAATATTTCACCCGTCAATCCATAGATCTCCATGTCTTTTCTGCCGATTGGCCAATTCCATGAAGCTTCAATAATGGCAGTCGCATTTTCATAAGTTAAAATAATTGTCGCTTCGTCATCTACAAGTGGATTGTTAGCGGGCTGCAATTGACGAGTTACTGCCGTGACCGATAGCGGTCGTTTGCCTTCTTGTAGCCAGCTCACCAGATTTGCCCCATAGCATCCAAAATCTGTCAAGGCACCACCTCCGTTTTTAATGGGATCGGTGAGCCAGTCTAGAAATTCTGGCGGCACACCTATTTTCTTAGGTCCTTTATGGCCGTCTCTGACGACGACTCTTCTTAGGTCACCGACAAGGCCACTGTCTAATAATTCTTTCGCCTTGATATTTGTCGGATACCAACTGGTCTCATAGTTTGTTAATAATTGAATGTTATGCTCCTCAGCCAAGGCTTTCATCTTAAGAGCGTGATCCATATTGACGGCTAATGGTTTTTCTACCATGACATGGATGCCAAGAGGCGCACATGCTTCGACGACTGCTAAGTGCTCATAGATAGAGCCAAAGGCCGTGACTGCATCTGGCTGAATAGAAGCCAACATCACTTCTATTGATGGAAACACAATATCCATGGAATAGCCAAAATGCTCAGCATACTTTTCGGCAACGCTTGTATTGGGCTCAACAATGGCAACCATCACTATATCCTCTCGTTCCTCCGCACCTAATATCCAACCGACATGGCTATGCGTCAATCCAATCACACCAATTTTCAAAGGGCTGTTTTGTGCAATCAGGATTTGAAGTGGTAGTTGGAGTAAAAGTAAAAGACACAGGCAATGTTTATAGGTCATCTTGATAATCGGTTGTTGTGATTAGTAGACCTAAGCTATTATAAAAAAATCAAATGGAAGCTAGATAAAAGAAGATAATGGGTAATAGGTGTTGCTCTTGGTATTGTTTGTACTATGATCAATAACGGCTCTTGGGCAATAAAATGCCGTTGGTTCGAAGACCAACGGCGGCATTTTCTTGTCCTTGTTCGTGTTGTCATCAACAAGTATGTTGTCATATGTTTTATGCCTACAATGGACGCCAGTCTAACGAGATGTATTGTAAAAAAAATGCCGTTGGTTCGGAGACCAACGGCGGCATTTTATTTTGACAGTTTAATTTATTCTAAAACAACCATTTTTCTGGTGGATTTAAATGTACCACTTTCAAGCTCGTAGTAGATAACTCCGCTTGTCGGTAGATCGGCTTTTTTTATTTTAACCACATTGGTAGACTTATTAAATTGATCTGTGATTTTAAAGATTGTCTTTCCTTCTACGTTATAAAAACGAAGTGTTGCTTGTGCAGCTTCAGGTAGCTGAAATTCAATGATAGTTTCTTCACTGACTGGGTTTGGTCTGTTTTGCTTTAGCTCATAACCGGTAAGTGAAGCTTTGTTTTGTGAAACATCAACATTGTTAAGTGGAATTTTTGGTTGTTTATTATCCCCCAACTTGAAGCGGACCGGTAGGGTGTACAATACATTCACAGCCTGTCCTCTTTGATAACCCGGCGTCCATTTCTTTGTCAAATTATTCATCAATTCTACGACATACAAGACTTCCTTCGCAGTCCCGCCTCCAATATCTCTGACGACCTTTGGCTCAATGACTGTTCCCGTCTTATCGATTATAAACTGGACAACGGCCATGCCCTCAATACCTGCTTTGCGAGCTTCTTCTGGATACACTAAATGTGCATCAATGAAATTGAGTAATTCTTCTTTGTGGCAGTCTTCAATTGAACTTGTACCCACACATTTGTCTTCACAATCTGGGAAGCGTGGCATTTGTTCGACGACTTTAAAGACTTCTTCTTTGTCTGCTATTGATAAAACTTGTGATCCTGGTGTGATTATTTTACCAATCTTTTCTAATTCTGCTTCAGTGATATTGTTTAATTGAATTTCAAGTGCGCCATGAAAAGCAATATCTCCATATTTTGATTTGGCTCGAGTCGGTGATAAATATTCGACTGATTGAATTTGATCCTTAGTTATATCAATGGCATTAAAATCTACCCAACTGCCAACATATTTATTATCGTTGACAATAATGAGCGGAAAAGAGCCTTCAAAATTCAACTGTAGTGGGGCAATGAAATCGTATATGAGGGACAGTGGTCGCTTTGGGTCTCGGGAACGTTGTAATGCTTTGAACGGGTCGACTTTCACTTTACCTGATATTGATTTAAGCCTATGCCCTAATATATATTTCTCAATAGATTTTTCTTTTACAATCTCTTTATAACTTTCTTGAGTTACAGGATAAAAATTAAAATCGAATTCACTTTGACTTAAATAGTCAAGAATATTCTTTATTGTGGTGCTTGCGTATTCACTTACCTTATCTCTATTGTCAAACTTTCTAACAAGAATCGCATATACTTTTTCTTTTTCATTTAAGGCAATACTTGACACTCTTAGATTTTCAGCTTTAAAGAATTGATTATGATAATCAACAATTGCTTTCTTCGCCCTTTTTACTTTATTATCATCACAGTCATTAACAGTATACAAGATATAATGGAGCTTGTCATCTTCACTCGTGTCTTTCATTGATTGTGTAAATTCCTGAAGCTGTTGTTTATTATAATTAGATTGTTTTTGCTTTTCATTTAATTTAAATCGAACAGGTAAAGTGTATAGCACATGAACCTTTTTACCTTTTTGAATACCTGGTGTCCAGACTAGATTTTTCTCATTCATAAGCTCAACAACCTCTCTTGCCGCTTCACCTGCTCCGCCACCAATATCTCGCACTAAATTTAGATCTTGTAACCTTCCAGCTGGATTGATAACGAATTGGACGACAGTCATACCTTCTACACCAGCTTTACGTGCTGCTTCTGGGTATTTCAAATTTTGATAAATGAAATCTAGCATTTTCTCTTTGGCACATTCCTCCTTTTCATATTTAGTGCCACTCATATCTTCGCAGCCTGGGAAGCGAGGCATTTGTTCGACGACTTTGAAAATCTCCCCGTCTTCAATGGACACATGAATAGGAATGTGTTCTTGTAGATAGGCATCATTTACTATTTTTACACGTCCGATTTGATAATCAACTTCGTAATCGATGCCTTCTTTTAGGATTTGATCCCCTGCTTTAACCTTGACTGAACCATGTGGAACATTAAATGAATTCAGCGATATCTCTGAGGAGATTCTTGGCTCAGGATTAGCGCTTGTTCTGTAATAGATGCTACCGTGTAGCTCTGGACGAATAAATCGATCATCTGTTTGCTCAATAGGTGTATATGTCCTGAGAAAAATTGAACTCTCTTTTTCTATGAATTCTTGCTTTGTGATTTCTTTGCCATCTAAGAAAATTTTGTGTTGGGAGTTAGGATTCTTGATGAGAGCTGCAATTTCATCTGGTGATGGTGGAGCAGGAGGTGGTCCTGGTGGAGTAGGAGGGATTGTGTCTCTTTCACTTTTATTAAAATAGCTTTGTAGTTCACTATATGATACTAAACCTGCTTTGTCATCTCCACATGAAACCATGGTAAATCTATTCTCGTCACCTGAATCAATATAACCGAATGCAGTATTATGCTTTTTAGCTTCCAAGTCAAATCGCCTATCGATTTCTGCTAAGAAGTCTGGATACTTTTTGCGTAGCTTAAAGAATGATTTATTAATATCAGATTCTCCAACGATCATTCGATGTGTGGCAAAATAGTCATTCAATTCATTTAATAAATCTGAATTTAAATTCTCATCAGTTCTATAGAGATAAATTTCAAAGTCAGAAGATGAACCTCGCGTAACATAAACCTGATCGGCTTTAATGTCAGCAGGTGCAATTTCAGTACAGCAACCAGACAAAAATGTATTTCCATTTGCTGTTAGCATTTCAGCATAATTTCTGGAACTTTTAAATAATGATTTGTCGTGTTCGTTCAAGTCCAAAAATGTAACATTTTGAAGTTCTGTTCCAATAGGATCTGGTACTTCAATAATCCCATCTTTAAATGTAAATTGCTTAGATCTAGAATTGACATTGTATATAAATTCAAGAGTTTCTGAAGTATATATCAATTCAGTATTGTTGTCAGTGGATTTGACTTCAAAATTGAAATTATATTTTTGGGATAAATTTTTGAAATGCTTTAATACATGCTGTTTGTTCAATGCCTCATCATTTAGCATATTACCAGTTCTAATAAAAATGGATTGAATATTATTTCCATACGTGGGTTGTATGTTGTAAATATTAAATCTCTGCTCCATTGTCTTTGCCCAGTTTTGGTTGGTGTCAATATTCAAATAACTCGAAAAGGTAATAGCTAGAAATGCAATCACTGGCAGCGCCACCAAATACTTAATCATCGCCGGACGCCTCGACTTTTGTTTGTACATCATCATAATACGTTGTTTTAAATGTGAATTAAAAAATTGATGAGTCAGGGCAATCTCAAGTCCGGATTCGGATTGCCCCAACAAGATCTGGCCGTAGATCTTTTGGTTCGTACCTGTCAAGACCATGGCATCAGCCAGATACTCATGGAGTTGACGTAATTCTTTTTTATATAAATAGATGAGTGGATTCCACCAAAATAACACATGAAGGATTTCTACGAAAAATACATCATAACTGTGTCGACTTTTGATATGGGTTAACTCATGTTTAATAATGTGTTCGACGTCTTTGTTCAGCGCGAGCTCTTTGCTGAAAAAGACACAATGCAAAAAGGAGAAGGGGAGGTGATACTGATTTGTTTCTACGAGTGTAAAACCTGCCTGTTTTGATTTTTGTCCACTTTGATAGAGTCGATATATTTTTGATATGCCTTTTAGTAAGCGAATGGACATAAACAGCACGCCAATCCAATAGGCAATCGATACAATATCGAGCATTGATATCGCTAACTGCTGACTCATGGGCTCAGGCGTTATACTTGTAGCTATATAGTTTGGGCCTGCAGCAATAAACTGTAATGAGTTACTTAGGACAACATCTTCCTGCCACTGCCAGTCAATCATGCGCAATAAAGGAATCACTAATCCGACAATCAGACTTGATAACAAATAGCCTCTGTTGATAGAGAAAAATGTTTCTCTCTTCAAAAAACAGAAATAGATCAAAAAGAGTAATGACCAACAAATTGTGACTTCAAGACTGTACTGGATCATGTAGTGTTGTTTTGTTTATGAACTTATTTTAACGCCCCTAAAGACGAGAGCACCGTTTTTAGCATCCTCTCCAAATCGCTTCACTGCCATTTCATGTTCTAATTCTGTAAAGCGATTGATCGATAATGGTGCATTATTTAATGTTTCTAATAATTCTTCTCGCGTCACAATTCTATGATCTAAAATGATGAGTGGTAAATCCTGCTCTTGCCATTCGTCTAACGCAATCGCGCGAAGGCTTGACGGAATTTTAGTTTGATTTAACCAACTCTCTATTTTAATATCTGTGACTGTCGCATCATTGGACCGCACACTTAATTGTTCAGTGCTCGCATTGAACTTAATGTCAAATCCAAATGCTTCTGCTTCTTCCTTAAATCTTCGAGTGACATATCTTTGGTATTCAAGCTGATTGTATTCCGCTCTTAAGTTTTGATGCCAATAAGCTACGTAATCAGGATCAGCAACTTTGAAAAGAGGATTGCCAATGATGTAATTGATTTGTCTAAAAAATGTTTCAGGCAATCTCATCTGTTCGCCAGGGACAGTGACATAATTAATTTGCTCACCTGTGCTCGTCTCTTTTTGATTATCGGTATAGGCTAATCGGTTATTATCTTCAGTGATAAAGTCAATCTCTATTTTACGATTTGTCAATCGATGCAGCCGTGATTCAATCCCAAAGTCAGTACCTGCTTTAAAGACTGATATTGTGAAATTATAGGGTGGCCAGTCAGAAGGGTCTAATTCAATGCGAATAGTCTTCTCTGGTTTTTGATGGCGACTTGTCACGAGTTGTTCGAACTCTTGATTGATTAATACATCGATATCACCCATTCTAACAGAGGTATAATCCAACACGATTTTACCATTTGATCCATTCGAAATGCTCAGTGTTTTTTCATTTACTTTCATTTCACTGACAGCATTGGATTTGAAGTAGTTAAAGACTGGTCGTTTTTCAGCTCTTTCTCCATACGCATCTTTGGCATACTGACCTGTGAGTTCATGGAGCCCATTGAATTCTCTTTCCTCTGCTACATTAGTTGGCTTTTGTGATAAGGTGCCATCATATAATACTAATGGCATACCGACGAGATCTTCGCCAGTGTCTGTCGTCGTACAGGCTTTGAATTCTGAAATGACACCAGAGTTGTATGTGAATTCAGCGAGTCCAAATCGGGCGTCTTTCCCATAAATTTGCTTAGCCTCTTCTGCATCAATAAACGTGTAACTAAATGGCTTCGTCCAATCAAAGGTACCGTCCATCTTATGTCCTACAAGCTCTCCATCTATTTTGATGAGCGGTGAATTTCGCGTGCCAGATAAATCATACAATTGTTTAAGTCCTTCTGTCACCCTACTTTTAAGTGCTCCGGTTTCTGTGTCTCTCACTTCCCACATGTTGCATTTAGCCGAGTATTCAAAGTACACATCTCGGTCAATTAAAGTGGCATCTGTAGACTGAAGCATAAAGTATCCAGCCAAGAATAATAGGACTAGAGGTAGACCAAATTTGATCACGTTGTTTCTTCTACTCATCTGTTTGTTATTTTGTTGTAAAGAAATAACGATAAGATACAGGCATTTAGCCCGATATAACTGGTTTTTATAGTCTCTTTGAATCTCATTAACATATCAATGGTCATGTGTGTAAAAATCTTCAATCACGTAGTCATCTATATAGAGTGAATCCGCTAAAGTCACGACAATTCTAAGCTCATCAATGTTGCGGTCTAAAATTCTATTTGCTGTCATATAGCTGCCCTTAAAGTCTGGATCGAAATAGTTATCAATACCTTGCTTTCCGGTCTTCTTGTCAAATCCGTATGCATAAAAATCTCCTTCTACGGCATGTTGAATATTCAGCTGAAGAAGATCATTTTCATCAATGGTGAGTTCGAAATGCTCTGGCGTAAATGCATGCTGAGTATAATATTGGTCAGAGTATGCCTCATAGACATTTTGCTGCTTTATAGTAGTCTCTCCGAATACTTGGGAGACGGTCATGCGTTTTTCAGCGTAAAACAAGCTGTCTAATGGTAAAGCCAAAAACGTCTCTTCTGTCATGTCTTGCCCATCCAATCGGAATAGAGTAGCTAATAATTCGATGTCTCTTGCGAGCTTTGTTTGCATTATAATTTTGTCGTTATTCACCTGCCTCATAATATTGGCATTATGTGCTCGGTTTATCGTCATATCTTTTTGCAATTGTAAATTTTCAATTGACTCTGATTTGCCACACGAGATGCTGGCAAGACAGATGAATGATATCGCGATCAAGGGTTTCATGATTTTTCGTCTTCCAATTTTGAGATGACTTCACTTAATTCTTTTAGGCTCAAATCATTTTCCTTGACTAAAAAAGAGACGAGCTCATTCATAGAACCTTCAAAATAATTACTGACTAATTTTTTGATAGAGAATTTACTGTATTTGGATTTTTCAATAGTTGGAAAATATTCGTACGTGCGACCATAAGCTTTATGATCCAAAAATTCTTTTTTCTCTAATATGCGGACAATCGAAGAAATGGTAGAGTGGGGTGGATGAGGCTCTTCCATTTTACCAATAATATGACTGACCGTAGAAGGACCCAACTCCCAAAATAATTGCATGACTTCTTCTTCTGCTTTTGTTAATTTTTGCATGATGATCTATAATTGAAGTTGAATGAATTCATGAAGTAGTAATGATTAATTTTATTTGGATAAATGAATTTGTTCTCGCAATGCGCGTCGACGATCCTTGGCATATTTTTTATATTCAATGTTATCATGATTGCTTTTTTCGTATTTTTTATAATAATTCATAGCAATCGATTTATCCTTATAATAGATATCGGCGGCACGTGCATGAAAGAATAAAACCAATGGATCTTTGCTGTATTTATAAGCATCTGCATAATGCGGCAGTGCTTGTTTTAGATCATTTTTCTCATTATAGATCCGAGCTAAATTCTTGTGATATAAATCTACGTCCTTTGAAATACCAGCTTTTGCAGCTTCTTTATAATGATGAATAGCCGAATCAATCTCATCCTTTTTTTCATATGCAGTGCCTAAATAATAATGTGCATATTCTGGATTGCCCTCATTCACCAGCGACATATGAAGATGATGGATCGCCTGGTCTACTGAGTCTATTTGCAAATAGGAATAGCCTAACATTTTATTAAAATAATTGTCTAAATCCAGCCTGCCTGCTAATGTTCTTAAGACAAAGGTTGTACTGTCATATTGTTTTTGACTGTATTTACTTCTTGCAAATAAAAGAGTGTTATTGATATTTAATGAGTCATAATCAAGTGCATGTCGTAGGATAGAATCAGCATTTGTAAATTGTTTGTTGTTTATAAATATATTGGCTAGTGCCCGTATAGTATAATTATCTTTCGAATTGAGGGTATAAGCTTGTAAGAACAGCGGAAATGCATCTAATAATAAACCTGCCTTATTGTATTGCTGAGCTAGCTTTCGGATGAACAATGGGTTTTTAGGATTGATGTCGATGATCTTTTTATAATATTTAATGGCCTTAGGTACATTGTCTTCTCCATCATAAATACTGGCTAGATTTTTAATAGCGACTTCATTATTTGCATCATGCGTTTCTAATTGGCGAAAGAATTGCTTGGCCATTTTGAAATCTCCAAGTCTTTGAGCTGATAAACCAGCTTTTTCTAAGACTGCATGCTGAGTGCTATCTGATGCAAGTAGTGTATGATATATATCAAGTGCTTCTAGATACTCTTGGTTATTGAATAATTGATTGGCCATTGCTAATTGATCAGACGGCATGTCTTGAGCCTGGATGAGTTGGCAAATTAGAAAGAGTAAAAGCGTGACTAGTTTTTTCATAACGTATAATTCAAATATATAACGTAAAAATAAGTTATGCAACTTTATTTTACGTCTCACTTCTAATGATGTGTGTTTTGAAGACTTTGGTGTACGCTAATTCTACCAAATTCTTATTTAAACTGCATAAAAGCCTCATTTCTACGTACAAAATCGATTAATTGAACAATTGCTACGTGGCTTTTAAATTTTTAACCGTCTTCAAGTTGTCTATCAAATGATAATTGTAGACTTTCGGGTGTTTGAAATGTGTAATTAATAATATGAAGGTGGTTCTGAACTCGATTGCTATTTTATATTCGTACTTGTCCATTGGTGTCTCACGGGTTTTAGTTTTCCAAGCTTTATATCTTAACCTTAAACTACTATGAGAAGACTCTTTGTCGTACTCCTTTGTGTCAATTTACTTTGCATCTGTTTAACTAGCCAAAATACCTTGTCTACATTTAAATCTGCGCAGTATGAAAATACAAATAGCCTGAGTTTTAGTTCTGAATCTATCACTGCAGAGTCGTCAATTCTTAGAGGACCCTATCTTCAAAAATTGACGCCTAGTTCGGTTGTCATCAAGTGGAGAACTGTAAGTAATATGGAGTCAAAAGTATTCTATGGTGTAACACAGACTTCTTTTCCTGATTCAGTCGTATCTAATCCACTTCAAACTGAGCACGAATTAGAATTGACAGGTTTACTAGCTAACCAAAAGTACTATTACTATATCCAAGACGATAATGATATTGTATTGCCACCATCTCCTGATCAGTACTTCATCACCTCTCCGCCGCACGGTACTGCTCAAGCTGTCACAGCATGGGTATTAGGAGATCCTGGCACTGCCAATCAAAATGCGAGAGACGTGCGTGATGCGTACTACAATTATATTGGGTCTAATCATACTGATATGATGTTGTTTTTAGGAGATAATGCGTACAACAGTGGGACCGATGCGCAGTATCAATCAGCGATGTTTGAGAATATGTATGAGGACAAATTAAAAAATACAGTGTCTTGGTCATGCTTAGGGAATCATGATGGCTATACAGCTATTTCTTCCACACAATCTGGTCCCTATTATGATATCTTCACCTTTCCCACAAATGGAGAAGCTGGCGGAACTCCATCTGGCACTGAGGCATACTATTCGTTTGATTATGCGAATATTCACTTTATCGTTTTGGAATCGTACGAAACTGATCGCTCCATTGGTGCTGCAATGTACAATTGGGCTTTGATGGATATCCAGAATACAACGCAAGATTGGATTGTCGCATTTTGGCATCATCCAGCCTATTCTAAAGGCTCTCACAATTCTGATACAGAAACAGAATTGATTGAGATGCGAGAAAACTTCGTGCCGATGCTTGAAGAAAATGGAGTTGATTTGGTGATGTCAGGTCATAGTCACTCCTATGAACGATCTTATTTTGTCAATGGTCATTATGGAAATTCTACCACCTTTGATCAGCAGGTGCATACAGTCGGTACGAATGGTTATGGAGATGGTCAAATTGGAGGTGATGGTTATTATAGTAAAGATGTATGCTTCCCTGGGAGTGTCTATATAACAACGGGAAGTGCTGGTAAGAAATCAGGTGGCTCTTTTGATCATCCAATATTTAATTATGCTGCTTCATCTTTAGGGTCTGCAGTTTTAGAGATTAATGGTGATCAAATGGATGTGAAATTTGTTAGAGAAACTGGAGCCATTGATGATTTCTTCACTATTAAAAAAGGCAGTTTTGGATATGCCTGTGATGACGGAGACCCTTGCACTATAAATGATGCCATTGATGCTTCTTGCAATTGTGTAGGTGATTTATTAATCCCTGCAGATTCTGATAATGATGGGACGACTGACTGTTATGACGATTGTCCAAATGATCCGGATAAAATCGCCCCAGGTGTTTGTGGGTGTGGAGTCTCTGATAGTGATTCGGATATGGATGAGACCTTAGATTGCGAAGATGATTGTCCGAATGATCCAAGTAAAACAAGTCCTGGATTGTGTGGATGTGGATTTTCTGATACTGCAGATACAGACATGGATGGCACGATCGATTGTCAAGATGAATGTCCGACTGATCCGAGTAAGACAAGTCCTGGATTATGTGGTTGTGGATTTTCTGATACTGGAGATTCAGATATGGATGGGGTATTGGATTGCCATGATGAATGTCCAAATGACCCTTCTAAAATCTTAGCCGGAATTTGTGGGTGTGGTCTGACCGATACTGGAGATGCGGATATGGATGGCACACTCGATTGCATAGATGATTGTCCATTAGATCCAGCGAAAGTTGAGTTAGGAATTTGTGGTTGTGGCAATGTAGACATAGATATGGATCAAGATGGTCTTTGTGATATTGGAATAAGCAATTGTAGTGTGATCAATCAAGACGATTTTGAAACTGGACCAGGCATTTGGATTGCAGGAGGTAATGATGCAGAACATGTAAATTCGATTTTTAGCCCTCAAGGTGATTACTCTTTGAGGATTCGGAATACTATACAAACATCGTCTATGTATACCAGCATGCTTGACCTATCTCAAGTAGACACTCTTAGAGTACAATTCTCTTATCAGTCAAATGGATTTGTCTCACCGCTATCCTTTTTTCTAGAATTTTCGAATGATGGAGGATCAAGTTTTACTACAGTGAAAAATTGGATTGCTGGCATTGATTTTAATGATGGTGCGATCTATCAAGAAAGTTTTGATTTGCAGCTAGGTCTCACATCGACTTCTGTGATTCGGTTTAGATCTAATGGTGTCGACAATACCAATGAAGTCTATCTAGATAATATTCAATTAATGACATGTACTGACCAGTGTATAGATTATAGGATTTATACTGACAATACTGTAAGTGAACTTGTTAATGCAGCGAATATTGGTGTCGAAACAAATCGGATGACATTAACAGGTATGCATGTCAATCAACATGCAGGTAATTATGTTTTACTGACAGAAGGGTTTGAAGTTAAAGAGCAAGCCATTTTTCATGCTTTTATCCAAGGCTGTAACTAAAAAGAATTCGTTCTTAAAAAATATCCTCACATTAAACAGGTCACACCCCTAGCCGTTGGGTATAGATGCTATAAATTGTGCAATCTAAATTGTAGCTTTAAATATGTACTCTATCAGGTTAATCTACATCCTGAGTCTGCTATTCATCTTCAGCCTTGTGGTGAATGCAAACATTCATAAGCCGTCTAGGTTTATGGTAGAGATCTGTGAAAACGCTGTAGATGATGATGCAGATGGCTTGATTGATTTAAATGATCCTGATTGTACGTGTATCATAATTGAGCCAGCGTCTTTAATTCCTAATCCTTCTTTTGAGGACATGAATTGCTGTCCGAGTAACAGGAGTCAATTGGATTGTGCTGATGTTTGGATTCAAGCTTCTGAGCCAACGACTGATTATATCCACACCTGTGGTTGGGAAGGCTGGGAGGATTTTCCAGTGCCAAGACCGTTTCCAGATGGAGATGCGGTGATGGGATTTCGAGATGGTCGAGGTATTAGCGATGGAGGATTTGGTGGTAACGATAGTGGGTCAGAGCCAAATTATAATTGGAAGGAATATGCTGGAGCTTGCCTGATTGGTCCATTAAGAGCTAATGAATCTTACCGATTTGAATTTCATGTTGGGTTTGTAGATTTCCAAAAATCCCCTTCGATCAATATTTCATTTTTTGGAACAACTGATTGTGTTAATCTGCCATTTGGTGTAGGCAATTCTGATTTTGGATGTCCGACGAATGGACCGGATTGGGTCCGCCTAGGATCTAGGCGTGTTTCTGGGAGTGGTAGCTGGGTAAAAACATCAATTGACGTTGTACCACAGGATGACATACAGGCGATTGCTATTGGCCCCGATTGTCCTAATAGTTCGGCATCTGTTAATCCCTATTATTTTTTTGATGAATTAATTTTGGCAGATCGACGCTCTTTTGAGTTTGTGATTGCTGAGCAAGGCCATCCTTGTGCTGACGATTTTACTTTGTCAATTATCAAAGAAGATAACCGAGATTATCAATGGTATCTAGATGGAGTAGCCTTATTGACAGAGCAAGAAGCTGAGCTTTCAAAAATGTATGGTGAAGGTGATTACCAAGTGAGAATTATCACGGACGGCTCTTGTAGTTTGGCAAAAGCATACAGCTACAATATTCCAGTCGTCGACAATACCATAAGGGAGATTATCTGCGAACAAGAGACGTACCAATTTGGGGGTACAGTTCTTGATCAAGCAGGTGAATATGTCCAGGTCTTTAAAAATCAATTTAATTGTGATAGCATTGTTGGCCTGACATTAGAGATTCAAGCATCGATGATGACAGAAGTCAATGCTAAAATATTTGAAGGTGAAAGCTATCATGTTAATCAATTCTCATTTGAAGATGCTGGCATGCACAACGCCTTACTTCAGACAACCATTGGCTGTGATAGCTTGGTGCAGTTGAGCTTAGGGTATTATGAAGTGTTTTTGCCAACAGCCTTTTCGCCTAATGGAGATGGCAGCAATGATGAGTTTGTGGTGCTAGGTGGCGATGACTTAATTGAGATCTCAGATTTACTGATCTATGATCGCTGGGGTGGGGAAGTGTTTTCACTTCTACAGTCTGAAGATGATTTTTGGGATGGTAGGCACGATGGTGACATTGTCGATCCTGGGACTTATGTGTATACGGTGTCTGTGGTGATGGATGATGGGATTGAGCGATTGTTGTCTGGGGCGGTGGCTGTGGTGCGGTGAGTTCTTGTCCAGCTTGACATCGTTGTTGTGTTGTTTTTTGTCTTGAACAGTATTGACTTGATTTCATGATATACAAGATTTAGTTTTAGTGTATGACAATCTTATTCGTTAACCATCTTATGTGTCTTGTATGAGAAGCATTAAATGGATCTCTGATGTTTTCAACGTCAGAGGTATAGGATTGAAATTCAATCATATTAATTCGAGGTTGAAACCCCGAATATCCTTTGTTTAGAATAGGCTTTTATTGTTGTCCATGGATCTCTGATGTTTTCAACGTCAGAGGCATACGATTGAAATTCAATCATATTAATTCGAGGTTGAATACCTCGAAGATCCGTTGTTTAAAATAGGCTTGTCTTGATGTCGACGGATCTCTGATGTTTTCAACGTCAGAGGTATACGATTGAAATTCAATCATATTGATTCGAGGTTGAAAACCCCGAATATCCGGTCAACGGATCTCTGATGTTTTCAACGTCAGAGGCATACGATTGAAATTCATTCATATTAATTCGAGGTTGAATACCTCGAATATCCTTGAAATAAATTGAGATGTTTTGAAAGTATTTTCTTATTTTCAAACCAAGAATGACAGGTTACAAAATTAAAGATCAGGAAGGAATTCACTTTCTAACTATAACAGTTGTTAGTTGGGTTGATGTTTTTACAAGACAGGTGTATAAGGATGTAATCCTTGAATCTTTCAAATATTGCAGAGAGCAAAAAGGCTTGAATCTGCATGCTTATGTCATCATGAGTAACCATATCCATATAATTGCCTCTGCAAAAGAAGGATATTTACTTTCTGATATCATTCGAGATTTTAAACGTCATACTTCTAAAAGTATCCTAAAACACATCATAGAAGATTCAGGAGAAAGTAGGCAAGAATGGATGTTGAGGTTGTTTCGCTATCATGCTAAATACAATAAGCATAATCAAACATACCAATTTTGGAAAAGAGATAATCATCCCATTGAGTTAGTTAGTCCCAAATGGATATGGCAAAAGCTAAATTACATTCATAGCAATCCTGTAAGAGCGGGCATCGTCTTAAATACAGAAGAGTATATGTATAGCAGCGCTAGTAATTATTTAGGAGATGAAGGGCTTTTACAAATTGATCTTTTGAATATTAAAAAGACATACGGGTTTATTAAAATTTAGATCGTTTTAATAATTCACTTGTATTCGTATCGACGGATCTCTGATGTTTTCAACGTCAGAGGGTATCCGATTGAAATTCAATCATAATAATTCGAGGTTTGAAAACCTCGAAAATCCGTTGGTTAGAATAGGCTTGTCTTGATTTCGATGGATCTCTGATGTTTTCAACGTCAGAGGTATACGATTGCAATTCAATCATATTAATTCAAGGTTGAAAACCCCGAATATCCGTTGTTTAGAATAGACTTGTCTTGTTGTCCATGGATCTCTGATGTTTTCAACGTCAGAGGGTATCAGATTGCAATTCAATCATATTGATTCGAGGTTGAAAACCCCGAATATCCGTTGTTTAGAATAGACTTGTCTTAATTTCGATTGATCTCTGATGTTTTCAACGTCAGAGGATATCCGATTGAAATTCAATCATATTAATTCGAGGTTGAAAACCCCGAATATCCGTTGTTTAGAATAGACTTGTCTTGATTTCGATGGATCTCTGATGTTTTCAAAGTCAGAGGCATGCGATTGAAATGCAATCATAGTTTCTCTTCCACTCCCACTGACACAAAGCCAAACTGCTCCACATCAAACAAGCCCAAATCAGTAATCTTCAAAGACGGAATAACTGGCAAGGCAAGAAATGATAATAACATAAACGGTGCTTTTAATTGACAGCCCAATTCTGATTTTGTCCATTGATCTATCTCCGCATATTGACGGGCTAATTCGTATCCATCTAATGGGCTCATCAACCCCGCGATCGGCAGCGCTAAACGCTTAGCTTCACCCAAATCATTGACAGCAACCACTCCACCCTTGTTCTGAATCACAAGATTCACCGCTGCACAAATCGCTTCATCAGATGTGCCAACCACCACAATATTATGCGAGTCATGTGCTACGCTCGAAGCCAACGCACCTTGTCGCAACCCAAATCCACTCACAAAGGCCACAGAAGGCTTTGCTACTTTTGTATACCGATTAACAACCGCAATTTTTAAAATATCCTTAGCTATATCTACATTATAATTGCCTTGAGAACTTGTCAATTCACCTACCTCTGATCCAGTGACAATTTCTCCATCAAGGGCTTTAATGATTCTTACCTGTGATGACGTCGATGGCAGCGCAAAATCAGCCGCAACTTTTGCATCTGCATGAAATGCATTCGGTGTCTCTGAAGGCAGATGCTCAATCAGTGATTTGCCAGCCCGAGCCACGCATGCTCCATCAATGTATGTCTCTAGGACATCAAAAGATTCCAGATTGCTCACCTGAATGAAATCAGCAGGATCTCCTTCTCGCAGCATACCCACGTCTAATCCATAATGCTGAACGGGATGAATACATGCCGCCCGCAACACATCAAAGACATCATAGCCAAGAGCCACAGATCTCGCGACGAGCAAATTGATATGCCCTTCAATTAAATCATCAGGATGTTTGTCATCACTGCAAAACATAATTAAGTTTGGGTACTCTTTGATGAGTGGGTGCAAGGCATCATAATTGCGTGCTGCACTTCCTTCCCGTATTAATATGTTTACACCGAGCTTTATTTTATCCAGTCCTTCTTCATACGTAAAACACTCGTGATCAGTCGTGATGCCCGCACCGAAATAGTTGATCGCATCATCTCCTCTTAAACCAGGCGCATGCCCATCGACGGGCTTGCCTAGAGATTTAGCAGCATGAATTTTGGCTAACACGGCTGGATCTTTCATGAGGACACCTGGGAAGTTCATCATCTCTGATAAATAGCCAATGTCGTCGTGCTCCAATAATCGTGTAACTGCCGCTGTGTCGAGATGCGCACCAGCAGTCTCAAAGGTTGTTGCTGGAACACACGATGGTGCACCAAAGCAAAACTTAAACGGCACCCGCCTAGCCTCATTCAACATATAGTGTACACCGTCTTCGCCTAGCACATTAGCTATCTCGTGTGGATCAGAAACTGTGGCCACTGTCCCATGCACGACAGCCAGTCTGGCAAACTCTGTGGGTGGCATCATACTGCTTTCAATATGAACGTGAGCATCTATAAAGCCAGGCAGCAAATACCCTGAATCTGCAGGTGCATCCGCAACTTCTTCAATCCGTTTGATTTGCCCATCTTCTATTTCTACAACGGCTGGATAAATCCGTCTATTTAGAATGTCAACGACTTGCGAATGGATTGTCATGGTAGATCTTTATTTTGTAATTGAATAATTTGGGCCGCTATACTAATGGCGATTTCTTGTGGTGTTCGGCTGTTGATAGCAAGACCAATAGGACTGTAGAAACTTGATAATTGTGATTCAGTATAACCCAAGCTTTTCATCTCATCTAACAGTTGCTTGACTTTCGCTTGACTACCCATCATCCCTTTAAAGGCGACTTGCTTATCGATGACTTGTTGCAAAACATCTAAATCGCTACGATAGCCATAGGTCATGATAAACAGAAAGACATCCTCGCCTTCTGGGATGTGTTGCTCCAATTCTGAATAGTCTAGGACTAATTTTTGCTGAGCTTCTGTATTGCGTTCAAGCGTATGTAGGGCATTTCGATCATCGATCACAGTGCAATGAAACTCTAAATCCGAAAGGACATGAGTCAATGCTCTACTGATGTGACCTCCTCCAAGGATATAGGCATGTTTTTTAAAACCAATTTTTTCTTGGTAACTCCATTCGTTATCGCTTGTATACGAATAGCTGAAATTTTCAGTTGGCTTTGTTTTGATATAGTCTATTCCAGATGGAGAGAGGGATAAGCTTGATGCCTTACCATTTAGTAAACAAGTAATGATCTCTCTTAAGGTTGGGAGATGATGTTCTGTCAGCACTAGAATCGCAACTGTTTGTTCGCCAGAGCAAATCAGGCCTGATTGATTTTGATTAACTGACTTGGAATGAATCTGTCGTTTTATCGTGGTCTCAGTATGATTCTGTTTTAAGTTTGATTTGGCTAGCTCGACAAGTTTGTGCTCCATGATGCCACCACCTATGGACCCTAACATATCGCCGTTTTCAGTGACTAGCATTTTAAAGCCTTGCCTACCTGGACTGCTACCTGTACTTTCTAATACATACAGTAGGGCGATCTGTTTATGTTGGGAGATTAATTGTATTAGCTGCTCCCAAAAATCCATGAAGACATTGTTTTTCATGCATGTCGAATTTAGCTACCTCTGTAGGTTGAGTACCCAAATGGATTTAGCAGCAAAGGGACATGATAATGAGAATCATCAGTCGTTTGGAAGTAGATGACAACTGTTGGATAAAATGCCTCGCGTTCTGTTGCTGAGAAATAAGCCGCTGTGTCAAACACCATTCGATAAGTTGCAGGATCCAATAACGTTGTGGCATCCAATAAATCAGCAACTCTGCCGTCCGCATCAGTCGTACCTTCTCCAATTGTCTGCCATTGACCGTCTCGCTTCTCTTCCAGTTGAATATGAATGCCTTCTCCTGGTTTGCCGAGGGAGGTATCTAAGACATGTGTTGTGATTTGACTCATAGCGTTTGGATTATCGAATAATTTTTCTAATCTAATTTTTGTAATCTTTTGCTGTTCTTTCATGGCGATAAAGATTTCATCGTCTTCATCATTAGACAATCGTTGGTTGAGCAGGTCTAGCATTTCTGATGCAGATTTTCCTGTCGCGCAGACAATAAAAATATAACCGAATTTTTCTTCGTATGCCTGATTACCTGTAGCTAGTTTTTCTAGAATTGTTTTATCAGCAGATTGAACACCTTGTTGTTCGCCTTCGGCCCACTGCTTTGTATTCGCATATTTTTTGGCGAGCGATTCGATGTCTCCGATTTTGGGATGGTGTGAGAAGGCTTCTAGCCAGGATTCTTCATTGGCATTATCCCAGAGATAATCTGCAAAATAGAGTAGCTGATCTTTGCTGGAGAACGGTGCCTTGCCGAGCATTTGCTTGACCCAATGCTGAGCGCCGCAGCATCGCTCGAGTGCGGCGTGTTGGTCTTCGGCAGATAAACTATTAAACTCCTCTAGGGTCATATATTTTGGTTGGGCTGACGTGTCTATTGGTCTGTCACGTATATATTGACTCGTTGACTT
Organism: uncultured Saprospiraceae bacterium; assembly: GCA_937959275.1. Classification (GTDB taxonomy): domain Bacteria; phylum Bacteroidota; class Bacteroidia; order Chitinophagales; family Saprospiraceae; genus CALFUK01. The sequence goes on along the minus strand of CALGLU010000003.1, from coordinate 16,756 downwards.
TGATAGTAGTTTGTGCATGAACGGGGCACAGGTTTGGTCTGATAGCCTTAGCTATCAAGGCCGGTTCTGTAACGACGTGCAAGTGCAAAATACATCAAATGCACTAGTCAAGTTTATCTTGACAGACCACTAATTTATAGTCAGAAATTGTGCCATGATTGGGATTTATTTCGAGTATTCGGCAAACGTCATCGCCATGATGTTTTACAGGCTAGGACTAAAACGATTTATTTGGTAATAAAAATGTAATTATATTGTGGCTTCAATCAAATAAATAGACATCATAATCTAAAATATAATCTCATCTTGAGAGCCTAACCATGCCTGTAAATCATAAAAAGTATGACTTAAAGAAATTGCGTGCTGATCTCAGCATGAGCCAACAGGAGCTAGCTGATCTTATTGGAATCAAACGAAGCCGATTATCAAGAATTGAAAATTTTAAGGAAAGATTGAGTTATGTACAAGTGACTATTCTAACTCAGCAATTAGATGACTTTGGAAGTTACGAAATCGGAATCGGTACTGAATTGAGTGAAAAAACGACTGTCAGTGAATTGCAATCAAAAATAGAATCCCTTAGAGAAATTATAGAATTGAAGAATGAGATTATCAATTCTAAGGAGGAAATGATAAATGTACTACAAGTTCAATTAGGGAATGTCTCTACTGTTAAGCAACCTATCAATTATTCCATGATGTCTAACAAAGGCAAATTTGTCAATTGGAGTATCATTGATATACCTTCTGATTCTTATAAGGAAGTTATGCCAGGCATATTTGATCGTTTATTACTTGATAAGAATGATTTTATAGAAGAGTGGGAGGATATTTTTAAACCTATTGTGGCTAATATAGATTTTACTAAATTCAAAGTATTGCTTAACTATTCAAATAAAGGAACAGTATTTAAAACACATTATCATGTCGAGCCAGAAATAATCACGGTCATATCAGGTGTGGTAATCGAAAGACTATCTAATCGGATTGTCAATGAGACTGAATCAATACGTTTCGAAAGTCTTCAGCCTCATGAAATTGAAAATTTAAGTGATACCAAATTGATCATTCTACTGGCAAAAGCTTAAAAACTAAAATCTTGTATTCACCACATTATTCGTTTTAGAACCAAATCTAAAATTGAGTCCAGTATAGGAGTGATATTGATAACTCGTATCTCGTTGCACTAAATTTAATAGAATATCAGTCTCACTCAAATCACTACCTGGGATATTTATCCTGTCGCCGATATAAGATAGAGATCCTCCTAGTTTGAGGCTTAATCCTTTAACGAGATTGAGTTCTACTTTAGGATGGAAGGTCAAGCTGAATAATTCTGGTTGGTGGAGATATTGGTCAAATTGAGCAAAAAATTGCCAGATTTCCCCAATTGCGATTTTGTCTGAATTCTAAATCGACGCTGTGTTGTCCAATGATCTCTTTCTCTTTATTGAATATGGTTACAGTTTGATAGTTATTAAACTCTGGTCCTAATGAATATAGAATGCTAAAGCGCCGAGTACTATTTTCAGAATAAGGAAAGAGGTTATACTCAATAGCTGGTTTAATTTTAGCTTCTACGTCAATATTTTTAAATGTAGAGGAGCCGACAAATGACCTGACTCCAATAGAAAGATGTTGGGTAACACTTTTGACGAATTCTGTAGAGGAGAAATAGCGTTTTCTTAAATTATGAACAGTTTCCTCATCAGATAATTTGAATACTGAATTGTTTTTACTGTAATATAGACTGGTTTGGAATTTATGACTATCTAATATATGAGCTGCAGCTAATCGAAGTGAATAATTAACGTTACTAGAAGATGCCTCTCCACTTAAATTCAAGTTTCCAGCAAGATTGAATGTCCAATTATTCCAAGGGTCCTGTTGAGCGAATTGTTGAATGAGTGACTTTTTTCTTTTGTGATCAAAGGTATAATCAATGAAGTCAATCATGTCAGTGTTTAAAAGACTTGGTAAAATAGCGCGCTTTATATTTTTAACAAACAAGTCGTTTTTTGATAGCCTTGACGTATTTGATTCTACCGTATAAAGTATCGTATCAATCTTAGTATTATGTTGATGAGTGACGACTAATTGGACTTCATCAGATCCATTAGCTGTTTGTTGAGACGTTATGGTAATAAAGATGTCTGACTGAAGTCTGTCATCAACATAGTCAATGAAGCCTACTTTCTCCTTTAAGTAGTTGAGATTGCAATCATAATTACAGTGAATAAATAGCGTTGGCCTTACATCTGAGGCATGTGCCGTAATCACGGAGACATACAATACAATAAGTAATACAGCAATTGGCTTCATAATATTTCATTTTGATGTAAATGAGTTGAGTTCAGGAAATTATCACACATAAGAGTAACGTTAATGTAACTAATATGTTATTGTATTTGGAAAATATATCATAAATTTTCACTTCTAATTTTTCTCAATAGAAACTAAAAAAAGCATCTGCTGTCAAAACAGATGCTTCACTCTTATTAAACCTTAATACAACTATGATCTATTTTTTATACCAAAAAAAATAGACTTATGAAAACATTAAATGACTGGTATTCAGTCTTTTGTATGAGAATTGAATTATTATTATAAAATACAACTTCCAAATATTTAAATTTCTAATTCACTACTCTTTTGAAATTAATTTCTTCAAAACTGAATACTATTCTACTGGTTAATACCACTAAATCAATACTCAAATATATTACAAAATAATAACAAATACTTGATTTATCAGTAAAAAGTAATAAAATTGTAATAAATGTATGCTCATCTTGAACATTTGAGTGAAAAGTCGTGTTCTAAATATCAGTTAAGTCCAATGCTTCATATCTTTTTAAATATTCAAGTTTGATTCATAATCTTTAAATTTTAATTAATGAAACATTTTATTGTAAGTCTATTATTCATTTTAGTGCTAACAGTTATAAGTTGCTCTCGGGTACATTATATTGGTGATAGTCATCCTCAGACTGGTATAGTGACGAGTTATTACAGTGCACAAGATGTTCCTTTCGAATTTATCACAATTGGTCAAGCAGTCATCAGTGGTGGTAACGTATCTAAAATGTCTGAAAAGCTAACGGAGAAAGCTAAGCAGACAGGAGCTGACGCTATTTTATTTCAAGGTGTGGATACTGATAACTCAGGGTCAGATAGTGGGGCGAATACACGACGAGTAATCAAGGCTTCATTTTTAAAGAAGAGCTAGAAAATTTGTTTTATTAAAAGAATGGCTTTTTAACAAAGATAAGTGGCCTATGATTGAAGGTTGTATTTACTTGTGTAATCCTCCTGCTCCACCATTGCATCCATCAATAAATGCACAATATTGGGCACCTAATTCGATTTCAAACCCTTCAAGCATTTCGATTGATAATGCTGAGTCATAATCCACAATGGCTGAAGATGTTATACGCTGCAGTGACTCTATCTTTCCATCGGTTTCATAATCAGCATTTCCTGATTCTGCATTTGTGATCCTATTTGCATTAAAAATGGAATAGCTTAAAATACATTCATTCGCTAAGTTCATCGATTGGCCTCCATCCCACCAATGGTTTGAATTGGTTTGCATACCAGAACTAGCCGCTGTATTAAAATTATTTAGTGTCTTTGTGCTAGCTGTTGGTAAAGGGACAAAATGATTCACATCATCCCAGACACCCGCTGCAACAGCAGTACCTGCTCTCGTGGGAGACGCAACACCTCCATACTGTACATAATCTAGAATCCTAGTCGTATTAGAATAGCCACCTGTACTGATATATAATCCTAATTCCCTACTCGACATGTTTATCTGTGACCATTCAATGACAACATAAGAATTGGGTGCTAAGGTGGTCGAGCCATTTAAAATTGTCAAGTTGGATATCCTAGCATAACTTGGTCGTTTGCATAATGCCATATTGGAGACATCAATTGTCGCACTTGTTGGATTGTAAAGTTCAACCCAATTATTAGTTAAGTCAAGTTCATTTATGATGACTTGTGAATAAGCTGTAAAGTGTATGCTCATAACTACTATAATGAGAAATGGTTTCATCGTGTCAGTTTTGTTTAAAGGTGGTGTAATGATCAAAAGATTCTTCATTACAAAAGGGCCGTCCCTCTTAAAGGACGACCCTGAAGCCAAATGCAAGTTTTAATTTATTGCTTTATAAACTTTATCATCTCGACAGTGTGCCCTCTATTGGCACGTATATAATACAAGCCTGATGAGAGTTCAGTTATATCTATATCATACACTGATTGAGTAGTTTCACTTGACATGAGCAACTTGCCACTATTGTCATATACATCAATCAAGGTCGGTTTCTGCTTATTAGAATTGTCTACAATTGATAATTGTATTGATTCTGTTGCAGGATTTGGACTGACTTTGTAAGAGATATGCTCTTTGCTGATATCAAGACTGACTGCTGCATCACTCTCTTCATTTGCTGTAACATTGACATCAGTAAATAGTCGAGTTACACTCTCTCTATCAAATCCAAAACCAGACGACATTCCTGAAATGTACACTGCAGATGCACCAGCAAATTCATCATTGTATGATGGACTCAAGCTACCTGACATACTAGGAGATATAAATCCAAGGACTCGTCCGCCACCATTTGCTCGCTCTGCTATGTAGATCATATCGCTTTGCGTATCGTAAGCAATATCTACAGGATTTCCTAAAAATGAATCTGGACCTTCAATCCTATTCTGCTCGGACAGTGTTATCATTCCGTCTGCGGCTGCCTGTGTGTAATTATTAATGACTGTAAAGGCACCATCACTATCCGATCCCGCATCTCCTATATCTGTGAGGAACATTTTATCACTAGCGGCATCATACGTTAAGCCATGAGTCCTAATAATTCCTTCAATCATCACGGTTCTATCTGCAGTAACTGAAGTGCCTGACTGACTAAAAATGTCATCAAACTCAGCTAACAGATTAGAATTATCAACGATGGCAAATAACTTATCGCCATCAAGATGTATGCCCCATAGATTGATGTCTGTATTCAAACTTTGCTTTAGTTTAATACTACCATCTGCAACATCGAAAATGAAAAGTGCATTTTGTTGACCATTCGCATCATTCGCATCCTGTGCTACAATGATCCTATTATTTGACCAAGCCAATTCTCTTCCATTTTTAAAACTACCAGCTGACTGTGCAGTTAATCCAGGGCTCATGCCTGTAGCTAAAGACTGATTGACATCACTCAATTCTGCAATAGAGTTATTCATTCTATTAACTTGATACACTTTATCCGTTGCGTTATTATAATATATCCCATCAGCATCTTGAGAGAAATTATTGAATTCTTGTTGCGAAATACTATTGTCTTCTAGTATGTCATACACTCGGATCATTTGCTGTGTATTAGATGATGCAAAGATCTGTGAGATTGACATTAATTCATCAGCTAAGACACCATCCTCATCAGAAGGTACATGAATGGCAGAAGCTCCCGCAAATTCATAGTTGTACGTTGGAGCGGAATTTCCAGCCTCAACATTTAATGGGAAAGCTAACACTCGACCACCACCATTTGCTCGTTCAGCAACATAGATCATCTGATTCTCCTTGTAGAAACCTACATCCACTGGATTACCTAAAAATGTTGCTGACCCTTCAACCCTAACTTGCTCTGCAGCAGATACGACATTGTCCATACTCGCATTGGTGAAATCATTAATAATGATTAACGCGCCATCATCTGGACTGGCTCCGGACCCAACATCGGTCATAATCATGAGATCCATGCTTGGCACATAATGCAAACCATGAGTTCTGACAATACCTTCAATCTCTACATGTCTACTTGGTGAAATATTCCCAGAATTAGCAGCAAAGAAATTTCTAAATATTGCTAATCTGTTAGTATTATCTTCGACTGCATACAAGGTTTCGCCGACTGCTTGGATTCCCCATAAGTTTATGTTGACATCATATCGTTTGGATAAACTAAACGATAACCCGTCTTCACTTCTTTCTAAGACTGTCAGTCTATTTTGCTGACCATTTGCATCATTTGCATCTTGAGCAATGACAAGTCTATTGCCGCTTACAGTGATCTCTCTACCATTGATACTCTCTGCTCCTGAGGCACTTACTCTTACAGGATCACCTTCTCCACCAATGTTATCAAAGACATACACAGCTCCATTATTTCTATTCAATTGATATAATAAGCCATTCGTTAGATCATAGTAAATCCCATCTGCATCAGTTGTACGATTGTCAAATGTGGAAGCCGTAATCCGATTAGAATCATCGATATCAAAAGCAGCGATGTTTCTTTGGGTATTTGAAGACACAAAGATTTCTGGTATGCCTGCCATCATTGGCTCTTCGACGATCATCTCCTTCACTAATTCTCCACTACAATCACCTGTACCACTCACAGGTAAAGCTAAGTACGGGAACGAACCTGAAAACGCTTTATCATTCTCTTCAACTCCCGTCGTATACGTTAATACATCTAGTAAATCCTGAGTAACTGGGCTAGTAGACGTATTAGGATCAAAGTCGTCATACCATAGACCTACAGCCGCTAGGACAACTCCTGCAACAGCTTGCAATTCTATACGTGTCACATCATCTTCTAATCGACGCCCGTTAGGAAAACCATCCATGTTGGGAATAAACTCTAAGTCTGCTGTAGTGTTAAATGGAGCTACTGTCAGTCCAATCGCTGCTGCTTGTATCAAACCTAAAGAGCTAAAATTCGCGTCTGTTCTAGGTGTTGGTGGGACAGCCATATTTAATCTCAACATATCACCGCCATTAGGCAGAAAGTTGTTGATAAATGGTTTTCCAGCTGCAAGTGGATTTCCTTCTTTACCGGTAGCGAGTTGATACGGAATAACATTAGGAACTCCTGTGTGGAATGCCGGCCATAAATCTACAGATCGCGGCATACCTGGTCCAGGCAATAACAGCGTACCGAAAACTGCATCATCTAATGCTGTTCCTGCAACTGCATCGGATCCTTTTAATCCAAACAATCCATCTCCTCCATTACTAAAATCGAATGCTCCGAGTGATGCTGTTTGAATCCTAAGTGGTCCAAATGCAGGCACTGCTCCTCCAAATAAATCGTCATCCATGTATAATCCTAATTCAGGATTAAAGAAGTATTGATCCATTGTTGTTTCTGCAATTTCATCATAAGGCGTTATTGCATTCCAAAAGTCTTTTTGACCGACAGGTATAACAGCTTCGTTAGTCAATGGCATACCAATTCTTGATACTTGAACCCAATCACCTGAAAAACCTGGCTCATCATCTTTACTAATCGTAGTAATCGCTGGTCGGCTTGCAGATGCCCAGACGCCAATCACATAGTCATCATCAAGGATACTTGAAGGCTCTGCGGCAGCGCCAGATTTTAATAAAGTAGAGATAGGCACTTGAATGGCAAGCGCGCTGACATTATAACAAGCTAGCCCATCAGTTGGACTTCCATCTTGTCTAGGTGCATCACCTAGATCAAAAATACCTGCTAAATCGACAAAGAATGGATCATCAGTCGGTCCAGCAAATACAGTTTCTCCAGTCGATGCTGAAGTGATTGCATCTGTGAATAGAGCATCATAGCTTGTGCCTAAACCAACCGGACTTTCGATTGATCGTGGACCGATATTGTTAGGTGGTACAATACCATTTTCAACAATAACCTCAAAGCTGTTGCCACCATCAAGACTTCTTTCCAAAGTATAGGTGGTCTTTAAGTTTTGCTTTCCAAGTCTAATATTGAAAAATGTAGTTGGGTCCTCATTCTCTTGATTAAAAGTGAATCTATACGTGATCTCATCACCTGGGATAGCCGCATCATTATCAACGTGTATCTCATATCTTACATTCTCGCCAAACGAATAGTAGTTTGGTCCGCCTTGGGGTAGCTGAAGAGGTACGTAAGTTGCGATGAGGGTAATTGTATTGGGATTATCAGGACTTCTAAAGGCGTATAAATCGACATTGTCAGCCAAAGGATCATCTGCAATAAGGGGTGCTTCTCTATGGCTAGATGCTATAGTCAGCGATACTGAAAGCACAAATCCAAGTAGGACTACAATGCCAGTACGTATATGATTAAAAATTTTCATTGTCTTAATTTTATTAATTATGAATGTTATTGTCCAAGGTCTGTTCCTCTCCAAGGCATTGCCAAATAAGGGAATGAATTAGAAAAAGGAGCATCATTAGTTTCTACGCCTGTAGAATAGGTCAAGACATCAAGTAAGTCTTGAGTAACAGGACTTGGAGAACTATTTGGATCATAGTCATCATACCAAAGACCAACAGCAGCAAGTACAGCACCTGCGACAGCTTGAAGTTCAATTCGAGTGACATCATCTTCTAAACGACGACCATTAGGGAAGCCATCCATGTTAGGAATAAATTCAAGTTCGGAACTTGTATTAAAAGGTGCTACAGTTAATCCTATCGCTGCTGCTTGAATCAGACCTAAAGGACTGAAGTTTGGATCAGTTCTTGGCGTAACCGGAACAGCCATATTTAATCTCAACATATCACCACCATTAGGTAGGAAATTATTGACAAATGGTTTGCCTGCAGCTAAGGGATTACCTCCTTTACCTGTGGCTAACTGATAGGGTATGACATTCGGCACACCAGTATGGAAAGCTGGCCACAAATCTACTGATCGCGGCTTACCTGGACCAGGCAATAACAATGTACCAAACACGGCATCATCTAAAGCGGTACCAGCTACAGCTGTACTACCTTTTAATCCAAAAAGACCATCTGCACCATTAGAAAAATCAAATGCTCCAAGAGAAGCTTTTTGGATACGAAGAGGAGCAAACGATGGAACTGCAGTCCCAAATAAATCATCATCCATATACAGAGCAAGCTCAGGATTGTAAAAATAGTCGTCCATAGTTGTCTCTGTTATTTCGTCGTATGGACTCAATCTATTCCAAAAGTCCTTGTCACCAATAGGAATCACGGCTTCGTTAATAAGAGGCATACCTAATCTAGATACTTGCACCCAATCACCTGAATATCTTGCTTGATTACCAGCTGTCATCGTTTTAATAGCTGGTCTGCTGGCGGAAGCCCAAACGCCGATCACATAGTCCGAATCCAAAATTGATGTCGGTTGTGCAGGTGCACCATCTTTTAGCAATGTTGAAATTGGGATTTTTAGTGCTATAGAATGCACATTGTATTTTGCTAAGGCATCTCTATTACCACCTTCTTGTCTTGGTGAATTACCCAAGTCAAAAATAGCACCGAGGTCAACATAAAATGGATCATCTACTGGCCCTGCAAAAACAGTTTCTCCAGTCATGGTAGTTTGAATACCCGCTGCGAATAAATCTGAATAAGAAGAACCTAGGCCGACGCCAGACTCAATTGATCGAGGTCCTATATTATTAGGTGGCACCTCACCATTTAGCAAAATTGCTTGAAAACTTTCCCCGCCATTAAGGCTTCTTTCAACATTATAAATTGTTTTAAGATTCTGTTTGCCTAATCTGATGTTAAAAAAAGTTGATCCATCTTCATTGATTCTACGAAATGTGAATCGGTAAATGATTTCATCTCCTGGGATAGATGCATCATTGTCAATGTGGATTTCATAACGTATGTTTTCCCCAAATGTGTAATAATTTGGTCCACCATATGGGAGCTCAGCAGGAATATAGTTTGCAATGATGGTGATCATATTGGGGTCATCAGGACATCTAAAGGCATATAAATCTGTGTTGTCTGCTAAGGGATCATTGGCAATTAATGGTGCTTCTCGATGGCTTGATGCCATCACGATTATTGAGAAACAGAGCATTAAATGAATTGCCATAAGCTTCCTTAGAATGAGTGGAGCTTTGTGTACAATTGTGTTTTGCATTATGTAAGTATCTGTTATTAGACATAGGAATCTCGAATACCAATAAATGGATTCTGAGATATAAAGGTCCTATGTCAATAGGGTTAAAAAATTCTATTTTAGACTGATAGATTTTAAGTGAAGGCAACACAGAATTTAGTTCACTACTGACTTTAATTCTTGTAATTCTGGGTGAGCTGAATTCGTAATAGACGCAGCAGCTATGTATTGTTTTGAGTCTTCCATCAAATCTAATTGATGATAGACTTGTGCTAGTTTTCGGTTAACATCTATGTTGTTTGGTCGCTTTTGATATTCTTTTTCGATATAAGACAAAGCCGTTTGAGGATCATTGTAAAGACTTAAATAAAGGTCTGCATATTCTAGATTCATGTTGTGTCCATTGACAACATCGTCTTCTAACATTTCGATAATTTCAGACTTTATCTTTTCAAGCTCTGAATCTCTACCTTGATCTTTTAAAATATGAGCTAAGGAAACGTAAAAACCAACTTCAGGTATGATTGCAATTGCATTGTTTAATGTCTCTTCAGCGCCAGCTTGGTCTCCATTTAGGATTTGTAAATCAGCTAAAGATGCAACAGCGAAAGGGTAGTTTGGTCTCATGGCTAAAATATTTTCAAATATTTTTTGAGCATTATCATTTTGGCCATAGCGCTGATAAAGTTCTCCTAATGTCTGCATAGCCCAAGCCGTTTCTTCATAGCCTGGATAGCCTGCTTCAACAGCAAGTGTGAGTGCATCAATGGCACCAGTTACATCACCATGGATTTCTCTTAGATAAGATACACGACTATAAGAGCGTAGATCTGGCTTCATAGCAACCATTTTGTCAGCGATCTCTATGGCTTTGGCGTAATTACCTAGCTCTACATGACAGTCTACTAAAACCCCATGGATTTGAGCATTCCTAGGGTTAAGTACGATAGCCTTTTCGCTAGTCTCCAAGGCGTCAGCAAATTCATGTAGGGATAGCTGAACACCAGCTTTGTGCATGAGAGCTAAAAATTTTGTGTTTTTGTCTAAAGCTTCATCATTCAATACTTGATTGACCATTTGAAGTGCAGCTGGATAATAATGACCATGCTCACCTGTGACTCTAGCTTCTTTTATAAATAATTGTGCAAGGACTAGTTTTGCTTCATGATTGTCTGGAGTCGCTTGCAGTGATTTAACTTTATCTGAGTACAAATTTTGAACATAATCCCATTCTTTTCCGAGTTGGGTTTTTTCTGATCTATCTAAAAGCTCTGGGGCAACTACTGTGGTATTTTGTAATTGATTCGTATCAGAGCAAGATATGAGGAAGAATATACTGAGAATAAAAGCTGTTAAAAGGTAAGATGAAGATAGTCTTGTCATTTGAATTTAATTAAAAATTAGTAATTGGCTTACTAATCTATATACGCGTATGATTCAATGATTGGATTTCTGTTTTATGAGTTTTTTTTAAAAATGTTTATTAAATAGCTATATGTCCTTAATCATGTGATATCTTACATTTATATTAAAACCAATTACAATCGATACAGTTAATATTATAAGACTCATTAAAAGTCGTGATGAAAAAGGTATTGCGGCTTTATATGATTCCTTTGCTCCAGCCTTGTTGGGTATAATTGTCAGAATTGTTAGAAACAAACAAATAGCAGAAGAAATTCTGCAAAAGACCTTTCTTAAGATTTGGGATAAAATTGATACTTACGATGAAGAGAAGAGTAGTCTTTTTACTTGGATGGCTACAATTGCAAGGAATAATGCTATTGATCAAAGACGCTTAGTTAGTTATGCTAACAACGAAAAAACCGAATCATTAGATACAACCGTATATGATTATAATACATCAATACTACATACCGATGGCATAGATACGTCTAAACTGTTATCTGCACTAGATACTAAATATATGACTGTATTAGATATGATGTATTTACAGGGTTATACACAGTCTGAGATTTCAAGAGAATTAGAAATTCCGCTTGGAACAGTAAAAACAAGAATTAAAACTGCGCTTAATTTATTAAGAAAAGAGCTTATTAATGAGAAGTCCTTATTTATTGGATTACTTTTTATTCTCATTTTGCTCATAAGTCAACTATGGCATTAGATGTTAAAGATATAAGGGACTCAGGTCTATTGGAGCTATATGTGCTTGGAGATATTTCGCAAGAAGATCAGAGTATCGTCAGGACAGCATTAGCTACATATCCTGAATTACAAACTGACATCAAGGAGATCGAATATGTGTTATTACAATATGCCAAGCTACATTCAGTCGAGCCTTCAATTGGATTAAAGGAGAGCATCATTAAAGAATTACCGAATTCAGATTTGCCTAGAAATAATTCGAATGCGACATCTGCAGGATCTAAGGCTTCATCAGGGACAAAGAATTTAGCTCCATTAATTGCATCTGTCTTGATCGCATTGGGCTTATTCGCTTGGAATATATTCCAAAATGGGAAGCATCAAAAACTGGAAGCTAAGTATCAAAGCGATCAGCTGATATGTGATTCATTGTTAAGAGTAAATCAAAATCAGGATCAACTATTTATCGCCTTGTCAGATCCAGGGAATAAAATAATTGCAGTTGATCCAACTGAAAATTATAGTACGACTAATTTTTATGTACACTATAATCAAACCGCTCAGAAAAATTATATTCAATTGGTCAATTTGCCGGAAATTAATACTGATCAAAGTTTCCAGCTATGGGCTCTCCCAGCATTAGGCTCTCCTATTCCATTAGATGTTTTTCAACTTGAAGGAGATAAGATATTTGAGTTTTCTTATGTTGCAGGAATCAATGCTTATGCTGTTACAATTGAACCAAGAGGTGGTCAAACCTCGCCTACCTTAGAGAATCTGATAGGTGTTGTCCCTTTGACTTAATCTTTTATCCTGAAAGATTTGAAAGGCTATTCAATAGTATAGTCAATGTCTAGAGCCATTTGTTTTTCTTAAACCACAATAGAAACGAGCACACAACAACTGCCATAATAATTATTAATAGAAAGTAGCCATACTTGAATTTTAATTCAGGCATAAATTCAAAATTCATCCCATAGATACCAGCTAAGAAAGATAGAGGTACAAATATGGTTGTAATGATGGTCAAGACCTTCATGATTTGGTTCATTCGATTACTTATTTCGGATAGATATAAGTCTTGCAAACCATTTAGAATGTCTCGCTGAGAATCTACCATATCTAAAATTTGAATAGTATGGTCATTTAAGTCTCGTAAGAATATAAGTGTTGAGTCATAGATAAACTCATTGTCAGATTTACTAAATCTTGATACTGCTTCTCGAAGTGGTGAGATGTGTTTTCTGAATAGGATAATTTGTTTTCTTAAATGATGTATTGAAAACTTTAAATTTTCGCTTGGGCCTTCAAGAATATTGTTTTCTAGAATTTGAATTTCATCAGTTACTTTTTCAAGAATAAGAAAGTAATTATCTATTACTTCATCTGCTAAAGCAAATGCTAGATAGTCAGTTTGGGTTCCCCGAATTTTACCTTTTTTTAATTGTAATCGTTGCCTAACGTTTTTAAAGACGTCTGTTTCATCTTCTTGAAAACTTATCAACGTATGGTTATCAAAATAAATGCTTATTTGTTCTGGATGTATTGAATGCGTATTTGTGTTGTATGAAAATGATTTTAAGAGAAATAGAATACCCTTTGGATACTCTTCGAATTTTGGGCGTTGATGGATGTCAACAACGTCTTCAAGAAAAAGTGGATGAATCTGTAAATCAACGCCAATTTTTTGAATCGCATCGGTATCATGGATGCCTCGCATGTCATACCAATCTACGGTTAAGTCATTCTTCTTGGCATGTATAATTTCATTAAGGTATTCAGTTTCTTTAATAGAATCATCATTGTATTGTAAATGATGTACCACAGGATTATCAACTTTTTCCTTACCAGTAAAGACTAGCGTTCCTGGAGCTAATCCAAAAGTTTTATGTCCATTCGAACTCATAGTTAAAGATATAATTACTATTTATCTACGATGTGAATTGTTCGTTGCGGATATGGTATTGAGATGCCTTCTTCGTCGAATCTTTTTTTGACGGATTCTAGGACATCAGACATTAATTCTAAAGAAGTTGTATGGTCTTTGACCCAAACAAAGGCTTTTAAATCGATTGAGGATTCACCGAAATTAAAGGTGCGTATAATGACAGCGGGTATATTTCTATTTTTTTCCGCTCTTGTTCTATTGTCAAAAGTCAATGGATGGTTGAGCGCTTCTTGCTGAATAATAGATTTTGCGTGTTGAATATCACTTTCATATCCTATATTGAAAATAAGTTGTTTGCAAATTTTTTGCTCTCCGTAATCTGAATTAACAATTGTCTCATTACTGATAATTGCATTTGGCACTATAATTCTTCTATTTTCATAATTTCGGATTACTGTATGTCTGAGAGTAATATCTTCAATCACACCCTCATGTCCTTGGCTCTTCATCATTATTCTATCATTTATTTTAAAAGGCTTAAAGATTACGATAAACAGACCACTCACTATATTACTTAGAGCCTGTTGAGAAGCAAAACTTACTGCTAAGGCCAAAACACCTGCACCTGCTAAAAGTGTCGTTCCAATTGCTCTAAAAGCTGGGACAGAATAAATGGCTAATGTGAACCCGATCCCGTAGATAAGAGCAATCAACACATACCTGAGGAAATAGTAATTTGTCTTATCTAAACTGTCTTTTTCTCCTATTTTACTTAAGAATTTAGCAAAGGCCTTTCTTGCAAGTTGCGCTAAAATAAAGGTTAAAACCAAGGTGATGAGAAACTCTGGTATGTGATTGCTTTTAATGAAGGTATACCAATGTGTTTCCTTCAAATTAGCGATAAATTCTTCCATATTTTATTAATTAATTCTCAATCTACTGATTAAATATATGTTTCTTGAATATATAAAAAATCTCTTAACGGCTAAGGTCTATTCATATAATTGTCCTCTAGACTGTTGTGCATCTGCATTCTAGTGCTCTGTCAAGATATACCTGACTAGTGCTTTTGGTGTATTTTGCACATGCACGTCCTTACAGAACCGGCCTTGACAGCTAGGCTATCAGACCGGACCTGCGCCTAGCTCATGCACACACTAAGCTCAAATTCAACCAGTCAATATATACTTGACAGACCACTATTGACTGTTTATAAGTATATACGGGTTGAATATATATCGGTTTTTACAGCTGTGGTTATTTCAAGTATGGATCTTAATTCTAATAGATTAGATAAATACTGATCCGTCCGTTCTCATTCTTGATAGAAAGCGGTAATTTTGATCTATATGGAGGTTAAGGAGATCATAGATCGTCTCAAAAAGAGAGATGAGAAGGCATTGTCTTACTTATATGATAATTATGCAGCGGCTCTGAATGGAATTATCCTACGAATTCTTCTCTCTGAGAAGGTATCTGAAGAAGTTTTGCAACAAACATTTTTAAAAGTTTGGGATAAAATAGATCAGTATGACGAGTCAAAGGCAACCCTGTTTACTTGGATGAGTCAAATTGCTAGAAATAGTGCTATTGACATCAAGCGCCTCAAATCATACCAAAATTTACAAAACACTGAATCTTTTGATTTAGATGCTCATAACCATCAGGACATCAGATCAAACATGGCACATATTGATGCTAAAACTCTAATCGGGAAACTAGATGAGAAGCATCGGGTGGTCATAGATTATGTTTATCTGCGGGGTTACACCCAATCTCAAGCTGCTGAAGAATTACAAATCCCACTTGGTACAATAAAAACAAGGCTAAGAAATGCTATTTTAGAATTGAGAAGAGCATTAAGGTCTGAAAAGAAAATATTTATAGGAGACTTTACCCTTATCACCTTCATAATTACTCATTTATGTCTATAGATCAACTAAAATCATCTGGACTGTTAGAATTATATGTGATGGGTAATGTCACTGAGTCAGAGCAATTGATGATTGAAAAGGCAATAGCGGATAATCCTTCTTTGAAGCAAGAAATTAAAGACATAGAAGAATCACTCGAAGCATATGCGCAACTTAATGCAATCCCCACAGATGTTAGCACCAAGCCTATGATTTTAGCAATGTTAGATTATTCTGAAAGACTTAAAAATGGAGAAGTACCAATCCCAGCACCAAGCCTCAGCCCTCAATCAGAAATAAGTGATTTTTTGCCATGGCTTGAAAGATCAGATATGCAAGAACCAGATGAGTATGAAGCGATGCACGGCAAAATCATATCAGCAGATGATCATAAAACGACTATGATTGTATGGCTGAAGCATGGAGCCCCTGATGAAACTCATATCGATGAAATTGAGAAATTTTTGGTGTGTGAAGGAAGCTGTAATATTATCATTGGTGATCAAACACATTCTTTAACTACAGGTGATTACATAGCGATTCCTTTATTTGTAAATCATAGAGTAGAAGTTACTTCTAATGAACCTTGTAAAGTTATTTTGGAGAGAGCCGCTGCTTGATTGTCTTTTTCATTAAATCTGAAAATTATTCAGTTCTTGAAGGGGAAAGGAGGGATTGATTGGATATGTAATTTTGTCGCCATAAATCCATCAAAATCTGAATTGGTTTTTTTTGGAATTTTTAAAGTTTACTTTATGATAATTTTTGTTCATTTCTAGTGGCTCATCAGGATTTGTACATACAATTTATAGTAATTAAATCAGGGGTCTAAGATAGTAAGTTTTTGTCATGACTAACATTGAAAAGCTGGATTCTTCCCAATTGTATTATAAGTATATAAGATAATTACTTTAGTCTTTCAGTTCTTTAATAAATGTCCTTTTAATTTGGTTTTTGTAGAATTTATG
>CALGLU010000002.1 GCA_937959275.1 uncultured Saprospiraceae bacterium | reverse complement strand
TAGAAAACTTAAAGGAAAAAATAACAGCATACATCTACTATCACAATTTACACAACAAGAAAACTACCAAATGGAAATTTAAAGGCTTCACTAAAAATAAAAAATTAAGGTGTTGTAAACTTGCTTCTTGATGCACTAGTTTGTACAGCCTAGGATATAAGCATGTAGTGATGCACCAGCTTTTACTTCAAAATTTGGATTCAATTGTATCGCGTTGCCTGCTGAAAATTCAACGTAATTTGAATTACTTAGGACAGCGTTAGAGGTAATTAGATTAGATACTTCATAAATTGTATTGGTATTGCCAAATAGATTCACAAACAGATTTGTCAAACAAGGCAGATCACATATGCCATCCATGTTGTTATCAACATCCACTTTAAGACAGCCACATATCCCTGGACTCGTTTTCAAGGGGTCATTTGGACAGCCATCTGTACAATCCGGAGTACCGTCATTATCTGAGTCACCTTCTGCTAAGCCACAACCGCAAAAACCCGGCGCTGTTTTTAATGGATCATTTGGACATAAATCATCACAATCTGGTGTACTATCATTATCAGTATCTACATCTGCAACACCGCAACCACAAATACCAGGGCTCGCTTTCAAGGGATCCGCTGGACAGCCATCATTGCAATCTGCAACCAAGTCACCATCTGTATCAACATCAGAAACCCCACAACCACAATCCCCAGGAATAATTTTACCAGGATCAGTCGGACATAAATCGTTACAATCTAATGTGCCGTCAAAATCTGTGTCATCATCCGCTACTCCACAGCCACAAACGCCAGCCACTATCTTACCTGGATCAGTCGGACATAGATCATCACAATCAGGCGTCCCGTCAAAATCTGAATCAGTATCAGCAACTCCACAGCCACAAACGCCAGCTACTATTTTACCTGGATCAGTCGGACATAGATCGACACAATCAGGTGTCCCATCAAAATCTGAATCTGTCTCGGCAACTCCACAGCCACAATCGCCTGGTTCACTTTTTGCAGGATCTGTTGGGCAACCATCTATACAATCCACCACTAAATCACCATCTACATCACTTGTATCATCAACGCCACAACCACATATCCCTGGTACAATTTTAAGAGGATCATTGGGACAATCATCCATACAGTCATCTGTACCATCCATATCCGTATCGATTGGTTGCAATACACCAGCACAATTACACAATGCGTCAAACACATCATTATAGGTACACGGATCACCATCATCACAGGCAGAACCAAAAGCACCCTTCTCTATCGTAAAGAAATCATCCACATTACCATTTTCTCTGACAAACTTTAGATCCATTCTAGCGCCATCAACTTCAATCACTACTGAACCCAATGATTTTGCTGAATAATACATAGCAGCGTGATCTAAGGATCCATTTCCTGTGATTTTACCTGCACTTCCTGTCGTGATATATACACTTCCTGGAAGACAAATATCTTTTTCGTACTCTCCCGTACCTGTCGCTTGTCCATCTCCATCTCCATTAATTGGAATCGAGTGGATATTATGATCAAAGGTTGTAGAATTACCATAGTGCCCATTGATAAAATATGATCTTTCGTATGAATGACTATGTCCAGACATCACAAGATCTACCCCATTATCTTCTAAAATGGGTAGGAAGTTTTCTCGCATATCTCGCATACTTCCAGCTGAATCATTATTATTGTCAGAATTGTGTGAACCTTTTGTGTATGCAGGATGGTGCCAGATCGCCACAATCCATTCTTGTGTGGTATTTTGAATATCACTTAAAACCCAATTATACATCGGACCACCAACACTTCTATCTGTCTCATATGACTCAAGAACTATAAAATGAATATTTCCATAATCAAAGGAATAATAAGCCTCCGTCCCTGATGGCTCGCCACCCGCTTCACCGTTTGTGGGAAATGTAAAAATATCATAATAAGGTCCAGATTGAGTAGAAGAATTGGCGGTAAAACCATCATGATTTCCTAAACAAGACCATGAAGCAGTATTCTTCATTCTATCTTCGTACATGTCCTCAAACATGGCGTATTGGTATTGTTCATCAGTTCCACTATTATATGCATTGTCACCTAAAAATAACATGACATCAGTATGATCTGTTCCTATATAATTGTAGTAGGCGTCTCTAACTGCCCGCTGATCATTATTTGCTGTCCCTGGATCTCCTAAAACCCATGCTTTTATGACTGGAGTTGATCCAATTACAGGCGCAATCTTGAAATACATCTCCGGCTCTGGTCCATCAATAATTCCAGAGTTATCCTCAACTTGATAAAAATACTTTGCACCAGCAGTCAATCCAGTAATCTCAATTTCATGTTCAGTTTTAGGAGTTAGATCTGAAACAGAAGCCAAAATAGTCCCTAGAGACAATCCATATCGAATAATAGATTCTGTCGGATAACTTGTTCTCCACTTGACTACAACACTTGAACTGGTAAGATTTTGCAGATACGGACCTCTTGTGATTGGAGGTGGCGCTGAAATTTCCAGATCAAAACTAATATCCGAACTCGATATGGTTCTTTGGTGTACCTCAACTGCAATCACATTATATCCATTAATAAAGGCCGAAGCTGGTACTGAGAATGTTGTTATTTCATTATCTGTAGCCTGAGCATTAGCCAAGGTGAAATAGCCGGGATTGCCAACAGCCATATTGACACGGCCAACTTCATTTCCATTCAGGTAAACGACTGCACCATCATCAAAAAGTAAATTGATATCAAAGGATGGTGTTGATCCAGGATTGATCATTATCGAGTCCTTTCTAAAATAGGCCGCTAACAAATTTGATGGTATTGTTGTAGCTTCATCATTGTCACCATAGCCCAATTGAGCAGGACCTGTACTCCAAGACGAAGCATCATAGTCAGGGTTTTCCCAGCCTCGAAATTGACTATCACTAGGCGGTTCATTCGTTTGTTCATAGTATGACCATGTAGAACCAAAGGGTAAAAAGGTTTGAGACTGTAATTCTGGCAAACAGAGTGAGACTAGACAGAAAAATAGGATAAGTTTCTTCATTTTGAGGTTTTTAGAGAGGCTATTTATACTCTGACAATGTATCAATTGGCTTTTTTTAACATTTATATAGATGCAATAATTCAAAAATAATGCCTCGACCTGAATGACAGTATATCAAAGTAAATTGTCATTCTGAGCGAAGTCAAAGAAGCTTAGTTCGTACAACCAAGAATATAAGCATGCAACGAGGCGCCAGATTTTATTTCAAATCCTGCATTCATGTGTATTTCAAACCCTGCTGAAAATTCCATATACAATGAATTATCCAAAATCGCATCTGACGTAATTTTATTGGAAACTTCATAAATTTTGTTTTGATCAGAAAACGGATTTACATAAAGATCTGTCAAGCATAACGAATCGCATATTCCATCCATATCGGCATCAACATCAGCTTTTAAGCAACCACAAATACCTGGACTAGTCTTCAATGGATCATTAGGACAACCGTCGGTGCAGTCTGGTGTACCATCATTATCTGTATCACCACTTTCAGCGAATCCACAACCACAACTTCCTGGTGCTATTTTTAGAGGATCAGTTGGACACCCATCCAAACAGTCATCTACACCATCTAAATCTGTGTCCATTGGTTGAGCCACCCCTACACAATTACAACTAGCATCAAATGTATCATTCAAGGTACAAGGATCTCCATCATCGCATACATTACCGGTTGACGTTTTTTCAATGGTGAAAAAGTCATCTATATTTCCATTATCTCTGACAAATTTTACATTCATTTCTGGTCCATCCACTTCCATTACAACTGATCCCAAAGAGGCTGCAGAATAATACATAACTGGATGATCTAAGTTGGCTTGGCTTATTTTACCGGCACTACCTGTCGTGATATAAACACTACCTGGAACACAAATATTTTTTTGATAAACGCCATCACCAGTGACTTGTCCGTCACCATCTCCATTAATTGGTATTGTATGTACGGCTGGATCAAATGTTGTAGAATTACCGTAGTGACCATTGACAAAATAAGATCTTTCATAGGAGTGACTATGGCCAGACATCACAAGATCTACACCATTCTCTTCCAAAATAGGTAGGAAATTTTCGCGCATGTCTTGCATAGATCCTGCCGAATCATTCACATTATCAGAATCATGCGAGCCTTTGGTATAGGCCGGGTGATGCCAGATGGCAACAATCCATTCTTGTGTAGTACTTTGAATATCACTTAATGCCCAATTGTACATCGGTCCACCAACATTCCGATCAGTCTCATAAGACTCAAGGACGATAAAGTGAATGTTACCATAGTCAAATGAATAATAGGCTTCGGTCCCAGAAGCAACTCCTCCGGCCTCTCCGGTTGTCGGAAATGTGAATATGTCATAATAGGGACCAGATTGAGTTGGAGAGTCTGCAGTATACCCATCATGATTCCCTAGGCATGACCACGATGCTGTATTCTTCATTTTATCTTCATACATGTTTTCAAACATGGCATATTGATATTCCTCGTCTGTTCCGCTGTTGTAGGCATTATCTCCTAAGAATAACATCAGATCAGTGTGATCCGCACCGATGTAATTATAATAAGCATCTCTAACTGCTCTTTGATTGGAATTGGCAGTCCCTGGATCACCTAAGATCCATGCTTTAATAACTGGTGTTGATCCGATTGGCGGAGCAATTTTAAAATACATGTCTGGCTCAGGACCAGCAATGATTCCAGCATCATTCTCAATTTGATAAAAATATATAGAATCTGAAGCCAGTCCAGTTATTTCAATTTCGTGCTCCGTTTTTAGATTTAGATCTGAAACAGCATTCAAAATAGAACCCTGAGATAGACCATACCTTACTATTGACTCTGTTGGAAAGTTTGTCCTCCATTTAACAACAACACTAGAACTCGTCAGGTTTTGGAGGTATGGACCTCTTGTTATTGGAGGCGGTGAAGCAACCTCTAAATCAAAACTTAAATCTGTACTGGTAGAAGAATTCTGGTGTACTTCAACAGCAAAAACATTAGTCCCATTATTAAAAGATGAAGAAGGCACATTGAATGTTACTTGCGCATTGTCTCCGGAATTGGAACTAGCCAATGTAGAATAATTAGGATTACCTCCAGGCATATTAACCCGACCAATCTCACTGCCATTTAGGTAAATCACCGCGCCATCATCGTATAACAAATTGACATCGTAAGAGGGCAAATTGCCAGGGTTAGTAAGATTAAAATCAATTCTAAAATAAGCAGTAAGAACACCAGATGAAATAACTGTTGCCTCATCTCCATCACCATAGCCTAGCTGTGCAGGAGCTTGATCCCAAGAACTGTCATTATAATCGGTTCGTTCCCAATTTTTACCCATAATTCTAGAGGGTTTATTCCCTTGATCATAATATGACCATGTGGATCCGAACGGTAAATAAGTTTGGGTCTTTCCTTCTGTTAAACAGAATAACACAAGGCAAAAAAGTAGGACAAGTTTCTTCACTTTGAGATTTTTAGATTGAGGGCATTGAGCTCCTCTCTTAGTGTATCAATTGGCTTTGAACGAATATATCTGGGTGGCAAGGAATTAATTGATTCGTATGCTTTTTGTATATCTGCTTTTGCTTGAGACAGATCATTGGCTTTTACATATAACTTAGCTCTCTTAAAATAGTGTCTTTCTTTTCGATTAGCACCTTCAATCAGTAGGCTTTGCATTTGAATCGCATCATTCAGTTTATTCAATTTAATATACTGATCAACGATCATGGTCTTAAATAGACTCAAGTCTGCCAGACGTTTTCTACCGTCATTTAGTACATTGATAGACTTTAGAATTGATTCTTTTGTATTTACCGAATCTAGAGCTATGGCTAATTCTATAAATGATTCTGTAATTAATTTTTCGGTGTATTCTAATGAGAGAGCATAATTTTCTGAGGCTCGGTCAAACTCACCCATACTTAATAAGACCTCACCTTTCAATCTATATGCAACTGCATTTTTAGGATTCAATGTCAAAGCGAGATCGATATTGTCAAGTGAAAATTCATACTTACTTAGCTTGTACCAAGATTTAGCATAACTCATATAAACAACTGAAGAAGGGCCTGCGAGAGATTCAACTTTTTCAAAATCTCTGATAGACTTCATGAAGTCCTCATGCTGATAATATAGAGTACCTCTGGACAGATACAAGCTGTCATTATCTGGTTCTAAGAGAATGGCATCAGTCGTCGTCTGAATACGTACATCTAAATCACCATGTGCAAACGATGACACAACTACTAAAGAAAATAAAATGATTAAGTACGTTTTCATAAAATGATGCTTCAAGAATCGGAATTCTTAAAGACAGTTTAACTATGACAATATGTATGCAAATCAAATACCTGGCGAAGCAAATATCATTCTACTTCACGAGAATTAAGACGCAATTTATGCTTAAAAGCCACAAAATGTCTGATCTAAAACGTTAATTAAACGATTATAAATATATGTTAACAATTGTTAATTGAAGGTTGTTCTTGTAGATTCTTACATTTTTTTGATCTTTATTTTAACGTATTTGGAGGCTGGAGTTTTGCTTTTATGCGCTACGTGATCCAATGGAATGAGAATATTTGCTTCAGGAAAATAGGTTGCGACGCACTTTTTCGGAATATCATAGGGCACGACGATAAAGGATTTGGCGACTCGCTTGACACCTCCCGACCCTTGCGTTAAGTTGACTTTATCGAATTTAGAAAGACCAGATTCTCTCATGTCTTCTTGATTCATCATGACGACTCGTCGTTCATTATAAATACCACGATATCGATCATCTAAACCGTAAATGGTTGTGTTATATTGATCATGACTCCGGATTGTCATCATCGCAAATTCACTTTTTGTCAACACATTGATCGGTATCTCATTTATTGTAAATTCTGCCTTCCCCGAGGCCGTATTGAATGTTCCTTCTCTGGCACCATTGGGTAAATAAAACCCAGCAGGTTGACGCACCCGCTTGTTATAAGATTCGAACCCGGGAATAACCGCTTCAATTTTGTCTCTAATCAGGTCATAATTTCTAGTCATTTGATTCCATCTCACCTTAGATCTATCACCCAATGTCTCTGCTGCCAAACTGCAGACGATATTCACCTCACTTTTCAACTGTTTGGAAGCAGGCTTTAAAACCCCTGTTGAAGAATGAACAACACCCATAGAATTTTCTACACTAACGAATTGCTCTTGACCTCCTTGCTTATCAATTTCTGTTCGACCCAGACATGGTAATATCATAGCAGTCTTACCATGTACAAGATGAGACCTATTTAACTTTGTAGACACATGGACAGTCAGATCACAATTGCGCAGCGCCGTTGCAGTGACTCGGGTATCTGGTGTGGCTGATAAAAAGTTGCCTCCCATCCCAAAAAACACTTTTGCTTTTTCACTATTCATCGCCTGTATGGCATCCACAACTGCAAAGCCATGTTTGCGTGGTGGATCAAAGCCAAAGACTTCTTTAATCTTGTCTAAAAATGCTTCCTTAGGTGCTTCCCAAATACCCATTGTCCGATCACCTTGCACATTGCTATGACCTCTGACAGGACAGGTCCCAGCGCCGGGCTTCCCAATCGCTCCTTTCATTAATAACAGGTTAACAAGTTC
The DNA here is from genome assembly GCA_937959275.1 of uncultured Saprospiraceae bacterium. Taxonomy (GTDB): domain Bacteria; phylum Bacteroidota; class Bacteroidia; order Chitinophagales; family Saprospiraceae; genus CALFUK01. The sequence goes on along the minus strand of CALGLU010000002.1, from coordinate 12,288 downwards.
TCTTATGTTTTGGACGCCGTTGACATGCTGAGTTAAGCCCATAGCCCAGCAAATGATAATTTTTGATTTGTGCTTTATCATATCGACAGCTTGACGTATGCTGACTTCATCAACTCCAGATTCTTCTATTAATAGCGTCAAGTCAGATTCTAGGACTGACTTTTTAAATGTTTTAAATCCTTTCGTCCTGTCTTTAATAAACGCCGCATCCAAAACTTTCCCTGGAGATTTCTTCTCTTCTTCGAATAGCATGAACATGATTGCTTTTAATAATGCTACATCACCATTCAATCTGACTTGTAAAAACAGGTCCGTCAAAATTGTTCCTCCTGTTAGAATTTTAGTTGGCTTTTGAGGATTGACAAATTTCATCAAGCCTGCTTCTGGTAATGGGTTGATTGTTATGATTTGACCTCCATTGTCTTTACATTTTTCCAAGGCGCTCAGCATGCGTGGGTGATTCGTGCCAGGATTTTGACCCATAACGATAATCACTTCTGCTTCATACAGGTCAGGTAGCGTGACTGAGCCTTTGCCGATGCCGACTGTTTCAGATAATCCTATTCCGCTTGACTCGTGACACATATTCGAACAGTCGGGTAAGTTATTCGTACCATATTCTCTAACAAATAACTGATACAAGAATGCTGCTTCGTTAGACGTACGTCCACTCGTATAGAATATCGCTTGATCAGGATTATCTAAGGCATTGAGGTGCTGTGCCATCTTGCGAAAGGCATCGGACCAACTGACTGGTTTGTAATGAGTGCCTCCTTCTTCAAGTAAAAGTGGTTCAGACAAGCGCCCAAATTTACCTAACTCAAAATCTGAATATGCAGCCAGTTCATCAACAGAATTACGGCTAAAGAATCGTGCACCGATTGTTTTACGCTGAGCCTCTTCTGCGATTGCTTTGATCCCATTCTCACAATACTCTCCAAGCTTAGATCGATCATCATCTGGATCAGGCCAAGCACATCCAGGACAATCGAAGCCGCCTTTTTGATTGACTTTAAACATAGTCTTCATCGCCTGGCGAGGCGACATGTATTTTGATAATTGTTTTATGGTAGACGAAATCGCTGGAATACCGACGGCTCCTTCAGGTATGTTCTTGATGCGAATGCCTGTGAAGTCTTCGGGGGTATCTTCGTTATGTTTTTTACTAGCCATAGAGGAGATTTGAATGCCTAAGATACTATTAACTGCTAACACGTATAGTTGTAGAGACGAGCCATGCCTCATCTCTACAGCACATTTCAATAAACTCCTTATATTTGAAATATCGGTTTTCCTTATTCACCATTATAAACGCTATACCATGGCTATTTTAAAAACAGCAGTTGGCAGACGGTCTTTCTTAAAATCAACAGCTTTTACCGGAGGCGGCCTGATGCTCGGCTTTAGCTGGATGGCATCTTGTCAATCACAGACAGAAGAAGAAATCATGGCGATGCCTGAAGAGTGGTTCGAGATGAATTCGTATTTAAAAATTGGAGATAATGGGGTGGTGAGCATTCTTACGCCGAATCCAGAATTTGGGCAAAATGTAAGGACATCCATGCCGATGTTGATCGCAGAAGAATTAGATATTGATTGGAAACACGTCGTCGTCGAGCAAGCGCCGTACCATGCAAGCGATTATGGCTTTCAATTTACAGGAGGGAGTCGAGGTATCATGTCGAGATGGGAACCACTGCGTATGACAGGTGCCACTGCAAGACATATGCTTAGAGAAGCTGCTGCAAATGCCTGGGAAGTACCGATAGAAGAAATCACAACAACGGCAGGTGTCTTACACCATGAAAAAAGTGGTCAATCTGCAGGCTATGGCGAGATGGCTTCAGCTGCAGGCAAATTAGCTGTCCCAGAAAAAGTGACATTAAAAGAGGTCAAGGATTTTAGGATCATTGGTAGCTCTCACAAGAATGTCGATGGTAAAGATATCGTCACTGGCAAACCTATGTTTGGTATGGACTATCAACAAGATGGGATGTTGGTCGCAATGATCGAACATCCGCCTGCATTTGGCATGACTCTCAAGTCAGTTGATGATACAGAAGCCAAGGCGATGCCTGGCATCAAAGATGTCGTCACCATCAAAAGTTATAAAGACGGCTTTGAAAAAAATGGTTTTGATACGAATGCCTTTCCAGAAATTGTAGCCATCGTTGGTAACTCAACTTGGGAAGTCATGCAAGCTAAAAAGAAATTAAAAGTTGAGTGGCAGGCTTTCAGTTCCTACAAAGAAAACATCAAAGGATTTAGAGGAGATATAGAGACAAAGGCTATCCCAGCGGGTCTGGAATCTACGACTACTCACAATGCCCAAATGGATGATCTCGCCAATAAGCCAGGAAAAATAGTGCGAAAGGATGGTCAACCAGAGCAAGCATTTAAAACTGCTGCAAGAATTATTGAGAGAAGCTATTCTGCTCCATTTCTTGCGCATAATTGTATGGAGCCATTAAACGCCTTTGCTCATGTTGAAGGAGATCGAGTCAAGATTGCGGCACCTATACAAATACCGTCACTAGTCATGCCGGCAATTGCTGCAGGTCTAGGCATCCCCGTTGAAAACATTGACATGGAATTGCCAAGGATGGGAGGCGGCTTTGGACGAAAAGCGTATGGCCACTATGTACTAGAGGCTGCCTTGATTTCACAACAAGTGAGTGCTCCTGTGAAGTTAGTCTACACACGTGAAGATGACATGACAAATGGCGTCTATAGACCGACGTATCAAGCCACCTATAAAGCTGCACTCGACGCAGACAATAATCTAACAGCGCTGCACGTGAAGGCTGGCGGCATCCCGGAGAGTCCATTGTTTGCCAATCGATTTCCTGCCGGCGCACTAGACAATTATATGGCTGAAGAATGGTCTATAGATTCTAATATTACGATTGGAGCATTTCGAGCTCCACGGTCCAATTTTATGGCTGGTGCAGAGCAATCCTTTTTGGATGAGGTGGCAGAGGCTGCTGGCAAGGACCCAATTCAATTTCGTTTGGACTTATTAAAACGAGCTAAAGAAAATCCCGTTGGAGAAAGGAATGACTATGATGCAGAGCGTTATGCTGGTGTGTTGGAACTCGTCAGAGACAAATCAAATTGGGGCCAAGATCAAGGCGCTGGTCACAGAGGTATCTCCGCTTATTTTTGCCACAGTACCTATGCCGCCCATGTGCTCGATATGAAAATCGAGGATGGCAAGCCAGTGGTCGAAAAGGTATGTTGTGCGATTGACTGTGGCATTGTGGTCAATCCAGATGCAGCTAGAAATATGGCAGAAGGGGCAATCACGGATGGCGTTGGTAATGCCTTCTATGGTGAGTTGACCTTTAAGGACGGTGTTCCAGAAAAGAAAAATTTTGACAACTACCGGATGATTCGCATGAGTGAGGCACCCAAAGAAATCGATGTCCACTTTGTACAAAATGAAATTAATCCGACAGGGATGGGTGAACCTCCATTCCCTCCCATCTTTGGAGCTGTTGCCAATGCGATGTTTAAGGCCACTGGGAAGCGGTATTATAAGCAACCGTTTTTGGGTGATAAGCAGGTGTTGGGATAAGCAACGATGAGAGGTCAAAGCCCTTCATCTCAACGTCGTATTGGAAACCATTTTTTTTGCAATCCAAGTACTTCTGTGCCTTGTGCCATTTAATAAATAGAGTATTTTGAAATAAAAATTGATCTTTTCATTGACATCAATTAATACCGAGTCCCTTTCTTTGGAGGTATAAAACTTGTGTCATAAGCTGGATTCGGTTCACTAGGAATTGGGGCATTGACGCTCTTTATCCATCCAGAAAGTTTTTGATGCAGCTCATCTCTTTTTTGTGGGTTTGAATTTGCTAGATTCTTCCGCTCACCCAAATCAGTTTTCAAATGATACAATTCAATGCCATCATCTTCGTAATAGTGATGTAGCTTCCAGTCACCATCAATGATGACAGAGCCTGGCCGTGTTCTAAATAAAGAATCTCTCGCATCGTCATTGACTCCTGCATATGCTTGTAGATAAATGGGGAAATGAAAATACAATGAACGATTCGGTAAAGTTCCTCCTTTAAGCACTGGTAAAATCGATAGGCCATCCAACACCTTATCTGGCATTTCTGCATCTACCAATTCCATGCATGTTGGATAAAAATCTAAGTTTGATATTGGTGTTGATGAACTCGTGTTTGGCTCAATCACACCTGACCAACTTATGATATAAGGCACTCGGATCCCACCTTCATAATATGAGCCTTTGCCTGCGCGCAAGGGGTGTTGAGACGAGACATCTCGAATACCTCCATTATCGGATGTGAATACGATGAGTGTGTTACTCAAGTTGAGCTTCTCAACCGTATCTAAGATATGGCCTACATTTCGATCTACAGTTTCAATCATGCCCGCATAGACAGCGTGGCTTTGCCATTCATTCCCAGCTTTTTGAGTATACTTTTCTTTTAAATCCGGTGATGTTTGCAATGGTGTGTGTACATCATAAAACGGAAGATAGACAAAGAAAGGCTTAGCCTTATTTTGCTGGATAAATGTGACTGCCTCTTGTGTTAATCGATCCGACAAATTTTCTCCTGGCTGGTTATCTTCGATGTAGCCAATATGATAGGGACTAAAGTGACCATCAGGTCCTGGGCCACCACGGTGATTGCCACCAACGTTTACATCAAAGCCTTGTGTGCGTGGGTCATCACCTAAGTGCCATTTTCCAAAAGTGCCTGTGACATAGCCTTCCTTTTGCAGCATCTCTGCCATGGTAATGATCGAGTCGGCTAAAAATACTGTATTCTGAATAGGGATTATTTTCCTGGTTTTAGCATTTCCTCTGTCTGAATTACCGACTGTATAGACCTTATGGCGGGGCGTATTTTGTCCACTCATGAGACAGGCTCGGCTAGGTGCACAGTTAGCTGCTCCAGCATAACCGTTAGTAAATGTCATACCCATGTTTGCCAGCCTTGTTATGTTTGGCGTTTCATAAAAACTGCTTCCGTAAACTTCAGTATCCATCCATCCTAGATCGTCGACATTGATATAGATGATGTTTAGTTTTGAGATAGCTGTTTGTTCGTTTTCCAATTTTGATTGACAACCAAAAAAAGCAATACTTATGATTAGGGATAAAACAATGTGTTTCATGCGACTTATTATACTAACATAATTAGCGATAGCTTGAATAACTAAGATACAAATTCGTAAAAACTGTTTGACTTGAAATAATTAAATGAGTTTTTCTGAAAACACATATGACTCATAAGGCAAATCGAAAATGCTCAAAGCGTATATAAATGAAGGGAAATACTACTACCATCGACATTGAAATTTAGACAAAAAAAAGAAAAAGTAAATCCTCTTTAAACCCATATTGAGCCAATCTAACTAATTCGCCCCTCATGCCCATACACATTAAACCGCTCGCCACCCAAAAACCCAACCAAAGTCATCCCCACCTCATCCGCTAATTCCACCGCCAAGGTCGAGGGCGCACCAATCGCCACGAACAAACCTATCCCCGCCATCCAAGCCTTCTGCACTAACTCAAAGCCTGCTCGCCCACTCACCAGCAACCCATGCTTCTGCACAGGCAGCAAGCCTTTTGTCATCGCCTTACCAATCAGCTTATCAACAGCATTATGCCGCCCCACATCCTCACTCAACAAGCTCAATTCTCCTGACTGATCAAATAAGGCCGCCGCATGATTACCGCCAGTCGTCCCAAATAAACTCTGCCCATCAAACAAAGCATTGCTCAAAGTATATAACAACTCCGGACTCACAATCGGCTGATCCTTCTTCAAAAAATTCATACCCTCCTGCTTCACCATATCAATCGAGGATTTGCCACACACGCCACAACTCGAGCTAGAGTAAAAGTGTCGCTGTAATGTAGCAGGATCAAAATCAACATGTTTATGCAAAAAGACAGACACAGATTGAGATTGTAAATCAGCATCATTGGAGCCTGCATCAAAAGCAATTTTTGCGATATCCTGATCGGTATGAATAATCCCTTCCGTAAATAAAAAGCCTTTAACTAGATCAAAATCCTCACCTGGTGTCCTCATCGTGATAGATAGCTGGTGCATCACACCATCAAGAATCACTTTGATTTCCAAGGGTTCTTCGATGATTAGGGAGTCAATCTGTCGTTCTTTGTGCTCATTTTTAAATTTGATCACTTCATGTTGTCTAATCTTCTTCATATCCTGCGAATACCAATGTCTAAGTTACTTGACTGACGAGCCAAAGTTTTTACCTTTGCAAGCTCAAATTAAAGGTATGATAAATATTACTCTTCCTGATGGATCAGTTCGGCAGTATGAGCTCGGAGCAACAGCAATGGATGTCGCCATTTCAATCTCTGAAGGATTGGCTAGAAATGTGCTTTCTGCAACGGTAAACGGCGAAGTATGGGATGCAACACGACCTATACACGAAGATGCGACACTCAAATTACATACGTGGAAAGATCAAGATGGGAAAGCCAGTTTTTGGCATTCTTCTGCCCATCTATTTGCAGAAGCCGTTGAAGCTCTCTATCCTGGCACAAAATTCGGCATAGGTCCTGCGATCGAAAACGGGTTCTACTACGATATAGATACAGGAGATATCCAACTCAGCACCAATGATTTTAAAAAGATAGAAGACAAAATGTTGGAGTTGGCTCGTCAAAAAAACATCTTCAACCGTATCGATGTCAGTAAGGATGAAGCGATTTCGCATTTCACCGATAAAGGTGATGAATATAAACTCGAGTTATTAGAGGGCCTGGAAGATGGGCAGATCACCTTTTACGAACAAGGAAATTTCATTGATTTGTGTAGAGGACCTCATATCCCAAGCACAGCCCCGATTAAGGCAATCAAGTTATTAAAAGTAGCTGGTGCGTACTGGCGTGGAGATGAAAAGAGAAAACAATTGACGCGGATTTACGGCATTACCTTTCCGAAGCAAAAGGAACTCACCGAATATCTCCACATGCTTGAAGAAGCTAAAAAGAGAGACCACAGAAAATTGGGTAAGGAGTTAGAGTTATTTATGTTTTCTGAAAAAGTGGGTGCGGGTTTGCCGATCTGGTTGCCTAAGGGGACAGCCTTGCGGACACGATTAGAAGACTTCTTAAAGAAAGAACAAATCAAGCGTGGGTATGAACCGGTGATCACACCACATATTGCCAAGAAGGATTTGTATGTCACGTCTGGACATTATGAGAAATATGGAGAAGATAGTTTTCAACCGATCACGACGCCGCGGGAAGGTGAAGAATTCTTTTTGAAGCCCATGAATTGTCCACATCACTGTGAGATTTATGGGAATAAACCAAAGTCCTATAAAGATTTGCCAGTGCGGATTGCGGAATTTGGAACTGTGTATCGCTATGAGCAAACGGGTGAGCTGCATGGCTTGACACGGGTGCGTGGATTTACACAGGATGATGCGCATATTTTTTGCACGCCTGATCAGGTGAAAGATGAGTTTTTGAATGTGCTGGACTTAACGATGCATGTCATCAAGAAGCTAGGCTTTGATAATTTTACTGCACAAATTTCGCTTCGAGATCCAGAGAATAAAGAGAAATATATTGGCTCAGATGAGAATTGGGCAAAGGCTGAAAAGGCCATTATCGAAGCAACCCAGGAAGTGAATCTGGAGACAACGACGGAATTGGGCGAAGCTGCCTTTTATGGACCTAAGCTCGACTTTATGATTAAAGATGCGATTGGTCGGCGATGGCAGTTGGGTACAATACAGGTTGACTATAGTCTGCCAGAGCGGTTTGAGTTAGAGTATATCGGGTCGGATAATCAAGCGCATCGACCAGTGATGATACATCGCGCGCCGTTTGGATCGATGGAGCGATTTATTGGTGTATTGATCGAGCATTGTGCGGGTAAGTTTCCGTTGTGGTTGACGCCAGAGCAATATGCGATTTTGCCGATTAGTGATAAGTATTTGGACTACGCCAAAGAGGTGCAAAACAAGCTATCGCAGCATGATATTCGGGGCACGATTGATTCTCGGACGGAGTCGATTGGTAAAAAGATTAGAGATACAGAGGTTAAGAAAATTCCAATTATGCTGATCGTGGGCGAGAAAGAAGCTGACGCAGATCAGGTGTCAGTTCGGATACAGGGCGATGCTGAGAATGGAGATAAGGGCGGCATGAGTGTGACTGACTTTGTGAAACTATTTGAGGAGATGTCGGCTACATAGATTTGGAGTATGGGCGGGACATAGCAGCGCAGTATAGGGCTTATCGACCTCCTTTACATTCAATTATACTTAGTGAGCTATTTGATGACAAACAGCGATTTAATAGAGCGCTGGATATCGGTTGTGGGGTTGGGCATTCTGCCTTAGCATTACTACCCTATTCCGAAATTGTAACAGCTATTGATCCAAGTCAAGCTATGATTGATTTGGCGATTTCCAATAAAAACATCAGCTATCATTGTTCAACGATTCAGGACTGCGAGTTTGACTCAGAGTCATTTGATCTTATTAGTTTGGCTGGTAGTTTAAACTATTGTCATTCTGAGAAATTTATCAATGAGCTAGCTAGACTTATACGTCCAAGAGGAACAATTATTATCTATGATTTTGACGTCATGCTAGATAAGATTTATACGTATTTAGAGATCGTACAAGAAGCTAACAGCTATGATCATCAATTACGTTTAGGTATTCAGAAGCAGCATCAGTATAGTTTAAAACAATCTATTTCTAAAGAACTGCACATTGAGATTTCAATCGAAAATCTGGTTCATCTTCTATTGGCTGACCCACACTTGTATTCAGAATATTCGACAGAAGAAAACATCTATCAACATGTGTACGACCAGCTCAAAGGACTAGATAGCTCTTTGTTATTGGAAATTCCAACTGATATTTTTGCTTTTAAATATAGCTAAGACGTCTATTTAAGTTAGGGCATCATCCTAAACTTGCAGGTTGTGTCATAACTATTATGAAAGAAATATTAAGTAAACAATCAAGGCACTAAAGTACCTTGGACTTAGCAAACCATGAAGATTACTCCCTCCAAGTGGTTTTAACCCAATGTCGTTTAAATAAAAAAAGAGCTCATCTTTTTACAATGAACTCTTTTCTTTGTGACCGGTCTGGGTTCAGAACCAAAAAGCTAATTAATTGACTATCAAGGCCTAACATACACATTAAAAATGTTTGTACACGATTTAACACATTGAAAATGTTGAAAATGTGGCATAACGTATGTGTGGAAAGTTTAATATAGTTTCGAATCATCAAAGGCGAAAATTGATATGATTCTACTAGATGCAGGACACGGAACTTACATAAAAGGGGTTAACTCATCACCTCATCGCGGTATCTACGGAGAAGACAAAATGAACTTTAGCGAAGGCCAATATAACCGGCTTATTGTCAACGGCATTGCGTTTCGTTTGGCCTCGCTGGGCGTTCCTTTTCATATCGTTGCACCGGAAAACAAAGACGTCGACTTGAAAGTCCGCGCGGTACGGATCAATAAAATTTGTAGAGAATTTTCAACTCAGCCCTTTTGTACTGATTCCTGTTTTCTTTTATCAGTCCATCAAAACGGCTATCCTGTCAAAAGTGTTAAAGGCTTTGAGCTTTTCACTTCGCCCGGTCTGACAAAATCGGACGAATACGCCGAACTGATAGCTTCCAGCTTCGCGGTCTTGTTCCCGGATCGAGAAACGCGGTTTTTAAGGGATGACAAAAAAGGGAAAGAGGCTCGATTCTACATTCTAAGTAAAACCATTTGCCCGGCAGTGCTAACAGAATGGGCCTTTATGACTAACGACAAAGAACGGGAACGCCTACAGTCAGACAGTGGCATAATGGAGCAAATCGACTTTCTTGCTGACATGTGCGCCCGTATATACTTCGACCATATAAAACCAAAATACCAATGAGGGATTTTATAATGTTCAATTTGTTTGAACTACTCACGCTATACCTGACCGGCGTATTTTTCGCGGCATGGGTATTCAAGTCATTTGCAGACGCTGGCAAATTAAATGACAGTCATTTAGCGGCTTCACTCGTTAGCTGGTTTATCCTGTTTACAATATTTCACGCAATCATAACCGGATATCGAGACGTGAAAAAAGATAAACAACAGGACAACACAAAACCGACACCGCCACAAATACCACCACCGCCGCCACCTGTAGAGGAAAGCGAAAACGAAGCGGCCGAACTTTTACCGATAGACGGGAGCGAGTCGCGGCCTTACGTGTGTGTTGAAGAAGTTTATACAAACGCGGCGGATTGCTTAAGCCAATGCACAGAATGCAAAACCATACAAACGGAACTTAAAAAACAAATAGAGGATGAAATATAGTGAGCTAGACGCGGCACTCGTAAACCTAGAATCAAGGAACGAGCGCAAAGGCCGGGACATCCAAGCCGTGAACGATGGCCGACTTATTCGGAGCGAAGCACAAAGGGCCGATATAATGGCAGAATGCGACGTCTTGAAAATATTAGCTGACACGGCGAAGTTCGGAAAAGATAATTTCTTTGATGAATTAGGAGTATTCAAGCCTTTAAGGTGGTATCAACCAAAACGCATGTTTGCTGCCGCGTCTTACTTGGTTTCGATAGTTCGTCAAATCTCAGCTTGTTTTAAATAATTAACATGACTTACAATAAGTATCAAAGAACAGTAATCCAATTATGCAGAATGCAAAAGAGGATAAGCGCAAAGACAATTCAAAGAGTATTGAATTATCCTCTTAAGCGTTCCATTGAATTGGAAACATTCTTATCTGACAGGAAAATAATTCAGCGAAACGACTTACACCAATACATAGTAAATCAGAAAGTATTGAGCGAATACTTAAAAACCTTATAAGCATGATTTTTAAAATTAATTGATTTCGTCTTTTTGCACCAAGCACCAAACGCCATGTTTGGGCTTGGTCCTTTTTCAATAACCATAAACAAAACCGATTACATGAATAGAAACGAATTACTGCAGACAGTAGCCAATCAATCAAAACATTCAATTTCAACATTACGCGAATACATGCAAGTGATACAAGCGAACATTAAACTTAAGAGTCTAACCGACGAAGAATATAAGTCGATATTATACCGAAAGGCCGGTATAGTCGATAATGTAAATAAAAGAGCTTCGAAATTAAGAGGTGACGAAAAAAAGCAACTAGATAAGAGCGTAATACACGGCGGCCTATCAGTGATTTTGTTCATGGTCCTTTCAATCAGTTTAACGGCTCAGATAAAATTAAAGCAAATCGAGCCATCACAAAACGAAAACGACATTCTCGTCACTAACCAAGACGGCCGACAATATTATATTTCAGCGTCCGCGCTTGGTCCGGCGGTTGGTGTTACTTCGACGATCTATTTAGACCCGAACGATAGTAGCATGGTGATTCATGATTTTAACGGCAATATTTCAACAATCCCACTTCCTACAGCCGGGAGCGGTTCAGCTCAAACAATCACTTATAATGTACTTACGGACCTGTTGACCTTATCAGACGGCGGCGGATCTGTTGATCTTACAGAATTGACATTGACTAAAATACAAATAGGCGAATGGATTGAGCAAGGGATCGAGGACGGCGAACAAATAGGCATTGATGTGAGCTTTGACGCCGCCAATTATGAGTTTGTATTTGAGACATACGACCAAAGCGCAACAAATGAACTTCAAAGCCTTAGCGTAGCAAATGGACCTTTAACCGGGTTACAGTTATTGAGCATATCAAACGGAAATACGATTGAGTTAAATATGAACGACAGCGATTCAAACTCTACAAACGAGATTCAAACGATAAGCAGCACCACCGCCGGCACGGCTCACACCATCAACTTATCCGGTCCAGGGGTTTCGTCGTCAGACGTAACTATTGACATTGCCGATGATGATAGCGACCCGGAAAACGAGAACCAAACATTGACATATAATAGCACCGCCGATGTCATGTGGTTGTCAAAAAATGGCAGCGCGAACGGCGGCGGTATAGTTGACTTGACATACTTGAAAGTGACACCGGAAACAATAAGAGACGTCGCCGGCGCAATGGTGAACGGTAACATTGAGGACGGGATAACTGTCACATATGACGACGCCGGCAATAAAATAGATTTTGTGATTGATGACAACAGCGCAACAAACGAGCTTCAAGATTTGACGACGACCTCGACGGCTACAGATCGCACCATAAATATTTCCGACGGTACAGGTGTCACGTTCCCTATTGGTGACGATGATAGCGACCCAGCAAACGA
>CALGLU010000001.1 GCA_937959275.1 uncultured Saprospiraceae bacterium | reverse complement strand
GTTGAATTTGAGTGTAGTTTGTGCATGAACTAGGCGCAGGTTCGGTCTGATAGCCTAGCTATCAAGGCCGGTTCTGTAACGACGTACATGTGCAAAATACGCCAAAAGCACGAGTCAGTTATGTCTTGACAGAGCACTAGTAATCGTATCAACAAATAGTTTCAGCACTTCTTCTAAGTCATCAATGGTAGCTTGTCTGATTATCATTCAATTGGATTAATTCTGATGTTTAAGTTTTCCTTGTTGTCCCATATCAAAAACTTACGCATATATTTTGCAGGCCAATATAAGGCAATGTCGTTTAGTTAGTGGTCGAGGTATTATCATTTGAAATTCCAATTGTCATGATTTTACCAAAAATCCCGCCAATTGGAGACTTTCTTTAATCATTCCACGCGGCACTTCGTACCGCGCTACAATAATGTCGCACTTTCAGCACTTCTATTTCCTTAACTAAATGACATTGCATCATAAGGACTTGGCTAGCCGCTTCATACTGTCCAAATTATAAAACGGTAATAACAAATCAATGAAAGGCATGGCATTCATCATGCCTTGCACTTCAGGTTTCCATTCATTATTTTCCATTAAAGGATTCAGCCAGATGACCTTCATACTTCTCTTTTGAATCATCTCCATGGCCTGTGTGATGAGCTCAGGAGATCCGGTATCCCAACCATCACTGAGTATAAAACAAACAGTCCGTTTTGATAGATACTTTTGAGCATATTCGTCTACAAACGAATGTAGACTCTTGCCAATCTGGGTACCACCTGACCAATCATTCACTTTTTTCAGCATCAAGGCCAATGACTTATCTAATGATTTATGATCTAGTTCTTCAGTTACTTGATGCAACTCTGTTCCGAATACAAACACTTCTGAATTTTGCATGAGTTGCTTAAACGCATACATAAATTGGATAAAAAAGCGGGAGTACAATTCCATAGATCTGCTAACGTCGCAAAGGATGACAACCTTTAGGTTTTTCTTCTTTGTTTTATGTACAAGGGATAACAAGTCTTGATTCGCATAGATGTTTTTTCGAATTGTGCTGCGTATATCAATCTTGTCTTTATGTCTTGAGGAGACGAATCGTCTGGTGCGCTTGCTAGCGATGCGCTTGACGATTCGGTTCACAATGGCGAAAATGGTGTACAGCTCATCCTCATCTGTCAGCAGGGGTTGCGCCGCAGATTTTATGCCATCTGGAGAATACAAGGCTGTTTCAAAACTTTCTTGATTTCGACTTCCATGCAACCAATTTCTCAATGCTGCGATGGTAGGAGCCGATTGTTTTTTAGGCACCATTTTTTGTTCTGGCTCTTCAGTTATTTTACTATCAACTGCTCGTTTGAGTTCAGTCCAAAATGTATTAAACAATGTGGAAAAAAGAGACAGCTCTTTTTCTGATTTACACATGGTACTTTGCAAACACTGCTTGAATAAAGTAGGAGAGGAGAAGGCTAGGTTTTGGCTGAGGGCTTGCAGGGCGTCATACTGTTCATTCGTCCCAACAGTAAAGTCATGTTTTCTGAGATACTGGCAAAAACTGACGATGTTAGCAGGTAGATTATTATGTCGCTTTATCACGAAGGCAGTTTTTGTATTACACCTACCTTATCTAATAATTCAGATAATGAATCTTGTGATTTCCTGATGTCTTTCCAGTCTTTTAGGAGAATCCCTAGTGTACGTTCTACTATCTCTTTGTCCAAATGGTCAAAGTGCATTTCCGATAAAGCAAATGCCCAATCTATGGTTTCGGAAACAGAAGGAGTCTTATTCAGTTTTAACTGTCGAAGCTCTTGCATAAATAAGCAGATTTGCTCGCTCAACTGTTCATTGATCGCGGGAAGCTTTTTACGTACAATAGCTAGCTCTTTTTCTAAATTAGGATAATCGATCCATAGATAGAGGCAGCGACGCCTCAATGCTTCTGACAACTCTCTAGTCCTGTTACTGGTAATGATTACATGAGGTATGTGTGTGGCCTTAATACTTCCTAACTCTGGAATGGTGATTTGCCAATCAGACAAAAGTTCGAGCAAAAAACTCTCAAACTCTTCATCGGCTCTATCAATCTCATCAAGAAGTAGAACAGGGGAGGCATCTTCAGTAATAGACTGCAGCAAAGGTCGCTTTAATAAATACTTCTCATCGAAAATGATCCCTTCCTTCTCTTCAAGACTTAAGTTGTCTGTCTCAATCAGTTTGAGTGCTAGAAGCTGTCTTTGGTAATTCCATTCATAGAGGGCATGTTCGACACCTAAACCTTCATAGCATTGTAGTCGGATAAGTTTAGCCTCATAAATGGAGGATAAGACTTTTGCAATTTCTGTCTTGCCGACCCCAGGTGGACCTTCTATTAATATTGGCTTCTGAAGAGAGTTGGCCAGATACACTGACATATCAATCTCATCATTGGAAATATAATTTTGTTTCGCTAACTCATTCTTGACGTCTTCAATCGATTTCCAAAACATAGAGTTGTCTAAGCGAGGTTGTGAAATACATTCGTAACATCATCATCTTCCTCTAGTCGATCTATCAACTCTAGTACCTCATCAATTTGATCATCAGATAATTCCTTAGTGTGAGACGGGATTCTTTCCAATTCTGATTTGTCAACTTCTATTTTTTTGACCTCAAGGCCTTCTTGCATATTGCCAAAATCTTCGAAAGCAACATAGATTTTATAAATGTCTTGTTCTTCAACTTGATCCAATTCTATTTTTTCTAGCCCATAATCAATCAGTTCTAATTCAAGTTCTTCTTGATTCGTAATGTGTTCTGGTTTGATATAGAACACCCCTTTTCTCGAGAAAATGAAATCATGCATACCCATTGTGCCAAGTGAACCACCTTTTTTGTTAAAGTATGATCTGACATTGGCGACTGTGCGGGTTGGATTATCAGTAGCTGTATCGACAACGATAGCTATACCGTGAGGTGCCATCCCTTCATAAGTGAGTTCTTCATAACCACTCGTGTCTTTATCGGCGGCTTTTTTTATTGCAGATTCTATCCTATCCTTTGGCATTTGGACAGACTTGGCATTTTGTATGGCTCTTCTGAGTGTTATATTCGCATCAGGATCAGGACCTCCTGCCTTTACAGCCATTGTGATATGCCTACCGGCTTTGGAAAAGGCCTTCGCCATTTTGTCCCATCTTGCAAACTTTGTTGCTTTTCTATATTCAAATGCTCTTCCCATAATCTCTAGTTTAGGATCTAAATTTAATATAAACTAAGAAAGTAAGATAGACCAAGGATAACTAATCCCAATTTGCTATCCATAAAATGGCAAATAAGTACAAAAAAGCTTACATTTATATATAATTAGCACTTTTTTGGGTAAAATTCGAATCGATAACTTCTAATATCAAACAAGAATATTATGTCAAAAATGAACGGGAACACGAGTACTCAAAACGGATCTAAGATTGACGCTATTAAAGAGCTCATATTCGGCCAGACGATGCAAGAGTATGACCAACGGTTCTCCACGCTAGAAGCTCTTCTCATAAGCAATCAAAAGCAGCTAGAAAAATCTTCTCAACAACAGATAAGTAAATTACAGAAGGAACTAGAATCATATAGAGCAGAGTCAGAGCAGAAAATGAAGGCATTACAGTCTAAACTTGAAAAGAAAATGGGTGAGCTCGATGAGAAGAAAGTTGAGATCGCTACCCTTAAAAAACACCTCATACTGCTTGTAGAAAATCTATAATTTGAGTTCTGAGAATCAAGCTTTTGACGAATTGAGAGAGATTCTTCTATCAAAAGATAAGGAGGATTTATATCGCGTTAACGATGAGTTACGCACTCAGTTGCTTGGTGAAATTGGTTCTATTCGGTCAGAGTTAGATGATCCGGAATTGTTTTCTCAAAAAATTAGTGGCGCAAGAAATCAAATTGTTGATATTCTAGGTCCTGTCATGGGACGAATGATTAAAAAGTATATTCAGGTTGAAATTGAAAAAATAAACCAGAAATTACAAAGTGGCACTGATAAATTCACCTCTGCGAGTTATTGGAAATCATTATTTACTGGTAAAAAAAATGGATCCGGTACAGTCGTTGACCCAGCAGTACTTCTAGAAATTTTACTCATTAGAAATGATTCTGGACTGTTGTTAGCGAAATATTCAAAGGAGGAGATTTCGGACGCAGACATGATTGCAGGCATGTTTACTGCTATACGGTCATTTATGGAGACTGTCCTAGAGGCTCGTAAGAGTGAGGTGGGATTAATAGATTACGGCGATTATAAAATTCTAGTACAAAGTTTCGGTACATTCTATTTTGCCTTCATTTTTAGTGGGACAAATGATCCGGAGTTTAAACAACGAATGGTAGATACTGCAAATACATTTGTAGAGCGAAATAAATTACACATGCACAATCATGTTATTGATAAAAGCACAGAAACAATTCTTGAAAAAGAATTTGTAAATCACTTTAAGAACTTATGCGAAAAATAATTTCAAAAGTTGTCTTAATTGGGTCAATAGGAGTAGGAAAGACTTCATTGGTACGCCGTTTTGTTCATTCAAAATTTGACGAAGAGTATTTGTCTACAATTGGTGTAAAGGTAGATAAGTTCACTGTTCAGTCTGATGATAGTGAAGTTGAAATGCTAATATGGGATTTGGCGGGCGAGATTTTTTTGAACAATATGTTTGATAAATATTTATCTGGTGCCTCGGGTATCATTGGAGTGTACGATGTAACAAGGCCTCGAACCCAACATCAGTTGATCGAAGTCATGGACAAGCTTAAACTCTCGAAAGACTACTCAAACCAAATAATTTTAGGCAATAAAATTGACTTAATTGAAAATGAAGTCGACCAACTAGAACTACAAAAAACGTTTTCGTATGATTACCTAACGAGCGCTAGAACTGGACAGCACGTCAAAGATGCATTTTATCACATAGCTAAAAAAATTACAACCTCCGATGTATAATCAACTACAAATAGTCTTAGATTCTGATGGCAACATTGTTGACTATCAGCTCCCTTTCGAAATACTAGATTCGGATGGTATTGGTGATGTTCTGCCAATATTTTCAGATAAGGAATCTTATGATATGTTAACAGATTTCAATATCGAAGCCTACGAATTTGAATATAAGAATACTCAATATCTCATAGATGTGATACTCAAGAAAAGAAATGAACAGTATCACTTAGAAATTGTAGATAAAACAGTAGATTATCAGCAGAAAAGAATTGATCAAACAATTCAGAATAAATTAAAGATTGAAGTTGAGTATTTAAAAATAAATCAAAAATTCTTAGGCTCTAAAATCAACTTTTTAGAATATATCGTAAAGTCAATGTCTGAGTTAATTGAAAGCTCTGTTGATAAAATCAAATTGGATATCGATACACTAGATAAAGTAAATACCTATGTCAAAGACGATGCACTAATCATCTCTAAAGCGAAAGAAGGTATTCATGAAGAAATGCAACATATAAAGACAACTCTTGATCATGCCTCAATTTATAGAAACTTGAATCCAAGCTCTATTCTAGACAATCCTGAGTACATATCACTTTCAAATTTGATCTACACCATTGCTGAAGAAAATAGTATTCCTAAAACAAAAATAAAATCAAACCTTGATAAAGATAAGATGGTTTATGGGAATCCTAAATTCTATAAAACGCTTATATCCTTTTATTGTACAAAGAATATTCACCCAGAGTATCACATAGAATTTAATCAACTTGAAGAAGATGAGAACTTGATCAAACTACAGGTCAATTACTTTAAAGAGACTAAAGAATTCATTAAACCAAAACAAATTTCTCATAAATTAATTTTCCCAATAAATAATTCAGTTGAATCTGACAAAGACCTTGTAAAAACTATTTTTAACAATATTAAAAGTCTATTACTCAAACAGGTTAATTTATTAAATTATATCGCCGCATAACTTCTCAGTCAGATAACACAATAACAATTTCTCAGCTAAATAACGAGTTAAGACTCTACCCTCAATACCTAATTTGAGTTAATGCATCAATATTCCACAAATTAAACATCGCTCATTTTCGGCTTGACCTTGGTCACGTTCTCATCAATAAATATACTCTGAATTAAACATGTTCTGTAAGTTAAAATTCTTGTCGTTGTTCAAATGGCCCTCACGAGCTATAGAATTTATCAAATTAATATCCACTGTCTTATCATAGTTGGGAGTCACAAACTAATCACTTCATGGATCAAGTTAAAAAACTAAACATTTCAAACTTTTTATAAACTCACATAAATAGAGTTTATATTAGAGAAAACATAACATAAATTCAGCATGGAAGCTAATGCCTTAATGAGTCCAATAGAGTATTTTTATAAATGGGAAAGGACACTCCCCAATGCTACTTTCCTAAGACAACCTAAAGGTGCAAAATGGAGGGAAATGACCTACGCTCAAGCAGGGCAGGAGGCTAGAAGAATGGCTACAGCATTGGAATCAATTGGCTTATCAAAGGGAGATCATGTCGGTATTATGTCTAAAAATTGTACCCATTGGATTCTTTCAGATCTTGCCATCATGATGGCAGGTATGATCTCAGTGCCATTCTATGCATCTCTAACTGCTCCTCAATTAAAAGAGGTTATTACGAAGAGCGATTGCAAGGCCATATTTGTAGGGAAGCTAGAAAAGTGGGATTCAGATAAAAGCAATGTTATAAAAGAGATACCTGTTATCACGTATCCTAGATATTCAGGTGGAGCTGCAGTTGAGATAGGTAATACATGGGAAGCGCTCCTCAAAGAGCACGAAGCTAAACGTGATAATTTCATTCCAGATCTTGATTCACTCTGGACAATCATCTTCACATCTGGTACCACAGGTAGCCCCAAAGGCGTTATGCATACTCAGCGCAATGCCGCACTGCTTATGCATAGTGAAGAGAAGCATAATAGTCTTAAGACATTTGATCAGCCACCTGGTGGCAACCGTTTTTTCTCGTTCTTACCGATGAATCATATTGCAGAAAGAACCGCAATTGAAATTGGAGCTCTTATGAATGGTGGCAGTATTTCGTTTGCTGAATCATTGGATACATTTGCCAAAAACCTGCAAGACACAAGTCCAACCTTCTTCTTTGCTGTTCCCAGAATCTGGACTAAATTTCACTTAGGCGTACTGTCCAAAACAAATCAGAAAAAACTTGACAAGTTGCTTGGTTTGCCAATCGTATCAAGCCTCGTAAAGAAAAAGATTCGAAAAGCATTAGGCTTAAAAGATGCACAAGTGATGTTGACAGGTGCATCTATCACACCAGAGCCATTAAAAGAATGGTACCGTAGTTTAGGCATGAATTTAAGAGAAGTCTATGGTATGACCGAAAATTTTGGAGGCTTTTCGATGATGCCAGAATCTCAACATAAGGCAGACACCGTAGGCAAACCATTACCAGGAGCTAAGTGTCGAATTCAAGAAGAGACAGGAGAAATCTTAATGGACATACCTTGGTTGATGTCTGGATATTATAAGGATCCGGAGTTATCTGCTGAGACGCTAAGAGATGGCTGGATGCATACTGGTGACAAAGGAACCATAGATGAGGAAGGCTTTTTAAAAGTCATTGGGCGAGTGAAGGATACCTTCAAAACCGCAAAAGGAAAATTCGTCGTACCTACCATTATTGAAGAAGAGTTTGGCGGACAGGAGTCGATCGAACAAATTTGTGTTTCTGGTTTAGGCCTAACACAACCTGTTGCAATTATATGTTTATCCGAAATCGGACAACGCGCGTCTAAAGAATCTATGACAAGTGAACTCAATACGCTATTAGAGGAGGTTAATCCAAAGCTTGAGGCACATGAACGATTATCGGCAATCGTTGTCGCATCAGATCCCTGGTCTGACGAAAACGGATTATTAACACCAACCTTAAAAATAAAGAGAGGCGCTATTTATGAAAAATATAAAGACAAGCTTGAGGACTGGTGTGAAACTTCAGATAGAATTATTTGGGAATAAGTAGAGCATACTAAATAGAATGAGCAAGAAAAAATCAACGTTTAATAGAAAGACATTTTTTAAAGGCTTGGCATTTGGCACATTGTCTCTCCCTTTTGCTATACGGGCACTCCGACCAGCTAGAGCACAGAGTAAGCAGTCGACAGTTGATCTAGGGAAAACATATAAGTGGAAGATGGCAACGACATGGCCACCTAATTTTCCAGTGCTTGGTGAAGGTTGTGTCTTGATGGCAGATTGGATACGGGAGATGTCGGGTGGACGCTTAGATATACATGTATATGGCGGAGGAGAACTGGTTCCTGCATTAGAAGTATTTGATACTGTGCGTAGTGGGGCAGCACAAATGGGGCATGGGGCGGCCTATTACTGGGCAGGTAAAATTCCATCAGCTCAGTTTTTTTCATCTGTTCCCTTTGGTCTCAATGCACAGCAAATGAATGCATGGTTACTGAATGCTGGTGGCTTGGAGCTGTGGGAAGAATTGTATCATGACTTTGGATTAGTACCAATACCTGCAGGCAATACAGGTGTTCAAATGGGAGGCTGGTATAATAGAGAAATAAATACGATCGATGACTTTAAAGGCTTGAAAATGAGAATGCCTGGAGTGGGAGGCAAGGTATTGGAGAGAGCTGGAGGGAGTCCGGTATTATTAGCAGGTGGTGAAATTTATACAGGATTAGAGAGAGGTATAATTGATGCTGCAGAGTGGATTGGACCTTATCACGATTACAATATGGGCTTTCATCAGATAGCGAAATACTACTATACGCCTGGTTGGCATGAGTTAGGCACACAGCTAGAACTGATACTGAATAAGGAAGCTTATGACGAATTGCCAGATGATTTAAGAGCCATTGTGTATACAGCCACTCTACGACTTAACCATTGGATACTATCAGAATTTGAGGCCAAGAATAGTGAATACTTGCAAAAGATTATGAATGAACCTGATGTGACAATTTCACAGTTTAGTCCAGAAATCCTAAACAATTTGAGACAGTATGCGGAGGCGGCAATTCAAGAATTAGCTGAAAGTGATTCGTTTGCAAAAAGAACATATGATTCATTTCAATCCTTTAGAACTCAAATTAGCGAATGGAGTAAAGTCTCTGAAAAGGTATATTATGGAGAAATTGAATCCTGATCCCTATATATCAGCTCATTTACATTGCATGAGTCAACGCTGAATAGTATTTAAAGAAACTTCTTTCAAATCGACAGTATTTTCCATCAGCAAGGAATTGTTTGTTTAAGGCTTGTTCAAATTCATCAATAGCAGCATCTGACGTTAAGTATTTTAATGCGCCTTCAACTAAAATTTGTAGGCGTTCGTGCTCATTCATTGTATTAAATAAGCTAATCATATCACGACAATCTCCGCTTAATTGGGTTTCAATTATGTCTTTCTCTGGACTAGAAAAATTGTAATCTACATTAGACGAATAGGTGAGTAGAAATGCTTTATACTGCTCTTTAGATAAATCCATTATAGTATCCATGGTGTATTGAATAAATTCAAAATAAGATTGTAAAGCAAACGATTGTCTTGGGATGGATTAATTTGCTAAGAGGTGCTATTCATTTGACGACTGAAAAATAAAAAGGCACAGTTTTGCAACTAATTTAACACTTAAGCAGCTTAATTAAAATGATTTAAACTAATCGAATAATGTTTGGAAAAAGTACAATCAATAGAAGGACTGCAGCTTGAATGATAAGGAAAGGTATGATTCCACGATACATTTGTTGGGTAGTAATGGATTTCGGAGCGACTCCTTTTAAGTAAAACAAGGAGAAACCAAAGGGAGGAGTCAGGAAGGATGTTTGTAAATTGACAGCTAGAAGTATGCCTATCCACACCAAATCAATACCTAAGGTTGTAAATATAGGTGCAACGATGGGCACTACAATAAAAATGATCTCGATAAAGTCGATAAAGAAGCCGGCTATAAAGACGACTAACATGACTAGGAAAATAAACATCTTAGGACTTAAATCGGATGTTTGGATTAGCTCTACTAGATACAGATCACCTTCTAGTTGCCTAAAGACAAAAGAAAAAACAGTAGCTCCAATCAAAATAACAAAGACCATACTGGTAAGAAGAGTCGTCTGTTGCATCACCTCTTTCAAAACCTCAATATTAAATTTACCTTGAACAATTGTCAACAATATAGCTCCCATCGCACCGACTCCTGCAGCTTCAGTCGGTGAAGCAATTCCAGTAAAAATAGAACCTAACACCGCAGCGATTAATAGAAGTGGAAGAACAAATGCTTTCAATAATCTTAATGCAAAACCCTCTCCCTTAAATTTTCGAATCTCTTCAATTGGAATAACAGGTGCAAGCGCTGGTTTAAGTCTAGCGATCACTAAAATATATAGAACATATGCCATGACAAGAATCAAACCTGGCACAACAGCCGCTCTAAATAAGTCACCAACCGAAACATTTAACACGCTGCCCAGCAAAACAAGCACGACAGATGGTGGGATAATTTGACCTAAGGTACCAGAGGCTGCAATCGTACCCGTAGCCAATTCTGCTTGATAACCTCGCTTTAGCATAGTCGGTAAACTAATCAGTCCCATTGTGACGACCGTCGCACCGACAATGCCCGTAGATGCAGCTAGAAGTGCTCCAACGATCACAACAGATATAGCAAGCCCACCTTTGACAGAGCCAAATAAAATGGCCATGGTCTCCAATAAGCTCTCTGCTAGTCCCGACCGCTCTAACATGATCCCCATAAATATAAACAGAGGCACAGCGATTAAGACATAGTTAGTCATGATCCCCATAATCCTCGGCGGTAACGCACTGTAATTTACCGGATCAACAAAACAGACAGCATACAAAACTGAAAGACCGCCTAAGGTTAAGGCCACAGGATAACCGTAAAGAATTAAAACCAGTATGCTTACGAATAATAATATGGCGATTAGCTCCATTCCTTTACCTTATGAGATTTATATATTATAAAGGATCTTGCCGTCTCTGCTAGCCCTTGAAGTAAAAGAAAAAATAAGCCTATTGGAATAATCATCTTAATCAAATATCTATAGGAGAGGCCTCCAGGATCTGCCGAGCCCTCGCCAATTTGATAAGAGCTATAAGCATAATAGAATGATAAATAGATAAGTAACACACACATGGGAACAAGAAAAACAATACCACCTACCATATTCACTAAAGCTTTTTCTCTCGGCTCAAAGTTTGAATAAAATAGATCAACCCGAACATGCTTTTGTTCTTTTAAAGTGTAGCCAGCGCCTAATAGAAATATCATGGCAAACATATGCCATTCTAACTCCATTATCCAAGCATCTGTACGCTCAAATATGAAACGTCTCAACACATCAAAACAGACGAGTAGCACCAAGGCCAAACTCATCCAAGAAACAGATTTGCCCACCAAATTATTAAGCTTGTCAATACCGTTGATAAATCTTTGTAGGATAGAAATCATGTATTGAATATACTACATTAACTGAGAGTCACAGTGGCATTTGGTCGTAAAAGTAAAGTCCAAATCGACAACAATTGACAGCACAACATGCTGTAATTCAAGCTCTTTTATAAACTTTGAATAATATCGTATTGTGTAATGACTTGATATTGTCCCATCATATCTTTAGTAATGACTGCTGGTACGTCTTTTGTGAAATAGCGGCTTAGTTCATTGATAGGTAAATCATGCTTAACCTCGGGGAATTGAGGCCCAACAATCGATTTAACATCTTTGTCTTGATTATTTAAAGGATTATCTAAGATAAAGCTTAGAACAGCACTTTCTGTTATTGATCCTACAAGTTTTCCTTCATCCGTGACTGGTAGTTGCGAGATGTTTTTAGATTTCATTAAGCCTAATACTGACTTTACAGAAGCTGAATGTTCAACACTAATAAATGCTTCTCCAGATTTTTTAGATAGCAAATCAGAAACGGTTAAATCTGCCTTTAAAAACCCGCGCTGTCGCATCCATTCATCATTGTAAATCTTACCTACATATCTGCTGCCATGGTCATGAAAAATAATAACGACAACATCTTCTGGTTTGAGCTTGTCTTTTAATTGGAGAAGTCCAGCCATTGCAGAGCCACAAGAATAGCCTAAGAGCAGACCTTCTTCTTGCGCTAATCGACGAGCCATAATAGCACCATCCTTATCCGATACTTTTTCAAAATGGTCAATAAGAGAAAAATCTACGTTCTTTGGTAAAATGTCTTCTCCGATTCCTTCCGTGATGTAAGGATAGATTTCAGATTCATCAAACTCTCCTGTTTCATGGTATTTCTTAAACACTGAACCGTAGGTGTCAATGCCCCAAATTTTGACATTAGGATTCTGTTCTTTTAGGTATTTTGCGGTACCTGATATTGTTCCACCCGTGCCGACACCGACAACAAGATGAGTGATTTTACCATCAGTTTGGTTCCATATCTCAGGGCCAGTGGACTCATAATGTGCCTGAGCGTTCGACTCATTATCATATTGATTACACCAAAATGAATTCGGAATTTCCTTACTTAATCTTTCTGCGACTGAATAATAACTGGAAGGATGATCTGGTTCGACATTGGTAGGGCAGACGATAACTTCTGCGCCAACAGCTTTAAGTATATCCATTTTTTCTTTGGATTGCTTATCTGTTGTTGTGAAGATGCACTTGTAGCCTTTAACACAACCCGCTAGAGCTAATCCCATGCCTGTATTACCTGAGGTACACTCTATGATTGTGCCACCAGGTAAGATATCGCCTCTCTTCTCGGCATCTTCTACCATCTTAAGTGCCATACGATCTTTAATCGAGTGTCCAGGATTATACGTCTCTACTTTGGCTAATATAGTGGCTGAAATACCTTTGACCAATTTATTCAATCTGATCATCGGTGTATTGCCAATTGTCTCTAGTACATTTTCTTTAATATCCATCAAGATCAAAAATACAAAGTCTGTGCTTCATGATTAGCAGGAATCCTATAATCTTATATATTTCATTTCTGCTAAGAACCGGGAGTCTTTCACACCTAAGCTACTCGCAACAGCTGATGAAACAACCATTTTTACATCTTGATCATAGACATTAGTCGGGAGTCTGGCAACGACTTTTGCAAGTACAATTCTGCCAAGCATTGGATTTTCAATACGAATGTAACTTCCAATTTTAGCATCTTGATGCAAAATGAACATGTTTAAAGGTTCATTATCATTTTTGTCCCAAACAGCTATACCTTTGATAGTCAACAAATTAGGGCTAGATAAAAAACTTAAATCAGGATAGTCACGATTTTTGATCGTTTCATTTTTTGTAGTCGTCGTTGTTGCGGAAGCAGGATTACTGGTAGCTTCACTAGAAGCAATATTTGTTGTTGTCACTGTAGATGTACTTACTGTTGTTTCATTGTTAACAGGGACGCTAGCTACAGATGCACTTGCCATCTCCGTTGTTGTTGTTTGAACGGAAGGCTGCTGAATATTTTCAGTGACTTCAGCCTCTACTTCAACTACAGGAGTTTCAGTCTTTTCTTTTTTATGTAGTGGTGTGTGTTGGACAACTCGATATTTTGGCTTTTCTACCGAAGATTCTGATTGACCATCTGATTCAACACTGACAGATTCCATAGCATCATTGACAACTTCAGATGCAGTTTGATATGTGGGCCTTGTAACGACCTCATTTTCAAGCTCATAAGTCTTCGCTGTAGTAACATCAGGTCTAGTAGGTATTGTACTAGAAACAGTTGTATTTGTAACTACTGTCGTTACACTTGGCTCTGCAGTACTAATCTGCGGATGTACGGCATTGGCTTGCTTAAAGGCTACAGGGAAATTTTTATCTATTGATATCCATCCGATATGCAAGACCTGATTTGGACTTATTGTCAGACCGGAGAGCCCATTTCTCACAACTATTGTATTGATATCTGTAGTAAAAAGCCGTTTAGCAATTTGGAAGAGATTATCCTTCTTTTTAACTTGATACATGACCTTTACCAAGGATTGTTTATGAGCATTTGCAATCTGAGCATCTGTAATCACAGATTCTGGATGTACAGGGATAATTAATTCCTGACCAATAGACAGGATTGCTGTTGATGACAATCGATTGACATCGTAAATTTCTTGAACACTCGCTCCAGAAAACTTCGATAGACTATAGATGGTTTCCTTTGGATTCAAGGCATGAACATAGTGTAAACCATATTCAGTCGAATGCGAAGTAACAATCTTATTGACCTCATCATTTGCATGAATGGTCTTAGCTTGGAATAATGTAAGGAAGATTGTACAAACAATGGAAAATTTAAACATAATCAGTTAACATTTAGACACAAATATATTAAATAAATATGTAATATGTATAAAGTTTAACGTATCCTTATTTCTTTTCTGGAAGTGAGTCAAAGTTGAAGCTTAAGGGCAATAATTCGTCTATTGAGCTAAAGATTAAAATTTGAGAGCGACTGTATAAGATGATTTCTATATCTCTTTGAAATCTGTATGAATACTCGCTAATGACTTGTCGACAAGCTCCGCAGGGACTGGCTGGTGACTCGATAAATTCATTTTCCATAAATGCAGTAACTGCAATCGCTTGAACGGCTGTATTCGGATGGATAGATGCCGCTGCTGCCAAAGCTGTGCGCTCTGCACAAAGACAAAGAGGGTAGGAAGCGTTTTCTTGATTACTTCCGCCTAAGATTGTTCCATTTTCTAATAAGATACTTGCACCAACTGCAAAATGTGAGTAGGGACTATATGAAAACTTGGTGTGCTCCATAGAAGTCCTGACTAACTGTTGTTGTAGCTCGTTTAACTCTTCGATTGAGCTATAGACTTTTATTTTGTGTTGATCGAGTAAATCTTTAACGTGATCCTTCATTTATTTTGAATTAAAGCGCATTATAGAATGATATTTTCAGCGTTATTATTGTTCATACGTGGGATTAGTATGCGAATGCCTATGTTTATCTTCTGTTTAAATCACAAGTAACATGTCTATCATTATAGGTGGCCCTCCAAGTACTGGTAGTTCTTTATTGTCGAGAATATTAGATAGACATACACAAATTGCCTGTTTTCAAGAAACGCACCTATTGGGTAAAAAACAACTCTTTACGAATTGGGAAACACATAAATCCCGATTACAAACAACAAGGCTGTTCAGTCCAGGATGGCATATGTATAATTCGATTGACTTCCCTTCAAATATTGAAAATTATGGCAGTTTGCTTGAGTCATCATCTACTGTTTGTGATTTTGCTTCGACTTATTTCTCATCGCTTGCAGCAGACAAAGGTAAGTCTAGGTGGGCTGAAAAAACGCCTTTAAATATTTACTTTTTTCATTCTATTCACAAAGATTTGCCAGATGCTCGATTTTTATTTACCATTCGTAATCCATATGATACAATCGCTTCTTTAATACTGAGAGGTAAATCTGTATTAGATGCCGTAGCTCTTACTTTGCTAAATCTTGGGGTCGGTTTTTTACAAAAGCAGGAGATACATGTGTTAGTTGTCAAGTATGAAGAGCTAGTTAGGGAGTCAGAACAAACAGTGAAGGCGATTTGTCAATACATTAATGTGGACTTTGAAGCCAATCAACTCAAGGCAAACGACCAAGCAAAAACTAAAATGAGAGGATGGAAGCATTTTGAAGATGGTCAGATAGAAACGACTAGCCTTGATAGATTCAAAGAATTAACAGCTAATATCCAAATGCAAGTCTTACATTTGACACATCATCTTTATATACATACCAAACATTTGAATGCCTTTCAGATTAGCAATCCACATAGTAATCCTAGATCTTTCAATTTGCAAGGACTTTTGAAGGAATTTGATTATCCTCAATTAACTTGTGAAGATTCAAATTCGAAATACAATCCATCACTTTTAAAGAACCGAGTGAAGCGATTTTTAAAACTACATCCATCAGCACTTATCTATCCCGTATATTATGAATAACTATTCCAACCCTCCATCAGCATACGAACATCTGCATGATGATTTAATTCAGATGTATGGCGATCGTGAAACAAAGAATATTTTACATATTTTCTTTAAAGACGTGTTTGGCATTTCAAGACCATTAGACACAGTTACATGGAAAGAGAAACACGATGGAGAAAAGTGTATGTTGATGGGAAACCGCCTGAAAGATGGAGAGCCCATTCAATATATTACTGGTACAACAAATTTTTACGGGTATGACTTTAAGGTGAATCGACACACGCTCATCCCAAGAGCAGAGACTGAGGAGTTGGTGTTCTGGGTGATAGAAGATCTAGCGGGCAATCGTCGGCAATTAGATGTCTTAGATATTGGCTGTGGGAGCGGCTGTATTGCAGTGACACTTAAACTGAAAAAGCCACAATTGAGACTTTTTGCTTTAGATCATAATCTGGATACGCTGAATGCAGCGCGCATTAATGCCAAGCGATTATCAACATTAATTCAGTTTATGAGAATCGACTTCACTGAGAGAGAAGCTTGGTCATCGATTTGCAAAGTCGATATAATAGTCAGTAATCCGCCTTATATAACAGCTGAAGAAAAAGTACATTTACCTCAGCACGTTATTGATTATGAACCTGATGATGCCTTATTTGTGAATGGACAAGATCCTTTATTATTCTATCGGTTAATTGCAGAATTTGGGCATACTCATCTAAAAGAACATGGCAAAATTTATTTAGAATTGAACGAATTCAAGGCTGATGATATCGCACAAATATTTAATGCTGCAGGCTATCAATCGATTGAACTCAAAAATGATTTACAAGGTAAACCACGCATGTTGAAAATTGAAAAAGAATTATAGGGTATTACTAACCAGTCCGCCATCTACGGCTAGCGTCTGTCCTGTAATGTAAGAAGACATTGGCGAAAACAGCCACGTGACGAGTGATGCCAAATTATCAGCTTCTCCTAATGCCCCAACAGCCGTTTGTTTTTCAAATACAGATTTTGCTTCATCTATTGTGATTCCAGATGCTTCACTTTTCTTTTTAAAGAGTCGATCCATGGCAGCAGTATTGTGATAACCAGGCGCAATAACATTTAGGGTAATACCAGTTTCTGCTACTTCTTGAGACAAGGTCTTAACAAAACCCACGACTGCGAGTCTTAACGAATTGCTAAGCACCAGGTTTTCAATTGGCTGTTTGACTGAAGCACTTTCGATATAGACAATTCGTCCATAATTGTGTTGGGTCATTAATGGCAGGATGGCCTTCGTTAGTTTTACTTTCCATCGTAATACTGAGGCATACGCTTGATCCCATTCCTGCATTTCAGTTGAGATAAACGATGAAGCAGGAGGACCTCCAGCATTTATTAAAATGCCGTGAAGTTGTCTGTTACCAATTAATCTGATTAATTGACTGATCGTAGCATCGGATGTGATATCTCCAGCGATGTATTCGATTTGATTCGGATATTGATCTTGGAATGTTTTTAATTTTTCTTCTCCTCGAGCATTGATGATCAGGTGCGCCTTCTCATTGATGAGATGTTTTGCCACAGCTTGACCAAATCCACTTGTTGCTCCTGTGACAACGAATAATTTGTCCTTAATCGCTAAATCCATTCTATAGTAATTTCTCTAAAAATCTCATTAAGCCCTTCTCTAACGTTGTATATTCTCCGTCAGCGTGAAACTGAATTTTAATGATATCCAATAATTCGTGTTTGCGATCTAGAGTAGGGTAGTAAAGTCCTTTATAATCCAATATTGTTTGCAGGATTTCAAATTCACCCATCTCTTCATAAGCAGAATAAATACTCTCAAAGACATCAGGAGAAACTCTTTTTGCAATTAACTCTCTCTCATCATCAGTAAATTCTAAATCTGCATGAGATGCATGCAATAATAAGAAGGTAATAAATTCTTCAGAATTCCATTTTGGCTCGTCTGACATTATTTTTTTTCTTAAAAGTAATCAATCTATGCAGAATCTGTCTGTGGAAAGTCGTTTAAAAAAGTGAATTCCTTTTGTCCATAATGTATCTGTGCTGCATAGCTCTTCATCCCGTTTGTAATGATAAGGTATTTTGCTTTTACTGCTAAGTTATAATGGCCAATCTGCTCGAATACCTTATTATTCACTTCTTCCTTATAGCTCTTGCATTCTATCAAGATATTGGGTTCATTGTGGGCATCCAAAATAACCAGGTCAAATCTCTTTTTACGATCACCAACCATGATCTCACGTTCCACCATTATCTTTCTTATCCCTATGCCTTGCTCCTCTAATAGATATAAAATAAAAAGTTGCCTGACAAATTCTTCAGGAGTCAGCTGAACATATCGTTTTCTAATAGGATCAAAAACTGTTGCATTAGAATCTGACTTCGAAATCTTAAGTCTATCTCTATACTCTATAAGCTTAAGATCCAGATTCATTAAGCATTCGTTGTTACCGGGCGTGCAACATCTTCTGCTATGTCTACTTCAGTATTCACTGATGTAATCGGTATGAATAAATCTGAGTAGTCTTTATCAAATATTGAACTCATGGACACATCTTTGATGTTCATACCCGCCCGTGACATTAATGAGATTAGATACCGCTGCCATTTTAGCGAATGATAATCATTGGGATCCAAGAGATGATCCTGAATCATGACGGTAATGTTATCTGTACCTACCAAGAGTATGTCGCTCAATGAATAGTTTAAGTCATGATCTAATACAAATTTCTTGATCGTATATTGTTTATGGATTTCCAAAAAACTCAAGATTAGACTCTTGTCCATAAAACTTATAACATACTGATTCTCTAATTGGAATATTTGTATCCTGTGTAAATAGTCTTCTAATTTTGAGGACAAGGATCGAGAGAAGTTTAATTGATCACTATCCGTTCTTAGCTTTGGGTGCTTAATAAATTCTGTACAATCAAAATTTAAGACATAGCTATTCTCTTCCTTCAAATGTTGTCTTAATTTAAATTCATCGATAGGATGTTTTATGTATGTGTATGAATTTGCTATATCCTGAAATTCATGTTCATCTGTTTCAAACTTTGATGAATCGACATGAATATGCATATCCCATAGCTGTTGTACTTGACCTAAGTCTTTCCACTTATCTTTTGCAACAATTGTAATAGGGAATAAACTTTGAATCAACTTGAATAACTCTGGTGTCGTTAAATTTAATTGTGAGGGATCGTATTTCTTTTTAAATAACGTTTTATAAGTATCTAGATCAGATTTTTTTAATTGAGTACATACGTCAATCAGCTTTTCTTGAGTTTTATATTCAATATTTTCAGCATTTAGTTCAGTTAGTTTTGAAGATACTTCCTCAAGTCTTGTCATGCTATTGGACAGTTTAGCTGGTTTTAGTAACAGTGTCTTACTCAATGCAAAATGATAGTAATCACAAAAAACACCGACCCATGAGTGTTTATTAGGAAAGAAACTAATCAATGTATTCAGCACTATTTTTTCAAGATTAGAACACTGTTCAAATCGTTTGATCCATTTAAAGTATTGTGGTTGTTGTTGTTCAAGTGTTACAATATCATTGATCTTATTTCTGACTCTTAATAAATATTCGTAATTGTTTATGATGTTAAACGAGTTGTCGCTAACAGGCATATGCACTAAGCCGGAGCTAGACACATCATGATAAAAGCTGTTTAATTCTGATATAATATTTTTGAATATTGCTGGACAATTATGAACATTTAATTGTTCTATATATGTCCCGTTTACTTTTTTGTCTTGCTGTTGGAGTTGAATAAGATGATCATTCAATAACTGTTTAGCAGTTAAAAGGTTGGGTACAAGTGTACTTTCTTCCAGCATAGAATATTGCTGAAATAGGGTAGGGATGCTTTGTTTGAAACGCTTAACCCAATGATCGAATTCAATTTCGATATTTTCTGAATACAGAGATCTATTGTTATTTGACTTTATTTTTGATGACAACTTAGATAGCAAATTTCCATCGGAATGAAAGAGCAGCTCATCTACTTTCGTCACTTTTCTATGGACTCCATTGAGTTGGATCAGTAATTCCTTGGCAGTTTGGCAGGCATCTTCCTTATAACTTGTGTCTGATTCTTTATATTGATTTAGATTGTTGAGAAAAAGAATAACGAGTTCATTCGCTGTGTCTAATTGTTGTCTTAATTCAACAAATGAATTTTCGGTGAATTCTTGCGCTTGATATGAACCAAACCAAGAACATTCTGTAAAAGCTCTAAAGTTATGATCATATGATTCAGCAGCCCAGTTGATGATCTCAGTAAGATAGTTTAATTCAGTTTTAGAGCCATCAAAAAGATGAGGTGGAATATAGTGTTCTAAAATTGGAACATTAATATTCGTAATGTCTGATCGTTGACTTTGCAATAATTTGTTAAGAGAAAAATGGTTTTCATGATTATAACATGAGGCATAAGATGCGCTTATATTGTCAAGGATTTTGTCTTGCTTTGTTTTAAGATTCTCGAATTCTAAATAGTTTAAATAGCTGACCTTTCTTTTATATCTGACACGGAGTTTAGAGATTGACTGTAGTGAGATCTCATGAGAATCATAGAGATACATGAATTGTTGAAAGGCCTGTAACTCTCGATGAAGATCCTGAACATCCTTATCGGAATTAACTGTTAGCACTACTGATTTGTTCTCCGATAATGTCTCTTTTACGAGTTGATGCAAATAGGCATAAAATGAGGATGCATGTTTGAAATACAGCTTATTCGTAGGAGATTCAGATGTACTTAATTCCTGAATTTTGGGATGATTCGAGAGAGCGATCATAGTAGTTTGCTTATTTGATAGCTCAAATATATTAAATATATCTATATATATGGATAATTGTAATGTATATTATCCTATGCGACAGTATAGTTTAGCTAATAATTGGTGTGTTATTCTAGCATGCCTCCACTCAACACTTCACCATCTTGGTATTCATAGCTCATGATTTTGTTTTCTTCGTCATCAAAATAGTCTAATGTGCCATCAAGTTTCCCGTTTTTGTTGGTACCTCTTTGCTTTAGCTTTCCCATATCATTCCAGATTCTAAAAGGACCTTCTTGGACTCCTTTAATGTAATTGATTTCTTTGAGTGGTCTACCATACTTGTATTCTCCATAGAGGCCGTGAAAATTATTATCTAGATATTCGACTCGTTTTTCTAGCTGACCTCTATTATTGAACTCTAAATGGGCTCCGTTGAGAATACCATTGATATACGTGGTGATAGATTTAATACTCTCATTGTCATGAAATATCGTCCATGGCCCGTCTTTTTGGCCACCTCTAACTATGCCTTGTTCTATCATCTTCCCTGAACCATCTTTTTTAGTTACCAAATGTGCATTCGAACCTGGGATTGCTAATTCTGTAAAGCCAGTTAAATTAATTTGTGCACCAGACGAAGCGGAAGTACCTCCGCAAGAAAATAAGATGGTTAACAATAACCAATAGCTTGATAATATGATTATTCGCATAATGTAAAATTTAGATTTCTGCTACAAAAGTAAAAAACGGATTAAATCAATCTAAATCTAATGATAAAAAAAAGACCCGATGGAAGTTCCATCGGGTCTTTAACACAGATTTATAGGATATAAGAATCTTTCTATTAATTACAGCCTTCAATGTATGCTTCGAATTCTGTACCTAGAGTTACTTCAAACCCAGGTAACAATTCTACACTATTTCCAGCAGAATACTCTACCGGTCCTACATTGACAAGACCATCAGATGTAATGTCATTTTGTACTTCATATAAACCTGGAGTGACTTGTACGCCAACACCTGGGATATATAAATCAAAAGGACAATCATTTGTACATGTCTCTGCTATAATATCTAAACCAAGTAAATCAACATTCGCACATGCTTCAGTTGTATTAATTGTTGTATTAACAGAGAATATATCGTCAACATCTATATTGATAGTTGATAAGCTGTATGTCAATGGATCATACACAATTGTATGGATCGCATATGTACCAGCCATATCAACATCAAATGAAGGTGTCGAATTCGTAGCTTGGATAATCGATGCTGGACCTGATGTCAAAATATATCCAACAGTTGATCCTGGAGGAATATTTAAGCCAACAGAAGTCGCCGTCAAGGTAGCATCAGCTACACCTGGATCTGCACAACCTGTAGCAGTACCATTAATTAACCCACCTGAATTCGCAGTACAACATTCTCTTACTGATACCGGAGCACCAACTAAGTCAATTGCAATACAGTTACACGCAGTTAATATATCAGTCACAGTTCCAGCTAAACTAACGTCACAATCAAGTGGATTGTACACCACAGGATGAATCGTATAGTCTCCTACATTAGAAATAATGAATTCTGGAATTGAATCCACTTGCAAGATATTACCAGCCATATCAACTAAGATATAAACAAGGCTATCACCAGCAGGAACAACTTGTCCTGTTGCAATTGCATTTCGTTTAATCGAGCCACCAACAGGCAAACATGAATCTGCACTACCTTCAGCAAGAATACCTGCATCAGCTGCAGGACATGCCTCAATAGCTGCAGGATCATGATCATCTTCATCTGTTGCAGGATCAATATCGCCAGGCAATCCTGACCCATCACCCATATTCACATCATCAGAAGCTGTATCAGGCTCACCACCAGCATCATTACCATTGATACCATCAGGTGCACTATCGAAATCATCACCGTCATCAAAACTGATTTCAGCAAAATTCACAAGAGTTCCTCCCATATACGTTGGATCAATTGTCAATGTGATATCAACAGTAGTTGATGCACCAGGAGCTAAAGCACCAATGACATTTAAAGTCACAGGACCCGCCGATGGACCAGCCCATCCGTTAGTATCATTTGCACTCAATGTCATTCCAGCAGGAATGTAATCCGTAATTTGGAATACATTAGCCATAATAGACCCTTGATTTTCTACAGTGATTGTATACGTCACATCATCACCAGAAGAATAAGGTCCAGCAGATGTAACTTCTTTAATCAAAGCTAGATCGTAAATCTGACCAACTGTAACTTCTTCAGGATCATGATCATCTTCATCTGTCGCTGCGACTGAATCACCTGGTGTACCTGTACCATCACCCATGACAACATTGTCAGAAGGCGAATTAGGATTACCACCAGCATCATTCGTATCATCTGCATCAGGCGTACTATCAATATCATTTCCATCATCTCCAGATATCTCAGCAAAGTTAACTATGCTAGTACCTGTAAACGATGAATTAATCGTCAATACAATGTCTACCGTCTGGCAAGTCCCAACTGGAACGCTAGATAGGGTATTCGTAACCGGACCTGCACTAGGACCAGCCCAACCATTCGCATCAGCTGCACTTAACATCATATCCGATGGGATATAATCTGTTACAGTCACGTTGCTTGCAGGCAAAGTACCTTGATTACAAACTTCAATTGTATATGTGACATCATCTCCAGGGAAATATGGGCCAGCTGATGATTCTACCTTTGTTAAGGCAAGATCATAAATAGCACTAACCGGAATTTCTTCAGGATCATGATCATCTTCATCTGTCGCTGGATCCGTATCATTAGGAGCTCCAGTACCATCACCATCAACTACGTTATCAGACGTCGTGTTTGGAGCACCACCTGCATCATTACCATTAGTGGTATCAGGAGCACTATCAACATCATCTCCATCATCAAAACTAATCTCTGCATAATTCACTAAGGAGTTACCTGAGAAATTAGCATCAATAGTTAAGACAATATCAACAGTCGTACTAGCACCAGGTGCTAAAGGAGCGATAATATTTGTCGATACTGGACCTGCACCAGGACCAGCCCAACCATTCGCATCATTAGCACTCAAAGTCATACCAGCAGGAATATAATCTGTAATCTGGAAAAGATTCGCAGGTAACGTTCCTTGGTTTTCTACTGTGATTGTATATGTCACATCATCACCAGGCATATAAGGACCAGCTGAAGACACTTCTTTAATCAAGGCAAGGTCATAGATCATCTCAACTACAATCTCTTCAGGATCATGATCATCTTCATCTGTCGCTGGATCCGTATCATTAGGAGCTCCAGTACCGTCACCATCATTAGAATCATCTGAAGCAGAGTTTGGATTACCACCGGCATCATTTCCATTTATTGCATCAGGTGTACTATCTACATCTGCTCCATCATCAAAACTAATCTCTGCAAAATTCACTAATGAACCACCAGCAAAATTAGGATCAATTGTTAACACAATATCAACAGATGTCGTTGCACCAGGTGCAAGCGGCATAATGATATTATTTGTAACAGGACCAGCAGCTGGGCCAGCCCAACCATTTGCATCAGCAGCACTCAAAGTCATATTCGCAGGAATATAATCAGTCACCTGGAATGAATTAGCCATTGCAGTACCTTGATTTTCAATTGTGATCGTATACGTCACATCGTCACCAGGTAAGTATGGACCAGCAGATGACTCTTCCTTAATTAAAGCAAGGTCATAAACTTCTTCTACAACGATTGATTCAGGATCATGATCATCTTCATCTGTAGCACCTACAGAATCTCCAGGCACACCAGTACCGTCACCATTCACTACATCATCAGACGGTGAATCAGGATTACCACCTGCATCATTAGCATCATTTGCATCAGGCGTACTATCAATATCATCACCATCATCCGCAGAGATTTCTGCAAAGTTGACAATAGTACCACCAGCAAATGCTGCATCAATTGTCAATACGATATCTACAGTAGTACAAGCTCCAGTTGGCAAGCTAGCAATTGTGATTGTCACAGGACCTGCATTAGGACCAGCCCAACCATTTGCATCAGCACCACTAAGCATCATATCCGCAGGGATATAATCAGTCACCTCAACATTGGCAGCATCAAGTGTTCCTTGATTACAAACCTCAATTGTATATGTCACATCATCACCAGGGAAGTATGGACCAGCACTTGATTCTTTTTTGGTCAATGCTAAATCATACTCTTGCACTAATGTAATCTCTTCTGGATCGTGATCATCTTCATCAGTCGCAGCTACAGAATCACCAGGTGCTCCTGTTCCGTCTCCCATGTTTACATCATCTGAAGGAGAATTAGGATTACCACCTGCATCATTCGCATCATTTGCATCAGGTGTACTATCAATATCGTCACCATCATCACCAGAGATCTCAGCAAAATTCACAATGCTAGTCCCTTGAAATGCAGGATCAATCGTTAATACGATATCCACTGATGTACAAGCACCTGAAGCTAAACTTGCAATTGTATTTGTAACGGGACCAACTCCTGGACCTGCCCAACCATTTGCGTCTGCTGCACTTAAGGTCATTTCCGCAGGGATATAATCTGTCACTTCAATATTCGCCGCATCAAGTGTTCCTTGATTGCAAACTTCTATTGTATACGTCACATCATCACCAGCAGAATATGGAC
Organism: uncultured Saprospiraceae bacterium; assembly: GCA_937959275.1. GTDB lineage: Bacteria > Bacteroidota > Bacteroidia > Chitinophagales > Saprospiraceae > CALFUK01. The sequence continues at coordinate 99,010 of CALGLU010000001.1, read as the reverse complement.
CAGCACTTGATTCAGTTTTCACTAATGCTAAATCGTACGTCTGTACCAACATAATTTCTTCAGGATCATGATCATCTTCATCAGTCGCAGCTACAGAATCACCAGGTGCTCCTGTACCGTCACCCATTGTGAAATCGTCAGCCGGTGAATTAGGAGCACCACCTGCATCATTTGTATCATCTGCATCTGGAGTACTATCTATATCATCTCCATCATCATTAGAAATCTCTGCAAAATTCACTAGGGATGAACCCATAAAATTAGCATCAATTGTTAAAATGATATCTACAGTTGTACAAGCTCCAGCTACTAAATTTGTAACAGTCGTCGTCACAGGACCAACAGCTGGGCCAGCCCAACCATTCGCATCTGCACCACTCAAGCTCATTCCAGCTGGGATGTAATCAGTAACCTCTGCAAAAGCAGCATCAAGTGTTCCTTGATTACAAACTTCTATTGTATACGTCACATCGTCACCAGCATTATAAGGGCCAGCACCCGCTTCCTTTTTATTCAATGCCAAATCATAAACTTGATTTACCATGATTAATTCAGGATCGTGATCATCTTCATCTGTAGCTGGATCTGTTCCTCCAGGAGTTCCTGTACCATCACCCATGTTCACATCATCAGATGGTGAATCAGGCGCGCCACCAGCATCATTTGTATCATCTGAATCAGGAGTACTATCTACATCATCTCCATTATCATTTGAAATCTCAGCAAAATTCACAAGAGACGTCCCTTGGAATCCAGCATCAATCGTCAATACGATTTCTACAGTCGTACAAACACCTGCAGGTAAGCTAGCAATTGTATTCGTCACAGGACCTACAGCAGCTCCAGCCCAACCATTTGCATCAGCAGCACTCAATGTCATTCCAGCAGGAATGTAATCAGTGACTTCAACAAAAGCCGCATCAAGCGTACCTTGGTTACATACCTCAATTATATACGTAATATCATCACCAGCATCAAAAGGTCCAGCAGATGCTGTCTCTTTAGTCAATGCTAAATCATATACCTGCTCTAATAGAATTTCTTCTGGATCATGATCATCTTCATCTGTTGCAGCTACAGAATCTCCAGGAGTCCCTGTACCATCACCCATAAATTCATCATCAGAAGGTGAGTCAGGATTACCACCTGCATCATTTGTATTATCTGTATCGGGAGTACTATCTATGTCATCTCCATCATCACTAGAAATCTCTGCAAAATTTACAAGGCTTGACCCCATAAAGCTAGCATCAATTGTCAATATGATATCAACTGTTGTACACGTACCAGCAGGTACGATAGCAAGTGTATTAGTCACAGGACCTGCAGCAGCTCCAGCCCAACCATTTGCGTCAGCCCCACTCAATGTCATTCCAGTAGGAATGTAATCAGTGACTTCAACATTAGCAGCATCAACTGTTCCTTGATTACATACCGTAATTGTATACGGCACATCATCGCCCGGTGAATATGTTGTTCCATCAGGATCTGATGCTTGTTTTACTAAGGCTAAATCATAAATTGGAATAAATCCAAAATCAATTGTCATGTCACCATTGGCATCTAAAATGTCATCTTGAGCTCCTCCTGTTGGAGCACCTTCTGCAACACCTGTTGGCTCTGTACCTGGTGCCAATGTGATTACTGGAGATTGAACAATTGTTCCTGATCCTCCTGGTTGATCTCCATTATCATTACCATCTACGCCATTATCAGCTGTATCTGTTGGCGTACTACTCGTAGGATATACTGCATCTGGCATTGGTATCTGCACGATGTAATCGCCAGGAGCTAACATATCAAAGAAGTAATCTCCATTAGCATCTGTTACGACTGTGCCGATAACCGCTCCTGTTGCAGCATCTACTAATTCAACTGTTACTCCAGAAATACCTGCTTCGCCAGCATCTTGAATACCACTGTCATCTAAGTCAGCAAATACAGTTGACCCTATGCTTAATGGTTGTTGCACAGCTATTTGTTCTGGATCATGATCATCTTCATCAGTCGCAGGATTCGTATCTCCGGGAGCACCTGAACCATCACCCATGTTCACATCATCAGAAGCTGTATCAGGAGCACCACCTGCATCATTTGTATCATCCGCATCAGGCGCTGAATCCACATCTGGCTCTCCTAAAGCATTGTCGTCTGCACTAATTTCAGCAAAATTGACAAGTTCTTCACCTGAGAAAGTAGGGTCAATCGTCAACACAATATCAATCGTTGTCGTTGCACCAGCAGCTAAAGCGCCACCAGCTACACTAACAGGACCAGCAGCTGGGCCAGCCCAACCATTTGCATCAGCAGCACTTAATGTCATTCCAGCAGGAATGTAATCAGTCACTTCAAAGCTTGTTGCATCTAGGCTTCCTTGATTTGTTACGGTTATTGTATATGTCACATCATCACCAGGACCGAATGGTCCAGCAGATGAAAGTTCTTTGATTAAAGCAAGGTCAAAAACCTGTCCTATAATAATCGACTCCGGATCATGATCATCTTCATCTGTCGCAGGATTCGTATCTCCAGGAGCACCTGAACCATCACCCATGTTCACATCATCAGAAGCTGTATCAGGAGCACCACCTGCATCATTTGTATCATCCGCATCAGGCGTTGAATCCACATCTGGCTCTCCTAAAGCATTGTCGTCTGCACTAATTTCAGCAAAGTTGACAATTTCGTCACCTTGGAAACCAGCGTCAATTGTCAACACAATATCAATCGTTGTTGAAGCACCAGCAGCTAAAGCGCCACCAGTTACACTAACAGGACCAGCAGCAGGGCCAGCCCAACCATTTGCATCAGCAGCACTTAATGTCATTCCAGCAGGAATGTAATCAGTCACTTCAAAGCTTGTCGCATCTAGTGTTCCTTGATTTGACACAGTAATTGTATATGTCACATCGTCTCCAGCATTATAAGGGCCAGCAGGCGCTTCTTTAATTAATGCAAGATCAAATACCTGAACTAATGAAATCTCTTCTGGATCATGATCATCTTCGTCAGTTGCAGCAACAGAATCATTAGGTGATCCAGTACCGTCACCGCCTAATTCATTATCTGCAGGTGAATTAGGATTACCACCAGCATCATTACCATTTATTGCATCTGGTGCACTATCTACATCATCTCCATTGTCACCAGAGATTTCTGCATAGTTCACTATGCTTGAACCCATGAATCCAGCATCAATTGTTAACACAATATCAACTGTAGCACATGTATTAACAGGGACTGAAGAGAACGAATAAGTAACTGGGCCAGCAATAGGGCCAGTCCAACCATTGGCATCATTCGCACTTAACGTCATCCCAGTAGGAATATAATCAGTGACTTCAATATTTGATCCAGGTAAAGTACCTTGATTACAAACTGTAATTGTGTAGGTAACATCATCTCCTGTATTATATGGACCTGCGTTTGTCGTTTCTTTTTTCAAGGCTAAATCATAGACTTGAATAACGTTAATAAGCTCAGGATCATGATCATCCTCATCAGTTGCAGCGACAGAATCTCCTGGAGTTCCAGAACCGTCACCTAATAAAACATCATCTGAAGCTGATTCAGGATTACCACCTGCATCATTACCGTTCGTTTGGTCTGGTGCACTATCAATATCGTCCCCGTCATCAGCTGAAATCTCTGCATAATTGATTAGGGTCGTCCCTTGAAAGTTAGACCGAATTCTTAACAATATATCAACGGTTTCACATGTACCAGCAGAGATGCTCGGTATTGTGTTCGTCACTGGACCAAAAATTGAACCTGCCCAACCATTAGCATCAGATGGAGCTAATCTCATACCAGCAGGTATATAATCTGTTACTTGAACATTTGCTGCATCAATCGTTCCTTGATTACATACAGTAATTGTATACAATATTTCATCTAGTAGATTAAAAGGACCATTTGAAGGAGTTGTTTTAGTCAATGCTAAATCATAAACTTGAGTAACAGTGATTTCTGCAGGATCTTCATCATCTCCACCATCTGCTTCAGTTAAGTCATTATCGTCATCAAAGTCGTTTAACATAACTATGACATCTGGGTCACTATCAATATCATCACCATCATCAGCTGTAATGACTGCATTATTAACTATGCTTGTACCCATGAAATCGTCATCAATAGTCAATACAATATTGAGGACTTCACAAGAAGCAGCTACAATTGAATTAATCGTATTTGTAACAGGACCAGCAGCTGGACCAGCCCAACCATTATTGTCAGCAGCACTTAGCGACATATCAGTTGGAATCAAATCTGTTATTTCAACATTTGACGCATCTTTTGTACCTTGATTACATACTGTAATTTCAAATGTTACATCATCACCTGGCATATAAGTACCAGCTGGAATCTCTTGTTTAATAAGAGCTAAATCATAAAAGCCACAATCAATCACCTGAGCAATTATTGGACAACATGAAGTAATTTCACATCCTGGATTTGCTGGATCTTCTGCTATATAGTAGAAGCACATCATATCTCCTACAAGTCCGTTCTGGATCATTGTATTGTCAATAACTAAATCACAACCAACTCCAACTTGTACGCCCATTCCGTTGTACCATACGACATTCGCATTTTCTAATCCAGTGTCACATCCAATTGTTCGTGTGGTACCATCAGTACAAACATCTAATGTAGGTACTGGTGAACATCCAATAGGAGCTTCACAAGGATTCAAAGGAATATCATCTGTTGGATCTTTAGGATCTTTATTGTCATTACACTCAGTTAGATTATCAACACCACCATTGTCACAATCCTGTGTCGCTAAACCATTTGTAGGATCATTAGCAAGGATTGTGCAAATATCTAATCCAGCATCCATTAATGACATACAATCATCAGAAGGGTCACTTGGATTTTCGCCAGTTTGACATTCAACTAAGTTTGAAATTCCACCACCATCACAATCGTCTTGAGCAATTGCTGAGTTAGGGTTATCAATAATATAATCACAAATTAATGGGTCATTTAATAAATCCATACAAGTCGGCTCCTCACATGTTGTTGCAACAAAAAGGTGATATGATGGATCATCAGGATTAACTCCCATTGCTTGAAACTTGAGTTCAAGTTTAGTAATCGCTATGTTTACTCTAAACCAAGCAGCTCCTGCTTCATTATCAGATAAATCAGCTACGTAGTTCGTTTGCTTAACTCCACCTGCACCAAATTCTCCAACAAGAGTTGAATTAGCTGCATCCCATGTCGGGGGTGACGAAGTCGCATCTGAATTATCAGCATCAAAAGAAGCTTGGAACCATGAATTAATGACAGCAGCCGAAACTGGTGCGCCATCTGAATCAAAGGCACAAATAGTGACTTGATCTTGTTCGATATCAGCAACTAAAAATGCTAATGAATTTGGTGGGGTAGGTGTATCAAAATCGAGTGTCGTCGTCACAGTGTTTGTGATCGGATCACCAATACCTCCACCGTTTCCGCCGCCATAACCAGCGACTTCAACTTGGATATTTTGTTCGGCGTCTGCTTGTCCGAAGACAACTTCCATCCCACCGCCATTATTATCAACGACTTGGGCTACGCCTGGTATATTCGTATCACCTGGAGCAATATCTCCTGATACTAAATAAGTAAAATTTGGCATTTCGCTACAGGTAAATTCTCCTGTACCAGATACACCACCTGTAAAAGTAGCATACTCTGGGGTTTGTGCAAAGGCAGTCAAACCAGCAGCCATAAATACTGCGAAAAGAGTGAATTGTTTCACCCAAACCAGTATGTCTTTATGTGTATTTCTAATATTCATTTGACTTTACGTTTTAGGTGTTAATTTTTTATAATGATGTCAGCACAGTTAGGGCTAGGGCAAGGGAAATCGTCCGTTGGATCCTTTGGGTCTTGATTTGCATTACACTCTGTCAAGTTATCCACTCCGCCATTATCACAATCTTGTGTTGCTAATCCATTATTAGGATCATTTGCAAGGATAGTACAGATATCTAAGCCTGCATCCATTAATGCCATACAATCATCAGATGGATCACTTGGATCTTCTCCAGTTTGGCATTCTATTAAGTTTGAAATACCACCATTATCACAGTCCGCTTGAGCGATTGCTGAATTGGGGTTATCAATAATATAATCACAAATTAATGGGTCATTTAATAAATCCATACACGTTGGCTCCTCACATGTTGTTGCAACAAAAAGGTGGTATGATGGATCATCAGGATTAACTCCCATGGCTTGGAATTTAAACTCGATTTTAGTAATCGCAATGTTTACCCTAAACCAAGCAGCTCCTGCTTCATTATCAGTTAAATCAGCAACGTAGTTCGTTTGCTTAACGCCACCTGCACCAAATTCTCCAACAAGAGTTGAAGTGGCTGCTTCCCACGTCGGGGGCGTCGAAGTCGCATCTGAATTATCAGCATCAAAAGAAGCTTGAAACCACGTATTGATGACTGCAGCTGAAACTGGTGCACCATCAGAGTCAAATGCACAAATAGTCACCTGATCTTGTTCGATATCAGCGACTAAAAATGCCAATGAATTCGGTGGAGTAGGTGAATCAAAATCGAGAGTAGTCGTGACAGTGTTTGTGATTGGATCACCAATACCGCCGCCGTTACCGCCGCCATAACCAGCGACTTCGACTTCAATGTTTTGTTGCGCATCAGCCTGTCCGAAGACAACCTCCATGCCGCCGCCGTTGTTATCAACGACTTGTGCAGGACCCGGTACACTCGTATCACCTGGAGCAGTATCTCCGGTAACAGCGTATGTGAAACCTGGCATTTCACTACAGGTAAACTCACCTGAACCCGACAATCCACCTGTAAAAGTAGCGTATTCCGGGGTTTGAGAAAATGCAGTTCCAACACCAAATCCTAAAAAGGGAAAAACAAAAAACAAGAGTAATCTTGCTCTTTTAAGCATACCTTTTTTCATTATAAGGGTGTTTAATTAATTAGTTAATAAAATAAATCAAATATGTTACCAATTCCATTTATAGTTAAATGAAAAAGCAATCTTAAAATTTCTTCACAGAAATAAGCAAAAGTAGGAATATCTCAGGGCAACATTACGATAGTAAAGGTATGAGTTTGGAAGCATAGTAAGGTGTATACATTTCTTTACTCAATTCCAGTACGGACTACAAATTTATAAAGAAACACTGAATCCACTAACAAAAAACTGTTAAAGTTCTATATATAATCAATTGTTAATTAGGCAGCAACAGCTTCTTTATTACTTGAATTTGAAAATGGATTGATCCACTCACCGGTAATCCCTTTTAGGTTAAATTCTACGAGACACGAAGTACATGTATGTGTCGGTCGTTCAGGCCATAAACCTGAATTCCCTAATGCAATCGAACTAGCCTTAGCTTTTAGAATTTGATCTATCGTTGGTAAGCCATAATAAAAGGGGATAACTGTTTGGGCATTTGTACATTCAGGACAATTAACATGAGTATAATTTTGCTTCATTGTAATTATATTTACAACAAAACTAACTTTCATCGTGCATCGAATTTGCACGATTAATTAAACCCGATAGATGATTGATTTTTGGGTAATTGTTCAGAAAGATATATCATTTCTATAGCCGTGATCGCTGCTTCGTCCCCTTTATTACCATATTTGCCTCCTGCTCGATCAAGAGCTTGTTGCTTGTCATTCGGCGTCAAGACTCCATAGATAACTGGTTTTCCTGCACTTAGCCCGAGCATAGATATTGACTGTGCTACTGTTTGATTGATATACTCATCATGCTTTGTCTCTCCTTTGATTACACAACCGATACAAATAACTGCATCTACTTTTTGTTGTCCTAACAACAGTTTTGCACCATATGGTAATTCAAAAGCACCTGGAACTTCGATCAAGATAAGATTGTCTTTATTTAATCCATTTTTAGTCAAAGTCTTAATGCAACCGTCCTTTAGTGGAATTGTAATATCCTCATTCCATCTAGACCACACAATACCAATAGACTTATCGCCTAGTTTCTTAGAAGATTTTGTTTTAGAAGAGAGACTCTTATCTTTTGAAGACATAAATGTTAGTATTTAGCTTCCGTATTTAGCCAAATATTTATCTGCAGCAGCACCTGCTTCTGTGTCTGGAAATTCGGTTTTGATTTGTTGAAAATATTTAGCTGCATCTTCAGCACTTCCTTGCTTTTCAGATAAGAGAGCTAATTTCTTTAAATAGTAAGGGGTTAAAAAGTCATTACTTCCTGTACTTGTAGCTTTTTTATAGTAACTCATTGCCGTATCAAAATCATTCTTTTCTGAATAAGCATCTCCAATTGCACCTAATCTGGTAATTGGTAAGACTGTACCTGCAGGGCTGAAATCTTCTAAATATTCGATCGCTGTATCATACATACCGAGATTCAGATAAGAAACGCCTGCATAATATCTTGATAAGTTAGCCGCTTTTGTGCCGTTGTAATTATCGATAATATCTAAGAATCCATCAAATCCTCCACCTGGGTTTTCTAAAGCCAATGCGAACGAATCTCTTTGAAATTGTTGCTCAGCCTTATACATAGCAGCCATCGCTTTAGCATTTCTTGGTGTTTTATACATCATGAAATATGCCGCTATAGCTCCAATTAAGAGAGCACCTATGGCAATTGCTCCTAAAACCTTGAACTGGTTTTTCTCAAAAAAACTTTGAGCTTGATCTCTTGTTTCTACTAAGTCTATTAGAACTTCTTCTTGATTCGCTTTTTTACGTCTTCCCATTTTTTAATATATAGTTTGCGTCAAAATTTGCGCAAAAATAGTCAATTTAATGAACTTGAAGGCGTTCATTCTGTCTATTCGTGAATTCTATTGTGATTATAGCCTTAGTCTTTTATAAATGGATAGTCTTTCTGAAGATAATTATCCGTGTATAATTGATCCGGCGTAGGATAATTTGATTCTTCTGCAAATTGAACAGCTTCATCTAATTCTGCCTTAATTTTCGTCTTTATTTCTTTCAACTCTGATTCCGTCGCCAATTTTTTAGACAAGATTGTAGCTTCAACTCCCTTGACAGGGTCTAGGTTTTTATAGTGTTGTAACTCTTCTTTAGTCCGATACTTGGCTGGATCTGACACTGAATGGCCTTTGTAGCGGTAAGTCTTAATCTCTAAAAAATACGGCCCTTGACCACTTCTGATATACTCTGCAGCTCTAGTTAATGCATCATGCACTTTCTCTGGCGACATGCCATCAACTGGTTCACTCGGCATATTAAATGGTTCTCCCATTTTATAGATATCTGTTACACTACTGGTTCGCTCTACTGAAGTCCCCATTGCATATCCATTGTTTTCACAGATATAAAGTACTGGAAGATCCCAAGTCTCTGCCATATTAAAAGACTCATAGAGTGCGCCTTGTCTAGCTGCACCATCTCCAAACATAGTCACCGCAATATTCTTAGTTCCTTTATATTTTTCCGCAAAGCCAATCCCTGTACCGATCGGGATTTGTGCTCCTACGATACCATTCCCACCAAAATAGTTATGCTCTTTTGAGAAGAAGTGCATTGATCCTCCTTTACCTTTTACACACCCTGTCTCCTTACCATACAGCTCAGCCATACATGATTTAGAACTTAATCCTCTAGCTAATGCTATACCATGTTGTCTGTATGCTGTGACAATCTTATCTTCTGGAGTTAATGCAGAGACTAATCCTCCTGCAATCGCTTCTTGACCTATGTAGACATGGCAAAATCCTCTAATCTTTTGCTGCCCATAAGCCATTAATGTCCGCTCTTCAAATCGTCTTATCCTAAGCATGGTTTCATACCAAAGGAGGTAAGTCTCTTTGGAAAATGAAGATTCTTTACTTTTGGATGCAACTTTCTTTGTCTTTGTTGATACTGCCATATTGTTTATTAAATCAGATGCAAGATAATCTATATTAAATCGAATTAAAAGTTCATTGATATTAACTTTGTATCATTTCACATAAAATCGACCCACAGATTTGTTTTTAAACGCCCTAAAGCTAACTAATTACAAAAATTACACCACAGTGCAAGCTGTTTTTGATAAGCCCGTGGTTATATTTTGTGGCCAAAATGGCACTGGGAAAACGAATATGTTAGACGCTATTTATCAGTTAAGTTTTTGTAAAAGTAATTTTCAGCATAAGGACAGCCTACTCGTAACACGCGGTGAAACGCTATTTAGACTTGAAGGCAATTATCAGAATGATGGTGATCCTCATAAAACAGTCATTAAATTTTCTGCTAAAACAAAAAAGGAAATTGAATATGATGGAAAGAAAATATCAAAAATTTCAGACCATGTTGGTAAAATCCCTTTAGTTTTTATAGGACCAAGGGACATACAGCTCTTTTTTGATGGTAGCATTGAAAGACGTAGATTCCTTGATACAGGGCTGTGTCAAATTGATAATCAATATTTACACAAGCTTGTCACCTATAATCGAATACTGGTACAAAGGAATAGCTACTTGAAGTCGACTTCACCTCATACTGCAGATTTTGCGCTTATCCAAAGCTATGATGAGCAATTAGAGAACCCAGGACTATTCATCTATGAAAAACGGATGGACTTTGTCAATAGATTATCAACCATATTTAACGAAGTCTACAAATCAATTTCAGGTAATAAAGAACTTGCCTCATGCACATATTCGAGTCAACTTGAACATCAAACACTAGGCTTGCTCCTAAAACAAAGTCGAGAAAAAGATTTATTCCTACAACGGACAACACAGGGGATTCATAAAGATGAGCTAGTCTTTACCTTAAATGATCAAACACTCAAGCAATTTGGGTCTGAAGGTCAATTAAAAACATTTTTACTAGCATTGAAGCTCAGCATGTGGCAATTAATAAAAAATGAAACTTCTCAACAGCCAATACTGTTATTAGATGATATCTTCGCAAAGTTAGATGTGGAGCGAGTCAAGAATCTGTTGTCTTATATTCAAGAGACTTGTGATACTCAAATTTTTATTTCAGATACAGATCAGAGTAGAGTCTCTGACATTTTGGAATCTCTATCATTATCTCACGCTGTCTTTCAAATAGAAAACAATCAAATCGCACGAATCCATGAAGCCTAAACGAGATCAATCTATTGAAAATATTCTCAAATCGTTCGTAACACAAAAACGAATCGCAAAAGGTTATAATGAAATTGATCTTAAAAAATTTTGGACAGATGAAATGGGAGAGACGATTAATAAATATACTAAATCAATCAGGCTGCGTAATGAGATTGTCACAGCAGAAATAAGTTCTATCCCATTGCGAACAGAACTACAGTATAGCAAAGCACAAGTCTTAAAGTTATTACAAGACCAATTTGGCTACGAAAAGATAAGAGATATTAGAATCCTATAAGCTTAAGTACTCTTTGTATACATCGCATGGAGCTCTCATGCATCAAAAGATTCACGAGCCCAATCCGCCATTTTGACGGACGGACATTATGATTTTGAATCCTGAATAATATTCCAGAATAGGGTTCAAGCTAAGCCTGTCTTATCTAGCTAAGCTCTGCCTACTTTCTTCGTTTTAATTTTCTTCTTACCTTTTGTTTGGGCAGCTTTAGCTACAGCACTTTTAAGATTCAATACACCGCCTGTCACTGATAAATCACTAAAGTTTACTAGATTTTCTGATCCTGGTTTTTTAACCAAAATGTTATTAGGACTAGCAGATTCCAAAATGATCTCTTTGACTTGCCTTGCTGAAAGAGTAGGGAAGTAAGACCTAAGAACTGCTGCGGCTCCAGCAACAACTGGTGATGCCATGCTTGTCCCTCTAAGTGGCTCGTAACTATCATTAGGAGTCGTGGCGTATATAAACACGCCAGGTGCAAAAATATCTACGTTTTCAGTACCATAATTAGAAAAGGTAGCAGGTGAGTCTTCACCAGTTTTGTATGACAAAGCACCTACCTCAAGCCAATTCCTAGCTTCTTTCTTTTTCCAAAATAAAAAGCCTTTTGCTTTCTTGAATTTATCATTTGGAAAATTATCTGTCGTGTCATTGTCTTGCGCACTATTCCCAGCTGCGTGTACGAGTAAGACATCCTTTTTCTCGGCATATCGCACTGCATCATCAACGACTTGCTTATTCCAAGCATGGCCTTTACCAAAACTCATATTGATAATACTTGCACCATTATCAACAGCATATCGAATAGCATTTGCTACATCCTTATCATGCTCATCACCATCAGGGACAGTTCTTACAGACATAATTCTCACATTAGAAGCGACACCATTCATGCCAACACCATTATCTCTGACCGCACCAATGATACCTGCTACGTGAGTGCCGTGATGAGCGTCTGGGCCTTCTACATCATTGTTCCCATAATACATTTCATTTTGATCTCTATAATTGTCTCCGATAATCTCTCTTGATTTGAAATCAGGATTGTAATGGTAGTTTGCTTGAGATGTATAGTAATCAAGCCCGCCACTCATTTCCGCATCTACTGCTTCTTTGATGTTCTCGAAACTAGGCGCTGCACCATTTTCAGCTTGATATTGGCCAATTAATTCTCCTAGTGCATCCTTAAATTGCCCTGGAATCTGAAGTTCAGTTGTATCTAAGAATTCTTGTGATAAATCAATGTTCCCAAACTGTTCAATCATGCCGTCAAAGATGCCTGCCACAACATTTCGTTGCATATTAATCCCATTTAGATTGCTCTCTGCAGAGCTTCTTTTCGATTCGACTTCTTCCTTATATTTAAGATACTTGTTGTATTCCTCTAGTTGATCTTTTGCTAATAGTTTGGGATTTGCCTCAGCATATTTGTTTCTCAAACTCGCATACAATCGAGTCACCTCTAATGTTTCACCATCTACATTTGTACCATCAGCGTTGCCTAAGAAATTCCAGCCATGGACATCATCTATGTAGCCGTTTTTATCATCGTCAATGCCATTATTAGGGATTTCGTCTTCATTGACCCATACGTTGTCAGCTAAATCTTCATGTTCTATATCGACACCGGAATCGATGACTGCTACGACAACAACTTCTCCTTGTCTATTATTGAGCATGTTAGCATATGTCTCATCCGCCTCTATTTTAGTGTGAAACCAGTCTAATTCAGGCTGTTGAGCGACTAGCATGTTAACTAAGAGAAAGAGGATAAAAGTTTGAGTGATTTTCATGTATTAATTTTAGGACTTATAAAACTTACCACAAATATTATAAATATATTGACGTCAGAGTAACACTAAGTAACTTAGTTATCTTTGTTACAACAGAAATTTGACGAAAAGTTCTTTGATTGTCGCTGTTTTAAGCTTTTCTTAAATCTCGATCAGAATTTTGAATATGAATGCGCATCTTTGTCTTATTAAAAGTTGTAACAAGCATTTAGTTGTGTATAAATACTTTCTAATCCTCCTTATTTGTTTATCCAATGTATCCCTTTCGGGGCAAGACAGGTATTTAGGTCTTTCTGTCGGTGGTGCATTGTATTCAGGAGATTTGGACCCCATTTCTAGAAGGAAGTATTTAAAAAATGTGGGCTTATCCTATGGGATATTTTATAGACAAGAAATATCTAAGCGATTCGGAATTCGCTTAAACCTCCAACGATTGAATTTGTCTGCCTCGGATGCAATTGATGATGATTTTACTAATCCAGATATACTGAATCGGTTTATCAGAAATCTCAGCTTCAGAAATAGTCTAACTGAATTTTCTGTCCTCGCTGAAGTAAAACTATTTGAGTTATTGGGTTTTTCATTTCACTTTGTTGCTGGACCTGCTATTTTCAGACATGATCCAGAAGCAATTGATCCTGCTACTGGTAACTATGTCTCTCTTCAACCGTTGGGGACTGAAGGCCAGACTTTTGAAGAGCAATACAGTTTATTTCAAGTGGCACTACCTTTTGGAGGAATCATGAAAAGGAGACTCAGTGATAATATGTCTCTCCAGGTAGAAATTCTAGCTCGCTTGACCAACACAGATTACATTGATGATGTCAGTAGTCAAAACTATTTTCCGTATGAGGACTTCATCTTGCTAGGTAGGGAGCAGGCAGCTAGACTAGCCGATCCATTTAACCCTCCAATGGGTCTAGGTATTCTCAGCCCAAGTCAAGATCCTAACACCACCTTTGTGCGTGGAAATCCACAAATTCGTGATTATTATTTCAGTTCGAGTTTTTCTATCATTTATACTTTACCCAATTTAAAAGGAGGGGATGTTCTTTGCCCTATTTTTTATTGACGGACAAACCAAATTGTTTTGAGTAAGTAAAGTCCAAGTGGAAGAAATCATAGCGTAGTGCCGTTGATTATTTACGACTCTCGTCGTGGGTGAATAGCCAATTGCATTTGCTTCATATCAAATTTGCTCCCACGCGCCTTAAATTCCTAATGGATATCCGCGCTACTATACATTTAGGCATCATAGGGTGAGTCTAACCTATTTAATTTTAATCCCAGACCTTATTTGAATACTGTTTACGAACAAGAATTGTATCTTTAGAATAGAACACAATTACAATGCAACACTTTACACACTCCTCTACATCGGAGATATACCGCTTATTTAAGGAAGTCTGGGGCTATACTGAATTTAGATATCCGCAATTAGAAATCATACAGCACATGCTTAGTAAAGATTCATGTCTAGCCATTATGCCGACTGGATCTGGCAAATCACTCTGCTATCAATTTTTGTCTTTGATCAGCACACAATTAGTGTTAGTGGTGTCTCCTCTAATCGCCTTAATGGAGGATCAAGTCAACCAATCTAAACTGCTTGGCATACCTGCTGCAAGCTTACACTCTTCGATGGATATCCTGGAGAGTAATCTTGTTAAGCAAAGACTCAGGCAAAAAGACATCACACTATTGTATGTATCACCTGAGCGTTTACAAGTGCCTTCATTTATTTCATTAATAAATGACTTGGGGCTTTCACTGCTCGTTGTTGATGAAGCTCACTGCATTTCTCTATGGGGTCATGACTTTAGACCAGCTTACCTAAACATCAACTCATTCATCAAGAAAGTGGGTGTGTCTAAAATTTTAGCACTGACAGCTACTGCGCCTTCTCACGTACGGGTTGATATTAAAAGACAGTTGAAGATAAGGAGGAAATCAGTTTTTCGAGCCTCTCTTTATCGTGAAAATTTAGCGATCCAGTTTGTTTATTCAGTTCAAAAACGAGAGTATTTAGTGGAGCAATTGAATAGAAATGAATCTTGTATTATCTATATCCAACACCGTAATCGGGCAGAACAAATTGCTGCCTATCTAAGTTCAAAAGGCCATCGAGCAATCGCCTACCATGCAGGAATGACTAAAGCCGACCGATTAGATAATCAAGACCGGTGGATGACTGGCGCAGTCAAATGCATTGTTGCAACAAATGCATTTGGTATGGGGATCAATAAATCAGATGTGCGGACAGTGTATCATTATAAGTTACCAAACTCTATGGAAGATTATTATCAAGAAATTGGAAGGGCGGGTAGAGATGGAGAACCAGCAAGTTGTATCACACTATATAATCATAAAGACTTAGCTGCAATTAAAAAGCAAGCTGTAAACCTGGTTAAACTGATAACTTCAAGGCACGTCAGGTACAAAAACAGGTCTGCGCTAAGTATGCTCGGCTTGCATCAAAGACGGAATTGCCGATTTAAGTATGTGTTAGATTATTTTGATGAACATCTGCCAAAGAACTGTGGATCATGTGACCATTGTAATGACCTGAATATACCAGTAGGAGACTCTATGAAACTAGACCAGTTTTCTGTAAAGCGAGAAAAATCACTACGTGAAATGATGATATCTCTCAGCAAAAAGGAGCAAGGTCTACTGTTAGAAAAGCTAAATTATCTGATCGAAGAGGGTAAAGTGAAGCTAAAAGATGCTTACTTAGAGTTGATTAAAACTGGTGGCCATCAATCATAAGAGAATTATTTGTACTGTAACGAATGATCTGTCCCAAGATCAAAGAATGTATCGGATATGCAACAGTTTAAGCCAGTACGGGTATCAGGTGACATTGGTGGGTAGAGAGTTGCCAAATAGTTTGCCACTTAAGGGTGACTCATTTTCAACACGCCGCTTATCTTGCTATTTTTCAAAAGGGTTTCTATTCTATTTAGAATTTAATGTGAGGCTATTCTTTTTTCTATGTTCACAAAAAGTTGACATAATGAATAGCGTTGATTTGGATACTTTACCAGCAGGAAGGCTAGCCTCTTGGATTAAGAAAAGTCACTTTACGTTTGATGCTCATGAGTTATTTACAGAAGTTCCTGAATTAAATGGGAAGCCAATCAGAAAGCTAGTTTGGAAAAGTGTCGAGCGCTTATTTATCAGAGGCTCAGCAAGATGTTACACCGTTAATGAAAGTGTGGCAAGCGAATTAAAGAGACGGACGAAATGGGATTTTGCGGTGGTTCAAAATTACCCGTTATCTAAAAAACTTGAGGAATCAATAACGACTAATTTTACGACTATTGAACTTGTCTATCAAGGCATGCTGAATAAGGGGAGAGGATTGGAGGAGCTAATTGCGGCTGTCGGTTCTCAGGCAAACATGAGATTGAATATCATTGGGAGGGGAGATCTAGAACAAAAGCTACATGACTTATCAAAACCGCACAGCAACATTATATTTCATGGCTTTATTGAAAGTCAAGACTTGCATCGGTTGACCAAACAATTCCACATTGGCCTAAACTTACTTTCTGATGATAGTGCTAATTACTACTATTCTTCCGCAAATAAATTTTTTGATTTCATCATGGCAGGTCTGCCAGTTATCAGTATGAATTATCCAGAATACCAAAAAGTAAATGAGCAGTTCGAGCTCGCTGTTTTGATGGATGATTTAAAAGAATCAAGTATTCTGTCTGCCATAGAGGCTATTCTAAAAAACTATGAAAGGTACGCAACGAACTGTCATCAAGCGGCGGCTGTCTATAATTGGGAAAGCCAAGAAGGGACTTTGAAAAGTATTTATGATTCGCTGTAATACAATTGAGTCCATCTGGTAGTCAACTATTCTTTGAATTCAAGTTTCTAACACTATTTTCTACCTTTGAATACGTGGACATTACGTTTAACGGATTGGTAATTTTATTTGGAGCCATGATCATTATTGGGCTCTTTGCGGCGTCTGTTTTGTTTCTGAGGAAGGAGAATCGATTAGCGAATCGCGTTTTGGCCTGTTTCCTGATTGCTAGTTCACTCTGGTTGATACATAGCTTTATGAATATTGCAGGAATCTTTGCTCAAAATGCTAACGCATACTTTAATCCTATCTATTATTCATTTGCTTTTGGTCCATTGATCTATTTTTATGTCAGGAGTATTACCAACAGCAGCTTCAAGTTTAAGTGGATACATGTGATTCATTTCATTCCCGTGGTCATGCAAGCGAGTTTATACTGGTTTCTCGCCTTTCAAGATTACTCTTATAAAAGGTGGTATTGGGAAAACGTACACCTACCATACACCTATAGAATTGAATTTAACGGAACATTTTGTCCTTAGCCATTTATTTGATTTTTTCTTTTTTAATCCTGAGGAAGTATCAATCTTGGTTAAAAGACAATTATTCAGAATCATCTAAAGTGGCTTTAAATTGGTTGAAGATCATATTAGTCTTACTCTTTATATTATGCATTCAATGGTTCGTCGAAGTCATTTTAAGAGATGTCTATGACAACTATTTTCAGTATAACTATTCTGTAATGATCATGGGATTGCTCACTCTGATTTTAGCTTTTAGAGCTGTCCTTCAAGACAATTTATCACATATACAGTTTTCTCCAAATAAGAAAATAGTGACAACCGTCATAACACCAACTGTTAATCAAGAAAACATTGATAGAATCGAATCAGCAATGCAAAGCTCAAAGGCTTATCTAGATCCAAGCCTAAATTTGAAAACCTTTGCCACGGTCGTTGGTCTTCCTTCTCGTACAGTTTCTGAGCATCTAAATCAAGGACTTGGAAAGACCTTTCATGATTTTGTAAATTTTTATAGAGTTGAAGAAGTAAAGAAGAAAATGAAGGAAGAACAATCTAGTCAATACACTTTAGAAGCTATTGCTTACGACTGTGGGTTTAATTCTAAAGCAACGTTTAATCGGACGTTTAAAAAATTTACAGGCTTAACTCCGAGCCAATTTCAAGTAAAATAGTCTCATAACACGTTATGCCAAGTCCCAAATCAGGTTCTGAGACCTCAATGTGAAGATTTACGATCATATTTGAAGCATATTTTTTCATTTACAACATGAAGTATGAAATCAAGCAGTATAATCTTATTCCTCTTTATTCTTCTAAGTGTCACTGGCTATACACAAGATGTGTGGACAAACAAATCAAGAGCACTTCCTGATGATCTGAGAAAAGTACCAGTGGCAATCTATTTAATGCACAGCCCAAATCCAAATTTCCCTGAGTTGAATACTACAGGCACCCATAAGGAGCACAAGTATGTTTGGAAGCATGCCACTTCAGTCATTTCGCCAAATGAAGACCTTGAAGTGATCAAAGCTGGTTCATTCATTTGGTATAGTCCAGAAGGATGGATAAGGAATACAGAGTATAGCCGTAAGCAGTTTGCAGATCGCTTCGACTGTCCAAAAGGCGTTTTGAAGAAGGGAGTGGAGTATAGGTTTAAAGAGAACTATCGGTGGGGTTCAAATTTATATGGCGGAGATGCCCTATGGAACATTATAGCTAAAGACAATGATGGAAACATCTTTAAAGGCATGGCTTTATTAGAAACAGAAGCTGAATTATTAACAACAAAACAATAAGTCATGAGACTGATATACTTAATCCTTTGTCATACAATTATTTTAAATGTCTTAGTCGCACAAACATTTCGACTAGACTCCGCGACATCAACTGCGAATTGGACTGGATATGGAGAAATAGGAAATTTCCAACAATCTGGAAGCATTAATTTTTCTATGGGAAAGATAGAGATTGAAAGAGACAATCTGAAAAGTGGGGAGATCGACTTAGATATGTCTTCCATTTATCATGAGGATAAAAACCTTAGAAAGCACTTATTAGCCAAAGATTTCTTTGCTGTTAAGAAGTACCCAAAAGCCACATTTAAACTGACCAAATGGGATCGAGGCATAGCATATGGAATCCTGATCATGAAGGGCATCACAAAAGAAATTACAGTCCCATTAACTGTTCATGCAGCTGGCGATAAAATCCATCTTGAGGGGACCGCAATTATCGATCGAACCCAATTTGGCATTAAATACAATTCCAGCACATATTTTCAGGACCTCGGAAACTACGCGAAAATGACATTGACTTAGCATTTACATTAGTCTTTATAAAATCAGGAAGCTAATTCCTTAACCGTCTTCAGCTTTTTATTCGCCTCCAGTTTCCTCTTTAATTAGTCCAGCCAAATCTAATAAAAAGGCATACTCCATAGCCGTTTCTCTATGTCGCGCAAACCGCCCAGATGCTCCGCCATGACCTGTAGTCATATTAACATACATGTACAATGGATTATCATCAGTCTTATATTCTCGCAGTTTTGCAACCCATTTAGCAGGCTCCCAATACTGAACTTGAGAATCAAATAAACCAGTCGTCACTAAGGTCGTTGGATAATCCTTAGCCTCCACATTATCATAAGGAGAATAGGAGAGCATGTAATCATAGTATTCTTTATTCTTCGGATTGCCCCATTCGTCCCATTCAAATGTTGTCAATGGAATCGTCTCATCAATCATGGTAGACACGACATCAACATAAGGCACAGCAGCAATCACACCTCTCCACATCGAAGGTTCCATATTCATAATCGCACCCATTAATAAGCCTCCTGCACTTCCACCCATTGCAAATAGACGATCAGGATCTGCAAAACCATCCGCTACTAACTGCTTACCAGAATCTATGAAATCATAAAAGGTATTTTTCTTCTTCAATAATTTGCCATCCTCGTACCATTGCTTGCCCATCTCTTGACCGCCTCTAACATGAGTGATTGCATAAACAAAGCCTCTGTCGAGTAAACTTAATCTTGTAGAACTAAAGTAGGGTTCCATATTGCTTCCATATGAGCCATACGCATATAACAAGCAGGGCGCTTTACCATCCAACTGCGTGTCCTTATGGTAAATAATAGAGACTGGGACTTTTGCGCCATCTCGTGCCTCAGCAAGAATTCGATCAGTTTTATAATTGGCTGGATCAAAATCACCAACAACTTCAGATTGCTTCAACAAGACTCTTTCTTTAGTGTCCATATTGAAATCATAAACAGAATTGGGCGTTTTCATACTTTGATAGCCAATCCTTACCACTTCTGTATCGAAGTCAAGATTTGTAGATCGATAGGCGTAGTGGGATGATTCATCAAAATCAATATAATAATCTGCATCTCCATCCCATGTCCTGACTCGTATTTCTGTAATCCCTTCGATTCGTTCATTCATCACCATATATTTTCTAAAAGGTGTCATGCCTTGCAAAAACACTTCTGGTCTGTGAGCAATGACTTCTTCCCAATTTTGTTTAGCTGTGTTAGCTAGAGTGGTTTTCATTAGTTTGAAATTAGGCGCCTCTTCATTTGACCGGATATACCAATAATCTTTATAATGAGACACATAATATTCGTGCTCCCCAGCTAGATCCCTTCCTTCAAACAACTTGAACTCTCCACCTGGATCATTAGAAGACAAATATCTGTATTCAGATGTCAGTGTGTGACCAGAGTAAATCATAATGTAGTCCGTAGATACTGTCTTGTACAGGCTAACATAGAATGTCTCATCTTCTTCAAAATAGATGAGCACATCTTCAGATTGATCAGTGCCTAACGTATGTCGATACACTTTCTCAGATCGCAATGTCTGTCCATCCTTTTGGACATAAAAAATTGTTTTATTATCGTTGCCCCACACAGCTGCACCAGTCGTTCCAGTTAATTCATCAGTTAAGGCTTCTCCTGTTTCTAGGTCCTTAAACTTGATGGTATAAATACGTCTACTCACAGCATCTTCACCATAGGCAAGTAGTTGATTGTTAGGACTAATCGATGTGTTATTGACATTAAAGTAATCATGCCCTTCTGCTAGCTCATTGACATTCAGATAAATGTTCTCTTCAGCATCCAAGCTTTCTTTTTTACGAGCGTAAATAGGGTATTCTTTGCCTTCTTCATATTTGGTTAAGTAATAGTATCCATTGTATTTATAAGGCACAGATAAATCTGTTTGCTTAATTCTTCCTATTATTTCTTCATACAAGCTGTCTTCAAATTTATCCAAGTGTTTTGTCTCAGACTCTCGATAGGCATTTTCAGCATTCAAAAAATCAAGTACTTTTTGAGTTTGTGCATCTGGCGTTTCAGCATTTTTTTGCTCATCCGACAATCTCATCCAATAGTAATTATCAATCCGTTCATGGCCGTGCAATACGAGTGATTTAGCAACTTTTTCTGCTGATGTTGGACCTAGTTTATTCATTTCTGGTTTTATAAGATTAGCTACTTTTGTTGTTACTGCTTGCTCTTGTGTTTTACAAGAAAAGCTAGTCATAATACAAATAAGGAGTAAACATATTAAAAATGGAAGAGTATTATTTTTCATTTTAGTCGAGTTTATGTGGCCTTAAAGGTCTTTTTGTTACTTACTGAATTGAATACCAACTTAACCGTTTTTTGAAACTAAACAGCACTTATAAAAAGATTCTTGCGATTTCCAATACAAAAAGTGATAGTCCAGACAGAAATGGTCAATTAAGAATGAAGCCTAAGTCAGTATATATGCTTGATCGAGTTGAACTATGATCATCCATGTCTAACATAAAAATAGCAATGGTCTTTATAAAGAATTAAACTTAGTGAGATTGTAAATATATTTTGTTCATTTTAGAGGAGTTTTGTGACTTCATGAAGGTCTTTACACTCCTAATCTTTAGAATACCAACTTAACCGTTTTTTGAAACTAAATAGCACTTATAAACAGATTCTTACGATTTCATTACCAATTATGCTTGGTAGTGCAGCCCAAAATGTTGTCGTACTGACAGATAATGTTTTCTTATATCACAAGAGCGCTTTAGAATTCGCTTCTATCGGTCTTATCGGTGTCTTCTATTTGATTATCGCATCCATGGGCTACGGTTTTAGTCGAGGTGGTCAAATTAGAATAGCGAGGCGATATGGAGAGAATAACAAGGAAGGGATTGGTAAGAGCGCTTTAAGCTTATTTTTCTTGGAGTTGTTATTTGCATGTCTTGTTTTCCTGTTTATACAGTTTGGAGCAGAGCATTTCTTCGCCTGGTTTATCTCCAATGATGAGGTATTGGGCAAGTGTCTTGATTACATCTATCCAAGATCATACGGTGTGTTTTTTAGTTTTACAGGCTTGGCAATGATCGGCCTATATACAGGTATTGCGAGGACAAGCTTTATCATCTGGGATACTTTACTGCTCGTATTTGTCAATTTAGTGCTTAACTATTGTTTGATCTTTGGCCGGTTTGGATTTCCTGAGATGGGCATAGTGGGGGCGGCTTGGGCGAGCACAATTGCAGAGATCGTTGCTTTTATTGTTTTTGTCATCTATATGATTAAAGAAGGGGCGTTTAAGGAATTTAAATTGCTCTCGCATTTGGTGCCAAATCTAGAAAACATTTGGTCAATGTTCAAGTTATCTATGCCGATTGTATTACAAGCGGTTATGGGTATTGGGAGTTGGTTTATCTTCTTCAGTATGATTGAGAATATAGGACTAAGAGAACTAGAAATGTCAAACTTGATTCGAAATGTGTATTTGATTTTATCTGTGCCATGTTGGGGATTTTCTGCGGGAATAAATACACTGGTGAGTAATTTTATAGGTCAGAATCAGCAAGATCAAGTATTCGCTATTATACGTAAAACGATCTTCCTATCGCTTGGATTTAGTCTACTCATTGCTTTGCCAACAGTTTTATTTCCTGAGTATACATTATATCCGATTTTTGGTTCTGAAGACATGAGCATATTTGATGATTCAGGTAATTTGTTTTGGGTTTTGATTGGCATCATGACAATATTTTCGATTGGAGGGATCGTCATCAACGGTTTAATTGGTACAGGTGCCACGCTTGTAGGGCTCTACATACAAGGCAGTTTAGTCATCTTCTATCTGATTGTAGCGCATTTTGTGATTAATGTCTATTCTATGTCTTTGGAGTGGGCTTGGAGTATTGAGATTGTTTATTGGTTGCTAATCACAGTTTTTAGTCTTTTATATCTTCGTTCTAAGCGATGGTATCATCTTTCTGTTTGACCTAAATAATTGGTTATTAAGCACTAAAACATTGTATGTTTTTACATGGATAGAATGTTGATAACTATTAAATTTTAAAAAGCTATATATAGACTAATTCAATATATTTGCGCGCATGAGGTTGAGGAAACTTTACATCAAAGGTTTTAAGAGTTTTGCTGACGAAACTGTTATAAATTTCGATGAGAATGTGATAGGTGTCGTTGGACCGAATGGTTCAGGTAAATCTAACATCATAGACGCCATGCGATGGGTCTTAGGTGAGCAAAAAAGTAAAGATCTCCGTTTACAAAAAATGACCGATGTTATTTTTAACGGGACGAAGAAGAGAAAATCAAGCGGTGTAGCTCAGGTCGCACTGACATTTGACAACACGAAGAACCTCTTACCAACAGAATACGATACCGTTACAGTCGCTAGACATCTATACAGAAGTGGTGAAAGTGAGTATAGGCTGAATGATGTAAAATGTAGATTAAAAGATGTTCAGTCGCTTTTCATAGATACGGGGATTGGTTCAAATTCCTACGCAATTATCGCATTGGGCATGGTCGATGATATTCTCGCTGATAAGGAGAATGCTCGTCGTAAAATGTTTGAGCAAGCAGCTGGAGTTTCAAAATTTAAGCAACGGAAAAAAGAAACACTCAATAAACTAAAACTTACCGAAGGAGATTTAAATAGGGTAGAGGACTTACTATACGAGCTAGAGGGTAATCTAAAATCACTAGAGAAGCAAGCAAAGAATACGATTAAGTATAATGAAGTCAAGGAGAATTATAGAAATTCTTCATTGCTGTTTAGCAAACGAAAAGTTCTTAATCTAAAAACAAAACTTGTAAACCTAGATCAGAAGAAACTAACAGAGACTGAAAATTTTGAAAAGTATAATACTGCTTCGCTAAGCCTCGAAGCTGAACTTCAGTCAATGAAGTCCAATAACATTGACAAAGAAAAGGGGCTATCAGAACTACAAAAGAATCTGAATGAGCTCATAAATGAGCAACGGAACAAAGAATATCAAAAGGACCTGTTAACAGAGAAGATCAGCTACAACCTCAAGCGTCTTACGGAGATAGAAGAAGAGAAAAGCGGTAAACTGGCCTCAATTGATAATTTTGGAACGTCGCTAAAATCGTTGAATGATGACAAGATAGGTATTAAGCAAGAGCTAGATGTTATTCAAGAAAAATTATCAGTAGCAAAGCTTGAACACGAAGAGATTCAGCAGAATTTCAATGAGATGAAGTCTTCTTTTGATGCATTTACATTGAAGCGGATAAAGGCAAATGAAGAACTGCAGAGTAAAGAAACGCAGAAGGCAGTCATGCAAGAACAAATTTTGTCACTAAATCAAGAACGACAGAATACAGAAATTAGAATCAATTCGATCTTAACTCAGTTAGAAGAAAAAGAAACAGCAATCCAGCAACTGAGTCAAGATCAACAAAATCGTATTGATCAACTTCAGAAATTAGAAGAAACCAAGCAAGAGTTAGAGACAAAAAAGAGAGGTGTAGAATTAGAGATAGAAAAGCAGGTCCATGACGCTGCAAAAGTTAGACGGCAAGCCGATGCTAAGCAAAATGAAATTGACCTCTTACGAGAGATGATTCAAAGTCTTGAGGGCTATCCTGAATCAATAAAGTACTTGCGCAACTCTTGGGATGCGCATGCTCCGTTATTGTCAGATATCATCGAACCAGATGATAGCGTCAAGCTGGTGCTTGAGCAATACTTAGATCCGTATCTAAATTACTACGTCTGTGATACCTTATCAGATGCTATCCAAGGCATAGGGCTTCTAAGTGAGGCTCAAAAGGGGAAAGCTAACTTCTTTATCCTTGATCAAATACAATCATCGAGCACTCGTTCAGAGTCTTCGCATGCGTCTTTGAGTCCAGCAAAACAATTTGTGCGGACAGAATCCAAATACCAGAATTTGGTTGATCAGCTATTAGGGAATGCATTTATCTATGATGGCCAGTTAGATCAATTAAATGGTTTATCTAACTCGAATCAGGATATTCTGTCAAAGAAGGGCACATTTATAAAAACGAAGCAATCCATTTCAGGTGGATCGATTGGACTATTCGAAGGTAACAAACTGGGACGTCAAAAGAAATTAGAAGCACTAGAAGCATATGTCACTGAGCTCAATGCTACAATTGCAGAAAAGGAAAAGACAATCGAAGAGCTCCAAAAGGAATTGGCCGGGCTTCATGTCGATACGATAAATCAACAAATCGAAGGTTTAAAAACCGAACATACGAACAACAACGAAAATCTAGTCAAGCTCCAAACAGAGTTAGACATCTCCAAATCACAAAATAAAGAGTGGCTGGATGTGATTAATAAAGCCAAAAATTCTATCACCGAAAAAACAGCTCATTTATCTTCTATCGACATTGATTTAGTCAACATTAAAAATGAACTTTTATCAGATGATAGTGAAGACAAGGTCAGTGATAAAAGTTTGGATCAGCTAGCTCAGCGACTAGCCGAGTCAACTCAATTGGTCAATGAGATTAACATTCAATTTCTAAAAAAAGAAGGTGAAAGTAAAAACATCCAATTAGAGCTAGATTACAATCAACAGCAAGAATCTCAAATCAAGGAGAGCCTCAGTCATAATGAAACAATCAAAGAGCAACTCACCACAGAGAATGAAGAATCTCAGACTAAAGTATCAGAACTAAAACAACTATTGTTAAGTAGTTATGAAGATAAAAAGGCTCTTGAAACTAGGCTTACGTCTGCAGAGCACAGCTATTTTGAAGTCAGAGGAACAATCAATAAAAAGGAAGATGAGTTAAAATCGCTGCATCGCAAAATATCAGAATGTCAGTCAGTCATCAATGGCATCAAAGATAAACAAACGTCGTATGATTTCAGTATTGCTGCTGTTTACGAACGCGTTGATTTAGAATTTGGCATCAGTAAAGATGTTGTAGATCAGCATGAAATTGATGAAGAGGACGAGCGAACTGTGACTGAAATAGAGATCCAAATGAACCGTTTAAAATCAAGGTTCCATGGTTTTGGAGAAGTCAATCCATTGGCACTTGAAGCCTTCGAAGAGATGAAAGAACGGTATGACAACATCTCCTCTCAGCGCGAAGATATCCTCAACTCAAAAGGCTCACTACTAGAAACTATAGAAGAAATTGAGTTGAAGGCGACGGATCAATTCATGGATGCCTTTAATCGAATTAAGGTTAATTTCAAAGAAGTGTTTAGGAGTCTCTTCTCTGAAGATGATGATTGTGATTTAGTCTTGTTAGAAGGAGATTCACCTCTCAATGCAAATATTGAAATCATCGCTAAACCAAAGGGTAAGAAACCAAAATCATTAAGTCAACTGTCTGGAGGAGAAAAGACTTTGACAGCGACAGCATTATTATTCGCCCTATATCTCCTTAAACCTGCACCGTTCTGTATCTTTGATGAGGTCGATGCACCATTGGATGACACCAATGTCCAGAAGTTTAATAAGATCATCAAGAAGTTCTCAGAGCGATCTCAGTTTATCGTTGTAACACACAACAAATTAACAATGGCAGAAGTCGATGTGCTATATGGCGTCTACATGCAAGAGCAGGGTGTTTCGGGATTGAGTACTGTAGACTTTAGAAATTATAAATACGAGCCGATTGTAACGACTTCTGATAATTAATTTTAGACTGATTCTCATCCATTTTGATTGAAAAGATCCCCTTTACAAAACTATAAATGCATCTGTAGGCCGTTTTTGGTCATTTACCGACGACATATTATTTATAAATCTTAGATGTCAGGTTCTTGTTGGTGACAACACAAACAAGGGCAAGGTTTTATTACTCAGACGAGTCAATAAAACCCTTTCAAACACATGTCATAGCAAACAATATGTTTTAACACAAAACATTGATATTTTTTCAGTTATTCTTATATTTTTGACTCCTTGTCATTACTCAAATTAAAGCTATAAATCTCAAATACGACTCACTAATGAAAAAATATTTCATTTGCTTATTTATTATATATGGAACAGGCGTATTACAAAGTCAATCAGTCAATGTATTGGATTTTGACGTCGATTTTGAATGTCAATTTATAGATTATGATTTTATAGATTTTGGCGGGACAGCAACTGAACTAGATGCTAACCCAAGCACTAGTGGCATTAATATATCGCCAACTGTGGGTAGATCTCTAAAAACGAGTGGGGCACAGACTTGGGCAGGGACGGTTTTGACATTAGAAGACCCAATAGACTTTAGCCAAGGTGAAGTATTTAAGCTAAAAGTTTATTCACCAAAACCAGGTATTACAGTCCTGTTTAAGTTAGAGAACCTTAGCTTATCAAGTACTTTTAATGAAATATCTTCTACGTTAGGCGCTGCAAATACGTGGCAAGAACTAACGTTTGATTTCTCAACAACGAATGCAAGCACCAAATCTTTACAGAAAGTGGTTGTCTTTTTTGACTTTGGAGTTGGAGGAGATGGCACTTCATTTTACTTCGATGATCTAATTCAAGTGGGAAATACATCAACTGTATTATGCCAAACACCACAAGCGCCTGAGTTTGCAGCTCCTTCACCGGCACCTTGTGATAATGTCCTTGCTATTTTCAGTGATGCCTTCACCGAATTACCTGGCACCAATTTTAATCCAAATCCAAATCAACAAACAAACGTGACGATTGAAGATATAGGAGGGAATAACATGCTCAAGTATGACAATTTTGATCTACAACGGATTGCCTTTCAAAACGCATTAGATATCAGTGAGTATACAGATGTTCATATGGACATTTGGTCTCCTGGAGCAACACAAGTCAATTTCAATCTCACCAATCCAGGACCTGTTGAAGCAGCCTATATGATCAACTTAGTACCAGGGCAATGGAATAGCATAGATATTCCATTAAGTGCATTTTCTGGCGTCGTCAATTTGAGCAATGTCATACGCATGAAGTTTGACAATGGAGATGATCTGATTTACTTTGTGGACAATATCTATTTTTATGGAGACTGTAATGTTATACCAACATGTCCTGTTTTGGTCTGGGAAGACAACTTTAACGGGACAAGCTTAGACAATTCCAAATGGACTCCTCAAATAGGTGATGGCTGTCCTTCTTTATGTGACTGGGGAAATAGCGAATTGCAGTATTATCGAAATGAGAATGCAGTCGTCTCTGGCGGTACACTCAAAATAATCGCAAAAGAAGAATCCTTCGGAGGTAAAAGCTATACCTCGGCAAGGTTAAGAACGAAAGGCACAGCTGACTTCACCTACGGAAGATTTGAAGCATCAATCAAGATGCCTATAGGTCAAGGTATCTGGCCAGCCTTTTGGATGTTGTCAACGGACGAACCTTACGGCTTTTGGCCTCAAAGTGGAGAATTAGATATTGTCGAAGTCTTGGGGCAAGAACCTGAATTAATTCATGGTACGATACATTATGGTCCACCCTGGCCGAATAATCAATCTTCCTCAGCAACATATCGCTTGAATAGTGGAACATTCAATGATGACTTTCATGAATATGCGATCGAATGGGATGAAGAAGAAATTAGATGGTATGTCGATGACATCCTCTATTCCACCAAGACAATTGCTGATGTATCACCAAATAATTGGCCTTTCGATCATGAATACCATATGCTTTTGAATATGGCTGTGGGTGGCAACTGGCCTGGATCTCCTGATGCAAGTACAAGCTTTCCACAAATAATGGAAGTTGATTATGTCAGAGTCTATGAAGGTGAATTCGCTTACATCAGTGGTGCTCAGCAAGTTGATCATATGGCGACTGGAGAGATCTATTCAGTAGGTAATGCAGGAGTAGGCGCTACATATAATTGGAGCGTACCTGCTGGTGCGAGTATTGTATCTGGTCAAGGCACAAATACTATCAATGTAGATTGGGGCGATTCATCCAGCACTGGTAGTATATCGGTGAATGTCAATGGATGTACTTCGCAATCGCTTTCATTGGATGTTATCGTATTAGAAGAGGTCATTGATTTGTTGGCTTGTGTTCTAGAAAATTTTGATGATCCGGCTATCATTACGTATCAATCATCTGTAGGTGTGATGGAAGAGAATGTAACTAATCCAACACCAAACACTGAGAACCCTTCTTCTCTTGCTGGGAAATATACTCGATCTGCTGGCGATTTATTTGATAACATGACGTATAGTATTGACAGCCCCTTTGAGGTTGGTGGTTATGTGAGTGGCGACACTAAATTTTATATAGATATCCTTACGAGTGCTCCTGTGGGGACAAGTATTCTATTGCAACTTGAAGACGGGACTGTTTCTACCCCAACGAATTATCCATCAGGGAGACATAGTCGATATGCCGTCGAGACAACGAAACAAAATGAGTGGGAAACACTTGCCTTTGATTATGCAGATAGGCCCGATGCATCTGTGCTTGATGCAAATGTAGATCAGATTCTATTGTTGTTTAATCCAAATAGCTTTACAAGTGATATCTATTATTTCGATAATCTGGAAAAGCATTGCGTTTCAGCGCCAGCAGTCATCACGGCTAAAGTCTGTGGAGGCTCTACAGGAGTGGTAAATGTTCTACCAGGCGGGATGAGTTTATATACATTCTTTTTGGATACAAACGCTAATGGCACGATGGATCAAGGGGAGCAAGTCCAAATTGGATCTAACAATCAATATTCAAACTCTTCAATCACGACGGGGACGGTTGTTGGTGTTGTTTTGGAAGACTTATATGGATGTACACAAACAGTCACGACTACCGCTACATTTTCGCCTTCAGATTACATATTCGGAAGTAATGGGGGACTCACCGGAATGGAAAATGGAAGTATACACTATGAGACAAATGGAGCGATCGAGTCTCGGCAAACAATTGGCGTCTCTGCAGATGTAGATTATGATTCTGCAACAAACATCTCTTTATTACCAAGTTTTGAAACTCTACAAGGTGCACAATTCCATGCGTACATTGATGGCTGCAATTAATTTCTTTCATTGATCATATTGACAAAAACTTATCTGAAACTAGCTCAAAACAAAGTAAAATAATATATTCACAGCATAATTATTCAAACATGAAAATCCTGAGTTACCTTATCCTTTCTATTGCCCTGTGTTGCATTTCAATAAACACAAGTACTGCTCAAATTAATTTTGCAGATGATTTTGAATCCTATACTGTCCCTCCAGATAATGCTCTTTTAGGAGGCACTTGGTTAGTTGGGGCAAACGTTTTCTCAAATCCTGATAGAACTGGATTTCTATACAATTACTTTTCTTTTCCTGCACCAAATGGTGGGGCTGGATTTTCCTCTACAGCAGATGATGGAGGTAACACTGTATTTAATGTCTATAGTGATTATGCTAATGGAGATCATAATAATGGCAATTACATTGAGGCCATTGTCTTCTCAGAAGCAACGCTTGGAGCTGCAGATGTAAATGAAGATTACACATTTATGTTTGATCATCAGTTATCGCCTAATGGCACGCCTGATCTAGCAAATGATCCAAACTTGATTGAATTATCTGCATTCATCAAAGTCCTTGATCCAAATAATGGATTCGCGACAGTGTATTTTGATTCATTCGATACATCTGCTGCAACCGCATTTACAACTTCGTCTTTGGATGTCACCATTGATGGAGCTTGGGATGGTTTTATTATTCAATGGGGCTTTATAAATTATGCCACTGGTTTTGCGCCGACTGGTGTGTGGTATGATAATGTTTCTTTTGCATTAACTCCAGTGCCACCGGTTGCTGATTCTATTCCTACAATGGGAGAATGGGGATTGATTAGCTTATCCATATTGTTACTTATTTTTGGAATTGTAACGATAAAACAGAGACAATTGGCACTTTAAAACGACGAACACATAATAAACTAATGAGCTTGAGGATTTCCTTAAGCTCATTTTTTTTGTCTGGTTTTTAATTAGTTGTCGGGTTCCTGTTGGTGACACAGCTAACAAAGGCGATTGGTATCTAGGTATCTACCTGAAATATGATGGGCCGTTGTTGGTCTCCTGACCAATGACATTTTTTATGTGGTTAAAAACAGGACGGTGCGCTGTAGCTGAGTTTGTTACTAATGTCATTCTTCTGTAGCAATTATTGGTAAAATACCACAAAGAGCGATTATGGAATCAATGTTCGCCTATAAAAATCATAAGCGGTTATTGGTCTCCTGACCAACGATATTTTTATTTGGTTTTAAAAGAGGATGGTGAACTTAAACTAATTTGTTTTCCAACAAATTAGATCATGGTATCAATGTTAGCGAGGGGTTGTTCATTCATTTCCCTCATTCAACACTCTGCGACAATAGAGTATTTATTCTTCTAACAAGCCAAGCTTCTTCGCTCTCTCCTCCCATTTCTTACGGGCAAGCTTCTGCATGTCTTCGACATTATCAAACTCATCCATGATTTCTAGACCAAAGAGAGTCTCGACAATATCTTCCATCGTGACAATGCCGGCCATGCCGCCAAACTCGTCAACGACTAAAGCGATGTGGGCACGCTTTTCGATCAGATCTTCATAGAGTTTGATCAGATTTTGTGACTCAGTGACAATTTCGATTGAACGTTTAATTGAAGACAGCGGGCTGTCCTGTTTATTATTTATTATTGAGGATAAGAGATCATCCTTGAGCAAGAAGCCGGATATTTGATCTTTACTTTCACCATAGACTGGAATTCTAGAGAACCGGAGATTTTTATTCTCATTATAAAAATCACCAATAGTCATTTCTTCTTGAGCTGCCAAAACAACTGTCCTCGGCGTCATAATATCTTTCGCTTCCAGCGATTTAAATCGGAGTAAGTTTTCAAATATTCTAGATTCACCAGTTTCTAAAACACCCGTATCTGATGCTACCTGGCCCATCGCCATAAAATCTGAACGACTTAAGACACTTTTACTCTTATCCTTCTTTAGCCTTTTAGTAATAATCTGACTAAACCAAACAAGAGGGTAGAGTGCTTTTATGATAAAATTTAAGCTTTTCACTGTGAAGGGAGCCAGGCCTTTCCAGTTATTGGCTCCGATTGTCTTGGGAATAATTTCCGATAAAAATAAAATCGCTAGTGTCATAACAACAGATACAATGGTCGCAGCTAGATTACCTGGCCAAATTTTAGTTGCTGTAGCACCGACTCCAATAGCTCCAGCTGTATGAGCGATTGTATTCATCGTTAGTATGGCAGCTAAAGGTCTATCGATATTAGCTTTAAAAGATTGCAGTAAATCTCCAACCTTAGTCTTTTCTTGTACTTTGACTTGGACATAAGATGGCGTTATGCTAAGAAGCACTGCCTCCCAGATAGAGCACAAAAATGAAAAAACAATAGAAATAGAGAAAAATAGAATAAGTAACGTATAATCTCCCATTTAGGGTTTGCTTGGTCTATCACAAAGGTAATATATATTCTCGGCTGAAAGAGCTACTTGGGGAAAGAAAAAGCCCCGAAACTGAAAGCTTCGAGGCTGCGGTTGATTTTAACAGTAGCACAAACGTCTACTGTTTAACTTATATGCAAGCATTGTTCCAACTTTTCAAGCGATCACTAAAAGCGATAGCCAACATTGGCAATAATGCGTGATGGTCTGTTGTCAAAGGCGAAATTATCATCTCCTACGTATATATGCTCTCCGAATTTTGATAGATTACCTTCATACTTAGCTTCAAAGCGTAATTTCCAGAGCTCAAATCCTAAGCCTGCTTGAAAACCATATGTCGCCTTATCAAAACGCTGTGCATATGCAGGAATATCAATCAAATCTGAGGCGCTACTTATATTTAGGTGGGCCACTGGTCCAAAGAATGCTTTCACAAAGAGCAATTTGAAGCCAATCATCACTGGAATATCCAGATTTGTAAATTTTTCATTGCGCACAGCACCGATAACACCTTCATCACCGATCTCATCCAATGTATAATTTATTGACGTGGAGTGGAGCATCGCAGCTGGCTCTATATAGATACCAAATAATTTTATTCGAGTGTATAATCCAAATTGAAAGCCATACTCGGATTCAACAAAATCGACTTCAAAATCCTGATCTGAACCTGGTAATACAATAGATTCAGAGACTAAATCTAGCGAATGCAATCCTGCTTTCATACCAAATTCGATCTGTGAACTCAATGTTGTTGATAAAAAACTCGCAAAGACTAGCAGAATTAGGGTCTTTTTCATAATTGATATTTTAGAAGTTATCGAGAACAAGCAATAGAGTACCTTTGGCCTCTTTATAAAAAAACTAGCGTTCACAATAATGAACTTATTAAGCTTAGTTCTATTTCATAATATCAAATAAAGTGCCGTTCATGCAGGATCTTGATGTGCAATTTGTCGGGAGTTACGTATCAGTTGGGACTTGTCCACCTGAAAAGCTCCCAGAATATGCCTTTATAGGCCGGTCGAATGTTGGCAAATCTTCTTTGATCAATATGCTTTGCCGTCGAAAAAACATGGCGCGTGTCTCCAATACACCTGGTAAGACCCAATTAATCAACTTATTTGATGTTAATGAGACCTGGCAACTGGTTGACTTACCTGGATATGGCTATGCGACAGTCTCCAAAAGGAAGCGGGCTAAATTTGAGCACATGATTGAGAAATACTTGGAGACTCGATCATCATTGCAATGTACATTTGTCCTCATAGACAGCAGGCATACACTCCAAGAGATTGATAAAGAGTTTGTTAATTGGCTTGGTGCGCAGCGCATTGCGTTTGTCATCGTATTCACAAAAACAGATAAATTAAAAGAAGCCGAAATCAAACAAAACATCGAATCGATAAATGCGGAGTTATTAGAATCTTGGGAAGAATTACCTCAACAATTTATTACTTCATCCAAAACAACACTCGGAAGAGAAGATATCCTTAGCTTTATAGCAGAAATCAACAAGATGCACGCAGCAAAATAGAGTGCTTCATCAGATCACTCGTGTATCCAGCTTCCTTGCTTATTTTTACACAGCTCATGACAGAAAATTATCCACATATAGAGCCCAATATTGAGAAATGGCCAATCAATAAGCTAAGTCGAACTCGAGAGATTTTGGTCAAGGAGATGATTGCATATACACAAAAGAAGTTCACAGATGGTAAATCTGTGGAAGAATTGAGGGCTGTATTGGCTATGACAATATATCAAGAGAGAATCAGAGTCAAAACCAACCCTTGGAAGGTCGATCCACCAAATGAATCTCAATATTGGAAAAAACTGGAATCGGAGCTCAAAGCCAATACCGGTGATACCAATGAAGAAGAGCTTAATCGTGATTTACTGAAGAAGATTATCAATCGGTATTCAGAAGAAATCGTTGGCAGTTTCCAGCCCAATACCTTCCGATTTGCTCGGAAATTATTGAGCTTTTTCTTCCGACGAATATATAACAAGGGTAGGTCACCCGGATCGTGGAGACCCTGGGGTACTAAAAAACAAGTGGCAGAAAAAATCAAGTTTTATGGGCATATAGAAGAAGTCAGAGCGCTGTTCGAAAAAGGGACAGTTGTCATCGTACCCAATCATTTTAGTAATCTTGACTCTATTCTGATGGGCTTTGCGATAGACACCAAAGTGGGTATTCCTGCTTTTTCTTACGGAGCTGGATTAAATTTGTTTGACTACGAACTGGTTGCCTATTACATTAATAGACTAGGAGCCTACAAAATAGATAGACGCAAAAAGAATCCTCTGTATTTATCGACTCTAAAAACATTTTCAACGCTGTCTATACAAAAAGGAGTCAACACCTTATTCTATCCTGGAGGTACAAGGTCTAGGAGTGGAGAATTTGAAAAATATATCAAGCTCGGCTTATTTGGCACTATGATGGAGGCGCAGCGTAATCTGTGTCAAGCAGGATCTCCACATAAAATATTTGTTGTCCCAATGACAGTCGGCTATCATTTTGTATTGGAAGCAAAATCATTAGTAGAGCAACATCTAAGCAAAGAGGGAAAAGAGCGATTTATCAGAGATAAGCCAGGCGGTTCCGGCCCTCGGGCAATGCTCGGGTTTCTTCGTCGTTTGTGGCGCAAAGACTCAGAAGTATTGTTCAATTTTGGCGAACCGATGGATGTTTTTGGGAATAAAGTCAATACGGAAGGTGTCAGTTTTGATGCGCGTAATAAACCTTTGAATATTCTGGACTACTTCAAAGCGGGTGGCGAGTTAACGACAGATGAGCAGAGAGAATTTCAATATACCAATGTCCTAGGTGGGAAAATTTTAGAGTCATTCTCTAAAGAAAATATAATATTGGAGAGCCATATGGTGGCTTTTGTAGCATTTCAATATCTTAGGCGTCAGAATAGTAAGTTGGATATATACAATTTCTTGCGCTTACCGGCTAAAGATCTTCTTATCCCAGGTGATCAATTTAAACAAATGATTGCAGCAGCCATTGAGTATGTGAAGACTCAAGAACGGGCAGGTGCACTTATCTGTTCAGAAAGCTTTAACTTGCCAGTTGACGAATTTATCGATAGAGGTTTGCACTTTTTAGGATCTTATCATAAATTACTCCCCTTACTAAGGCACAAAACTGCATTTCAGTCTCGCGATTTGAAATTATTATATTATTACCACAATCATTTGGTAGGCTATCAAATTGAGAGTGTATTAGCAACACAAGCACAGGCAGAACTTCAAAGTGCTTAGATGAAATAGAAAATTTGAATTTTATAATTTACGATCTAGAGGCGACATGTTGGAGGGGTAGACCCCCTCATGGTGCCAATGAAATTATTGAAATAGGAGCATACAAAATCAACCAATATGGAGAAACGATTGGGAAGTTTAGCCGATTTGTTAAGCCATCGGTGAATCCAACACTTTCATATTTTTGTACGGAATTGACGACTATCACTCAACAACAGGTAGATTCTGCTGCTACATTCCCAAAGGTTATTGAAGATTTTAAGGACTGGATTGAATTGTACGATGACTATATCTTATGTGCTTGGGGAGATTTTGATATTCAAATGATTCGAAATGATTGTGACTTACATCAACTGGAGAAAGATTGGCTAGATAGTTTTACAAATCTAAAAGGGCAGTATCATAGAATTAAGAATGTAGATCGGTACACTGGACTCAAAACGGTGCTAAAAAAGGAGGGATTTGAGTTTGAAGGCGTCCATCATAGGGCCATTTCAGATGCAAATAATCTATGCAAAATATTCGTTAAATACCTCGATGAATGGATCTATTGAAGTTCTAAAGCTTAATTTTATCTAAATAAATTAATATCTCAAACTATTTCGCTGGTTTAGACATTAGTATGTTGAACCATAATTCAAAAAACAAATACATGAAATTATTACAAACCTTTCTTTTTGCTGTTGCCTTATTAATCGGGACTTCCATTACAGCACAAAAAGAGCTGTCAGAAGTATACATTAAGATGGAAATTTCGGATATAGAATCATCAAACCCCGAGTCAGCTGCTATGATGGAGATGCTCAAGGGCACAGAAACTGAGATATTTCATAAAGATGGAAAGACATTAACTGCATTGAATATGATGGGTGGCATGATCACAGTGAAAAATGTTGTAGATGCAGATGGTAATTTCAATATGTTTATGGATGCCATGGGTAACAAAATGCTAGTCCAATCGACAAAAGCAGAATCCGATCGACTTAAAGCGGAGAATCCAAATCCAATGGCGGATTTAGAATTTAAAGCAGATAAAACAGATACCAAAACGATAGCTGGTTATGAATGTTATAAGGTCGTAGCAACTCCAAAAGATGCAGAAATGGCTGATGCAAGTTTTCATGCCTATGTCAGTGAAGAAATCAAAGTTAAAGCAAATGTCCAAGGCATTGATATCTCTGAATTTCCAGGATTTCCATTAGAATTCATTATGGAGATGCCAGAAGTGAAAATCATTATGACAACTGTTGATTTGAAAGATGCCGTGGATGATGCGAATTTTGCTGTCGATGAAAACGGATACAAGAAAATGACAATGGAAGAATTCCAAAGCGCCATGGGTGGCATGGGCGGAGGATTTGGCTTCTAAACAGTCAGTTAAAAGAAAAAATATAAAGCCACATAATCAACGATTGTGTGGCTTTTTTAATTGCTGATTTTGCCGAGACCAAGGTTTTGCAAAAAGAGCATCGATTAAACGTTGTTACCGAGTGCAAGAGGTACAAGTTAGCAGTTTATAAAAATTGCCTTTATTTTTGCCTGCTCTAATTAATTAATCTGTCTCTCTTTCCCTTCCCAATATGGTGCTCTTACATCTCTCTTCAAGAGCTTTCCTGCCCCTGACAATGGAAACGGCTCAGTGCGAAAACTGATTGATCTTGGACATTTATAGTTTGCGATGTATTCTTTTGTCTTTGCAATGATCGATTCAGCAGATGCCTCCTGTCCTGCCTTAAGAATGACTTCTGCGTGAACTTGTTCGCCCCATTGATCAGACGGTATACCCACTACAATGACCTGATCAACAGCAGGATGATTCATGACAGCGTTTTCTACTTCCGCCGAATATACATTCTCACCACCAGACACGATCATATCTTTTACACGATCCACCAAGAAAACAAATCCATCCTCATCCATATAGCCAGCATCGCCAGTATGTACCCAGCCATTGCGTAAGGACTGCGCAGTTTCTTCGGGTTTGTTCCAATACCCAACCATCGCATTGGGTCCTTTTACAGCAATTTCTCCAATTTCTCCAGAGGGTAGGGGCTTTCCTTGCTCGTCTGCTATTTTGATTTCAACGCACGTGATGGCTTGACCTGCCGATTTTAGTTTACCTGCCTTGGGTCCATCCACGACGTGATACTCAGGACTTAGCATCGTTGCGAGTGGGGCCAATTCAGTTTGGCCATAACCTTGTCCAAACTTTGCTTTGGGGAATGTCTCCATGGCTTGGATCAAGACAGCTTCTGCGATCGGAGAAGCACCATATAAGATATATTCAAGTGATGATAAATCAGCTTCTTTAATCGATGAATCATTGATTGTCATTTGAATCATAACTGGCACTAACAAGGCATGGCTAACTTGGTGATTTTGTATAGCCTGTACTGTTCCTGCTGGTGTAAACATGGGTATAAAAACATGTGTGCTGCCAGCCAAGACACCTCCTTGCGTCATTGCGCCATCGGCTAGATGAAACATAGGAGCTGCGTGCAGGATTCGATTCGTTTCTTTGAGTTCTAAAGCGACAACTAAGGCAATCGCACTCGACCATAAGTTACTGTGTGTTAACATGACTCCTTTAGGGAATCCTGTTGTACCGCCAGTATAAAAAATACCTGCTAAATCATCATTGCTTCGATAAGCATCTTCAACTGGTTCATTATTGACAATGAGACTTTCATAGTTAATCATTCCCTCTGGCGTCTCAGCATCACCCAAGTAAATGATGTGTTTCAATTCGACGCCTTGTTCTTTTAGAGCGGGCACCATTTTAGCGAACGCGTCATCGACGAACAAGATTGTAGCTCCTGCATCTTTAAGCGAATACGCATTCTCCACAGGAGACCACCTTATATTGAGAGGTACCACACACGCACCTGCCCAAGGGATTGCAAAATAATATTCTAAATATCGGTCAGAATTCAATGCGAGAATTGCTATACGATCACCTTCCTTAATGCTTAAGCTTAGAAGTCCGGCAGCAACTCTTGAAACTCTGTCCTTAACTTGCGTCCAAGTGTGCTTGCGATCTCCGTTTTCTGTGGCGATTTGAGACCCTCTTATTTGTGCATTTCTATGAATACTCTGGGTTAGATAGTACATGTGTCATCTGATTTATTGGCTGAGAAAATATAATCTAATATACACAAGTGATATGAAAGCTTTGGAAAGAGTTTTGTATCTGAAAAAACAATCAAACCCTTAGATAAAATGTGAAGTATTGGCGTTCACTCAATCTCAAATCGTAGTATAAGAACAGCACTCCGTTTATAGGATACGATTAATACAGCCAACCACTTGATTCTAAACGTCAATATGTTTAATTTGCACTGGTCCTCTTTTTTCAACAAGGCACATCTAAACTCACCTTAAAGCTATAAGTTTTAATAACTTATAAAATTAGATAAGTAATAAGTACAAATCCCTTGTGGAAAAACGCGTCTCAATAACGATCATCTTAACTTGTGTTTTCTTGAGCATAACTGCTCAATATAATAGGGTATACCTTAAGCTACCTCATCCTGATGCTACAGGCGTCTTACAAGATAAGTCAGGACTTATTTGGATCAGTACATTTGGTGGTTTATGCCAATATAATGGGGCGGACATAGTCAAGTACACGAATCCATATTTCAACCAAAATCGTGGTTTGTCAAATAGAATCATTGATTTTGAATCTGTTAATTCATCACTCATTTGGATGATGACTGATGATGGCGTTCATTGTTTTGATAAGTCTCAATCGAGTTTTGTTGAGATTACTTTTAGTGATCAAAATGAATATAGAGTCTACCCACTTGCCATTCATTATATTGATCAATCCAATATCTTAGCACTTTTATACAAGCATCAAATAAGACTTTATGATTTTGATGATATATCTACAACACTCACACTCATTCAGACAATTGATGTGGAAGAAGAGGTCTTTGCCTCAGAACAAAATGATTTAGGTAATCTTTGGTTAACGACAAGCTCAGCTATTTACAAACTAAGTGAAATTAAAAACGGAACATTTGCACTTAATCAGAAACATGTAGAGACCAATTCGAGCATTGCTACACCAATTCACGGGTTTGATATTATCGAGAACGACTCCATAGCTATTCTCTATTCAGACAAACTTATCATTCTTAATGATAGCATACAGTATCATTCAATTCCTCTAGATCTTCCTGGATTAAACATCCAAAATATACAAGACTTAGAAGTTGCAAAACATCAGATTCATATCGCGAGTATGGACAACTATATTTGTCTTGATATTAATAATAGTACCCAAATTAGTTATAATCAAGATGCCAAAAACATAAGGACATCCAATGTCAATAATATATTTCTTGTAGATAATGCGATTGCTTGGATGAGCTGTTATGGAAATGGTATTCTGTATCAAAGTACGAATCAAATTCAGCAAGAATCTGGTAAGTACTCGTTTACCAATCCAAAGGAAATATTTAATAAATATGTCAGAGGATTGGCAATCGATAATGAAGATAATTTATGGATTGGTACAAATGAGGATGGCTTATATAAATATAATTTGGAGACTTATGACATCACACCATTCAAGCATTTTTCAAAAGATAATCTGACTCATAACACCTCAAAAGTTCGATCGA
This sequence comes from uncultured Saprospiraceae bacterium, assembly GCA_937959275.1. Classification (GTDB taxonomy): domain Bacteria; phylum Bacteroidota; class Bacteroidia; order Chitinophagales; family Saprospiraceae; genus CALFUK01. Next base: position 58,382 of record CALGLU010000001.1, on the reverse strand, counting down.
TATGCATAGATAGTCAAGATAGGATCTTTGTAGGGACACAAACTGGATTAAGCTTTTCCAAGGATAAAGGCCAATCATTTGAACGATTAAATTTAATCGGCGATGAAACGGAAAATCAGTTTTTCTTTTCTATCATTGAAGATAAGTATGGCTATTTGTGGGTGGGTTCTTTTAGAAATGGATTGATCAGATTAAACGTAGGAACTCATTCCATTATCTCTACTGAGTATATCACGACATCCACATCGCCAGCTATTAGCTCTAACGAAATTTCATATTTGCACTTTAATGAGGAAAAAAATGAAATATGGGCAAGTTCGAAAAAAGGTATTAATAAAATCACACTAAGCGAATCAGGTCAAATTCAGAATATCGAACACATATTTCTTAGTGACATTTTACCCAATCAAGGATTTTCAGATTTCAGCTGGCCGATCGAAGTCAGCGATAAAGACACTGTGTGGGTAGGGACTATTGGAAGTGGTCTTGTCAAGCTGTGGCAAGAAAACAATGGCTATCAAACTCAAGTCTTCGATATCAGTACCGGCTTGCCGTCTAACGATATAGAAGTCATGCATTATGACCATAAAGATCACCTTTGGATTGGGAGTAATGGCTTGACAAAATTAAACATTCGGACAGGCGAATTGATCGTATTCAATAAAGCCGATGGCTTAAGTAATGATTTTTTCAGAGTAGGGAGTAGTTATCGATCACCCGATAGTACCCTATATTTTGGTGGTACGAATGGTCTCGATGTTTTTAAAACTGGAGATTTTTTAGTTAAGAATACTGATGCAAAAATTCGCCTTGATGAGTTGGATGTTAACTATAAAATTGTCACCCCTTATGATGACACAAACATTTTATCAGAAACTATAAATTCGACCGCTTCCATTGAATTGGAATACAATGAAAACAATTTATCAATTGCCTTTTCATCACTCAATTATCAAAATCAGAACAGTGATACATACGAATATCAATTAGAGCAATATGATACAGGCTATAAGCAAACAACATCAACAAATAGGGTAGCTTCCTATTCAAAATTACCAGCCGGTAAGTATGTATTTAAGGTGAGATCAATTAATAGGAATGGGGATAAAAGCCCGTTTAAAAAACTGAATATAAGCATCTCACCTGCACCTTGGCTCTCCAATTTTGCTAAACTAATATATCTGATTACTGGCCTTTTCATTTTATATTGGATTTACAATTATTACAAAAGTTGGTATGATTTAAAGAAAGCCTACACTAAAGAATTAGAGCGTAGCAATGAAGATCTTGAACGAGAAGTATCACTTAAAACAGCCTCATTGACAAACACAATTTCTGAATTAAATAGATCGTATCAAGACCTTGAAAAATTTGCAGCTACGGCTACACATGATTTAAAAGAACCGCTTAGAACGATTGGCTCATATGTACAATTAATTGATAAGAAATACGGACACGAAATCGATGACAAGGGTAGAGAGTATATGACATTTGTCAGCTCAGGTGTGAACCGAATGACCTTATTGATTAATAAACTTTTGGAGTTTTCAAAAATTGGTAATACAACATTAAAACTAGAACAAGTTGACTTAAATACCTTAGTCAAAGACCAGCTTAAAGATATGCAGCTTTATATTCAGGAACGAAAAGCCATTGTGGTGACAGAACAACTTGGCAAGATGAACTGTGATAGAGATTTAATGGGTCTCGTATTCTTTAATCTAATTCATAATGGAATAAAATATAACGAAAGTGAACAACCTAAAATAAAGATATCAGCTGAACATAGTAAAGGCCAAGACGTCATCATTAGGGTTACAGACAATGGGATTGGCATCCCTGATGAAGACAAGGAAAAAGTGTTCGACTCATTTTATAGAGCCCATAATAAAAGTCAATATACAGGTAGCGGAATTGGTCTATCAACTGTTATGCGAATTATTGAAAAACACAACGGCGAGATTTCTATTGAGTCAAGTGATCATCAAGGAACAACAGTCGTCATGAGCATCTGATTCATAGAACCAAAATTTATAGCTCCGGCTTAACAACGAGTAAGGTAAATAAGAGAAGCACTAACAAAGGGACAAAGCTAAGCGCCAGATACTTGACAGATTTATTGACATCTCTTATTTTTTGAGCGACGATCTTAGAATGGATATAAATTTGCTGACCTAATTGATCATATAGGTTCTCAGGATCTGAAGCAACGGCATTGAATTCGCTTGCATAATCTTCAATCGAACCATAATGCATGATCGCATCATTAAAGAAGAATACATTTTTTTTGTATTTGCCTTCAATATGTGGCATAAAGCATCTGAAGCTCCAATAGATAGAAACAGCGATCAATAATAACCAAGCGACCAGAAATCCAATAAATATGTGTTTGGCTTCAATCTGCGAGACAATTTGTGAAAGGTATTGGAATACGACGCCCAATAAGAGCCCATAAAATGATAAGATCAATCCAGCTTTAATTTCTGAAGCCCGATTGAGATTCGTGAGATGTTTTAAAGTCTCTATGTACAGATAGACTTTTTCTTCATTACCGACTACCATGGATGTTATTGTTTTAAGTCTTACACAAGGTAAAAAAGAATCAGGAAATTAATCCATTATTGATTTGTCTAGAGATGAAAGCTAGCCGTTTAATGTGTTATCAATATTATTACAAAACAGTTGAAACTGAGCAATTACCCTGTATAATAAAATAGCAATGTTGGACAAATTACACATAATATACAGTTATTATGAGTAAATTTACACATTAAATACAGATAAATGCTATTTCGACCAAATATAGAAACAAATCTTAACTCTTGGAAGGAGAGTCAAAATAAGAAACCATTAGTGGTGATGGGAGCAAGGCAAGTTGGTAAAACCACCTTAATCCAATCATTTGGTAAGAAAAATTATCAGGATGTAGCATATTTCAATTTTGAGTTAAATCAAGAGCTTCATGACTTTTTCTCCTTTAACAAATCACCAGATCGAATACTAGAAAGTCTAACACTGTTTAGAGGAAGAGCAATAGAGCGCACGAATACCTTAATCATTTTTGATGAAATTCAAGAATGTCCAAATGCGCTTACCTCACTTAAATACTTTCAAGAGGAAGACATAAAATATCATTTAATTGCTGCAGGGTCTCTACTTGGAATTACATTAGGACAGCAGCGTTCTTTTCCAGTTGGTAAAGTTGAGTTCTTAAATTTAAATCCACTCACGTTTGAAGAATATTTACTTAACACGAATGATAAACTTTACCAAACTTATCTCCATTTCTTGAATGTAAAAACAATAACTAAAATACCCAAAGCCTTTTTTGAGCCTTTATTAAGAGAGTTTAAAATGTACTTAGTTTGTGGTGGGATGCCTGAGCCAGCAAGTGTTTTTTCTGAATCTAAGGACATCAGCAAGTTACAAAAGATACAAGATGTAATACTCAGATCTTATCAACTTGATTTTTCTAAACATACGACACCCATTAATGCTAATAGAATTCAATATATCTGGAATTCAATACCATCTCAGTTAGCAAAAGAAAATAAAAAGTTCTTGTATAAAGCGGTGAAAGAAGGAGCAAGAGCAAGAGAATATGAATCAGCTATAACGTGGTTAAATCAAGCAGGGATTATTCATCAGATATATAATGTCACAAATCCTGCACTGCCATTAACAGCGTATCGAGAATTATCAGCATTCAAAATGTATTTACTTGATGTAGGCTTACTAATGCGTATGTCCAAATTAAATCCAAGTGTACTTATAAACGGCAATAACGTGTTCAAAGAATTTAAGGGTTCATTCACAGAGAATTACGTGTCTCAGAGTCTTACGAATTCAATATTCACACCAAGCTATTGGACATCTGACCGTACGGCAGAAATAGATTTCTTAATCGAACACAACAACCACATTATTCCTATAGAAGTTAAGTCAGGAAGGGCAACACGTTCTAGAAGTTTGGCAGAATACAATAAAAAATATAAGCCACAAATACGAGTCAGGTTATCTCCACTAAATATTGAAACCGATGGAGCTTTTATCAATATTCCAATATTCTATTGTGATAAATTGGAAGTCTTTATCAATAAACTGTCGATGTAATATATGTTTCACATTGACATTGAAATAGGCGGGTAGCAATCTAGCAGACATATCTAGAATAAGTCTAGTTAACATAATATTAATTATAGGCAAACCAAAACCCCCAATTCACTGAGGGTCAACATATTACAACTTTCCATATTATCAAATTCGATAAGTATACTTTACATTTCCGTAAACACATCTTTGCTTACTGAAATCCGCTATTCAGTAAATAACGACTTAAGCCCCATCGAAACCCTCGTCACAAGCTCATGATATTATTAATGCTCGATTGCGGCTTAAGGGTTACTGAAGTCGCTACTTTAAAAGTTGGACACTTCGACTTTCAAGAGCAAAAAGTTATTTTACCCAGTTTAAAAAAACGCTCCGAAAGTCCCATCTATAGATCTATCCCTTTAACCAATCGTGTCATTGATGCGCTTTCAGAAGTTTATGTCAAATTAAAAGACAGATCCGCTGACGCCTGGATCTTTCCGACTAATAGTAAATCAGGACACATTGATCGTGTACGCATCTATATGATGCTTAAACGAAAGTCCTCGTACAAAATCCATCCTCACATGCTGAGACATACCTTTGCAACACGGATTGTCTCAAAAGGAAATGATATCCGAATTGCTCAAAAACTATTAGGCCATTCTTCACAAAAAACAACAGAGATCTATTTGCATGTTCCAGAACATCAAAAAAAGGAAGCGATTAAGTCAATTGAGCATATTTCCTTATGGTATAAGACAAAAAGATTTCTATTTCCAAAAAAGAGTGTATTCAAAATTGAGCACCAAAATAAACTCACAAATGTACATGTAGGAAGAATTAGCGAATTAAAAAAGCTATATGAGCTATATCATAAACGAGTCAATGTATTTATTGCAGGTCCGCAAGGAATAGGAAAATCACATTTACTTACTCATTTCAATGGTGACAAAATTTTAAGGCTGGATGACTTCAGTGGAGTTAAGAAGACATTAGGTAACTTACTATTGACATTGCACAATGGTGATAAGGCTAACATTATTGATCTATTAACAAAGAATGCTGATATAAATAAAGTCATCACTAAAGAATCATCTTCTCAGATTATAGAATTAATTAAAAAATCTTGCGAAAAGAATGAATACACGCTCATCATTGATGATCTGACAAATATTACTAAGGCTGGTGTGACTGCTCTTGAAAAACTTAAAAACCATTTTCACTTTATAGTTGCAGCCAGAAAGTTAAAGATTGACTTTGCTTCCTTCATGACAAATTTTGAAAAACTTGAATTAAAAGCTATTTCCAGAGACGAGACTATCAAATTGATTTACCACCTCACACAAGACTTCCAAAAACGTATAGAAGATTATGAAACCTTTAAAAACCATATTTGGGAGCAGACAGAAGGCAACCCTTTATACATCTATGAATTAGTTGAACGATTTAGGAAAGAACCAGTCATATCATTACAAGAAGTCAGAGAAATTAGACACACCTCAGCGCGATCAGAAATTGACATCAGTATTCCAATAGTGATTTGTTTGTCTTCCTTGATGGTCTTACGATATGTAGGTGGTGAATTAGATGATGATTCCGGGGCATTTAAGTTATTTGGTGGAGCATTTTTACTCTTTGCTCTATTCGCACGAAACATTTTCAAACTAGGTAAACGAAAGTACATCTAATGACAGCACCAAATCATATTGTTGGAGGTTTCACATTCACAGGAGTTTTCGGATCTATAGTTGGAATCAATATACTTCAAGATTGGAAATATTTAGTTGTCGTGTTTAATGCTTCACAGCTCCCGGACATAGATCATACAAAGTCTCTCATCGGAAAGTTCTTTTATCCTATTGCAAAACTTATAAACAGGAGATATGGACACAGGACGATTACACATTCATTGATCTTTCTAATCCTTAGTACGGCTTTACTTTCTGCCTTTCAAGCTGCTTATTTTTCATCATTGCCAATCACTCAAATTTTCTTTCTATCGATGTCAAGTCATTTGATTTTTGATATGATGACAATTCAAGGAGTGCCACTGTTCTATCCATTCATAAAGAATCCATGCGTACTCCCTGGGAATCCAAACATGAGATTAAGAGTATCAGATATCAGAAGTGAAACTGCAGTATTTTCCTTCTTTATTGTAAGTGCCATCTTTTTACAACCTCTGATGAAGAATGGCTTCTGGACAAGTTATAATCGAATGTTCGGAACTGTAAAGCACTTGAAATCAGAGTACAATAAATCTGATGATCTGCTCTTAGTCACATTTGATATTCAAGAAGGATCTGTGATTTCAAAACATAATGGATATTGTGTATCAACAGATGGTAGCAAAATGATGATTTTAAAAGATGATGTATTCAGTATGTTTCCTAAGGACAATCAAAAAGTAACGAATGTAATACCGGTTCATACAGAGAAAGAATTCTTCTTTGAATCTAAACGATTCATTAATATCTCAATCGACTCTTTAAATACTCTCATACTGAGATACTTAATTACTGACTTAGAACTTTTAGCTAATCGCACCTTCGAATATGAGATTGATGGAATCTGGAAATCAACTAAAAGCTTAAAGCTAGGTTATCTCAATCATCTTCAAGTCAAAGAGATCCCATTAAAGCTAGAAGCTGTAATCAATAATCCAGTCATCGAAAGATTGAAACAAAGAAAACTGACATTAATCGAAAATGATCAAATCTTACTGGAAAGCTATAATCTAGAAATGACAGAATACGAAGAAATTTTACAACTGATAGAATTAGCCGACCAAGAAGTAGAAAAAGAAATACTATTTGAAAAGTATAGAAATATAAAAGAACCTGAGAAACCTGTATTGTCTGATTCTAAAGTGACAGAGCTTGATATCAAGATCAAAGAACTGGAGCATGAAGATAATATACGCAGACAAGAGTATGATCGCACTAAATCCAATTCACAACTACAATTCTCAGGTTATTATGAAACACTTACTATTCAGTAGTTTATTACTGATATCTGTATTTACTGATTTAAAGACACAAGACTTACCAGCAGATTCGATATTGTATAATTCATTAGTGGACTTTTATAAACGTCAAATGGAAGCTGAATTAAAAGTGTACCAAGTCAAGACAAAATATAAGTGGGCTAAGTATATGCCTACTGTTGGTGTCACCTATACTGTGAACGGCCATCCTCGTCCATCTTTGAGTTATAATCCATTATCGATCATTAGAGCTAAGGAAGAAGAGCAATTGAGAGAATTGTCTGCAGAAGCTGTTGTCATTAAGTATAAAGTGCTGATTGACGAGAAGTTGATTGAGTTAGAGAATTTGATATTAGATTATAGGATTGATTTGGAGAGAGGGAAGTATGATGAAGAATTGCAACAGATTGATTCGACTCTGATGGTAATCACTGAGGAGAAGTATAAGCAGAATTTGATTAAGCCTTCTGTTTATTTGGCTGATAGAAAGAAACTCATTGGATTGAGTAAAAGTCTACTTCTTCGCTCAATTGAAATGAGGAAGAAGCAGAATCGGATATTTGAATTGGCTAAATATAGAAGACCAGGCCTTTAACTTTACAATGAAAGAATAAATTTAAATATCCCTATTTTTAGGGGTATAAATAACCATCATTATTCATTAACTTTACTTAAATACTGATTTACTGACATTTCATGTGTATCAGCATTAAAAATATTCAATTTCATCATTACTCAAAACTTCCAATGAAAATAATGCTTCTAATAGTATAATGAGACATGCATATTGTAATTATTCTATTTATTATGCGTATAGGTGAAAACTAGTTTTGAAGTAAAATATATTAATATGAAAATAGCGATATTAATACTAAGTCTTTACATTTCGACACAATGTTTTGGGCAAGAATACAAGATATATGAAGAGAATAGAATTTGGATAACAATATCTAATAGTAGTCAAGCTATCTCACTCGAGAAAGACAAGTATAACATACTGGATGACAGAATAAATAAAATTATGCAAAAAAATAACATTACTTCTATTCAGAAAGCGTTTCCTAATATTAAAGGATCTGAAATATTAAGAGATGCTTTAGAAATAAATTGTGAATGTAATTTAGAGAATCTTATAGCTGACATAACAGCTGAATTTGAACCTAGTGAAATTTTAAGATTAGAACGTATTCCAATTTATTACCCTTTGCATACTCCAAATGATTATGCTTATGGTGAATCAAATTTCACATCTCATCTTGAATTAATTAATGCTCGTTTTGCTTGGGATATATCCAAGGGAAATGAAAATATTAAAATTGCAATTATGGAATCCCATGGGTTTGATTTATTGCATGAGGATTTAGTATCTGAAATAGCTTTTGAAGATGGAAATGTTAACTATTCTTCATATCATGGAACACCTGTAGCGGGCGCTGCTGCCGCAGCAACCAACAATGAAAAAGGCTATGGAAGTATTGGGTATAAATGTAAATTAATGCTTTACAAATCTACAAGTATTCAAAAAATGTATGAAGCAGCTCAAAATGGTGCGAAGGTTATAAATTGTAGCTTTGGGAGCCCTGCTTTTTCACAGTTCACTCAAGATATTATTGACAATATTAATGATCTTGGAACTTCTATAGTTGCTGGAGCAGGGAATGGTATTTGTTGGGAAAGAAAATTTTGCCAATGCCAACCTGAATTAAGCTGTGATGATAGCTGTATTTGTGGACCTTGTGACCTTAATTCGTTTGGAGACCAGCAAGAGAGTCTAGGTTCAGGACTTTGTCTCATTTATCCAGCGTCATATAATCATGTGATTTCTGTTACATCAGTTGGTCACTTATTTGAAGTTGGTTATACGCATCCAGACTATGGCCAAATTAATTGGCAAGATATTATTGAAAATCACATTGGTGATCCTAAGACATCACATAACAAGAATAGTAAGGTAAATATTTGTGCTCCTGGTTTCCACATAATTGGACCTAAGATTGGCAACACATATGAACCTCAATGGGGCACTTCTTTTGCATCTCCGATAGTTGCGGGATGTATAGGATTATTATACTCTGTTAATCCATGTCTAACGCCTGAGGAAGTGGAGTCCATTATATATGAAACAGCCAATGAAATTGGAAATCTACCAGTGAATTCGCAATATCAAGGACTAATAGGAGAAGGTCGCTTAAATGCGTTTAATGCTGTAAAAGAAGCAGCAACGACTTGTATTGAAAATGAAACAATAACATCAAATGAAGAACATTCTTCCTATATAATTTGTACTGATAATATTTCTGTGACAAATGGTTCGAATTTGTCTCTCGTAGGAAATAAAGCTTATTATTTACACGGGAGTTTTCAAATTGAAAATGGTTCGTCTTTTTCTGTTAATCTTAACGAAAACAATCTAATAAACTGCAATTAATATGAGAGTTGAATTAATAGCAATTTTATGCTTGACTTACATAACAGGATTTAGTCAGAATGTAACTGTTCTCCCTAATGGCAATATGGGATTAACTACAACAAATCCATTAGAAAGATTCCAAATAGGCAATAATTGGACTTTCCATGATGGAGGATCTAAATTCATAGGAAATAATATCTATTACTCTGATGCTGATAGAAGAATAGTTGGTGGAAATGCCTCACAAATAAGATTTGATTACAATGGTCAGATACACTTCCTTTTAGCTCCAAATGGTAGTACAAATTCCTTATTTAATCCCACAACAAAGTTCAACATCGCCCTCAATGGATTAGTAAAGCTAGAATCCAATAATACTTTATCGTTTAAAGTAAACAATCCAGGAGTAGAAATTGGTTCAAGTACTGGGAAAATTGACTTTTGGTATTCTTCTTCAACAGGACACCACCATCTCTTTGCAAAAAGATATAATAAAGTTTCAGATAAAAGACTAAAAACTAACATCTCAGATATTACAAACTCTATTGCTTTAATACAAAGTTTAAAAGGAAAGTCGTATAGACTTAAATCAAACGGTGAAAGTGATTTTGGATTATTAGCGCAAGATGTCGAAAAGATATTACCAGAGATTGTTTCAGAATCACAGCAATATAAAACCATTGATTATAGCTCATTGATCCCAATATTAATTGAAGCCATAAAAGAGCAACAAGTTCAGATTGATGAATTAAAGAATAGACTAAATTAAATATATTTAAATATGAAATATTCAATCTATATTATTATTGGAATTAGCATCTTGTTTATTTCCTGCGCGGAAATTACTGAAAAGGATGACTATAGAGATCTAGTAGAAGAAATAGAGATTAATCCTGAACATGAATATTCACCACCAATCGCTACCAATATATTTTTAGAAGAATTGGATCAGCCAGAAAAAAACAGAAATAATATTAAATTAATAGCAGAGTTTGAAAGCGGAATAATCAGGGGTAATTATTTAAGCTTATTACTAAATGATGAAAAAATAGTACTTAGGGATGATGGACAAGGAGCTGACAAGGTAAAAGGTGACAATAGGTTTTCAATAAATTTAAAGGAAAATTTGGATGAAATTAAGTCTGAACTTTCACAAAGACAAAGATTAGGCATATCCAATGAAAGACAGTTTTCAGTAAAAAATAGAGCCTTGAGTGCTATTGATAAAGAAAACTTAAGAGGTTTTAATGTCAAGCAAATCCGTAAAGGTAAAGCAACTTTAATTCCAATAGATATAATTAGAGGTATAAGAGGTCTATCAGATCAGAAAAAAACTTTGATGATTACCGAATTAAACGTAGTTGAAGATCCAAGTCGAACATTTAATCCGTGCACCCTTTCTGGTAATCCGAATGGAGTTTGGACCTTTGGTGAAATAATAAGGCAAATGGCATCACAAGATCCTAGCTCATTAGCTACCGATTTGGAAGCGTCTAATTTCGTGAGGAATTGGTTAAACACTTGGACTACTGACAAAACGATTAATGGTGAAATTCTAAGTGCGCGATCGTCGATACAAAGTTTTATTTCAGATTGGGAAATTAAAAGTGCAGTTTCTCCAGGTGGAATTTTGGATTTAAAATTTGCTCCGTTCAAATTAATAGCTATTGTAAATAGACTTGATTTAAGAGGGAATTCTGGGTATGGTTTTAGTAATGCTGGTGAAGGAAGATTTGTCTTTAATGCTCTAAGTCCCACTTGTAATCCAATGCAATTCACAATAATATTTGAGTACGGTATTAATAAAAGAACTTGCAGTTCTGTTAAAACCTTTGCTCAAGAATGGAATAATTTGAATTCTTTAGCCATAGGAACTCCAGCTTACAATTCTGCATTGGAAAGTATCACAAATCAATTTCTACTTTCTGGCACAAGTCCTTCAAAGCCGAATCAGAACTCAATAAATCAAATTAGAACTAATGAAATAGCATTAAGTTCTCCTTGGGAATTAAGAGAATTTAATTTGAATACAGCAGGGCAACTTGAGTTAACTACAGTAAAACAAGAGCCAGCAGTAAAGTATAATGCAAAAATTAGCAATGCGGAAGTTGAAAGATTAGTTGCTTTTATTAATGCTAATCAATCTGATATAGAAAATAATGATTACACTGTAACAGCAGACGTCCCATTTAGTTCAACGACTGCTACTCCAGCTCAAAAGTTTCTTGGTGGTAAATCAGAAACATCATTCCCGCCAACAGGAACTCCTCCAAGTGCACATCACTGGAATGGTACAAATTCAGTAGGCTCAACATTTATCATTAGTGATGAAGCGAGGCATGTATTTTCGCTGAATACATGTAGTGGTTGTCACGGTGGAGAAACACAAACATTTTTCACTCATATAAGCCCAAGTAATTTTGGGACAGAAGCCTCTTTATCGGGATTCTTAACAGGAATAAACGTAATTGATGCTGCAAACAGACCAAATAATAATCCTACTCAAAGGAATTTTAATGACTTACTGCGAAGAGAAATTGATTTAGCAAGTTTAATATCTAATAATTGCCTTAGTAGCCCATTCATTGAATTGGCACACAATTTAACATTCGAACCTCTAAGAATGACTCATTAAACATAAAATGAAAAGTTACTATTACTTAATACTTCTAATCTTATTCTTTAGCTGCAGTTCGAGTGAGAAATCGAATAATGAACTGGATTTAGAGGTTATAAATGCTATAGAAGAATTAGAAGGGACGTATGAAGATTTATTTAAAAATATGGAATTTGCATCTTTAGACATGGTGAAAGCTCATCAAAGCGTTCAGAATTTGAATCTTCAAGACAACTCTGGCCTAAATGTGTTTTATAGATACTCAATCAATGAAGTAAGCTATAATTCAATAAGAAATCTAAACGAGATAGTGAGGGTTGTTAATTTATTAGAGTCAAGATTTACACTAAGTTTTGTTAAGTTTTCAAGGTTGAAAACTTCAGATCAAGAGGTAAAATCATTTTGTATTTTATCGATCCAAAGATTTTTAAATCAGCTTGAACAAAACCTTATTAATCTTGACAAATTTATTCTACTTTCTGGTAAAGTTAAGTTTGTATCAAAATCTGATAACGAAATTTTAAATAAGTTTTTGGCTGCCAAAACAACTCTGGAATTAATATTAAAAGAAAGTAGTTTAGACGAATCTAATTTGAAGGATGTATTAGGAGACCAAGAAAAGGCAAATCTACATATAAAAAAAATAGAAGAATCTTTGGATACTTATATAATCAAACTTAAAAAGGAGCTAGATGAATTAGTAAATGAGATTTCTGAAAGTTAGAATCAATATTATTAATAATCAAATACTTAGAAAGATTTTTTAGAACAAATTGAGATCACTAACAACCATTTATTGTTTAGGGAAACTGCAATTCTGTTTGCCCGAAAATGGCGACAAGTCGATAAAAAGAAAGATAAGTTGGTCACAATGACAACGAAAGCTAGTTCAAATTCTGTTCAAGATGACATTGCACAATATGTAAATAATCTAGACGAAAATCTTATTGACTTGGAATCTACACTTAAATTATCAAAAGACCCAGATTTAAAAATGGATATGGAATCAGCCAAATTATACATTGAAAAATTATCACGTTCAGCCGATTACATAGAAAAAATTGAAGATGCTGTTCAAGCAATCAATGTACAACTTTCATCAAGAATAAAATCATTCAAATATTCACTGGTGGAATCTAAGAAGAAAATTGAAGGATTAACAAAACCGAATTAAGAGGCGATGTTGCTAAGACATGATGTTAATAAATTCAATAGCTCATACAGAAGGAGCAATTATTCTAATTGATCCTAAACTTTAGTAAACAAATCTGTAAGCTTCTCAACTTCTTCTAAAGTGAAAGATGCTCCTTTCTTCTTTTTGTTTAAGGTAACTCTACTAATGCCAAGTTGATCGCATATAAACTCCAGTTTATATGGGCCTTTGCTAATCAAACTAGCGATTGTTTCTACGTGAGTTCTGTAATCCTGTACTATATGTTTAGAGACTCCTTGCATGATTCTAATCGAATTTTGTTAAATTAGTTATCCGAAAGGTACAATTATCTTATCAAATATGATAACAAATACTATTAATTATAGGCAAAACGTAGGAATCGCAAATACCTGACAAACAAGTGTTTATATCCGAAAGCATTTGCTGTTTGCTCCCGCCTGCACAAGCATACTGTGTCTCAACCTTCTGAAAACATTGTAAGACATATGCGAAGTGTTGATCAATTTTTTCACTAAGCTAGAAAGACACTTGGTTCACCTATGATGCAGATGGTGTTTCAAAGATCTTCTTTGCTTTTATCAAAGCTATGATATCTGTCATATTCTAACCTGATCTGCATCATTAGAATCACTCTTCAATTACACCAACTTTATAAAAAATTATAATTATGAAAATCACTTCAGCTTCATTTACAACAGTTATTCTAAGATTTTACCTAATGATGGCTATTGTCATCAGTACATTTATTCTTGGATACCCAGTATTAGCTATCATTGCGGTCCCAGTATTCTTATCTGGATTAGCAGGCGTATCATTCAAAAAAGCTAGTCTAATTAAAGTTAAAACGAGGCAACTCAATACAAACCAAAACGTCTCTCAGCAAAGTGCTGCTTAAGCAAGAATTTATTTATTCGCAAGTATATTTAATTATGTGGCAAATGCATTAATGAATGCATTTGCTTCGCTTTAGCCATCTAAATTACCCAACCGTCACACTCAAAATCTCATCACCACCCACAATCGCATTCACCACAGCCTGATCTGCCTCTCCATTCACCTGCCCAAACACCGTGTGCTTACCATCTAACCATGCAGTCTCAACGTGTGTGATAAAAAACTGGCTACCATTCGTACCTGGTCCCGCATTCGCCATAGACAAAATCCCTGGGCCGCTGTGTGTCAATTCTGGATGAAATTCATCACCAAATTTATAGCCTGGTCCACCTGCACCCGTACCATTCGGACAGCCACCTTGAACCATAAAATCTGGAATGACTCTATGAAAGGTCAGGCCATCATAATAACCCGCTTTAACTAATTGCAAAAAATTGGTTGTCGTCTTGGGCGTCTTTGTAGCAAAAAGGGTAAGGTTAATATCTCCCTTACTCGTCTTCATACACACAGCGATATCTTGATCATACGCTGTGCTTTCCATAAGCATCTGTATTTCGGCAATATCTATTTTTTCAATGGCTGACATAGTTTTTTTTTGTTTTATGAGCTGCAATATTAGCTAATCCTTCTAAGGTAAGGAACTATATACGTCTCAGATTATAAAAATAATATTGATCGTGTGATAAAGAAATGAAATTTAAACAGACTCAAACGCTTTTATACAGGAATGACCAATCTGACTGTCGTCCCTTGGCCTTCGTTATTCATGATTCCAATACTGCCTTTTAGTTGAGTGATGATTTTCTTTGCAATGGCTAAGCCTATTCCCGAACCTTGATAGACAGATCGATCTTGCAAGCGAGAAAACATCTTAAACGCTTCATCAGAGTATGTTTCATCAATCCCTATTCCATTATCACTGATATTGATGATATGATTTTGAGAAGTCTGTTCGTATGCTATGTTCACTTTTGGAACATCACTTCGATTAAACTTGAGTCCATTGTCGATCAATTGTGAAAACAGCTGTCCCATCAGTTTAGCATTCGCTACAATCGTTGGTAAGCTATCAAATTCAATCTCGCCTTTCTGGCCTTCTTGTGTGATGCGTTGTTTGATTTCGTCAACCGTCGAGGTCAGATTGACCTTTCCAAATGTTGTATTTTTATTGATTGATGTAAATTCCATGATGTCATTCACCAACTGGTCCATCGACGTCGTACTCTTATTTATTATAATACGAATCAAGTTTTGAAGAATCCAGTTGATGACTGTGAGTCTCCTTTTGTATCAAGCCAGAAAAACTGGCAATATTTCTCAGATGCTCTTTAATATCGTGTGCTGATATAAACGCAAAGCGTTCCAGCTCATTATTGGCATAAGCTAACTCTTGATTAGATTGCTTCAGATCAGTTGTCCTAGCCGCAACTTCGACCTCCAAACTTTTGCTGTATTTTTCCTTGGTTTTATAATTCAGCCACCAAAATAAAGTCGCGATACAGGCTGTAAGAAATAGTAAAAAGAAAGCAATGTTTCTAAATTTTTGCTGAGCAATAATCGATTCATTTTTCTTCTGTTGCTCCTCTAATAGTGACAATTGATAATCCGATTCCATTTCTAAGATGATCTTTTCTTTAGCACTTGAGGAGAGCGAGTCTGACCAGCGCTTATGCTCCTTGTGATATTGTAATGAGACATCGTACTTTCCCAGTTCTTCATATGCTGTGGCTAACTCATAGGAGATCCCAGAGAGGTGTTCTCTTATATTGATATCTTTTGCCAATGCAAGCCCCTCCTCACCTAAGGTCACCGCAGCTGCAAAGTTTCCTTGCAAATTATACAGATTGATCAATTCCTTTACGATATACAGATATTGATCGTTTGAGCCGATCTCTTGATAAATGCTCATTGATTCGTTATAGTGCAATTCTGCTTCAGGATAGGATTTTGACTCCTTATATGTAAGACCTAATCCTTCATGTAGTACTGCCACCCCATACAAATCATTCGCTGCTGTGGCGATTGGTATACCTTTATGAAAAACCTGAACAGCTTTATCATATTGACCTAAATTTTTATGTAAAATGCCAACTCCATTGTAATAGGCTAATTGAACTCTAGGCTCTTTACTCGTTATGCTGAATGTAGATAATCGTGAATAGTATTTATTTGCTTCTGCAATATTATTTTGCTCTGTGTGGAGGTAACCAATGTTTTGCAAATAGACAATGATGGAGGATGAATCCCTTAACTTTTCAGCAGCCGTAAGTGCCTTCAATGTGTATTCAAGGCTTTTATCATTCCTTGCATTAAAATTATAGACAAATGCTAAGCCATTGCAAGCTTTCATCAGACGTTCTTGATTCCCTTCACGCTCAGCAATTTCATAGCCTTCGGTTGTCAATTTAAGAGCTACATCATAATTCCCATTAAACATCGATCCAAGACCGAGTTGGACTAAAGCGACTCCTCTCCCACTCTCATACTTTAATTGCTTTGACAATGCTAGAGCTTGACTTGCATATGTCTCACTCTTCGTCACATCAACTTTGAGAAATTCATAAGATAATTCGTTCAACTTATCAACCTTCAATTCACTATTAATCTCAGTATCAATTCCACTTAATAGACTGTCCATTTTCTCAGTTTGACCATTGCTAAGGCTATAGCTCAACAGAAAGCATACTAAGAATAATGACTTGATTAGTCTTCTATACATGAATTTAGTAATTGAAAACAAAAGAGAACAATTGTTAATAGGCGATGGAAGAATCCCTTACGGAATCCTATGTTAGTGCAGTTGAAGTTCATCTAATTAAACAAAACAAATGTACAGACAAAAACTGATTATGGAAAGTTTGCTTTATCCGAATTCAAAGGAAATTTTAAAATTTGATGAATCCGACAATTTAATTCTATCTAATACTAGTTCTCATCAACTACATTCTCCCTATTTCTTTCTTTTTTTAACCGCAACACTGTAGTCAAACTCCCTTAAAACGGATGATCCGACAGTTCATCTACCCTTTTCAACAGTTCATCAAGTCTTTCTTTTCCACAGCTATGATATCAGACATGTTTGTATCAGAATCAAGCAACTATGAAAAAGCTCAATTCCCTCCTTATGCTTTGTATACTTTGTACGTCAGTCTTAAAAGCACAACACCTAGTTTCAGGCCTTGTCTCAGATAAGCATGAACCTATTATCGGCGCTAACATATTTATAGAAGGAACATATGATGGAGCTGTCACTGACACAAATGGCTATTTCGAATTTTTAAGCTCTACAGTAGGAGGCGTCAACTTGACAATATCATACTTAGGCTACGAGACGAAAACCATCAATGCTGACATCACAAGCTTAGCTCAACTCGATATCAAACTACGAGAATCTGCCATGAGTTTAGATGCTGTTGAAATTTCTGCAAGCACCTTCAAGGCAGGTGATAACTCTAAGCTGGCAGTCATGACACCAATGGATGTCGTGACGACTGCTGGATCTATGGGCGATGTCATCGCAGCTATGCAAACATTGCCAGGGACGCAATCAAATGCAGATGATGGAAGACTTTTTATACGTGGTGGTGATGCACGCGAAACCAGTATCTACATTGATGGCATGAAAGTATTTTCACCTTACAGCCGAACGATTAATGGTACACCAAGCCGAGGTAGATATTCCCCCTTTTTATTTAAAGGTGTCAGCTTTTCGACTGGGGGTTATTCAACTGCTTTTGGACAAGCACTCTCTGGCATCCTAGACATGTCTACGATCGATGAGCCCAATCAAACAGAAACAAATATTAATCTCATGAGTATCGGCTTTGGCATTGGTCATACATATAAGGCAGATAAACAATCCATTAGTGTTAGTGCCTCCTATACGGATCTTAGCCTGTATAATACCATCGTGCCCTCTAGTGCCAATTGGACAAACCCATATTCAGGATTCTCTGGAGAGGCTGTCTATAGATACAAAACCGATAAAGGATTATTCAAAAGCTATTTGGCTGGAGACCTTGGAAGTTTCGGATTGTACACGACAAATATCGACAGTGGCGCTGATGAGCTGATCGAGATCAACAATTCAAATATTTATAGTAATAATACGTACCGACATTTCCTCAGTGACCAGACATCTATGACCGCCGGTCTTAGTGTAGGTTACAACCATGATAAATTACTGTTTCAAAAGATCAATCAGCAGGATAAAAGCCTGACAGGCATTCATGGTCGATTATCATTTAAGACAATCATTACTGATCACTTTATCGCTCATTATGGCATCGAAACCCTTCGCCAAGCAGATGACATCTCCTTCAAAGTAGATGTACCTGTCTATCAAGACGAGATCAGCAGAGATATTTTGGGTTCACATATCGAGTTAGACTACTTCTTTTCCCAAGACTTAGCCTTGAAGACTGGCATCAGAGCGGAGTATAATACCCGACTCGACGCCTATCACATCCTACCGCGTATCACGATTGCACAAAAGCTGAATGACGCAAGTCAGCTTAGTGCAGCAGTTGGACTCTTCAGCCAAGAAGTGGATACAGATGCTTTGTTTTCTAATCAGTTTATTGGCCAAGAAACAGCCCAACACTTCTTAGTTAATTACAATCGAAAAACCGAAAATCAAATCTTACGTATCGAAGGCTATTATAAAAATTACAACAAGCTATTAACATATGACTCAGGAAATAACAGTTATTTAAATAGCTCAAATGAAGGACAGGGTTATGCATATGGTCTAGACTTCTTTTGGCGAGCTAATCAAATTGTGGACAATGTTGATTTCTGGGTTTCCTATAGCTGGCTTGAAAACCAAAGGACATATAAGGACTATCCAGCAGCAGCAGCACCTAGTTTTTCGAGTCGTCATAATCTGTCACTGGTTTCAAAAACATGGATTCCAAAACTAAAATCACAGCTTGGCATCACGTATAGAATGGCAAGTGGGAGACCGTATGAAAATCCGAACAAAGATGGTTTTATGATTGATCGATCTGGCTATTATCATGATATCAGCTTGGGCTGGTCTTATCTGATCTCACAACAAAAAATAATATACTTATCTGTAGCGAATGCGCCTGGATTTGACAATGAGTATGGCTATGAATACGGATCAGTTAAGAATGAACTTGGCCAATTTCCAGACAGGCAGATCAGACCATATGACAATCAATTCTTCTTTATCGGATTCTTCTGGACAATCAGTCAGGATAAACTTAAAAATCAATTAGATAATCTATAAAACATTCACCATGACTAAATCAATTCAGCTCAGTATTTTAATTCTCTTTGCTTGTATGTACACCCTGATCGCTCAAGAGACAATCAGCGGCAAGGAGACAAGCACAATCACAGTTGACATTTCCTGTGTTGGTTCGGATGAAGGGCATCTTCATGTTGGCTTATACTCAGACAAAACCAACTGGTTACAAGATGCTCCGTATGGCAGCAAGACCAAGATCATAAATGGCAACGCATCTGTCGTCTTTGAAGACATACCAATTGGGGAGTACGCCATATCCATCTTTCATGACGAAAATGACAATGGAGAATTAGATGCTAATTTTCTCGGTATTCCGAATGAGCCCTTTGCTTGTTCAAACGGAGCCCAAGGTAGATTTGGACCTCCAAAATGGACAGACGCCGTTTTTAAAGTTGAAGGAATACATGTAAAGCAACATATCAAATTTTAAAACCACAAATCTAATATTATGAAAAATACATACATCATCATTATAGTCACTCTCTTATCCTTATGCAGTCTCACGGCCCAATCCCAGTATGAGCAAGGCATGCAAAAAGCATTTAAGCTATGGGAGGAGAATAAGTCTATAGAAGCCGTTGCACTGTTTGAACGGATCGCTCAAGCAGAAACTGAGAACTGGATACCAGTCTATCATGCGGCCAATGTCTTAATCGTTACTTCCTTTGGGATCACCGACAAAAGCAAGAGAGAAGCTACATTAGACAAAGCAACAAAACTCATTAAGGCGGCACATCAACGGTCTGAAAACAACTCTGAAATCACCACTTTAGAAGGCATGCTGCTAACGGGCTATTTGGCAATGGATCCTGAAACGTATGGGATGACATACTCAGCTAAAATCCCAACGCTCCATCAACAAGCGATTGAGCAAAACCCCGATAATCCAAGAGCTTATGCCAACATGATCGAATACGAAATGGGTGCCGCCCAATTCTTTGGTCAAGATGTAAATGCCATTTGCCAAAAGATGAATGAAATAATCCCTAAATTCAAGAATCAAAAAGTAGACATACCATTTGCTCCCTCTTATGGATTAGAAAGAGCCCAACAAATAGCTAAAAACTGTAATGAATAATTTATATCAAGAATTAAAAGTTGCATTTATTCTTGTTGCCATTATATGCTGTGTAACACTATGCATTCAGTTTTTCATTTATGGAAGATTAAGTTGGGGAGTCATTCAATGGACTATCATATTTAACATCTATTATGGTCTTCCCTTAAGCCTTATTAATGGCAGACTTTTTGAAGCATTGAATAAAATATTCCCATGGGAAACACAAGCTAAAAAAAGGGCTATAGCAGGAATATGTGGTTCGATCTCGCTTACGATGATATCTCTATTTTTACTCAACTTCATTTTATGGACACTATTTCTCACAGTTGACTTTTCCTTATTTATATGGCATAGGGGAAGCAGAGATTTTTATCTCATTGCATTGATCATTACAATTATGATATCTATTTCCATGCATGCCATCGGATTTTTCTATGAGATCCAAAACGAAAAAGTTATTACACACAAGTTAAGAAAGGAAAACTTAGCTTCAGAGTTAAATGCATTGCGCGCGCACATTGATCCACATTTTCTATTCAATAGCTTTAATGTCTTATCAGGACTCATCGAAGAAGATAAAGATAAAGCACAGGACTTTTTAACGGGCCTTTCTAAAATATACAGGTATATATTAGAGCAACGGCACGAAGACACCAGCACTGTAGAAGATGAGCTGAGCTTTGCAAAACGCTATCTTGACCTTCAGCGAACTAGATTTGAAAATAGTATATTTCTTAAAACAGATATAGATCCAGTATTGTTACAGAAGAAAATTCCCTCACTGAGCTTACAGCTGCTATTAGAAAATGCGATTAAACATAATGCATTTGATTTGCAGCAGCCCTTATCCATTTCGATAACAGCAGATGTCAATAATTTAATCATATCCAATAACCGAAGGGCTAGAGGACATATTAACGGTAGTAATAAAATGGGCTTACAAAACATAAAAGATCGCTATACACTCATGAGCTCAAGAGACATAAAGATTACTGCGGCACCAGATCGCTTCACCGTTCAACTTCCATTAATTTGATTAAAGCCGTCATAGTAGAAGACGAAGCAGTCGCCGCAAGGCGTATGAAGTCCATGCTCATCGCTGAGAAAGTTGACGTCATTGCAATCGTATCTTCCAATCTCGAATTGCGCGCCTACTTAGAAGGCGATCCAGACGCTGAACTTTATTTTATGGACATACATCTCAATGATGGACCTGTCTTTGACACACTTCAAGCAGTTGATTTAAAGACTCCAATTATCTTTACAACTGCCTACGATGAGTTCGCTGTTAAGGCCTTCAAGCAAAACAGTGTTGATTATTTATTAAAACCCATTGAAAAAGAAGAGCTTCATCATGCTATTAAAAAATTCAAATCGGTATATCAGGAAAAGCCATCTCTTGACATCAATATGCTTAGTCAATTGATTCATCAACAACAGACAAAACACTATAGGCAACGCTTCAAAGTCATCATCGGTGATAAAATTAAAAGTATAAAAACTGAAGATGCCGTCTTAATCTACAGTGACCAAAAAATTACCTTTCTACAAAGCTCAGATCAACGCTCCTACCCTCTTGACTTATCAGTTGAGGCAATCGCAGCAGAGCTTGATCCCGCAATCTTTCAAAAAGTAAACAGAGCTCAGATCGTCAACATCAATTATATCAAAGAAGTCATCAGTTTTTCAAATAGCAGGCTGAAAGTTAAGCTCAATTCGGCAGAATCATATGAAGTCATCGTCGCGAGAGAACGAGTGAAGGGCTTTAAGAAGTGGTTGGGGTGATTTTTTTACTCTAGCTCCAAAAGTAATGTTAACTGATTGATGCTCATCTAATAGTCTTCACCGAGATCCTGCTTAATCCGCCTCGCTCCAATCCAAAAACATCCAATCGCTAAGAGCAGCATCACAAAACTAATATGCATCGCATACACTAATCCTGTTGTCCCATAATCTGCTGCCAATTGATCACTCAACGCTCCAATGACTAACGGACCCAAACCTAGCCCAACCAAATTCAACACCAAAAACAACACCGCCGAAGCCAAGGCTCGCATCCTAAGTCCAACCATCCCATGCGCCATCGCTATACATGGCGCTAAATATGTCGTCCAACAAATCTTACTGATTGCCATCGAGGCAAGACAGACATATTGGTTATCTGTCCATAAAAGGAGTAAGGTAAATGGCAATGAAATCAACAAGGTAATCATAGGCAATAACAGATACCACTTCACATCTCTCCTACCCAATCGATCTCCACCATAACCACCAATCCACACGCCAAGCGCACCACCTAGTCCAGATGCTAGTGATAACCATGTCCCTATCTCTCCACTCTGCATCCCATGCACACGCACCAATAATGAAGGCGACCAGTTACCAATCCCGTACTGCACAAACGCAGTAAACCCTGCACCCAAAGCGATATAGCGAAATGATTTCTTACGCCACAAAATCGAAAAGACTTCCGATAAGCTAGGCATGTGTTCTGCTTCCGCTTGTCGTGATTCTGCCATGCCGCGTTCTGGCTCTCTAACCGTAAAGAAAAACAAGATCGCATAGATAATACCTGGCAAGCCCACAACCATCAAGGCCGTCCGCCAACCAAAAAACTCATCCAGCCACCCTCCAAATAAGTAGCCAAACAAAATCCCAATGTAGATCCCCATCGTATAGACTGATAAAGCCGTCGCCCGCTTTTCTTTAGGAAAGTAATCTGAGATCATTGAGTGCGCAGGCGGGCTCGCACCAGCTTCACCAATCCCAACCCCTATCCTCGCCAAAAGTAATTGAATGAAATTACCAGCTAAGCCACAGACCGCTGTCATACCACTCCACACCACCAAAGAGACAGTAATAATATTTTTGCGATTCGACTTGTCTGCTAATCGAGCAATGGGTAATCCAACAGTCACGTAAAACAATGCAAAGGCTAGACCTGTCAGCAAGCCTAACTGTGTGTCGCTGAGGTCAAGCTCCGCCTTTATACTTTCTTGAAGAATCACTAAGATTTGCCGATCAATAAAATTGAAGACGTATACACCTGTTAGGATAAGTAAGACATATTTCTTGTACCCTTCTGTATAGGTCTTATTCATTGATTCGTTTCCAGTGTGATCTCTAATGTAAGCTTTATGAATTAAACTCCAATCATATTAGTGGTCTGTCAAGTATATATTGACGAGTTGAAATTGAGAGTAATTTGTGCATGAACTAGGCACAGGCTCGGTCTGATCGTCTTAGTTACAAACAACAGTAGCCATATATAATTAGCATTAACCACCAAAACATAAATCTAAACTGAAGCAATGTTAATTGGAGAGTCGAATGTCCATACAGCTAATTAAATTTAGTAAGCTAAGATCCTCTTAACAAAATATAATATTCTTTTAGCCCAATTGATACGCAAAGAAGGAAATAAAATTTGGAAGAACTCACACAATCATTTACAGCTCTTACAATCTTAAACTAAAAATTATAAACGTGCATTGAAAAATATTTATAAGGTGTATATTCATTTTTGCATACTTATGCTGACTAAGTATCTCACTAACATGAAAAAATGCTCTACACAAAAAAACTGCGCTTCCAACTATGGAATCAAGTGGCTCTCATGGCTTCCAGGGATCATTATAGCCATACTTCCTAAATGCCCTTTTTGTTTGATGGCCTATTCTGGTGTTGTTACCTTATGTAGCGGTCACACCTTATATCCAAACGCTGGTAGTTCCTCCGCTTATATTATTTTAGGCTTAAGTGTATTTATCCTATCAAGCTTAGCATTTAATTATAAAGGCGTCAGAACCATCATCAGTTTCTTGATTTCAACAATAGGTATTGCGACCTTAATGATGAGCCAATTCATAATCATGAGTTCCACGCTGTATTATATAGGAGTGGTTGTGCTAGTTTGTGGGATTTGGTATAATGGTAGCTTTTTCTATTTCTATAATAAATTAAAACATTCAATTCGACACAGATTTTTAAATTCTAATAAGATTACACATGATAGCTGAAGATTTTAAATATGATGCTCCTGTTAGTCTGGCTGATGCCTTTGCCCTACTCCATCAATACGGAGACGACGCAAAAATATTAGCAGGCGGACATAGCCTTATACCCATGATGAAGTTGCGATTCGCAGCACCTACACACCTTATTGATATTAATAACATACCAGGATTATCCTATATTAAAGAAGAAGATGGTTTTTTAAAAATCGGAGCCATGTCGCGAGAAGTTGATCTTGAGGAATCAGAGATCATCACAAGTAAGTATCAAATTTTTACAGATGCCTCCAAACTCATTGCAGATCCTCAAGTCAGAAATTTTGGTACGATTGGAGGCAATCTCGCACACGGTGATGCGGCCAACGATCATCCTGCAGTGATGATGGCACTCGACGCTGAGGTAGAAATATCTGGACAAGACGGCAAACGAACTGTATCCATAAATGACTTTTTCCATGGATTTTATACCACAGCAATTCAGCATGGAGAAATCTTGACAGAAATACGAATCCCTGTAGCAAGTGGGAATTTTGGTTCTGCCTATCATAAAGCCGAACGAAAAGTTGGCGACTATGCCACTGCAGGTGTAGCTGCTGTTGTCCAAATTGATGACAATGGTGTGTGTACCAAAGCAGGGATCGGATTGACTAATGTCAATGCGACACCTATGAGAGCCGAAAGATCTGAAGCAGCATTAGTCGGATCAATGTTGTCAGAGACTGACATCGCAAAAGCAGCACAATATGCATCAGAAGATTGCAACCCATCCACTGACCTCAGAGGAGATATAGATTACAAGCGCCACCTCGTAGGCGTCATTACTAAACGAATGCTTAACCGAGCAATACAAAGAGCTAAATAATCATGAAAACAGTAACATTAAAAATAAACGGAACA
Source organism: uncultured Saprospiraceae bacterium (assembly GCA_937959275.1). Lineage (GTDB taxonomy): Bacteria > Bacteroidota > Bacteroidia > Chitinophagales > Saprospiraceae > CALFUK01. The sequence continues at coordinate 32,964 of CALGLU010000001.1, read as the reverse complement.
GAACATACAGCAGAAGTATCACCTAGAACATTGCTCGTTCACTTGATCAGAGAAAACTTCTCGATGACTGGGACTCATATTGGATGTGATACCAGTAGCTGTGGTGCCTGTACAATCTTAATCAATGGAAGATCTGCCAAGTCTTGTACTATACTTGCAGTCCAAGCAGATGGAAAAGAGATCACGACAGTAGAAGGACTTGCAACAGCCGAGGGACTTCATCCGATTCAGGAAGGCTTTCATTTGAACCACGCGCTTCATTGTGGCTTTTGTACCGCAGGTGTAATGATGAGAGCAGTTGAACTATTAGAAAAGAATCCAAATCCAACAGAAGAGGAAATTCGTTGGGGGATATCAGGCAATCTCTGTCGATGTACTGGCTATAATAATATTGTCAAAGCCATTCAATGGACGTCGGCCAAATTACAAGGCAAAGAACTGCCATCTACAGAACCTGTTTTTGTATAACCATTCACTAATCAAGAAATTAATTCTCAAATGATAAAATGTAAAACTTCAAAAGAAATAGGTGGCATGGGCCACTCTAAGAAGAGAAAAGAAGATGCGCGATTTATACAGGGTAAAGGTAATTATGTAGACGATATAAAATTACCAGGCATGCTCTATATGGACATTGTTAGAAGTCCGTATGCTTACGCAAAAATAAAAAATATCGATAGTTCAAAAGCTCTGGAAATCCCGGGTGTGATTGCTGTCGTAACTGGTAAAGATTTAGAAAAATATAATCTTCACTGGATGCCGACATTGATGTCGGACACGCAGATGGTGTTACCAACAGATACTGTTATGTATCAGGCTCAAGAGGTATGCGCAGTTATCGCAACCGATAGATACATAGCTAGAGATGGCAAAGAAGCTGTCATTGTAGAATACGAAACAATGAAGCCTTTGATGGATCCTTTTGAAGCACTAGATCCAGAAGCTCCAGTACTCAGATCAGATCAAGAAGGGAAAACAGACAACCACATCTGGCACTGGGAAGTTGGTGACAAAGAAAAAACGGATGACGTCTTTAATAATGCAGATATCACTGTCAAGCAGCAAATGCATATTCCTAGAATACATGTAGCTTCTATCGAGACTTGTGGATGTGTCGCTTCTTATAATAAGGTAGAGAATCACCTGACGATGTACATGACAACACAGGCTCCACACGCCATTCGGACAGTCATTGCCTTAGTTGCAGGACACGTCGGATTAACCGAAGAAAAAATCCGTGTGATCTCTCCTGATATTGGAGGTGGATTTGGCGGTAAGGTGCCAGTTTATCCAGGCTATGTGATTGCGATAGCAGTCTCATTCCTAACAGGATCACCGATCAAATGGATAGAAGATAGAAGTGAAAATCTTCAAGCAGATTCATTCGCTAGAGATTATCACATCACTGCAGAAATGGCTGGTACAAGCGATGGCAAAATACAAGCAACGCGATTTAAAGTGTTAGCAGATCATGGCTATACAGATGCTTCTGCCAACCCATCAAAATTCCCAACAGGCTTGTTTTCAATCGGGACAGGGTCTTATGATTATGGTACAGCCTACATGGAAGCGGATGCCGTCTATACAAATAAGCCACCGGGAGGTGTTGCCTATCGATGTTCATTTAGAGTCACTGAGGCTGTACATGCGATCGAACGGATGACAGATATGTTCGCTAAAAAAGTCGGTAAAGATCCAGCTCAATTAAGAATGGAGAACTTTATTAAGAAAGAAGATTTTCCTTGGGCATCTCCGACAGGATGGTCCTATGATAGTGGTGATTATCATGCTGGTTTAAAATTGGCAATGGACACAGTTGGCTATGCTGAGCTGAGAGAAGAGCAAATAAAGCTACGAGCTGAAGGTAAATTTATGGGTATTGGTATTTCGACATTTACAGAAGTTGTTGGTGCCGGTCCATCAAAGGATTTTGATATCCTCGGCATTAAAATGTTTGATAGCGCAGAGATCAGAGTTCACCCTACGGGAAAAGCAATCGCTCGCTTTGGCACTAAATCTCAAGGTCAAGGTCACGAGACCACCTATGCTCAGATCATTGCCGAAGAGTTAGGTATACCAATGGAGAATATCCAAATCGAAGAAGGTGATACAGACACAGCACCATATGGCCTAGGTACATATGCGAGTCGAAGTACACCGACAGCAGGTGCAGCGGCAGCAATGGCAGCCAGAAAACTGAGAGATAAAGCAAAGAAAATAGCAGCCCATTTATTAGAAGTAAGTGAGCAGGATTTAGAATGGGAGCCAGGTAAATTCTTCGTCAAAGGAGCTCCAGAAAAAGCAAAAACGATTCAGGAAATTGTCTTCGCCGCCTACACCAATCATCCAGAAGGTATGGAGGGTGGATTTGAAGCGACACACTATTATGATCCGCCAAATCTAACATTCCCGTCAGGTGCTTATATCTGCGTCGTTGACGTTGATCCTGAAACCTGCGATATTAAAGTAAGACGATTTGTAGCCATCGATGACTGTGGTAATATTATCAATCCGATGATTGTCCAAGGCCAAGTACACGGCGGATTGACACAAGGTATTGCTCCAGCGATGTATGAAGAATTGATTTATGACGAAGCAGGCAATATCCTAAATGGCACATTCATGGATTACCTAGTACCTACAGCGGTCGAGTCACCAAGCTGGGAAACAGGCCATACAGTAACCCCAGCCCCACACCATCCAATTGGAGCAAAAGGTGTAGGTGAGTCTCCAACAGTTGGTGCACCACCTGCAATTGTCAATGCAATCGTGGATGCTGTAGCGCACTTAGGGATTAAGCACTTAGAGATTCCTGTCACGCCGTTTAAACTATATAAGGAACTGAAAGCAGTTGGTTATTTTGACAAACAAGAAGCGTAGGTTGAGTTTTGAGTTTTGAGTGTTGAGTGATGCATGCTCAGCTATCCAAACGCCGAAGGTGTGACATGATTATAGCAGTGTGACATGATTATAGCAGCATGACATGATTAAGAATCATAACGATCCGTAGAAACGCCGAAGGCGTGACATGATTATAGCAGTGTGACATGATTATAGCAGCATGACATGATTATAACAAGAATCATAACGATCCGTAAAAACGCCGAAGGCGTGACATGATTATAGCAGTGTGACATGATTATAGCAGCATGACATGATTATAGCAGTGTGACATGATTATAGCAGCATGACATGATTAAGAATCATAACGATCCGTAGAAACGCCGAAGGCATGACATGATTATAGCAGTGTGACATGATTATAGCAGCATGACATGATTATAGCAGCATGACATGATTATAACAAGAATCATAACGATTCGCAAGAACGCCGAAGGTGTGACATGATTATAGCAGTGTGACATGATTATAGCAGCGTGACATGATTGTATGCAAACAATGATCCCATAAGGATCAAATTTTGGAGGCCCCGCGATTCATTGCAGGGATGATTATAAAAATTGTGAAAATCGCATTATTTTAAATAAAACTTGTGACAAATTAAACGTTAAATGAATACATTAATTGAAAAAGAATTTGATATAGAACAGCCAATCGATCTAGTTTGGAAAAGCCTAGCAGATCCTGAAGATATTGTGGTCTGTGTGCCAGGCGCCGCCATTACCGAAAAGGTAGATGATCGCAATTATAAGGGCGAGGTTGTTACTAAATTTGGACCCATTAAAGCAAAATATGCTGGTGACATCGAGATCCAAGAATTGGATGAAGCCAATTATAAAATGGTCTTAAAGGGTCGTGGCTTAGATAGCAAAGGCAAAGGTAGCGCTGATATGTTGATGAATGGAACCTTAACTGAAGTGGATGGTAAGACGAATGTCAAGTTTAGTATGGATATTACCATTGTTGGTATGCTGGCTCAATTCGGATCACGACTCATTAATGATGTCTCAGATCAATTACTCAACCAGTTTGTCGCTAATTTTAAAAAGAAATTAGCTGCTGCGGCACCAAGTACTGCAGCACCGACTCCAACTGCTACAGAAGTGGCGGTAGCGGCAACTCCATCTAGTGATACGGCATCTACAGTTCAATCAGTAAAAGATAACGCAGAGGCTGCAGTTAAAAGTCAAGTTGACACAGCCAAGGAAAAAGTAGAAGCCGTGAAAGAATCCGTTAAAGAGGCCGTTGAACCTGAAATGGATAATTCACTGGACGCGACGAGTCTAATTGGGACGGTCATTAAAAGTATATTCGGAGGCATTGGCGATTTTTTCAAGTCATTGTTTGGAGGAGGAAAATCGTAATTCTTGATGTTTGATAATCCCAAAGAGTTAATTCCGGTTATTGACAAGCTAGGCTATGTTATTGAAGAAGAGTTGGCTACAGTCTTATTTTTATTACTCAAATTAGAAAAGCCACTTTTACTCGAAGGCAATCCTGGTGTTGGTAAAACGCAGATCGCATATATCTTGTCTGATTTGATGGGCTATGATTTAGTGCGCTTGCAGTGTTATGAAGGTCTTGATGTCAACAATGCTATTTATGAATGGAATTATCAAAAGCAATTATTAGCGATAAAGATTCATGAACGTGGACTAAAGAGTGAACAAGAAACAGAAGACTTGATTTTTGGAGAGGAGTATTTATTAAAACGTCCGCTGTTAGAAGCCATAGATTCTGATAAAAGAAAGGTCTTACTCATTGATGAGATAGATCGGTCAGATGAAGAATTCGAAGCGTTTTTATTAGAGCTTTTATCTGACTTTCAGATCAGTATACCAGAGTTAGGCACTATCCAAGCCAAGCACAAACCGATAGTTATTTTGACGTCTAACCGGACCAGAGAGCTGAGTGATGCATTGAAGCGACGCTGTTTATATCACTGGGTTAATTACCCTTCCATCGAAAAGGAGTTGAAAATTATTAAAAAACATATCCCTGATATTGAATCTAAGCTCGCTGAGCAAATAGCCGCCTATGTTCAACAAATGCGTAATTTAAAATTGGACAAAGCGCCGGGCATTGCAGAAACAATCGATTGGGCAAAAGGAATTGCTATCTTGCAAGGACAAGATAATCCCATTTACAATAGCCTATCTTGTTTGTTAAAGTCCGAACACGATATGAAGCTTGTCACAACAGAATTATTTAGTTAACTATTAAAATTAATTGATGATGTCATTAAAAGAATATGAAGATTTAGATAAAATCCGAAAGGAGGCTGGTGAAAAAAGCAGAGCTCATTATAAATCACTTGACTTACCCGGTTCGCGAAATAAAAATGCTGATGCAGAAGCTGCAAGAAAGCGTATCGCTGAAATGAAAAAGGAAAGAGAAAAGCCAATTAACGATTAGCATCGTTGGATCACTACACGGATTATCCAACTTTTTCGGAGGCCTTAGTTGGGTTCTCTCATGAGGCACGTAAGTATGGGCTTCAGTCTGGTATTCAATGTACGAAGGATTCGATAGCCTCTGCTATGGAAGGTCTCTGGCTAGATAAGGACCAATTTGGCTATGCACTCTCTGCCCTATTCTGCCATAGCCAAGAAGAACAACAACTCTTTGATAAAATTTACAATCGGTATTGGCGGCAAAAAGGAACTCGCATAAACGACAAACGAGATTATAAGAACAAATCTAAACTCCTTAAACAATCAGTCAATTCAGCCGTTATGGTTGGCGTTGGCAGCACTGATTCATCAGAGGACACAGTCGAATCAAAAACAACGACAGGATCAAACAGTAAAGAAACTTTAAAGCGTACAGACTTCTCTAAGCTTAATATGATTCAAGAAAAACAACTAGAAGAGTTATCAGAGAAAATGATCTCTGAGATGAGTCTGAGGATTAAGAGAAGACGAAAGAAAGCAAAGCAAGGACAAATCGATATTGGTCAATCCATTCGAAAGAATTTACAAAATGGAGGTGTTATGATAGATCTCCAGAAGCTTAAGCAAAAGAAAGACAAGTATCGACTTCTTATATTGTTAGATGTCAGTGGATCGATGGATAAATATTCCTTTTACCTCCTAAAGTTTTTATGGACACTCAAGCATCACTTCAAGCAAATTGAGGCGTTTACATTTAGTACATCCATTATGCGGATTACCGATTTTTTAAACGATAAGAATATCGGCGCCTGCCTAGCACAAGTTTCTCAAAACGCAAAGCATTGGTCAAGCGGAACAAAAATTGGTGAATGTCTTCAAGACTTTAATGACAATTATGCAAAACGATATTTAAATGGAAATACATTGACAATCGTATTGAGTGATGGTTTGGATACAGGTAAACCTGAAGTCTTAGATGAGGCTATTCAAAAATTAAAGCTAAGGTCCAAAAAGCTGATCTGGTTGAATCCACTCAAAGGTATGCAAGGCTATGAACCGATTCAAATGGGCATGAAAACTGCACTTCCTTCGTTACATCACTTTGGATCTGCTCATAATTTTGAAAGTCTATTACAATTAGAAAACATACTCTTAGATGCATAATGATTTTCTCAAAGTCGCTACCGATTTGAATGCTGGCAAAAAAGCATATGCAACTGCTATTATAGTAAGACGTAAAATACCCTCGTCTGGCAAACCAGGAGATAAGGCAATAATCACAGCTGATGGTAAAATACATGGCTGGATCGGCGGTGGATGCACTAGAGGTATCGTCCTGAAAGAAGCCTTATTATCCATCCAAGAAGGCAAACCTAGACTAGTGTCCATAAGCCCGAATGCTCAGCCAAATACGAATTCACAATCTAAAATTTATACGATGACTTGTCAAAGCGGAGGAGAAGTAGACATTTATATAGAACCTGTGCTACCTCGGCCTCATCTTTTAGTATTTGGTATTTCACATATTGCTATGGCATTAGCCAAACTTGCCAAGGCAATGTCATATACAGTAACTTGTGTGAATCATGCCCCAGATAAAACAGTCTTTCCCGATGTTGATACACTCATACACATAGATTCATTTGATCATCAGCTAGATGAGAATTCATATGTTGTGGTTTGTACTCAAGGAGAAGGCGACGTGGATGCTCTTTATGCGGCTATTCAATCTGCACCTAATTATCTGTCATTTGTAGCGAGCCGCAAGAAAGCCAATTCAATTTATAAAGATTTACGTGCTAAGGGCATCACATTTGATCAACTGAAAGGAATTAAATCACCTGCTGGAAAAGATATTGGGGCCAAGTTACCCGAAGAAGTTGCGATTAGTATACTTGCAGAGATCGTTGAAGATCTTAGAGCTGAGCAAACTAAAGAAAATACACAAAGCAAGCTAGAAATAACGAATGATGATTTTTATTTGAATCCTGTATGTAATATTCCGATTCAAAAAAGTACAGCAAAACACATTCTTAAGTACAAAGAGGAATCAGTTTATTTTTGCTGTGATGGTTGTAAGGTAAGTTTTGAAAATGCTCCGGAAAAATACCTTCCTCATCTCTAACTTTACAGAAAATGCAACTTACCTATCCTAAACGTGCTGCTCGTTTCAGGATATCACAATGGTGTACTGCTCATTTTAAATGCTAATACCCGCTAATCAATAGTTAACATATATCATAAAATAGTATACGAACTCAATTATTTCAGCGGTATCAAATGTTAAATCTTTTTAATTTAACAGTAATAAGCCTTTAAATCTCAATTAATATTTAAATATTGCGGTACCTTAAAAGTATATTAGGAGCCAAATTTGATAAAAACCCTCCTATCCGTTCGCTGATCACTAGAATCATAGATTATTATTTTTGAAATATATGTTAGCAAGAATTATCTGAAATTAATGCAGATAACGTTGTTTCAATGGATATACCCTTATCTGTAGTTTGCTCTGGATTTTAAATAGTTAAAACAATTTTTTTATGAATAAATGCATACTTGAACATAAGTCTCTTAATGAGATTTATAAACCTTTAAAGAACATATTCCATGTTCTTTTCATCTCTTGTTTTTGTTTATCACTTTCACAAGCTCAACTAGCTCCAAATTCTGAATTTGCTACGTTTACCCCTGTAGGTCCTGATGGATTAACAGGAACAGGCGTGTTTGGTGCAGTGTCAGGAGATTGTGCTGGGATGCCAGATTTTAGTTATTCAATTACAGGAGACTATGATCTGGGAGATACAAGCGTACCTGGACCAGCCCAAGTCATTGATAATAATGGCGCTGGATTTGAGACGATCTTCGGTCAGGCAGATGCTGCCCAAAACATTGAAGTCGAAGTTGCTGGTTATTTTGGTCTAGCAGGTGATCCAATCACCAATACAGTAACGACATCGTTAGTCTTTGATTCACCAACTCCTGCAAATGAATTTGCCTTTATCATCGCTGATGTAGAGCAAGATCAAGTCACGGTGTGCGCGACGTATCCGGGTGGAGCTGCCGTTCCAATTTCAGTCATTGCAACTTGGTTCGAAGCCTCTTTCGATGGTGATAATTCAGATGGTATTAATACTCCTCCAACATGGGACCCAGTAACAGGGACTCTTGTAGGTGAACAAGGAAGCGGTGTGACACAGACTACTTACCAACCAGACTTACCAGATAATGAAGCAGGATCTGCATATTTTATCGTTAAGGAATCTATCGAGTCAATTTCATTTAAATCGCAAGCTTTAGGTATAGCTCCTGATGATCCTTCGCAACATTTCATTTTTGCATCGACATGTTCAGTATATGATTTAGCATTAATCAAAACAGAAACGTCTGCAGGACCATATAGTCCTGGTGATGATGTGGCATATGATATTGAAGTTTGTAATCAAGGTAATGTTACTGCTAACAATATTGAAGTGTCCGATTATATTCCAGCAGGTATGACTTTAAGCACTGCTGATGCGAATGGTTGGGCTGGACCAGCGGTTGGACCTGTTACTAATACAATACCGACTTTAGCACCAACTGATTGTGAAATCATTGCAATAGTTTTAACAATTGACAATGATTTTATGGGGACTTCACTTATCAACAATGCAGAAATTACTGCTGATGATGGTGATGACGTAGACAGTACAACTGGTGATATGTCTTCAACGGATGATCTTACTGATGATAACGATCTAGACGAAACGGATGGTGGTGATGATGAAGATCCTGAAGAGATTACTGTAGCACAAGTATATGATTTAGCATTAATAAAAGTCCTATCGTCTGCTTCACCATTTTTACCCAGTGAGGATGTAACATTCACAGTCACCGTTTGTAATCAAGGAACGCTTGATGCTGCTAATATTGAAATCACGGATAATATACCAACTGGATTAACATTAAGTACAGCTGATGCTAATGGTTGGGCTGGTCCTGTTTCAGGACCGATTACGAATACGATACCTTCGATTCCAGTTGATATGTGTGTCGATACAGATGTGGTCATGACAATTGATCCAACGTTTGCTGGAGGTGACATTATCAATTTTGCTCAAATTACAGCAGATGATGGTGATGACGCGGATAGTGATCCAGACGTCTTAGTTGATACAAGTTTGACTGATTTGACAGATGACAATTCAGTTGATGAGATTGATGGTGGTGATGATGAAGATCCTGCTTTAATCACAGTAGATACAGTCTATGATTTAGCTTTAATTAAAGAAGAAACATCGCCTGGACCATATGAACCTGGCGACGATGTTAGCTATACAATTACTATTTTTAACCAAGGAACACTTGATGCAGGTTTTATTACTGTAGCTGATTACATCCCAACAGGAATGACCTTAAGTACAGCTGACACAAATGGCTGGGCAGGTGGTCCTTCGGGAACGGTCACCAACATTCTAGCAGGTCCAACTGCCGGAGGCGCACCAGTGACTGTAGATATCGTATTAACGATTGATGCAGCGTTTGCTGGTGGTTCTTTAATCAATAATGCAGAGATAGCTACAGATAACGGTGACGATATTGACAGTACGCCTGGCAATAACTCTGAAGCTGATGATTTATCATCGGACAATGATCCGACAGAAACAGATGGTGGTGATGATGAAGATCCTGAAGAAATCATGGTTTGTTTTTGTGATGCGACAGCAGATGCTGGTACGATGGTATATCCTCCTTCATCGACAGGATGTATTGATGATATGGGTAGCACAGTTTCTTTAGATGCCATGCCAGTCGGTAATCAAGTTATTCCTCCTGGATATGTGCTCACATACGTGATGACAATAGGCGATACTTACGATGTCATCGAATGCGGTACTAGCTCTGTGTTTGTTGTTGATGTACCTGGATGGTTTACGATTCATCCTGTGGTCTATGATCCAAATACATTCGATCCTTGTTCATACATCGGTACTGGTACCATATTTGAAATGGAGAATGAATTTTTAACAGACCCATGTGTTTGTGGAGATGTCAATATTTATGGCGTTGAAGTAGGTGCATACTTCTGCTGTTTGGATATGTTACAGTTAGATATGAATCCAGTACCACCTTTATTGCATGATGCCAACATTGGTTTGATGTCAAAGGGGACTGTAAACATGCCTTCTTCAACAACACGATTTTCTGGAGGTCAATTTGTTGAACTTCAGGATGGTTTTGAAATCATGCCAGGATCTCCATTTGAAGCGTTCATTGCTCCTTGTGCTGATTTTGGTAATTAAGAATAAAAATGTGAGGATTTAAAAATCCCTTTAAAATCTCTGTACTTAAAGCCCTATTGGTTACGACTAATAGGGCTTTATGATTTTATCACTTTCTGTAATAATAGCAAGTACCATTAGGATTTCTAGATCTAACGACAAACGACTAGCCCCAACGGGGAGTATTTCTCGATCCTTATCATGTAGAGGCAACTGCTATTCTTCCGTCCAAATTCAGTTTGCCTTTACTCAGGATTTTCACCTTTTTAAAAGAAGGGTGTGAAGGGTTAATTAAAATGTTATTCTCCTGAGACAAAACAGCAGAAGGTACAGCCATTGCAACAGACTCCTGAGAGTTTATCCAAGTAGAGCCTGTATTGATTGTAAACTCTGAATACTGATTCTGCCTCCAATCTGGTGGCAAATCCGATTCATCTAAGATGACTGGTGGATAACTATCAGGAATTTCAATTGCTATATAACCATAGGTGTCATCAACTAATCGTCTGACTTGATTGGCTAATAGTTCTAAGACAGCAAGAGAAAGGGTTTGAGAGGTGTACAGTAGAGCGAGTCCTTCCTTATTCCATCTTCCACCATATAATTTTGCTCCCGTTCCAGATATGTCATTGAGATAGATCTCTTTTGCAATTCTATAAACAATCATATTAGTAAACGCCATGCTCAATACGACCAAGCATCCTGATGAGCAGCCGTGTACCAAATGTCGTATCCATCAAGTCTATAGGCTTCTTGTGATCGATAGCACTTAACTCAGAATGTAACCAAATCTCCAATCGATCTTGGTCCCCTAAGACCTCAATGCCTTTGCGGATGACCTCAGCTATCGATAAGATTTGCTCTGACACATGTACACTTAAGTGATCTGTAGGTAACTTGCGCTGTAATGTCCGATGTGAAATATGCAATAATGAACTCATTCGCTCCATCGAAACACCTAACTTCTTGGCTAAGGTGTCAAGAGATTTCTTGGGAAGGCCTACACGCGTGATATTAATGAGGTCCATCTCATTCGAAATGTCCTTTTTGAGAGCTTTGGTGCCACCTATAATCGCAACAAGCTGCGAATAGCGCTGTGGAGATGTCTTATAGCTAATAGCAGCTTCTTTAGCTAGGATTGGATCTTCTTGAAGCGGATTATACATATGCGTCATTTGTCACAAATATATTACATTTTGTCGTCTATTGCAAATCCTACATTCTATTTATTTTACTTTTCTATTTAATATAATTTACAAAATAATACGCCTACACTATAATTTGAAAGGCTACGTGTGTGTAACAAATTGCACCTTGTGAATAGCCTAAAGGGCTTACATCAAATAGCCATGGACACCGTCCATGGTGAATTAATACCAAGAATAAGTCCTGAAAAGACGACATCATTGAATCTCATTTATATTTTTCGGTCAAAAAAATTCACTTTTATTGATGACGTCCCTTCAGGACTAAACCGAATATAATATTTTCACAGGGACGATGTCCCTGCCTATTGAGTGAAGCCCTTTGGGCTAATTAGCCATTACTGACCAAAGAAAGTAATTGTAATCATTTGAAAATTGCAATTTATTATACACACAAAGGCTACGGCCAATTATAACGACTCATAGACTACCGATGGGTACCTTGAAAGCTTAGTCATTTAGTTATACACACAAAGCCAAAGAAAATTCCTGATTTAAATTAAGAAAGCCTAAATTTAGAGGGATCAAGATTTGTTGAATAAGATTATATTGTAAATTATTGCATTGAATACATCATATGAAAAACTTTAAAAACAAAGTTGCCGTCATCACGGGGGCTGGCTCTGGAATGGGTAGAGAACTAGCTTACCAATTAGCAGACAGAGGTGCACTGATTGCAATCAATGATTGGAATGAAAGTACTCTGCTGGATACTGCCGATACAGTAAAAAAGATGGGAGCCAAAGTTCTAGCAAGGCATTTTGATGTGTCTGATCGATCTGCAGTTGAAGATTTTGCCAATGAGGTTGTCGACCATTTTGGTCAAGTTGATATAGTTATCAATAACGCCGGATATACTCTACCAGCCAAAAGCATAGAATATACTAGCTATGAGGATTTTGAAAAACTAATGGGTGTTAATATGTGGGGCGTAATCTATGGATCAAAAGCCTTTTTGCCTCACCTCAAAAGAAGACCAGAAGCTGTATTGATGAATACATCAAGCGTGTTTGGATTATTTGGATATCCTACACAAGGCCCGTACTGTACAGCTAAATTTGCTGTTCGAGGATTCACAGAAACCTTACGCCTAGAATTGGAAGTAGAAGGCACGACCCATGTAAAAGTCTGCTGCATACATCCAGGTGGGATCAAAACGGGAATTGTCGAAAACATTGATTTTTCAAAATCGACTCTGACGAAAGAAGAAATAGAAGAGACCAGCAAAACATTTGAAGAGCTTGCACCAACAACTGCTGCTCAAGCTGCCACTCAAATCATTACCGCCATTGAAAATCAAAGCCCAAAACTTCTCATTGGCAAAGACGCTAAATGGATGGATATCATCACGCGTTTATTCCCAACGAAGTACCATAAATTTTTACTAAAAGGCATTGCCGAAAACAAAGAAACATTAGCCAAAGCCTTCAAAAAAGATCCTGTTGAAGTTCTTCAAGATTGAAGCAATTGATTACAGTGATAAAGCTACTAATTAAGCAAACCTGCTTTTAACGTGTCTGATTAAATCCAGATCTAAAACTTGCACTAAAGGTTCAAAATAAGGGGACAACAAATTGACATCAGTTAAATAAAAAAGGGTAAATCCAATCCATGAATTCACCCTCTATACAAACGTCAACTAAATTAATGTCTATCCTTTATTCATTTAAACAATGACTCCAATTAATCAATAACGATGATCGAGCTTGTTTCTTCAAACTCATCAGCCTTTATTTGAAAATAATAAATACCACGTTCTGCAACTGTCGACCGCTCTAACAAGACTTCATTCAACCCTTTAGTCATCTTCTTGTTTTCTGCTGTGACTATACGACCTGCTGCATCGAAAATAGATAATGTAAATTCACCTGTGCGAGGAGATTGGAACCGAATCTTTGACATCGTCGTCATGGGATTAGGATAGCTCCCTAATAAAGCAAAATCGCTTCCTTCATCCTCTATTCGAATAGATAAATTCGCAACAGCTAAATCATCTCCAACATAAAGTTCAGCCTTCACACCTTCCTTCGCAAGCTTAAGCACCTCCGATAACTGCAAGTCTTCTGCTGCCTGAAAAACTAATGTCAAAAGTTCATCTCCTTCTCCCACTTCATCCCCATAAGCATTCGCCCAACTCACATGAGTCATATCAGAATGAACATTATAGTTGTCTTCACCAAATTCAATATGGTCCGATTGAATTGATCTCAAAACTAAGCCTTTATGGCTCAGGCTAAATTGCATCCCAAATACATCCTTCGCCTGCGTCCCTAGTAAGTCAACCGAAACCTCATCTCCCCGCCTCACCACTTGCTCATCAGTTCTAAAGACATAGTCAGTAGTTGATCTAGATTCTGATTCCGCGTCTCTAGTATTCGCAACCACATCTCCACTCACATCACCTAATTTAATCCCAACAAAATCTGCGCTCATCATTGGAGAATTAACATTCACAAGATTAGCTTCTTCTATATAAGGCCACGGATGTAATACATCTGCAAAACCCTGATCTGCTGCTACAAATTTCCAGCTATCACTTACAATAACATCATTCGGGATGTAACCGAGTATGAGTTGCTGAAGCATAACCAAGTCACTTGCTGCAACACTTTGGCTATTATTGACATCTGCCGCAATGACTTTGAATGGACTATTTAAATAGGCAAGACCCAAAATATGTTTCTGAATTAATACAAGATCTAGCGTACTAATCCCATTTATATACTTATCATCCTTAGCCGCTCTGATATTATAATTAAAGCCAATCGGATTATTATCAAACATATAATCTCCGTTTGTCCCATTCGTCATCGCTTGTGGATACTCTGGAAGAGCCGCATTAATCGTTACAAGAGTATTGTCTATAATCTGACCATCTACAGTGTAAACTGAGCCTCCCACTGCTATGCTTGACCCCGTTTCACAAGGTCCTGCAGTATACGATAAAACACCATGTTTCAATGCTTCACATACATTCGAATAGCTCACAAGATTACAACCACAAACAGGGTCATCAATACTATTACACTCTGCTTCAAGATCGATCAGACTTTCATCAATACAATCCTGCCCTTCATTTTCAGGACAATGTTCACCACTATCTGATATCAATAAACCAACTGTACAGTAATCTGCATTACCATTTGCATCCCATACATATAAATTCAATTCAATAAAAGATTCCATATTTGAACACGAGAAGGTCATTAAAGCTTGATCTAAGAATCCAGCGTCTCCAAATCCAATCGGCTGCTCCCCTTCTCTAACAACTGTATAAACTAATTCATCAGTAGATGTACAATTATCAAAACTACCTAGATCAAAGTCTTTTGCCCAAATAGATACAGAACCATCTGTAGCCATAAATGCTGTTGTTAAGCCAGCAATACACAATGGTGTTGGTGCTTTGTCATCTACAAAACTCAACTGAGTATTGGCAGTCGACTCATTGCCACAGCCATCCTTAACACTCCAAACTATATTGTGATCCTCTCCCAGACTCCCAGGACTCGTCTCCACGGTAACCGATGGTCCTGACTCATACAATCTGTTAACCAATTGTCCATCTGTATAAAATGAGATCGTCCACGCTAGATCATCACTGCTCGTCTGATCCGATCCGCAATAATCCTTCGCTTCTGCAGTCACATAGCCAGTACCGACACATGGTGTATCATCATCTTTTGAAACTGATCCGCCAATCGTATTAATTTCAACAGTCGCATCGACTAGAATTTCTGGTTGAGTCTCATCTATTATTTTCACAATTTGATTAAAGGTGTAAAAGCCATCAATCCTTACTTGAGTATAACTAAAATAGACAGGATCATGATAGATGGCACTTTCTGGACAAGTTGTACAAACACCTTGTGCCCAGTCTTCCATTGCCGTCAATATATCTGTGTTGTTTGACTCATCGCCATCACTACTATCGTTGTTAGGATTATACGTACACCAGTCGACAACAGACCATCGATTGATGATTGTCAAACAAGCGTCAGAACTACTAATGGTTTCCTGGTCAAGACTATAACCAACTAGTCCACAATCAGAACCACACCATACTGGCTTTAACTCGTCTACATCAAAGTCTGGAACACAATCAAGCGCGTCTCCCATATAGACAGGATGGTTTAGAAAAATCTTTGCCTCGTCATCATCACACTCGATATTAAAACCTTGCTCTGTTTGTCCATTTAAGTGTTTTGGCCATTTAATCGTATAGGGATCAAAGGTCTCTGAATCACTAATCGTAATGATTTGCTCACAGTATGAATCACCTGGTGTTAAGTCTCCACTTCCATCAGCATCAATAAACCATTCTTTGATAATTTTTTGATTCCCACAGTTGCCTGTCTCATCTGTAACAGACGCTAACTCAAAACCATATTCTCTGTCACATGCTACGCCTAAGACTTGTGGTAATGGAACATCATCAGGATTATCCGAACAAGATATCTCAACTGTCTCACAGACTAAACTCGGTGCTGATTTATCAGATACAAAGACATCAATCATACACTGATTCTGATTGCCTTGCTTATCTGTACCAACTAGGATCACCTGCACAATCTGTCCAGCATCCTGACAACAGAACTTAACAAAGTCTCCATATTCATCTTCTACAGGCTTGATACCTTCTTCGATACAGTCCCCAAACTTATCACGTCTTAGACAGATCGTTTCGCCTTCACTACATTCTTCTCCACAACAACCATTCATTCTTGCGACCTTAAATGTCACATCACCACAGCCAGAATCATGACTACCTGCGTTGAAACTCTCAGCGTATATTTGTGCTATTCCCGAATTTGAATTTGAATCACTGTAAGTAAGTGTAGTTTGCATAGAACCTTGACAGACCATGACTGGAGGAATATTATCAACAACAACTATGGAGAACGTCTCTTCAGTTGTATTACTACATTCGTCAGTTACGAGTGCTCTCACTTGAATTGGCCCTTGATTTTGCCATAGATTATAGACATATCCATCCGCTACATTTCCATCAGAGGTTCTCCATTCGACTTCGACATTGGATGAACAGTCATCAGTATATACAACATCTGGAAACTTATACGTCGCACTACATTGCCATGGATCTATAGATACAATCACATCGTCCAAGGACTCAACCAATGGCGCTGTTTGATCTGTTATCTCTATTTGCTGAGTACCATTCAATTGGATAGCAGAATTACACCAGTCAATCATCGACCAGCTTCTGATTATCTTTTTACCTCCAGCACAGGCCGAAAATTCAATATCTGAGTATGATGTCAGAATGTTACAAAAGATCTGTCCTGGCTTAATTGGGATATGAGGATTCGTGAAGCCTGGTCCAACTATCGTATCAAATGCAATAGAATCTCGCAACTCTTTATCTACGATAGTTACGATAACCCACACATCTTCATTCACACCATCTCCATCCAAATCAATAGGCTGTGATATCATTGTATCTCTGTAGCCTACAATATCTTCTATATGAATAATCCGATCAATTATATTTGTATCAGGTATCAATGTATGACTATCAATATAAGTCGGATAAGCCTGCTTGACATCTCCAGTCACTGCATGTAAGTATTCTGGAGAGCCTTCTTCAAGAGTGGGATCAATACCATCCGTACTACAATCTATAGTCGTAGGATCTGGAAAGTGAATACTCACAATACCACCTGGACTCAGATCTATTTTCTCTTCTCTATATGCTTGAGTCAAGAGAATAGCTTTTTGAGTTTTGCCGTGCATGGTGATATTTGCAGAGTAGGTGATCACATGAAGCACACCAATATCATCGCACATATCGCCAACACTCTCCTGCTGGATTTTAATGTCACTCACTAAAGAAGCTCCACAGCTATTATCAATGATCTCAACTGCTTGTTCAGGAGTTAAAAATATTTCTGGATAACTACCTCCACACCAACTCACACAGCCAACATTACAGTTAGGAACTGATGCATGAATGGTGACATCTCCTACAGATTGATTCACAATTGAACTGACTTCAATCGTGTAAGCGCCAATGGTGGACAGCAACACAATATCACTAAACGCGCCTGGCAGATAGACCTCAGAATATATGAGCGATCCTGCAGAATTAAATACCTCAACTTGAATGTCAGAGAGCGACCAAACAGGATTACCTGGTGTTCCCGAGTTATACTTGAGATTAGAAATTCCCATCAAGTTGATTACCTTTTGACAATCATCCGACGCAATCAGACTGACTGTTTCAGAAGGATTGGATGATGATAACTCCACCGTTGTGTTGATTTCATTGCCAGCTATAAACTGGCAGGGAGATTCAAGTACAGGTAATACATTGGCTTCGAGATCAATGTTACCCCAGCATGTATTGCCATCGCATGAACTCTTGACCTTGTATTGTAAGGTCGTATTTACCTGATCTCCAGTGACAGCATTACCAATAAATTCGCCATCGGTATCATAAATTGAGATCTCATATTCATAAGTACCATTCGGTGCTTCTAAAACCATATCTGGCTCTAAGACCACCTCACATTCGACTCCGAGACTAATTTGCACAGAATTGTTGCAAACCAATGCCCCGCAATTTTGTCCAGCCATGGAAGTGGAGAAACTCAATAAACAAATAGATGTAAAAACTAAAAACTGTGTGTACAACTTTAACGTATACATATTGATTTTGGTTATTGAAGAGCTCTAGGAATGATATTTTAAGATTTCTACCTTAGTCTTCTCATTCACTATTCATTCCCAGGTCACTTCGTAATGTAAAATTCGGTTATCAATATTGGCAAGCCTAAACCTGCCAATTTGGGGAGATGACGAGTTAAGATTCAGGTATCCCTATAGGGAATAAATAAATATCCTCTATGGGCCCCTTTAAGTCATCCAGTTATGTATTAGCAGACATTTAATATGTCGTTTGTCTATATGTTCTTTAGGAAATGAATGAGAGCTAATTCATATATCAAATAGCTGTTCAAACTGACGATAACGTAGCACAAACTAGAACTGATTTCTTGCAATGACATTATCTGATATCTAAGAAACCTCCATAAACCCTACACGTTTTCAAGAATTACCTAAGAAATTTCAATTCCTACCAAAAATTCAAATTGTCAACAAAGAGCTTTACAAGTGTTGAGAATATCCATCAATTAAGTCAAATAGCTAGATTTTGATTTAGGCTATTCTATACATAACTGATTCTGAAAATTATTAACCAAAAAACTAATTAGGTATTATGAACACAAAAAAAATAATGTTAAGCGTATTTATCAACATCAAAAACTTTTGTTTTAATCGAACTTCAGGCTTACAACTATTTGCTATAGTAAAATGTATGTGTATTGCATCTATCTTTCTATTATTCTCCAATCCGTCATCGGCACAAGGACTAGAAGTGAATCAAGGGGATAACAATACATCACAACAAACCGGAGGTTACATCTGGTGTGGTGATCCTATGGGACAATATCTCTCACTTGATAGAGATGGGATTCAATCAAGATTTGACTTTGGATTGAATACACTCAGATTAAACGAATTCGGTGGTAATATAACCTTGCTTGGAAATGCAAATACTGGCAATATATATTGATGGTATCGGTCTGTACTATGAAAACTTAACAGATCGAATAGGCATTGGCACAGCTGACCCAACGCACAAACTAACCGTTAATGGTAGAACCCAGTCCCTTGGTCTAGACTTAGATGGCGAAGACTATTTTAATAATGGAGCTGGAGTAGACGATGGTGTAATCAGATCCATTTCTGAAATTAGTGCAGATCTCATCTTTATTTCAAATGACAACATCCGGTTTGATTTAGATGAAAATGGTGGTGAAGCTGGTGAGTTTGAGATATTTAATTCCCAAAATGTAAAAGTACTTAATGTCGAAGAAACGGGAGGTATGACTGTGACAGGTGCAAAAATGCGCTTGACCAATGAAGCGGAATCAAAAAGTATTGAATTTCGTACGACGGGAGGTGCTGTCGATATTGATGCACTCAATGCAGATCTTTTCTTAACGGCTGACGGTAGTAACGATATTGTCTTACAAGCAATAGCGGGTTCTGTAGGGATCGGCACCACTACACCGAGTTACCTATTGCACGTTGATGGGACTGCTGGAAAACCTGGTGGTGGGTCTTGGTCTAACAGTTCGGACCGTAGACTTAAAAAAGACATCAAGTCATTTGATCTAGGCTTAAAAGCTATTGATGCTGTAAATCCTGTTTTTTATCATTACAACGGAAGAGACAACTTACCCACAGACAAAGAATATGTCGGGGTCATTGCCCAAGAACTACAAAAAATCGCACCCTTTATGGTGAGTGAATATGTAGGTGCTGACAACGAAACCTATTTAGCCGTTGACCCGAGTGCGTTTGACTTTATCCTAATTAATGCCATAAAGGAATTAAAAGCAGAGATAGAAATACTAAAAAGAGAAAGAGATGACAAATGAAAGAAGATCATCTTCTGTGATTAAAAATCAAGCCTCTCATCTTTAAAAAATCATGTGTAAAACAATGTCAGAATTGGCATTGTTTTTTTCTATTTGCAAGCTTAAGCTAAGCATCATACTTGGCCTACATATCATTAAATCAAGTAATTACGATAAGGTGAATGGTAGAGGAGCTCACTCCTTTTCAAAAACGAAATGTAAGACCTATAAATATCTTCTAAAGAGTCAATTAATTCAAGTTTAGCTTTAATGGACTGTTCTTTTATCTCTAAGGCATGTAAGGGATTAAAGCCTTCTGTAAGAGCAATTGTTTGTATAAACTCCTCTGATTTTGCTGCTTGTTCTTCTCTAAGTTTTACCAATTCTTCATGAACACGTATTTGATGAAGTAACTTATATTTTTCTTCGCTTGCAGCCACAAACAGTTCTCTAATTTGAATTGTCTTATCGAAATTTATATTGTCTAGTTTGTATTGCAATTCATGAATTTTCAATCGACTGTCTCCATCCCAAGGCAATCTTAAACCAACGCCAAAACTTACTTTTTCTCTGAAAGGATCATTATGGGGACCACTATAGCTTATTTCTGCAAATTTTAGAATCTGTCTACTTTCTGCAATTTCTAAGTCTAACTCTTTTTCTAACATGATTTGATCATATAGATATTCTTCTTCCTTTAGTGTATTCTCAATAGACGCAGGATTAAAACTCGTAACGAATGATTTTATATCGTCGATGCTTATCATGTCATCAAATTCATAAGAAACTTCGGAAGCAGTAAATGGATTTTGATACAACTCCGACCGTTGGCCTGCACTCATCATTTTTATATGTAGTTCTTTTATCTCATTATCAACTTCGAAATAGTCAGACAGATCAAAGTTATCGACAAGTAATAATTTTTCTGTGACCTTTTTCTTGTCTTCCAAAACTGCCTTCCAGTCTTCATACAGCGTGGCTTGACTATTTACCACAAATTGATCAATCCAAAACTCATAAGCAGATTCTAACCTCGAATAAAATATTGTTTGCCCTTCATCTCGCGGTTCTTGTGTATACGCCTCATAGAGTTGCTCCTCAGCAGAGCGAATTGCTTTGGTCGAAGGAGATACTCGAATTCTATAGCTTTGGTCACCTAAATCAAAATCCTTTGTTTCCGTTCGAAATTCTGCGTCTTTGATATACGCTGGTTTAAATGAATGTATAGAAGACTCATCTGAATGGGAAACTGGTATTGTAGCTTGAGTATTACCCGTTATTTGATCAAAAACACCTGATAAAAACCTTGAAGTATTGACGACTTCTTGTGCATTCAACTTGAATACACAAAGGAAAATCAAACTACAACAAAGAGCGATCTCTCTAATACGACAACTTAGAAGCTTGCTCTGTATCTGTAGAGGATTCATTAATTTCTGATTTTGATCTTAATTCTAAAATGACCTTTTGCCCTTGCATAAAGACATTGTCGGATGGAATTTCAATATTGATTTCGGTCCCATAAATAACTGTCTCCGGCACTTTATTGAAACGACCTGGAATAGCAACAACTCGTGAACCTTGACGGACTACACTACCTACATACGAGGTTGATCTATCTTGAGAGTATATATAAAAGGAATCCTGTTCAGTAATCTTAATTTTTAAATCCTCTTGGACATATCCAATAATCAAATTCGGATTAGGTTCGTAAATGGTAAGTAGTGCTTTAAACGATTGTGCATTTTCACCCACTTTACAATTGAGTGCCCCAATTGTTCCATCAAGTGGTGCCAGTATTTCTTCAGTAATGACCTTTGTATTGTCATAAAAACGTTTCTCTGCTTTAAGTCCAGCGATCTGAGACGTGTACGGATTTTTATTAGAGTCAAGTTCACTACTTACCGCCGCTATACGATCATCATATGATTTCATCACCAATCGCTTTTCTTCTTTTAAGGCGGATATTCTATTTTCCAAGGGTTTAAAATCTGAGCTACCAACAGTAATTGAACTCAATCCTTCAAGAAGACTCTTTTTCCTTGATAACTCATTTGTTAATTCAAGGATTCTATTATTTAAGTCATTAATTCTTATCTCTCGCTCTGATTCAATTGCTCTAATGTCATTATTCTTTGTTTGCGACCAAGACAGCTCTTCTGCTCTTAATCGAGCAATTCTAAAATCTTCTCCAACAAGCTTCTCTTCTGATCTGACACGAGAGATGTCAAAAAGTTTCTGCCCCTTCTTTACATTTTCCCCAGGTGCTACATAAATCTCATCAATATATAATTCATAGTTGCGACTAACCTCTGTTTCTTTGGTCTGTGCGATGCCATAAAAGGAAGTTACTTCGTGTTGGAATACAGTTGTCATATACCATAGGACAACACCCACACCAAAAACAACTAGATAAAAAGTATTAAATCTTGCCATATTGACTATTTAAAGCGACCTAGGCGCTTTCTCAAATTTTACTCGCACATCATACAAACCTTCTATCGTTCTTGTCTCTTTAGTGAATTCTGTAATAGAAGCATCTTGTCTAAGACGTATTAAATAATTTAATTCGATCATTTCTTCTCTAGAAATATTAACGGCGACCAACTCGCCCTCATCATTAATTGTCTCCACCGTTTTCTGTGGTAAAAATCTCATTTCTTGCAAATCAAAATCTTTACAATATTTCCTTAAGATTGACTCAATTGTCTTTCTTAATTCGGCATGAACTGGAAATTGCAATCTCAATACCCCAATTAATTCGTTCGACCCACTTAAAGGCGACCATTTAAGTACGAATGCTGCTAAACAAAAAATGAGTGTTCCTGTCAACGCAATCGAAAAACTAAAAGCTCCACATGCAATCCCAACAGCTAGCGAGGAAAACATAAAGGTCATATTCCGAGGATCATTCAGATTCGTTCTAAATCGGATAATCGCTAAAGCTCCCATCATACCTAATCCTCTCGCAACACTATCACCAATCGCTTGCATAACCATCGCGGCTACCATTGATATTAACGATAAAGATTGTAGAAAATGTGCTCTACGATATGTCGTCCTCGTTGTTAAATCATAGGTTAATGCAATTATACTTGACAGAAAAAAAGCAAATAGTACAGTGAACAATACACTGTAAAATGCTGGGTTATTTGGACTTTCCGCAAGAATATTTAGATCTATCATAGAATGTATACATTGGTATAGAACAAATGTCTAACCAAAAAATGTTAAATAGTCGGCAAAATTAAAGGGTTTAGGCATGCATATGCGTAAAAACTCTCAAAACAGCCTCAAAAGTACATATTATTAAGCTGAATTAAAATAGATATGCTTGTAATTATGGTAGTTGAGCAATTGCTTCCACCTCAATCAGAGCACCAAAATGCAATTCTGAGACAGGTATAATAGACCTTGCTGGCTTATGTTCACCAAAAAACTTAGCATATTCCTGATTGACTGTCCCCCAATTATCCCCATTTGAAATATAGGCTGTTGTCTTAATAATATCTGTTCTACTCAGTCCATGCTCACCTATGATTTTCTCAATCGTTGACAAGACTAATTGGACTTGCTCCTCAATGGTTTTGGGCGTTTCTTTCGTCTCCCTATTTACAATTGGTAACACGCCAGACGTAAACACAAGCGAACCACTAACTACACTTGCTGAATAATGACCTGCAGGTGAACTCATAATTTTAGATTTTAGAATGGTAATTTAGTCAAATCTACATTGCCACCGGTAATGATCAACCCTACCCTTTTTTGTTTAAACATATCTTTCGATTTGAGGACGACTGCAAGGGTTGTCGCACTTGATGGTTCGATTATAATTTTCATTCGATTCCAAACAAGCTTCATGGCTGCAATAATCTCTTCTTCTGTGACGAGGATAATTGAATGAATGCCGTCCTTAATGATTGGAAAATTATTGTCACCTAATTGGGTGCGGAGGCCATCAGCGATTGTATTTGGCGCGAGTGACGCTTGGATCTCTCCAGCCTCCAATGATCTATACGCATCATCGGCGTTGGCTGGTTCGGCTCCCACGACCTGAATCGAAGCCGCATAAGAAGTCGTGGTTAGGATTGTCCCTGCACCAACTCCTCCTCCTCCGATTGGTGCTATGATGTAATCTAAGTCAGCTACCTGCTCGATCAACTCATATGCACAGGTTCCTTGTCCGATGATGACTGGGATATCATTCGACGGATGTAATCGAGAAGCACCCGTGTCAGCAACAACCTGATGAAGTGTTTCTTCTCTTGCAGTTAGCGTGGATTCACAAAAGTAAACCTGAGAACCATAATCTTGAGTGGCTTGTTTTTTAATAACAGGCGCATTTTCAGGCATGACAATGTGAGCTTCTGTCCCTGTGATGTTAGCTGATATGGATACAGCCTGAGCAAAATTTCCAGAAGAATGTGTTGCAATCCCTTTAGCTCTTTCTGCTTCCGACAACATGAGGGTGGCATTCAAGGCTCCCCTGATTTTATACGATCCTCCTTTTTGAAAGTTCTCACATTTAAAAAACACTTCAGCACCTGTCAAGGAATTAATATAACTCGAGGTTAAAACCGGTGTTTGATGCACATGCGGCTCTATCCGATTGTATGCGTCTTTGATCTCTTTTTTCCAATCCATTATATAAATTTTCCAGTCGACAAATCTCTACCAATATCGTCTATTGATTTAACAATCCCATTCATAGCAATATAAATACCAGCAGACAACACTTGAGAAGCTGCTATTGCCGATCCTAATTGAATCGGCGCATCGCTTTGTTTAAATGCTGCGGGTTTTAAAGATCCCGTCAATACAATTGTTTTCTGGGATAAGTCTGAAATGAAATGTCCTGTTTCAATCATGGTATCCGTGCCATGCGTGATGACAAATGTAGAACAATCACTTTTGAATATAAAATCTTTCAGTTCTTGTCTGTCTCCAATCGTAATATCCTGACTATCTTTTTGACATATCATTTTTGTCTCATAACTAAAACTGGGCTGCAAATCATGCAGAATTGAGTGAAACGCTGCTTCGCCAATCTCGAACGCATAGCCTCCAGTGGCCTTAGGGTATGTCTTGTCGATTGTCCCTCCCATTTGGATAAACGTGATGTTAGGCTTCATAATACTATCTACTTGACAGCAAGCAATGTACAAATTCTCTTATAGCCTAAACAAGTAAAATGACGCTCATCTTGATTATTATCAAGGGACTTAAGCACTTTGAATGAAAACTTAAACCAATAAGCTGTAAATTTGCGTGATATAAACCTTCTGTTCGTTCAAAAGGTTAAGCATACGAATATGACAAAACACACTAATCCTAAAAAGCTACTGGTACAGGGAGAAGCAATGATCCCAACAGATTTCGGTGAATTTCAGATGATAGCTTACTCTAATTCTGCTGAAGACCGTATGCCGCACATGGCTCTGTTTAATCCTAAAACCAGAATTGATGCCGTTGTCAACGTGAGGATACATTCCGAATGTTTAACCGGCGATCTATTTGGCTCTAATCGATGTGAATGTGGCGAGCAACTAGATAAATCTATGGCCTATATTGCCGAGCACACGGGCTTGCTGATTTACTTGAGACAGGAAGGACGAGGGATAGGCATCATCAATAAGCTACATGCTTACGAAAAACAAGATGATGGATTTGATACTGCTGAAGCCAATCAAATTTTGGGCTTCGCAATAGATTCTCGTCAGTACGATGACGCTGTACAGATCCTAGAAGATCTTAAAATATCACGCATTAACTTGCTAACCAACAATCCAGATAAAGTAGCAGCTCTAGAATCATCATCGATAGAAATTGTTGACAGAATTCCATTGCAAATCAAACCTAAAAAAGAAAACCTCCAATACTTAAAAACAAAGAAGGATAGATTTGGTCACCACCTAGATGCGATTTAAGAATGAAAAGATGTGAATGGTGTATCGGTAAAGAAATCTACGAAGAGTATCATGATACCGAATGGGGAGTCCCTGTATATGACGACCAAATGCTATTCGAAATGTTATGCTTGGAAGGTGCTCAAGCTGGCCTTAGCTGGATTACTGTACTTCAAAAACGAGAGCATTATCGAAAAGTATTCGATGGATTTGATCCGACGAAAATAGCTCGTTACACTCAAAAAAAACGAGACCGCTTATTAAGTGATCCAGGCATCATTAGAAATAAATTGAAAGTTAATGGCTTCATCGTAAATGCTCAAGAATATCTTCGCTTGCAAGACGAAGGCAGGTCATTTAGTGACTATATCTGGAACTTTGTGGATGGCAAACCAACGATCAATAGATTTAAAACGATGGCTGATGTTCCTGCCAATACACCAGTGAGTGATGTCATGTCTAAGCAATTAAAGAAAGATGGATTTAAATTCGTCGGGAGCACAATTGTCTATGCATTCATGCAAGCTTGTGGGATGGTCAACGATCATACGACGAGTTGTTTTAGACATAAAGAATTATTAAAATGAAGCAAGACATTTACCTTACCGACTCTAAAAACAACATCCAGTTTTTAAGAGACACACTGACCGGAGTTGACAATCATCTATATCAAATAGCTCCTGCTGAAGGTAAATGGTCTATACAGTTCATACTGGAGCACTTAGCGATAACAGAGTCTGTCGTTGTCAATTTATTGGAAGGTCCGACGACTGAAACGGATAGAGATCCTACGGCTGCTGTACACATTATTAAATCAGCATTCAATGACCACCAGAAGGTTTACCCTAATCCCAAACCGGTAACACCTCGTGGTCAAGCATCTACGATTGAAGAATTTCTCACGACCATTGAAGAGAATAGAAACAAGCTATTAGATGACATACAGTCAAAAGGGACGCATGATATTCTTGATTCATTCCCGCACCCTCTTACAGGCAAAATGACACGGCTGGAATGGCTTTACTTCAATATTTATCATACCGAAAGACACATTCATCAGATCAAGATGATAAAACAAAATCCTGAGCTGAAGAAGTCTATGCAATAACATTCACATATTGAGCATAAGTGATAATTAAGTTAAAGCCCAATACTAAGTTATCTAAGGCATTTCTAATGTTGTAAGTCAGGTCTTTTTGATTTTGATTTTGATTTTAATTTTGCTTTTAATTTTTAATTTTATAAGGCCTTGTTAGTGTTCACACCGACAGGTATTCAATACTCCTTCTTATCCATTTTAGCCTGCCATTCTTCAAAAACGACAGTAGCTTCATCACGACACAACTGTTCTGTAGGAATGATTCTTTCTGTTACGGGCAAAGGGATTTCTTTATAAATGTGATCATCATCAAATCCGATGTCGGCTGCATCTACTCGATTACAAGCGAATACGATTCTAGCAGGGCGTGCCCAATAGATTGCGCCAAGACACATAGGGCAAGGCTCACAGGAGGTATAGATTGTGCATCCCTCTAATTGAAAATCCTGTATGGCTTTGCATGCATTTCTAATAGCCACCACTTCGGCATGAGCTGTTGGATCATTCGAACTGGTCACTTGGTTATTGCCCTCACCTATAATATCTCCATGAGCATTCACGATGACGGCGCCAAACGGACCTCCCTCATCTGCATTCATTCCTTTTCTAGCTAATTCAATCGCTCTAAGAATATACCTTTTATCGTTTGTCATTGTCGTTTAACGTTTATCTATTTTAAACCCAAAAAAAATATGGAGCAAAAGTAGATATTAAAACGTGCTCTGTGCCAAAAGATGAACTAAAATCATGTTGTTAAAAAAGTAAGGTATAAAACAACTCAGGCATCAAGATTCTGATACGCTTCTTCAATGACTTGCAAATCCTTCTGCGCTATTTTCCAATTCAGTTCGGGAGCAATACCTGATCTGAGTGATTTCATAAAGTCATTAAACATACCTTGATAGCCACCGATATCTTTAATACCAGGAAAAATAAGCTTCTTCTTTTTACCCCGCACCAAGATAAACAGGCCGTTGGTCTCAAATGTGATCGATCCTTCCCTACCAAATATTTTTGATAAGCGATAGCCGCGAAAAATAGTATCGGCTTCCCAACTATAGAGTAGATTGATAATAAATCCACTTGTCGTCTTGACGGTCACTTGAGAACTTCTTTCTAAGCTTTGCTTTTGATTTGGAAAAAAACCAGTCACATTCTTGAGATCGAATCCGAGGTTATTTATAAAGTTCACCCAATGAATCCCTCCTTCATACAATGAGCCAAATCCAGTAATCTTAGGATCATCTCGCCAATCACCAGCTGAGATTTGCTTTTTTGTAGCATTTATATTCATAAACAATGGATCTCCAATTAACTCTTGATCCAAGAGTTTTTTAATCTGTAATCGTAATGGTTTATAGAAATAGTTTTCAGCGATCATACAATGTAGTCCCTTATGATCAGCTAATGGCCCAACTTCATCAAAATCACTCGAAGCAAAGAAAGGAGGTTTCTCAATGATGACATGTTTACCAGCATGAATCGCTTGTTTCGCTAATTCTAAATGAATGTGAGGAGGCGTATTGATCATGATAACATCTTCGAGCTCACTATCAATCGCCTCTTTGTAGCTAGCATAAGCATTAACTCCTTTGAATTGATCGACAAATTGAGTTGCCTTTTCTAATGATCGACTTGCAAAGGAAAGCTGTATGTTATTCTCAGCTATTTTGGCATAAGCCGCATGATCTTTTGTGATCTCTCCACAACCAAGAAAACAAATTCGAATAGGATCAGTAGCAGCAATCTGTTTATATACCATAGCTATCTCAATAAATTTCTAAATGAGTCGCACTGCCACTTTATGACCATTTATATCTTAAAAAGTGGGAGCCGATTTACAACGACATAAATAAGCATAAAATATAGATTTCTATCAGTTAAATAGAATGTGTATCTGGATTAAAACACATATACTGATAAAAAAACCAAATGAAATGCCAATTGGATTTCATTTGGTTATTATGAGCTACATCAACTATTGTGACATTAGCTCTTCTACGATAGTAGCCGTGGAATTATTTGTTCATCGCATTTTTAATCACACCGATTATAGCCATTAATGCACCACCACCGACACCACCACTTCCGACCATACCAAGAATACCACCGATATCCATACCGCCATCACCAGCTAATGCACCAAGACCTAAAGTACTTAGTATACCTCCACCTAATCCGCCTCCTAAAATCCCAACAACAGAATTCCATAAAGTGCCCATTGAGAAGTTCTTCATAAGAGCTCCGGCGACATTGCCTCCTAAAGCTCCACTCAATAATGAAATAATTGTACCCAGCATAATTGTTTTGTTTTGGTTCTAAAATAATATTCTATTATATCAATATATCACAAAATTATAATAAATCGGTATACCTACATTCAAAATTATAGTTTAATGAATCAACAATTGTCACAACAAGATGTTTTATAAATTGAATCGGATTCCATAAAATCAAACTTTAGATATACAGAACTTGAAAATTATAGAGAATCATTGAGATTTGTACTCTTAACAGACTGTCACACTTAAAAATACATAATTCAATAAACTCATGTAAAGACTGAATTAAGAGCAGATACCTGTTAAATAAAGGCTTTCAATAAAATTGTAAGCTTGGTAAAATTTAAATCAGTAATAATGACTATTTTGCTTTTATAAATCAGGCTTATGAAAAGAAGAAAACTTATAAAACTCAGTGCTTTTGTCGTGTCAGGCAGTGCATTAGGTCTCTTATCTAATGGATGTAAAAGCGATACTGTCTCTATAGATTTAGACGATTATAAACCTTCATTTTTATCAAAAGATCAATATAGCTACATCCAAACATTTGCTGAAACGCTACTACCTGAAACAGATACCCCTGGAGCGACTTCAGTCGGTGTACCTCAGATTTATGATACGATTCTTAATAACATACTCACTGATGAGCAAAAGAAAACTGATGCTTCTCAATTACAAGTTTTGATGGATGCTGTCAGTGCACAAAGCGGAGGTAAAGCCATCTCTTCATTAAGTGATGATGAGAGACTTAAAGTCATTACTTCAATTGACAGATCCTATGCAAACTCTTCCGATTCTGCAACTGCCAAAACATATAACACAGTCAAAAACCGAATCATCCAGTATTATTTGAATACGGAAGAAGTTGGAACAAAATTATTAAACTATCTGCCAGTACCGGGAGAATACAAAGCCTGTATTACTCTTGAAGAAGCTGGTGGAAAAGCTTGGACGATATGATGTATTTTAATACAAATAAAAATGAAGAAGATACGTATGATGCGATTGTTATCGGATCAGGTATTAGTGGTGGTTATGCAGCAATGGAATTGTGCAAAAAAGGATATAAAACCCTGGTACTCGAGCGAGGTAGAATGATTAAACACGGTGACTACCCAACAGCGAATCTTGACGCATGGGATTTACCCAACAATAATGTGGTGTCAGCCGAAGAAATCGCTGCTCATTATTTTAAACAAAACCGCTTATCTTGGTGGGTAACAGAAGATCACAAACACCTGCTTAACAAAGATGATGAATACCCTTATGATGAAGTTGATGGCACTCGATTTGATTGGATTAGAGGTCACCATGTTGGTGGCAGGTCCATTATGTGGGGCCGTCAGTGTTATCGATGGAGTGACATCGATTTTGCAGCGAATGCCAAAGAAGGCATAGCCGTTGATTGGCCAATTCGATATAAAGACATCGAACCTTGGTATACACAAGTCGAAACATTTGTTGGTGTAACAGGTCAAAAAGAAGGCTTGAAACAAATACCAGATGGCAATTTCCTACCACCCTTCCCTCTCAACTGTGCCGAGTCACATTTAAGAGAGTCCGTAGGTAGCAAATTTCCCAAACGAGTCATCACCCCAGGGCGTGTGGCCAATCTATCCGTCTACAAACCAGATGTCCATCTAGGTACACGTGGTCAATGCCAAACCCGCGCTCGGTGCGTGAGAGGCTGCCCTTATGGTGCCTATTTCAGCAGCTTATCTGCTACGCTACCTGTCGCAGAACAAACAGGTAACCTCTGGATGCGGCCAAACAGTATCGTACAAGAAATTGTATTTGATAAAGCAACGCGACAAGCAAGTGGTGTTCGGGTAAAAGACACAGAAACTGGAGAGGAATTTGAGTTCTTTGCGAAAATCATCTTTTGTAATGCCAGCACAGTTGGTTCTACAGCTATCTTATTAAATAGTCGGTCAGAAGAATTTCCGGACGGACTGGGTAACAGCAGTGGAGAACTTGGTCATAACATGATGGATCATCATTATGGCATGGGTGCTTCTGGAGAGTTAGAAGGATTTGAAGACACGTATTATAAAGGAAGGAAGCCTACAGGATTTTACATAGCTCGCTTTAGAAATATTGATGCGTCAACCAAAATGAAAGACTTCGTTAGAGGATATGGCTATCAAGGAGGCGCGCAACGCATGAAAGGATTCTCCGATTTAGCTCCTGGCGCCGCACTAAAGGAAGATATCTTGAAGCCAGGCCCCTATTCCGTTAGGATGACTTGCTTTGGTGAATTATTACCATATCACGACAACAAGATGTTTTTGAATTTCGATAAGAAAGATTCATTTGGTATGCCGATCATCACCTTTGATACACAGCTAAGAGAAAACGAAAGAAGCCTTAGAAAAGATGGTGTCATCTGTGCTGAAGAAATGCTAGAAGCTGCGGGCTGTAAAAACGTCAGTTCATATAATAATGAAACAGCTGTCGGTGCCTGCATTCACGAAATGGGAACTGCTCGGATGGGAAAAGATCCCAAAACGAGTGTCCTTAATAAGTGGAATCAGATGCATGAAGTTAACAATGTCTTTGTGACAGATGGCTCATGTATGACCAGTTCGGGCACTCAAAATCCATCAATCACTTACATGGCATTGACAGCCCGTGCAGTGGATTATGCACACAAACAATTGAATAAGCGAGAATTGTAAGCAAAAGCATAGGGATACAGATACTTTGACTCATCTTCTAGATGTTAACATAATAAATCGAAGTAGTTATGACTAGATTAGCCACGCTTATATTTATCCTTTTGATTAGTTTTTCATGCTCATCAAATACTGAGATGCTAGAATCATTAAATACTGATCTTTTGATCAATTGTTGGACTCACTCTATGGAAGAAGACCCAGACAATGAGACACAAGTCTTTCGTCAATGTGACTCAATGGTTTTTCCAGCAAGTCGATTCCGCATGTTTATGGATTTGAAAGCAGATGGCACCTGTGACTATCTAGAATTATCCCCTGTTGATGCTCATCAAACCGTGAAAGGAACTTGGCTATTTGACGACTCTCAATTACAGTTATCAATACTCAATGAAAAAGGAGGCACTGTATTCGAATCTAAGATCGGAACACTAGCCGCAGATCGAATTGATTTTAGAAAAGAGTAATAGAAAAGAAAATGAAAATCAAAATTAGAATGAAAATCAAAATGGCTTAACTCTATCCTTCGCTCTAGCCTATCCGCTAGCTAACTAATCACTATCCACTAGCATACTGTCCACTAGCATACTGTCCACTAGCATACTGTCCACTAGCATACTATCCACTAGCATACTATCCACTAGCATACTATCCACTAGCATACTATCCACTAGCATACTATCCACTAGCATACTGTCCACTAGCATACTGTCCACTAGCATACTGTCCACTAGCATACTATCCACTAGCATACTATCCACTAGCATACTATCCACTAGCATACTGTCCACT